>JARLHE010000004.1 GCA_031292385.1 Oligoflexia bacterium
CCGCCGATCGCGCTCAAATGCAGGTGCTTCGAAAGCGCGCAGACATCGTGATCATGGGCGCATCGACCCTTCGCGCCTATCAAAAATTCTGCGGCGTTCGCGGCGCCCGCCCCCAGCGCCAGCCCGCGAACGCGATTATCAGTCACGGACTCGAAGGCGTGAGCTCGGATCTTCCTTTTTTCGCGGATCCGAAGCTTCGGCGCATCCTTTTCGTCACCCATCCCCTTTCGGCTGCCCGGCAAAAAGCTTTCGGCCGCGGCTCTGAAATCGTTCAGCTCAAACCCCACGGCGCCCCCATCGCCGCGCAGCTCATCGCGGCGCTCAAGAAGCGCGGGTTTGAAAGTATTTTAGTGGAAGGCGGAGGCGGGCTGATGTGGGATTTCGCCTCAAGGAACTTGATTGACGAATACCATGTCACCCTGACCCCGAAAATCGTGGGAGGGCGCGAGTCTCCAACCCTGGTCGAGGGGGCGGGATTTTCGCCTGCCGAAATTCTCGAGTTAAAGCTGATTCGCTGCAAGAAACTCGGAGACGAGCTCTACCTCACTTATCGCCGCAGGAAATAGGACTCCTAGTTACGCGCCGCACAACTCAGGCCATTGCTTCCCTGATAGGCGCATCCGGGGCAGGCAGCGACGATATCGCAGCTAAATCTTCTCCAAAGACTAAATGTCGTGCTGCGAAGGCCCCTTTGAAGTAACAAGATGAGCGAAATCGCCACCGAGAGCATCAAAAGATACTCGACTAATGCTTGCCCGCTCGCATGGATTACTTTGGGCGATTTCATAATGAGATTGTAAGGTAGTATTGTACAAAAGAGCTGTAAAAGATGACAAACGAATCTGAAAAGACCCCCAGTTCTCAGAAAAAAGCCACGCAAATCAAAATGTTGGGCGTTTTATTCACGGTCGCCGCGATCGTCTTTTTGGCCGGAGGCGCAGCGCTTTGGGTCCGTTCGTTGGGCAGTTTGCAAAAGCCCGCGGCTGAAAAGGGAGGCGCACCCGAGGAGCTGAAAATCGGCTCGCAAATCCCGGACTTCACGATGCGCAGATTCGGTGAAAACGACTGGATCAAGCTTTCCGCGCTTCAGAACAAAGTGATCATGATCAACTTTTGGGCTTCCTGGTGCGAAGCCTGCGTTGTCGAGATGCCGTCGATCGTCAAGCTCCGCGACGCTTACCGCGCCAAAGGCTTCGAAGTAGCCGGGATCAACCTGGACGAGACCCCTGACCAAGCGATCCCGCGGCTGGTGAAAAAACTGAATATCGACTTCCCGGTATACACGGACCCCGAAGGCAAAATTGCCGAGATTTTCGACGTCCACGCGATCCCACTCACCGTCATTTTGGATTCAAAAAGAAGAATTCTCATGCTTGAAAACGGCGACCGCGACTGGAACAGCGAAGAAGTCCGTTCGAAACTGGAAAAATGGTTAAGCGGCTGATGGGATTACACATAGACACCACCCAAGCACAAACCGTTGAATACGCCGGCGCGAAAGGCAAAGGCCCTTGTAGGCGCCAGCCGGGCACGATCCCGGGAATCGAGCTACCGCTGATCGTTACGGATGAAAACAGGATTATCGCCGGTTTTCTGCTTTTCTCGGCCGCCAGCGTTCTCTACCTGCTTTCCAATCACTTTCCGATTCTCGAGCCCCGGCAGCTTCCGATGTGGGCCTGGGACCGCACGATTCCTTTTTTGCCCCATACGATCTGGATCTACATCAGCGAATATATCTACTTCGTCCTCATCTATTGCCTTTGCAGGAACACGGTGAATCTGAACAAGTATCTCTATTCGTTCATCTCGCTTCAGAGCGTCAGCGTGCTGATTTTCATGCTTTGGCCGACCACTTATCCGCGCGAGCTTTATCCGGTCCCTGAAGGCCTGGGCTTTTGGACGAATTTGGCTTGGACGACCTTGCGAGTCGGAGACAATCCCGGCAACTGCTGCCCGAGCTTGCATGTCAGCAGCGTACTCCTCTGCGGAATGCTGTTTCTCAACGAACAACGCCGCAAATTGCCGTTTTTCCTCGCCTGGGGAACGGCGATCGCGGTCTCGACGCTCACCACGAAGCAACACTACATCATCGACGTGATGACCGGCATCGCCATGGCGTGCCTGTTTCATTGGATTTTCAATTACAAAGTCTGCTACCGCCCCCTAAAAAAAGTCTGAGTGCTGAAGCCGGTGATGAGCCGCGCAAAGCGTGATCAGGTTATCCGGAGTATTCAGCCCGCCATCGCTCACATGAATTTTATGATGAATCTGGGTCCATCGTGTCTGGTTGCATCTCTTGCCGTTCGTGACGTGGGTGCATTTTCGCTGATCTCTTTTATTCACCTGATGCAAGATCTCCGCGGGAATTGGCACACGAACTCGTCGCGTGACGAGTCTTTTGATCGCCACGCTCGGATTTTTCGCACGCCTGGCTTTTTCCACCGGATCATGACGATCTAAATACTCCGCCGTCATGGCTTCAATCGTTTCTTCCAAACTCACCGGACGCGACCGCTTTTGACTGAGAAGATCTTGAACGCGTCTTAGTTTTTCCAACTCCGACTCCGAAATCCCCAATTCAAGCTTGAACCGATCTTCGGTCACATAGGCTGCGCGCTCTTGAACCGCCTCTTGCAGCCTGACTTTGACGATTTCCTTTTCGAGCTCGCGGCTCGAAAGTTCACTCGCTTTTTTGATCCAATCGCTTTTGTTTTCTGGGGTCAGAACGGCCGCCACCCGCCGGGCGTTCGAGAGAGTCATGGCTCCGGATTGCATCTGGATTTTCAATTCCGGAACTTGGCGCGCTTTTCTGGCAACCGTGATGAGCGCATATGCCGCATTTTCAGAAAGGCCCAGTTCGCGGGTCACATAAGCGAAAAGACTTGCATGCCCCCGCGCGAGAAAAACCCGATGCTCTTCAGCCTGTTGCAGAACTTCAATCAGTTCGGATTCAGATTTTTTATAACGAGTGGAAATCTCGATGGCCTTTGAGTGGATACGATCAATGGCGGAATTCATGAATACCTCGTTCTATAAAATTTTAATTGAATTTAAAGAACGATAGGCGGCGGAAGTTCAAAACAATTACGAATTCCTATCGAGGCATTGTGAATATAACACAAAAAGATCACCAAGCGAAGCGATAATACGCCTCTTCAAAACGCGCGAACGGCAGGATCGTGAAATCCGCATCGAGGCCGGGCTCGAGCGTGCCTTTGCGATCGTGCAAGCCCAAAGCCTTGGCTGCGTTGTAAGTGACCGCCGCTAAGATCTCGGCGCGGGTCATGCCGAGATAAAGCGCCGCGATCGTCATGACCGCCGGCAAATTCAATGTCATGCAAGTGCCGGGATTAAAATCAGTCGAGAGCGCGACGCAAGCGCCGGCTTGAATGAGCTTGCGCGCCGGGGCATGTGGAGCTTTGAGATAAAACGCGGTTCCCGGCAAAAGCACGGCGACCGTATTGGACGAAGCGAGCTTGGCGATGCCGCGATCGGAAATTTTCAAAAGATGATCGGCGGACAGGCAGTTCAAGTCGGCTGCAAGCGCGGCCGATTCGGTGTTAACCAATTCATCGGCGTGCATCTTGACCGCGAGGCCCAGCTCACGCGCGCGCGCCAGAACGAGCTTCGCTTCTTCCAAAGTATAAAAACCTTGGTCGACAAAAATGTCGCAAGCATCGGCTAATTTTCTACGCGTGACTTCCGGAAGCATTTTATCGAGAAGATCGGAAAGATACTCCTCGCGCGTACGATCTTTCGGAAAATCGTGCGCACCCAGAAACGTGGAACGAAAAGTCATCTCCGGAAAGCGTTTTTTCAGGCGGGCGATCACTTGCAGGACTTTGAGCTCGGCTTCAAAAGAAAGTCCGTAACCGCTCTTGATCTCAAGCGTGCGGACACCGTAGCTCTCGGATTCCTTCACCCGCGCGATGGCCAGTTTTTCAAGCTCGGCGATACTCGCCTCGCGAGTGGCCCGAACGGTCGTAAGAATCCCTCCGCCTCGTGCCGCGATTTCCTCGTAACTCACGCCCCCGCAACGCAGCGCGAACTCGTCCGAGCGATCGCCCGCGAAAACAAGATGGGTGTGACAATCCACGAATCCGGGCACGACCGCCCGAAGCCCCTTCAAATCGACCTTCTTGGCGCGCGCGAATTTCTTGGGAAGCTTCGCCGTCGGCCCCACCCACTCGATCTCGCGGCCCGTGCGGGTCACTGAATAAACCAGCGCGCCGTCCTTGATTCGCCCCAGATCTTCTTCCGCGACATGACGGCCGTCTTTGACGCGAATTCCGGCGCCAGTCAGAAGCTCGCTTGCGTGGACGATCGCTTGATTGGCCATTTACTTTTTCAGCATCGGAATCGAGCCGCCGCGATCGGCGAAAGCGCCGGCGCCGATCTTTTGGGCGATTTCATAGCCCGCATCCGCGTGGCGAACGATGCCCATTCCGCAGTCGGAGTTGAGCACGCGAGTGAGGCGCCAATCAGCGTCCTTCGTGCCGTCGGCCACGACGACCATTCCCGAATGGATCGAGTAACCGATGCCCACGCCGCCTCCATGATGGAGGCTGACCCAGGACGCGCCGTTCACGGAATTCACCAGTGCGTTCAAGATCGGCCAATCGGCCACCGCATCCGAGCCGTCTTTCATGCTTTCGGTTTCGCGATTCGGGGAGGCAACCGAACCGCAATCCAAATGATCGCGGCCGATCACGATCGGCGCTTTCACTTTTCCGGAACGCACCAGCTCGTTGAAAAGCATGCCGGCTTTTTCGCGCTGCCCGTAGCCGAGCCAGCAGATTCGGGCGGGTAACCCCTGAAACTGGATTCTTTCCTGCGCCATGGAAATCCAGCGCACCAAACCACGATCTTCCGGAAACAATTCCATGATCGCTTCATCGGTCACGCGAATATCCTCGGGATCGCCCGAAAGCGCCGCCCATCGGAACGGGCCGCGGCCCTCGCAAAACTGGGGACGGATATAGGCGGGAACGAATCCCGGGAAGTCGAACGCGTTTTTAACGCCGGCTTTGACGGCTTGCGCGCGAATATTGTTCCCATAATCAAACACATGAGCGCCTCTGCGGCCAAACTCCAGCATCGCCTCGACATGGCGGCCCATGCTTGCGATCGAACGCTCGACATAGGCCTTGGGATCGCGAGTTCTCAGCTCAAGGGCCTGCTCCAAGGTCATGCCCGCGGGGATGTAACCATTGAGCTCGTCGTGCGCGCTCGTTTGATCGGTCACAAGATCGGGCATGAAACCGCGCTTCAAAAGCTCCCAATGAACTTCGGCCGCGTTGCCGATCAAGCCGATCGAGCGGCCTTTTTTGGCCTTTTTCGCGGCCTCGACGCGCTGGAGAGCGTCGTCGATCGAATCCGCCATCTCATCGAGATAGCGCGTTTCAAGCCGGCGCTTCGCCCGCGTCGGATCGACTTCGATATTGAGCGAGACCGCTCCCGCCATCGATGCGGCCAGAGGCTGCGCTCCTCCCATGCCGCCCAGGCCCGCAGTCAGAACCACGCGGCCACCGAGCTCGCCGCCGTAGTGCTGGCGTCCCGCCTCGGCAAAAGTCTCGTACGTACCCTGCACGATGCCTTGGGTCCCGATATAAATCCAAGACCCGGCGGTCATCTGGCCGTACATCATCAGGCCTTTGTCTTCGAGCTCCCGGAAGTACTCCCAGGTCGCCCACTTCGGAACCAGCATGCTGTTCGAGAGAAGCACGCGGGGCGCGAGCGGATGAGTCGGCATCACGGCGACCGGCTTTCCGCTCTGAATCAGGAGCGTCTGATCGTCGCGCAATTCACGCAGGGATTTGACGATCGCATCGAAGCATTCCCAGTTGCGCGCGGCCTTGCCGCTGCCGCCGTAAACGACGAGATCCTGCGGGCGCTCCGCTACTTCCGGATCCAGGTTGTTCATCAGCATGCGCAAAGCCGCCTCTTGCTGCCAGCCTCGGCAGCTGAGCTGATTTCCGCGTGGAGCACGAAGGGTTCGGGTCATGCGAGTCCTTTCGAAACGATTTCCGCCAGATCGTAAGAATCGATCAATCCTTCCAAATAAGCCAGATCATCATGAAACGAGCGATCGACTGGCGCGAAAGCGACTTTCTTCCGGATCACGCCGTAAAGCTTCTCGATGGCCCGGGAGCTCTTTAGCGGGCGCAAGAAGTCCAAACCTTGCGCGGCCGCGAGGAGCTCCATCGCCAGCACGCGGCGGGCATTCTGGGTCACCTTAGCGGCCTTGCGTGCCGCCCAGGCGCCCATGCTCACATGATCTTCTTTATCGGCCGAGGTCGGAATCGTATCGACGCTCGCCGGATGACAGAGCGTCTTGTTCTCAGAAACAATCGCGGCGGCCGCGACTTGAATGATCATGAAACCGCTGTTCAGGCCGCCTTTGGGAGTCAAAAACGCCGGCAGGTCGGAAATCGCCGGGTTCACGAGCTTTTCGAGCCGCTGCTCGGAGATGCTGGCGATTTCCGCGATCGAGATCGCGAGCAGGTCCATGGCGATAGCGACGATCTGGCCGTGGAAATTACCGCCGGATAGAATTTTCTTCTCCTCCGGAAAAACGAGCGGGTTATCGGTCACGGCGTTCACTTCGCGCTCCAGCACCTGGCGCACGAAACTCAGCGCATCGCGGGACGCCCCGTGCACCTGCGGAATGCAGCGCAAGCTGTAAGGATCCTGCACCTTGCCGCAATTCTCATGGCTCTTGGAAATCTCGGATTTTCCGCCGCCCAGAAGAAGCGACCGCATTCGCTTCGCCGTGGCAACCTGGCCGGGATGGGGACGCACGGAGTGGATCTCCGGCTCGAACGCCGTGGCCGTTCCGCGCATGGCCTCGATCGACATCGCGCCGGCGGCGTCCGCGACGTCGCAAAGATGCTCGGCCTCGAGCAAGGTCAACGCGCCGATCGCGGTCATGAATTGCGTGCCGTTAATGAGCGCCAAGCCTTCCTTGGGCCCCAAGCGAATCGGCTTGAGACCGGCCGCGGCCAGCGCTTTCGCGCCGGACATTTCGCGTCCTTTGTAGCGGGCTTTGCCTTCGCCGATCAAAACCAGGGCCAAATGGGACAAAGGAGCCAGATCGCCGCTCGCTCCGACGGAGCCTTGCTCCGGAATCACCGGATGCACACCGCGATTCAAAAGAGCCAGGATCTGCTCAACCAGCTTGCGGCTCACGCCCGAGTGGCCGATCGCGAGATTGGCCGCGCGCAAAAGCAGCATCGCGCGCACGTAACTATCCGCGAGACCCGGCCCCACGCCGCAGGCGTGCGAACGAAGCAGGTTGTACTGAAGGGTTTCGATGTCTTTATCTTCGATACGGACGTTCGATAAAAGACCGAAGCCCGTGTTGATGCCGTACATAGTCTTTCCGCTGGCCACTTCGGCGCGCAAAAAGCGATGGGCTTTTTCGATTCGGGTGACCGCGGCCGGCGAAAGCGCCACCTGCCGGTGATGAAGGGCGACGTCACGGATGTCTTCGAGACTCAGAGGCTTTACGCCGAGCTTGAGAGTTTGCATTTTACAATTTGCTCCTCAGGTCTTGGATCGCGCGGGCGCGATCGGAATGTCCGAAAATAGCCGAGCCGGCGACAAAACAATCCACCCCTGCCCGGCGAAGCCTGCCGATATTATCAGCTTTCACGCCGCCGTCGACCTCGATCAGGAATTTCCGGTGCGCGCGGCCTTCCGTCAAACGCTCGATCTTCGAGATCGTCGACTCAATAAACCTCTGCCCGCCGAATCCCGGATTCACGCTCATGATGAGCACGAGATCGACGTCGTCGAGAACCTCCTCAATGGTCGTGAGCGAGGTGGACGGGCAGAGCGAAACCCCGGCCTTGCATCCGGCTTCACGGATCAATCCCACCAGTCGATGCAGATGCGTGGTCGCCTCGACATGCACCGTGATTAAATCCGCGCCGGCTTGAGCGAAAGCATCGATCCACTTCTCCGGCTCGGAAACCATCAGATGGCAATCGAGCGGCAGCTTCGTGTGCGGCCGAATCGCTTCGACGACCATCGGCCCAATGGTCAGATTGGGGACAAAGTGGCCATCCATGACATCGACATGGATCCAATCCGCACCCGCCTTTTCGACCGCCGCGACTTCGGCAGCCAGCCGGGAAAAGTCAGCCGATAAAATGGACGGGGCGATGATCGCCCTTTTCGTAGGAATGGTAATCGCGTTCTTCTTTAAAGCCATAATTTGACCACCATCCTTACCAAAAAAAATGAGGTTGATGGTATCTTAAAGCCACGGTGAATCGATTTTCGTTGAAAAATATCTTACTGGGGTCCCTGGGACTGGTTTTATCGCAGGTGGCGATTACGCTGGCGCTGGCCCCCGGAAACTCGCTCGCCGAGCGGTACCTGGCCCTCAACAACTGGGATAGTTTTCACTATCGCCGTATTGCCGAAACGGGCTATACACTGCCGCCCTCGGGCGTGATTACGAGCGATTCCATCCATCAGGGACTGGCGAACGCCGTATTTTTCCCGGGTTATCCGATCCTGGTGCGGCTTGCCTCCCAAGCGACGGAAATATCAGTTCCCTGGATGCTCCCCCTTCTGGCGCAACTCGCGGCTTTTGTCTTTTGGCTTTATTTACTCCTCTATCTGCGCGCGCACGGAAGTAGTGCCCGCCGAGCCCTATCGACGGTCGCGATCATTGCCCTGCATCCTGCCGCCTACTATTTGGTCGCGGGATATTCCGAGTCGCTTTTCCTAGCCATGATGATGGGTTTTTTATACTGGAGCGAGGGCTCCGGATGGAAACGCGCAATCGCCGCCGCCCACGGCCTGATGATGTCGGCGACGCGAATCGTGGCTTTCGCCCCGGCCGCCTATCCGTTTTTCAAAAGCCTTGATGCCGCCGATCTCAAGGCCCCCGGCAAAGCGCTAATCCGCCATTGGAAAGAAGTGCTGCTCGGGATTTCGGCGATTGCAGGCGCGATTCTGTTTTTCGCCTATTGCCAGCTTCGTTTCGGCCAATGGGATCTTTACTTCAAGCTTGAGAAAATCGGCTGGGGCAATGAGCGCCTCTGGCTCGCGATCTTCAACCCGCTCTCGTACGTGCCGCATTTTTTCTTCGAGAACTTCTGGGACTCGCTGAACCGCCTGGCCGTGACTTGGACCGCGGCTCATCTTTGGGTGACCGCTCGCGACGATCGCAAGTTGGGCTTTCGGGACTGGCCGCTTTGGATTACGGCCTTTTTGCTTTTCTACATTCCGGTGACCGGCAAAGCGAGCGCGCATCTCGAAAGCATGCTGCGCTACACTTTACCGGTCACCGTTCTCTTACTGGTTTTACAGGCAACGCAGTTTCCTGATCGCGCCGTCTTTCAACGCCGCCCCAAAACCGCTTACGTTCTCGCGTTGGTCTCGTTGGCGCTGCAGTGTTGGTGCGCTTATCGGTTCCTGCGCGGACGCTGGATCGCTTAGGTTAAGCGCGGATTTTGCCCTGAATACTTCGTCGCTTTTTGCGAAAAAATCCTCACATACTGTCGTGTATGCTCCGGTTTTTTCGCAAAAAAGCTCCTTGTCTCAGGGCAAAATCCGCTACTTAACAAGCTGGGCCCGTAATTACTTGCAAGACTTCGTGATCGTTCCCTTCAAGTTGATGGCGGCTTCCGACCAGGTCTTGGAAACGCCGTCAGCGCCCTTGTGGAGATCGTGGCAGCGCTCGTTCAGACTCGAGAGTGCCGATTTCGCGCCGAAATCCAAAACATCGATGTTTCCGGTCGCGCTGAAGAGCTTATCTTCCTTGACTTCGTAGTGCATCGGCACGTCCTTGGTCTTGCCGTTGAAATCAAGCGCCAGGATGAGAGAACGATCGTCTTCCGAAACGCTTTTGATTTTTCCGGAGATCGAATTTTTAAGTTTGCCGAAAAAAGCCTCGGTCAGGCTCGTATCCCGAACCGGATTGCCGCTGTCGATCGCCATTTTATCGACCGATACTTTCAGGCCTTTCATCAAATCAGCGAAGGTTTTGGCTTCGAGCTTGCCCTTAACCTCCACTTTTTTGAATGTGCCGTTCACCCCAGTTTTTTGGGTAGTCTTGAAGCCCGTCCAACCGACGGTCACGGTGTTTTTGTCCAACGCATAAGTGCAGCTCTGCTCCTGAGCGTAGGCCACGGAAGCAACCATCATCAGACCAGATACGAAAAATACGCTACGCATTTTTATTCCTCCGCCTTAATTGGGGCTTTGATTTTCAACTGAGTCTTATCCGAGAACTTCAACGTAAGTTCGACCGACTTCGCTTTTCGAAAACTATCCTTCAAACCGATCAACATCACGTGCAGGCCCATGGGGGCGAGCTTCACTTCGCCGTGGGCGGGGATTTCCAATGATTCGAGATGAACCATCTTCATCTGACCATCTTTGTGAATGTGATTGTGGATCTCGACTTTTTTCGCCACCGAAGAATTCCCGCCCACCAGGCTGATGGCTTGATCGGTCGGGTTTTTCAGGGTGAAATAGGCGGCGGTGTTATCGTCGGTCGCGGGCACCGCGGCGACATACGCCCCTTCCGCCTGAATTTTAGAGGCATTCGATGCCTGGCACCAGGCCGACGCCGGTATGAGAAACAGAGAAACAATCATGATCCAATTTTTCATAGAATTGATTCGAGTCCTTTCTTGAGTTCTTCGTTTGATTCTTCCGTTGGAAGCAGGGCTGAAAACTTTCCTCTCTTGTCGATCAGAAAAAAGTCGGAGGGATGCTGAATGCTGTACCCCAGCGCCGAGGTCGGAACGTCCTCGATGACATAACCGGTTTTAAAGAGCGAAACGACGCGATCGATCTCTTCCTTGGAGCCGGTCAAACCGACCGCCTGGGCACCTTTGAAGAAGAACGAAACGTAATTTTGGGCCTTTTCCGGAGTGTCTTTTCGGTAATCCACGCTCACGAAAACGAGCTCTAAATTTTTCCTGACGGCTTCCGGCAGTTGCGCGACGACGCGGGAGAGCTTGCTCATCGAAAGCGGACACACGTCGGGGCAAGACGTATAGCCGAAATAAAGCACCACGGGACGTCCCTTGAAATCATGGAGCGAAACCGGGCCGCGCGTGGAATGAAGCGTGAAATCCCCGCCGATCGTCGGCGCCTGCGTCGATTGGCGCGCAAACCAGTACAATCCGCCCGCGAACAAAATGCCCGCACCGATCGAAAGCGGAAGAATCCAATTCTTGATTTTCAGTTCTTTTCGCATGCGTACAGGGTCCAGTTGTGGAGACGACTTAAAAGATGCCAGTCCGGCAAAGATCGCGTCAAAGTCAGGCAACGGGGCGCCATCGTCAAATCCAGTGGACTCGGCGATGCGTAAAAATACGAATTTTCCAGAGCCGGGCTCTCCAACGGTTTTAGCACAAGTCCGCTCGGCCGGTAAAAATACATCGGAATTCCCCCGATCGTATAGGGGTCCCACTCCGAAAAGCGAAGCTCATGCAGCGTTCCAGCCTCCACCAGGTCGTAAACCTTCGAATAAAATCGCAAGGTCGGCGCAGCGGGTAAAAACGTGAATGCCGCAAGCGCGACTCCATTCATTGCAATCACCGATCCGGTGAACAACCGTAAAAAAAGGTTCGGCCTGAGCTTGAGTTGCTGAATCGCGATCACCAAACAAAGCGGCGCGGCATGCGCCAGCGGAAAAAGAAATCGCGTCTCCTTATGCGCCAGCACCACGTGGACCAGGAAAAACGGCAAGTGCGTCCAAGTTAAGGGATGCCACGGGTTCAAAGCCCAGAACACCAACATTCCTGCAAGACAGATGAAGCCCAAAACAGGCCAAGTCTCGGTCCAGATTCGGCGAAAAAAATCCCACCAAGGCGAAGTATCCGTCACGGACGCGTAACCTTCGATCAGATTGAAATGAAAATAATTCCACGGCGCGAACGTCCAATGCCCGTAACCGAGGAAATCGAGATAGGTGCAAAAAGCGGTGGCCGCCAAAATTCCCGTAACGATTGCTGCAAGCTGACTCAGCCTCGCGCGTTTCACGAGCGCGAGCCAAAAAAAGCCGCCGGCCACCATGAACCCCACCTGGTAGCGGGCCTCGAACGCAAAGCCCCAAAGCAGGCCCACCGCCAAAAGCGGAGATAACCTCGAAGACGAATTCGCGAGCCAGCGCGCCCCCCAACACAACCCGATGATAAAAAGAGCGCCGGACAGATTCTCTGATGAATGCCGGGCATGGAACGCGGGGATATACCAAGTCAATGCGAGCGTGATCACGGCAATGCGCTGCCAACGGACTTTCTTGATCCAGATCGGGATGCAGGAAACCAGCGACACAACGCTCGCCCATCCGATCAACGCCGATACCAGGCGAATGGCCCCCGCCCAAACAAACGGGCTTGAAATGCCGAGCGCCATCAGTGCTCGCACAGGAATCCAATACAGAAACGGCTGAAACCAGGGTCTGACCGATCGAACGTACTCGATCGGAAGAGCCGCCCAAGGCGTGCGACCCAGGTAGGCGTTTAAAAATTCGAGGACCTGGAAATGCTCATCCGAGTTCTGATAACCCGTGCTGAAGTACGCGGCCGCCAAATGCAGCGCCAAGGCGATCAGCAGCCATCGCGTAATAAAGCCTTTGCTCATTCTATCCTTTTAGCCCGGAGCGCTCCGTGCGAAAAGGAACATAATGAAGAGTCGAAATATTGTCTGGACCGTCGTATTTCTGCTTGCGCTCGCGGCCCTCCGATTGGTCCGCGCCGGCATCGCCGACAGCATGGATTTCAATGTCTACTGGAAGGCGGCCCAGCAATGGGCGGGTCACGGAGTTTCGCCCTATCTTTATGGCGCCGCCGATCGGGGCTTCGTCTTCAAATACCCGCCTTGGATCTTGCCGCTCTTTTTTCCCTTCGGGTGGATGAGCGAAACCGCCTCGCGCGCGGCCTGGGCGGGGGTCGAGCTTTTATGCCTCGGATATTCTGTCTGGAAGCTGATCCGCTTCGGCGTGGATCGACGGGTCGCGGCCGGCGTGGCCTTCGCTTTTTGGTGGATTTGGCTTGCCCATTTTTATGCCGGGCAATTCACGATCGTCCTTCTGGCGGTCGCGCTCTGGGCGATTCCGGTCGGCCGTCCCGCATCGGCGTTCAATTTGAGCGCGTTAGGGGTCATCTTTACGACCAAAGTTTTTTCGCTCATTTCCATGATCGGGCTTTTGCCCAAACTGCTTCGGCCCAAAACCATCGCCACCGGGGTACTGCTTGTCGCCGCGCTCAATTTCTGGGTCATGGCATGGTTTCGCCTTCACGGAAACGACATCGGAATCGTCGAGCTCTATCGCCAGTGGATGCAGGCCGCGGGCTCGGGCGGACAGGAGCTCGGCGACATCGTGGTCCGAGGCCAGATGAATCATGGTTTTACCGCCGGCATTCTTCGCGCCCTGGGGATCAGCGCGAAGGACACGCGATTTGACCCGTGGATTGCCCTGGGCTTAGGCGCCATATTTTCCGTGATTTGGTGGCGAGTCTGCCAGGTCAGGCGGCTTTCATTGATCGAAAGCTGGGTCGGATGGCTCGGCATCGGCCTCATCGTGCATCCGCTGGCTTGGCATCATTCGTTCGTGTTGGCTTACCCCGTTTGCGTCGTCGCGCTGGATCGGGCGATTGTCTCGAAAAACGGAAAAATCATCGCGCTCGCCGCGCTCGGAATCTGCTGCATCGGAATTTTCATCCCGAACGTCATCGGCCCCGATCTCGTCAAACCGCTCGAGCTGGTTTCGGTAAAATCCTGGGGAGTCTGCTTTTCAGCGGCTGCATTGGCTTGGACTAAGAAAACCCCGGCGGCGGGATAATATAATTTTTCAGCGAAGACCGCGCAAAGATCAGAAAATAAAAAATATTTTTACACTATATTACGCGACTCTTCGATGAATCATGATATCGGTGTCCGATGAATCTCGAAAATAAATCCAGCCGCGTCCTCATCCAAGAACTGAAAGCCGTCGCGACCCGAGAGCGCGAGCTCTTGATGCAGGTTTTACATTATTTGCGTGAAGTTGAGATCCGAAGCCTGCATTTATCAATGGGTTACCCTGATCTTTATGCGTTCGCCCAAAATGAATTGGGCTACTCATGCGGGGCGGCATACCGACGTATTTCCGCGATGCGCTTACTGAATAGCGTTCCGCAAGTCGCGGAAAAACTTCAAACGGGAGAGCTTCATCTCGAGAGCGCGACGGCGGCGCAAAGCGCATTTCGTAAAGAGGACCGGCGGCGCAGAGATGCCGGAGAAGAAAAGCTCACCGTCCAAGAAAAAACAGAAATCATTCAAAGCATGGTTGGAAAATCCACTCGCCAAGCCGAGCATATATTATTCGAAAAGTTGCCCGAGGTCGCGCCGCCCGCTGAAGAAAAGACATGTGCGCTAGCCGATCAAAAAACTTTGATTCAGTTTGTTGCAAGCCCGGAGCTTATTGAAAAGCTCGAAGAACTCAAGAACTTGATGGCTCACCAAAACTACGATGGCGGAATGGATGTGCTCGTTGAAAGGCTTGCGGATATGGCGTTACGAAAATTGCGACCGAAAGAGTCAAAGAAGGCTGCACCCTTAAAATCCCCGGCGCCGGGGGTACAAACACAATCCCAAGATCGAACTCGTTACATTCCGGTCGCCGTGAAAAACACGGTACGGCTACGTGACGGAAGCCAATGCACGTATCGAGACCCCGACTCAGGCCGAATATGTGGGAGCAAGTATGGGCTTCAATTCGACCACATCCAAGCCTTTAGCCAAAACGGTCCAAATACGGCCGAAAATTTGACATTAAGATGCGGCCCGCATAATCGATGGCGAGCGGAAGTCGAGAATCTGAATTAATCGCCGTTCTGCACGTTCGGGCTTGGCGAAGGCCGAGGCTTTCGAGGCGCTACTGCGGGACGGGGCTTAGAAAGATTGAATTGAATCCCCATACCCATCGCGGGAGTATTGCCGCCATTACGATCGTTCGAGGCGCCCGTGTCGGCACCGGGCGCGACAGGCTTCACCCCGACAACATGAGAACGATCGGGCTGCGTAGGATTGACCTCGGTATTCACATCGGCTTTGCTTTGAGGCGCCGAGCCTTGGTCATCGGCGAAAGCCATCAGACTTGAACCAGAAAGCAGCAATAAAAGAGCGAAGAATCTCATTCGACGATTATCGCAGAGGGCGGTACGGTTTGGAAGGGCAGGGAGCTGCCTTTCCCTTTTAAGCCATTCAGAAAACCGGCGGCGTCGACTTCGCGTTTGCCATCCCATTGCAGGCGCTTGAGCTCAAGCGAACCATCGGCTACGCCAAGCAGCAGCATTCCCGAGCGCTCGAAAAGACAACCGACTGACCCTTTCAGCCCTGGATGGGGCACCACTGATTTCACTTTCAAGCGGACGGGCGCCGAATCACGCTCGACCACCCAAACGGATGTTCCCGGCCAAGGATTGAGCGCTCGAACTCGTCGAGCCAGAACGTCCACATTTTGACCCGGATCGAGCCACTCCATTTCCCTGGAAAGCTTGGTGGCGTAGTTGACCCCTTCGACGGGCTGCGGCGTGCCCCGAAGCTCTCCGCTTTCGAGCCCGGCCAGGGTCGGCAAAATCAACTCCGCGCCCATTCGCGCCAATCGGTCGTGAAGCTCGCTCACCGTTTCGTTCGGACCGATCGGTGTGCGCGCTTGCAGCAAAATATCCCCGGCATCGAGCTCTTCGACGAGCTTCATCGTCGTCACGCCCGATTCAGCGTCACCGGCGAGCATCGCCCAATGAATGGGCGCGGCCCCCCGCCAGCGCGGCAGAAGGGAGGAATGGATGTTCACACAACCCAGACGAGGCAACTCGAGCCAGTTTTTCCTTAAAATTTTTCCGTATGCGACCACGACGATCACATCGGGCTTGAGCGCCGAAATTCGGGCCAACTCCTCAGGAGGAGAAAGCTTTTCAGGCGTATGCACGGGGAGACCAAGCTCAAGCGCCCGTTTTTTCACCGGCGAAGGCCGCATTTCAAGGCCGCGCCCCACCGGCTTATCTGGCTGCGAATACACGAGTTCGATTTTATGCCCGGAAGCCTGGATCGCCTCCAAGGCCGGGACCGCGAACTCGGGCGTACCCATGAAAACCACTCGAAGCGACATGGCAGTTACATCTCTTTCGATTTCTTTTTCGGGCGCGCGGCCGAGGCCGAAGAATGAAGAAGGCTTTCCAAATCTTCATCTTCTTCGCGCTGCTGACGCTCCAGGCGAAGCCGTTTTTTAACTGTCTCTTTTTTGAGCGGGCTCAAACGATCGATGAAAAGCCGTCCTTCGAGGTGATCGAGCTCGTGCTGGATAGCTACCGCCAGCAGCCCGTCAGCCGAAAGCTCGCGGGTCACGCCGTCGATGTCTTGATAGCGGAGCTTGATTTTCTCCGACCGCTTCACCTCGGCATTGAATTCAGGAACCGACAGGCAACCCTCGTTGAAAAGAATCGAGCCTTCGCGGTAGATGATCTCGGGATTAATCACGATCCGCGGCTTGCGATTGGTGATAATGCCGCCCGCGACGACTTCCGCTCCCGCCGGGGCTTCCTCGCCCTCGTCCAGCTCCTCGTACTCGTAATCGGTATCGAGAACGATGATACGCTCCAGAATCCCCACCTGATTGGCCGCCAGGCCGATGCCGGGCGCCACATACATGGTTTCCAGCATGTCATCGGCCAGCTTGTACATCGTCTTTTCGACGCGAGCGACCGGAGCGGCCTTTTGCGCGAGGACTGTATCCGGAAAAGTGTAAATTTTGAGTTTTGCCACCTGCGTCTGCCTTACTATTATGCCCGCCTTCGGGCAATCAGGAACATTGCGAGCGCTCCAAAAACCATGCTCGGCAGCCAAGCGGCAAGCCAAGGCGGCACGGTTCCGTTCGTGCCGAGCGACAGACCGATCGAAAAGAACAGCCAATAGAAAAACGTGATGGCCAGGCAAAGCCCGAAATCACGCGCCGCACCGCCCTCCCGGCGACCGCGCAGCGAAAAGGGAATCGCCAAAATACACATGATGATCGGGATGAAGCTCAAGCTGATTTTGGAGTGGAACTTCACCTCGTAGGACTTCGTATCCGCCCCGGCGTCGCGTACCCGCTTGATGTAGCCGAAAAGCTCTTTCAGGCGGAGGCCATCCACCTCTTTTTCGATTTCCTGGAAGTCATGAGGCGTTTCGTTGATGACCAAGTTTTTGGTTTTGAACTTCTGGGTCCTCGGAAACGGATCCTCGCGCGAAAACACGCTCACCGTGCCGTCAGTCAGGTTCCAGCCCGCGGGGGTGAAGCTCGCCTTTTGCGCGTCGATAAATTGAACCAAGTTGAAGTTTTCATCGAAGGCGTAGATCGACATGCCCTGGATTGTCGCCCTCTTCGCGTCAAAAAGCTGCAAATTGTAAATCATGTTGCGCGAGCGGTACCAGATCTTGTCTTGCTTGATGTCGACGAAGAAATCGGGGCGCTTTTTCATCTCGCGCCAATAATAAGCTTCGTGTTTTTTGTACATGGGTGGGCAAATCCGGTCCTGCATCACCAGCACCAAACAGCAGATCATGAAAACGATCGATAAAATGATCGCCATGATGCGCGAAAGCCCGACCCCGATCGAATTACAGGCCACGAGCTCGTTCGTGCGCGTCAAACCCGAAAGGGTAAAGGTCGTCGCCAACAAAACGGAAGGCGGCATCATTTGGACGATGATCTGCGGCAAATTCAGGAGGTTGTAAACCAGGACCTGGTCCCCGGGGAACTCATGCTCGAAAAGCTGCCCTAAAAGCGCCTGAAACAGGAACAGGCAGGACATCGACATGACGGATATCGCAAAGTTGCGGAGAAAGATGCCCGCAAGGTAGCGGTCCAAGATACGCATACTTCAAGTTTTACTCTACAACTCGGCTGGAAGACAGGGTATCGTGACATCATCATGACCGAACAAGATAATTCTCAAGCCTCCAACCCCTCCGTTCGCACCCCCTCGACAAAACCGGTCTCCCGCGGCCGCTGGCTTTTTGAGAACGTTGCGTCGCTCGCTCTGGCGCTTCTGATCGTTTTTATGGTCCGCTCAAGCGTGGTTGAAGCTTTTAAAATCCCCTCGGGATCCATGATCCCGACTCTCTTGATCGGCGATCACATTTTCGTCAATAAATTCGCGTACGGAATCAAGATCCCCTTTTCAGACGTGGTAACCGATCACCCCATCTACCTCATCAAACGCGATGGTCCCAAGAGGGGCGATATCGTCGTATTTCTCTATCCCAAGGACGAAAGCTACTACTACATCAAGCGCGTGATCGGCACGCCGGGCGACACGGTCGAACTAAAGAACAAGGTTCTCTACATCAACGGGCAAATGATGCCGCGCGAGCTGATCAACCCTCAGGAATCCGAGAAAATTCTCAAATCGCTCGACGACGCGAAATACAGCCCGAAGAGCATCGATATTTATAACGAAAAATTAGGCAGCGTCGACCACGATGTCATGAACGACCGAAACAATTTCATGTCCGAGAACTTCCCGCCGACGGTCGTCCCGCCCGACAGCCTTTTCGTGATGGGCGATAACCGCGACTTCTCGAACGACAGCCGTTACTGGGGCTTCGTCCCGATGAAAAACGTGAAGGGCAAAGCCATGGTCATCTGGTTCTCGCTCTGGGTGAGCTTCCAGAACGGGCAATACGGATTCCGCCCTGACCGAATCGGAACCATTCTGCATTAAGCGGCGTCGCGCTTAACGCGTGCCGCGATTCGATCGATCATGACGCCCACGGTCCGGCGTACGAAAATCGGCATCCGATCCATGGCGCTCGCAAGCGACGGCCCCGCCCGGTAATAAATCCGGACGAACGCCCGGCCCCAGGCCGATCGCACGAGCGATTCGTCCCGAAAAGCGCGCAGCGCGGGCAAAGTGCCCGGATCGATCACGTCATTGAGCGAAGTGACGACAAAGCAGCTTTTACCTCCGAGCAGGTCATAGGCTTTTCTGAAATCCGCCCCGTTACGCGGGCGCCCGCCCGCCAGATAACGGCGCACGGCTTCGGCACAAAGCGGCTGAAATGCCGAATTCCTCGCCATCGACACGTATCTTTCCAGATAGTCGCGGAAAATCTTCCGACCGTCGTCGGAATCCAGGCGATCGAAAACCTTGATCATCTCCCAATAGACGCTCACCAAAAGCAGGACATCCCCGATTTCGCTTTTCTCGTCGAAGGACCCGGGAGAAAGCCCGCCATCAGGAACCCCTTTGGATTCCTCGAGCATTTTGATGAAGCTCCTGAAATAGACAGCCGCGTCCGCAATCTGCTTCTTCTCGAGCGCCTGCAGCCCTTGCGAGACCGTGTCGAGGCGCTTCATCATCAATTGGCGCTTGCGCTCGTCCTCGAGCTGCTTGATCTGCTGAGCGATATGCTTGCGCGCGCGAATGAGAATTTCGTTCTTTTTCGCCTTAGTCTTTGCCATCCCAGAATCAGTATAGGCCGTTCAACGCCGGGAGCTCAACCGGTTCCGTAAGGATCGACGTCGATCCACAAAGGCCATCGCTCGGACGCGGCCAGATCGCGGGCCAGACGGATCGCGCGCTGCAGGTGCTGGATCTGCGGCGTCTTCAGAAGCAGATCCCACCGGTAAATCCCCTTCGCCCGCTCCAGAAACGCCTCGCTCGGCCCCAAGACCTCGACCTTATCCGAACCGATGAGCTTCGCGACCGCTTCGGAACGGCTCTTCGCCTCGGCGCGCTCCGAGCTTTCGAACCGCAAGCGCGCCATGCGGCCGAACGGCGGATAGCCCAAAGCCCGGCGCAGCTCGCGCTCGTTCTCGAGAAAGGAATCTTCATCCAGTCTTCCGTCCAAAATCTGCAGCACCGGATGATCGGGCGCATAGGTTTGGATCATGACCCGACCCGGCTTTTCGGCCCGGCCCGCACGCCCGGAAACCTGCTTCAAAATCTGAAGGCTGCGCTCGGAAGAACGAAAATCCGGCCAGCGAAAGAGCCCATCCGCGAGCACGACCACCACCAAAGTCACATTGGGAAAATCATGTCCCTTGGCGAGCATCTGCGTGCCCAAAAGCACGCTGGCCTTGTTGTTTCGGAAATCATCCAGGATCTTTTCGAGCCGGCTCGCGCTCGTCACCTGATCGCGATCCAGGCGCAGGCACTTGATTCCGGGAATCAGCGCCGGCAGCTCCTCTTCAAGGCTCTCCGTGCCGGCCCCCATGGGCTGTAGCCGGTCGCCCTGGCATTTGGGGCAGGAATCAGGCGCTCCCTGCTGATGCCCGCAGACATGGCATCGAAGTTGGAGAGCGCGGCCCGAAAATCGATGCACGGTGAGCGAAATCGAGCAATTGGGGCAACCGCTGGTTTCGCCGCAGTCGGCGCAAAGCAAGAACGAGGCGAAGCCGCGCCGATTCAAAAACACCATGGCCTGCTCGCCCGCCTCGGCCACTTCGCGGATCGCCTCGACGGTTCGAACCGCGAGCGGGGATTGCACGTCCGGAACCAACGCCTCGTCGGCAAGGTGGACCAGATCGATCGTCGGCAGACGGCTCGCGCCGATTCGCGAACCGAGATGCGCGACCTGATACTTGCCTTCTTCCACGCGCTGGCGCGTTTCGAGACTGGGGGTCGCCGAACCCAAAATCACGAACGCCTTTGAAATGCCCGAGCGCACGACCGCCAGATCGCGCGCATGATAGCGGACGCGGTCCTCCTGCTTGTAAGTAGGGTCATGCTCTTCGTCGACAACGATCAAACCGAGATCCGGGACCGGCGCGAAAATCGCGGAACGCGCGCCCACCACCACCCGCAATTCCTTCGACCGCAAGCCCGCGCTGATATCCCGTCTTTTGGCGTCGGCCAGCGCCGAATGCCAAAGTGCCACCGGCACGCCCAGCCCTTCTTCGAATCTCCGGTGCAGCTGCGATGAGAGCGCGATTTCGGGGACCAATACAATCACGCCCTTGCCCTCGGCGAGAGTACGACGAGCCATCTCGATATAGAGCTCGGTTTTGCCGCTGCCCGTGATCCCGTGCAAAAGAGCGACCCGGCTGTTGGCGTTCGATTGTCGCGTCTGTTCGAGGATTTCGAGTGCCGCAAGCTGATCTTCCGTGAGCACGTGCTTGGGGCCCGTGGCAGGCCCGCGCGTCGCGGTCACGGCTCGAACTTTTTTCCCGGCGCTTCTCAAACCGAGTGCCGAAGCCGGGGACGCGCAATTCAAAACCTCGCCGAGCGGGACGCAATAGTACTCTTGCGCCCAACGACAGAGCGCAAGAACGTCCTCCGGAACGACGACGCCTTGAGCGCCGACTTCGACGACGTCTTTCAAATTCTCGATCGAGAGCGCGGCTGGAAGCTCCGAAGCCGGCTTCGCGGGCTCGACGATGAAAGCGTGGGTTTCTTTCCGGCCGAAGGGAACCCGAACCCACCCCCCGACCTGGGCGCGGGCCGCGAGCTCCGGACTGATCCGATAGGTAAAAAGGCCCTCCACGGGCCGCGGAATGGCGACAGAGATCACTGACGATTGCGTGTCACTCACTCCCACTTTTACCTGAGAATCGAGTAGTAGCTGCCGATCAAGTCCTTGAGCCCGCTATCGGCCGACTGGCCCTTGTCGGTCCAGCCTTCGCCCACATGCTGCGGAGTATGCTCGCGTTCGGCCGCCGGGTTCGATCCGCTTTCGGCCCCGACTTCGATGGCCTCGGCCCGAAGCACCGGCGTTCCGGTCGCGGTCATCCAAATCACGTTTTTAGGATAAGGGAATTCGTTATAGTTCCGAAACCCGCTGTAGCGAATATCGTTGATGGACGAATCGCCTTTGCGAAAAGCGCCGACCAGGCGGATCGGCAGAAAAGCTTCCTTATCAAACCAAAGTTCCGATTTCGCGCCGTCGGCCGGTCCCACGACAAAGGCGATCGAATGGTCCAAGCGCCCCATATGCTCGTTCTCGGCGGCACGGCGCTCGTCTTCGGTCGCCATTTTCTCAAGCTCCGATTCCGTCGGGATTTTCAGCCCGATCGCCCTCAACGCCTCGACCAAGGAAGCGCTCCTGGATTCCAAGAGAAGACGAGCCGCGACCGACGCGGACCGTTCCGACTTCGTGGATTCGTAGACCGGCGTTCCCGCCTCATCGCTGGCCGTGCTTCGAAGAATTCCGGTAGACGGCGTATAAATCAAGAGTTCCCGAAAACGCGATCCGGTCGGCTGCCCCGTTTTATCAAGCGCCACGATCTCGCTTTTGATTCGAATGCGCTTATAGCCGGTGTGTTTTTTCGCCAAAGTCTTCACGAGAAAGCCGGCCGGGGGCACATAGGCCCAGGAATTATTCTCCGCTTCGGCAAAACAAAAAGCCACCGCGAGCAGTGCGAGCAAGAACCGGCTGCTGATTTTCGTCATAAGCCACCCAAATGTTTTTTCATCAATTCGCGCACGCCCGAGGCAAGCTCCGGGCGCCTCAGCGCGAAGGCCAGCGTCGCGTCGATAAAACCGAGCCGGTCTCCTGTATCGTAGCGCGTACCTTCGTATTGAAAAGCAAGAAGTCGTTCTCTTTGCGCTAGAAGCTGTAAACCGTCGGTCAGCTGAATTTCGCCGCCTTTGCCGGGCTTGGTTTCACGCAGGCAGCTGAAGATGGCCGGTGAAAGGACATAACGGCCCGGGATCGCGAACCGGGACGGCGCCGCCTCGGGACGCGGCTTCTCGACCAGGTGATCGACTTCCATCAGGCCATGGCCCGTCATTTTGCCCCCGACGATGCCATACTTCGAGACGTCGGCCGCCGGCACTTCCATCACGCCGACCACCGACGCGCGCTCGCGCTCGTAAACCTCGATCAGCTGGCGGGTACAGGGGCGAGCCGGATTATCGATCAAATCGTCTCCCAGCAAAACCGCGAAAGGCTCATTGCCCACAACGGGCTCCGCGCACAGAACCGCGTGACCGAGACCCATCGGACTTTTTTGCCGGATCGCGACCAAATTGCAAAGGTTGCCGACCCTTCGGGAAATTTCGGCAAGATCCGATTTCTGCTTCTTATCGAGCGAGTCTTCGAGCTCGTAATTGTAATCGAAGTGGTTTTCGATCGCCTCTTTGTGTCGGGCGGTGATCAGAATGATATCGGTGATTCCCGAGGCAACCGCTTCCTCGACGATATACTGGATCATCGGCACGTCGACGATCGGAATCATCTCCTTGGGAATCGCCTTGGTTGCGGGTAAAAAGCGGGTACCCAGGCCAGCCGCCGGAATGACAGCTTTCCTTACTTGAATCATCAAATCGGTCTCCGAACGGCGGTTAAACGATACCTACTCGGCGCGGTTAGGCGCACGACGCTGTTCGGACTCTACCTCTGACTGACAATCGATGCAAAGAGTGGTGAAAGGAAAAGCTTGAAGACGAGCTTCGGAGATCTCTTCTCCGCACCGCAGGCATTCACCGAATTCACCCGACTCGATTCTGCGCAAAGCTGCATCAATTTGACGCATCATATCGTGTTCGCGGTTCTTCAATAAAACCGCGAAGGTTTTATCGGTATCAGCGGAGGCTTGATCGATCGAGTCTGAATAACTTGGCTCGTCCTCGATCAAATCGGCCGTGGAACGCCTCAGACCTCCCGCGAGGACTTCGCGGCGCTGGAGTAAAACTTTTCGAACACTGCTGAGCTTTTCCTTGCGTAATGACATAGGTTGGGCTTCACGTAGACCGACCAGCTAGAAATGTAAAGGAGATTTTGATGCGTTGCAGCCTGAGCCTCATCTGTATCTTAGCGCTTTTAGGATTATACGGATCCAGCGCCTTAGCGACCGACTTCATGTCACCGCGCACTGCGGCATTAGGCGGCGCTGGACACGCAGGCCCCATTCTCAACGACGCAATCTACATGAACCCATCCTACGCGGCGTTCACCCCGAGCTACGGCCTCGAAGCCAACTATCTCTACTACAACAGCCCTGCCGCGCCGGACGGATCGGAAGATTACCACGGGCACCTCACCAACTTCTCTGTTCAAGACGGCCGAAATCCGCTCTTTCAAGCCGGCGTCGGCTATTCGCTGCGCGATCAAGGCAAACTTCTCAACATCGGCGCCGCGAAGGCGGCGATCCAGCAGCTGGGATTCGGCATCGGCGGCAAATTCTATTTCCCCAACAGCGGCTCGGGCTTCGCCGACACGATCGTCTCGACCACTTTTGTGGCGACGTCTTGGCTTCAAGTTGCCGCGATCGTCGATAACGCGGTTCAATCGTCAAACGCGGTGGCGCAAGGCTTCTATCGGCAATATATTCTCGGCACGAAATTGAACGTAAAGTCCATCATGCTGATTTACGCCGATCCGCACCTCACTCCGAACGCGCCCAACCAGCCGATGTACGGCTACGAAACAGGCGTCGAGCTGACGCCTTTCAACGATCTTTTTTTCCGCGGCGGCCTGTTTCGAAACTCGGCCACGCCCGAGCTCAACAACCTGTATGGCCGGGGCTATGGTTTTGGTTTCGGCTGGCTCGGGCCGCGCATCTCGCTCGATTACGGCTTGCGCCATGTCGTCAACCCGGTTCAGGTCGTTTCGCACAATTTCGGCGTCACGATCTTCTTTTAGGCGGCAGCGGTGGCTTCGTAGAGAATCGGGCTTCGGGCGAGCGCCCCTTCGGCGTCGAATTTTTCGATCATGGCGTTGAGCTCGTCGATCGCGTTCTCGGCGGAACGCACGCCTAGAAAACAGGAGCGCCCGTCCTTGAAGTGGATGAGCAATCCTCTTCTCCAGAGGCGAGGATCGTAGAACTGACAATGATACTTCACGCGCAGAAGAGTTTTAGGCGAGAATAAGACGCCGAACGGCGAGCGAAGCTCGATCCTCTCGACCGAGCCCAGATCGTAAGTCGCGGCCCAGTAACCTAGCGATTTAACCCAGATCGAATTTTCAACCACCATAACTTTTCGCGCGAAGGCGCCAAGCACGCATTGGGCGCACAGGATGGCCGATCCCAGCCAGAGGACAGAAAACAGGTAATCGGAAACAAGGAACGAACGCTGAAAAACGTCGATATGTTCCCAAAACACGGACATCAACCCGTAGATGAATAACGCGGAAAGCCCGATCATCGAAAAAGCGAAAATTTGCAGAAGGTAGGCCGGTGGGTAGCTCATCTTCCGAACCCAGCGGATTCGGTCGTGTCGGAAATTTTTAGCCAGCAAGCTTCGCCCCAAAAACATCCACGCTCCGAACGCTGCGATCACGATCGCGACGATCTCGAAGCGGAAAAACAGCGGCGGCTCATAAAGGCGCTCCACCTTCATGTTCGGCGCGAAGACCAGCTTCAGGCGCCGCACCATCTCATCGTGAGTAAGCTTGGAAAACACCGCGTAATCGCTCAAATGGCCATTCTCGATCCGATACTCGCGCTCGATATGGTCCCAGCGATCCGCCAGGCGCATCATGGTCGCGCCGTCGTGATCGATTCGCTCGAAGCCCTTGCCGTATAAATCGTATGCCTCTTTGAACATTTCCGGACTGAACTGCCCTTGGCGCGCCTCTTTGTCGATCATGTCGCGCACCAGCTTCAGATTCTCGGAATAATGCTCGCGCGGCGCTTCGAACCTGACGGTCAAAAATCCGGAACCCTTTCTAAGCTCAGTATCGGAATAGACGGTATAGGTTTCGCCGCGGACATTTCGCAGATTCTTCATCAACCGATGCGCCAGGTATTCCAAATACACGCGCGCGGCGACTTCGTCTTCGAAGCTGAGTCCGGACACCTTCGTGCCCACCTCGATTCGCGCGATATTCGACGTCACCTCCGAACGATAATAATTACCCGTTCGCGAAACAGGCGCCGGCTCGACCCATTTTGACCCCTTGCGATCGGGCTCTGAGCCGAACTTTTGCTCGACTAGCGGCAGAATTTTGGATTCGTCGAATTTTCCCGCCAAAAACAAGGTTATGTTTCCAGGATAATAATAACGGTCGTAAAACCGTTTCACTTCCTCGCCCGTCAGTCCGTTCAAGTCGACCCGCGCGTCCGCGGGGGTCAGTTCGGGTTCGCGAATCCCGAATTCGCTTCTCCACTCGTCGGGCGCGCGGGCGAAATCCGGCCAAAGATGATTGATCAGTACCATCAAGTAGTCCAAGGGGTTCGGATGCCCGATTTCCAGAAATACCGGGCCTTTCGCATGCTGGATGCGTGATTCGTCGAAAGATTTCTCGAAGAGGATTTTATGAAAGACGTCGACGATCCAAGGCGCGAGATCCGCGGGAACGGTCGCGAAATAGATCGTGGTCTTCTGCTGGGTATAGGCGTTGCCGGAGCCGCCCTTTTCCTTGATCGCCTCGAGCAACGTCATATCGTCGCTCAGTTTGGCGTCGGTAAAAAGATAATGCTCAAGCAGATGCGCGGTTCCCGCCTTGCCGCTCTCGTCGCTGAACTGGCCCGCGTCGATCCGTACCTTGATTAACGCGGTTTTCGCGTCCACGCTGGGTGACAAGACGGCTTTCATGCCGTTATGAAGCCTTAACGTACGAACCCGCGCGTACGGATCCGGATTGCCGCTATCCGCCGCCCACGATACCGCCGTCAGGAATATGCCGCCGATCAATACGGGCGCGAACGATTTCATCAACTGCTATTCGGCATCGCACTCGAAACAATTAATCTCAGCGAACAAATTCGACGCCGAACTTGCGCCCTTTGATTCGGCCGTCACGCAGGCGCTGAAGCGCCAACTGGGCGATGTCGGCCGCAACCGCGACATAAGAGAAGCGGTCATGGATTTCGATCTTGCCGACCTGCGAGCCCTGCAGTCCCCCTGCTTCACCGGTCAAAGCCCCCAAAATATCGCCGGGGCGCATTTTATCCTTACGCCCGCCCGCGATATAAAGCGTCTGCATCTTCGCCGAGCCACCCAGTACCTGACGGGTTTCAAGAGCCTTCTCGCCAAGTTGGCTCGGTGTTTTCTGCTGGAGCGCATGCCCGGTCTCTTTTTCGATGTTCAAGACTTTGAGCTTTTCCCGCGAGGTCGCGAACGAAACGGCAACCCCGCTCTTGCCGGCGCGCCCGGTGCGCCCGATCCGATGCACGTAGACGGCGGGCTGGGCCGGCAAATCGAAATTCAAAACCATATCCAGATTCTCGACATCGATCCCGCGCGCGGCGACATCGGTCGCGATCAGAATACGCGTGCTTTGATTGCGAAACTTAGCCATGACCCGATCGCGCGCGCTTTGCTCGAGATCGCCGTGCAAACTATCGCAAGGAATACCCGCGGCTTTAAGTCCTTCGGCAAGTTCACTCACCGTGGTTTTCAGGTTACAAAAAACAATCGCTGAGTCGGGCTGATACTGCTGCAGAACCCAAAGCAAGGTATCGAATTTACGCTCCGGATTGACCTCGTACACGAGCTGGCGAATCTGAGGACTCGCCTGCGCCGACTCCTCGATCGTGACGCGGATCGGGTTTTTTTGATAGCTGCGGCTCAGGGCTTCGATCGTCCTCGGAAAGGTCGCCGAGAAAAAGACCGTCTGCCTGCTTTTTGGAATGTCTTTGAGGATCGTTTTCATGTCCTCTTCGAAACCCATGTCCAGCATACGATCGGCTTCATCGAGCACCAGAGTGGCGACGCCGCGAAGATCCAAGCTCCTGCGCACCAAATGGTCGATGACCCGGCCCGGAGTGCCAACCACGACATGCACGCCCTTTTCGAGCGCGGTGAGCTGCGGAAACATGGGCTGGCCGCCCGATAAGATCAAGACTTGAAGCCCGGAATGCCTGCGCCCGAGCTTCCGGATCTCACGAGCGACCTGGGTGCAGAGCTCGCGAGTGGGACAGAGAACCAGGGCTTGGACCGAGCGATCCCTCAAGTCGACTTTACTCAGCAACGGGATCGAGAAGGCCGCCGTCTTACCGCTTCCCGTCTTGGATTGCCCGACAAGATCATTGCCTTGCAGAAGAACCGGGATGCTCTTTGCCTGAATGGGCGTGAGCTTTTCATAGCCCAGCTCGCGGATCACTTCGAGCAGCTCAGGGGACAAGGCAAGCTTGGAAAAATCAGTTAAGTTGGACATAAGAAGGGGTCATCATCAAATTAAGAGCCGTGATTCGATCCAAGGTGGTCGATGCCTCGCAGCTGAGATAAATCAGGCCTTCTCCGGTTCCACCCAGCATGCTGGTTGCCTGAAAGCTGCAGTCCGCGTCCCGAAACGTGATCCAAGCGCGCTCCGAAGCGATCAAACGCCTCAGGATTTCCGCGCTGCTCTCGTAATCGGGGATTCCTTTTTCCTTCGCCGCTTGGGCTTTCAAGCCGGCAACCAGCTTTTGATAAGTCGCGTTCAGCTCCTTGTCCGCGGCCTGATAGGTATTGCCCTCGCAAACTTTCATATCGAGATTGGTTTCGGCGTCCGCAAGACAGGCCTTTTCCTCCGCGCGAATCGACGCGACGTCGGCCAAAACCGAACTCGATAACGCGGGAAGTCCGAAAATCAAAAAGGGCACTATGGAAAACTTCTTCATAGGGGTCTCCGTGGAGGTCCGAAATCCGGAAATCAGGTACGGCCTACCTTTTAAACAACGCGGACGATTAAGTAAACTTAAATAATCAGGAATTATAATTATTAAATTTCAGCTATTTAGAGAAGAAAACCTTGGGCGAGCCCGTCGCGGGACTGGTTCCGACGATGAACGAGGTGTCCGGATAAAGCTCCCGAAGGTGCTCTTGCGTGAGCGCTTTCTCGACGGGGCCGTAGGCGATTTTTCGCCCGCCCTTCATCAATAAGCAATGGCTCGCCCATTCCACCGCCAGGTTCACGTCGTGAGCGACCAAAATGATCGCGTAGCCGCGATCAGTGGCGAGGCCGCGAAGCATCTTGCCGATCGCGGATTGATGATTGAGATCCATCTGGGAAAGACCCTCGTCGAGAAAGAGGATCTTCGCGCCGGTCGCGATCGAGCGCGCCAGCTGAACCAACTGCCGTTCACCGCCGCTCAGTTCCCGAACATCGCGCTCGCGCAGTCTCGAGCAACAGCAAAGCTCCATCGCCTCGCCGACGGACGCGCGATCGCTTTCGTTGATATGCCTGAGAAACCCACCTCCCGATGCCGTGCGCCCCATCATCACCGCCTGCTCGGCGGTCATCGGAAACTCAACGTGAAACACGGCCGGAGAGTACGCTACCTTCAGCGCGCGCTCGGCCGGCGATAAGGCAAGGAAATTTCGATCCTGATAGCGAACCACGCCTTCCGCGCCGGGGATGATCCCAGCGAGCAATTTGAGCAGGGTCGACTTGCCCCCGCCGTTCGGGCCGAGCAGCGCCACGAAATCACCGGGAGAAAGCCCGAGCGAGAAATCCCGCACCACCCACGGTTCGTGGCGACGATAGCGAAAGCTCAAGGCCTCGACCGAAAAGATCATGCCGCCGCTCCTCTTCTCATCACAAGCCATAGAAAAAAAGGCGCGCCGATCAAAGCGGTCACCACCCCGACCGGAAGCTCGTAGGGACGCGCGACAAACCGGGCCAAGCTATCGGCGAAAGTCAAACTCGCCGCCCCCCAAACGACACAAAGAGGCAGGAGCGAGAAATGAAGCGAGCCCACTTGCCTGCGAACCAAATGCGGAATCAAAAGCCCGACAAAACCCACCATACCCGCGACGCTGACACAGGCACCCACCAGGATGGAAACGAAGAAAATGATTCGACGCCGGGCCGCGTGCGTATCCACCCCCAGGGCCAAAGCGCTCTCCTCCCCGATTAAGAAAGCATCGAGAGCGCGCCAATCCATCCAAAGGAAAAAGCTGAGAATCAAAACCAAGGCGAGACTCAGAACGGCGCCATCGAGGCGCGCGCGCGATAAATCGCCCAAAAGCCAGGACAGCGCGCCCTGAATGCCGGTCGGGTCGGCGAAGACCATCCAAAGCGAGACGAGGCTGGCGCCGAAAAACTGAAGCATCACGCCGGCAAGCAACAAGGAGCTCGAACCCGCGGTCGACCGGCGAGCGACGAAAAGGAGCAACACCGCGAAAACAAGCGCTCCGACGAACGCAAGGCCGCTGATACCCATGAAGATCAATTGCGTCCCGATGACCGCGCCGACCACCGTGCCGAGCGTGGCACCGGCCGAAATGCCGATCGTGTACGGCTCGCAGAGCGGATTCGAGAACAAGGCCTGCAAAGCCGCGCCGGCGATCGCAAGGCCCGCGCCGACAGCGGAAGCGAGAATCGCGCGTGGGAGGCGCAGCTGATAGATCAGATCGAAATCCGCGCCCGGAACCGAGCCGATCTTCAGCGCCAGGGCGAATGAAAGCGCCCAAGCCGCGAGCGCGGTCCAATAAGCGCGGCTAGTGCGGGAAAATAGCGCGTTCAAGCTCGACAATTCCTCGTAAGATACTCGGCGACGGACGAAGTAGCGCATCGCTTCTCACAACCTTGACCTGCCGATTCGCGACCGCCTTGAGCTGCGGAAAGCGCCGCCACTTCTCGGCCTCCTGCTCGGACCCGACGATGATGACATCGGGATTGCGCTGAACCGCCTCTTCCGCGCCCGGACGGGGATAAGGCAAAGCAAGATCCGCGAAAACATTTTTGGCGCCCACGAGCTCGATCGCGTCGTTCAGGAAAGTGCCGCGGCCGGCAACGATCAAGGGGGCGTCCGAAAGCTCGAAGAGAACGGAAGGATGAAATTTGCGGGCTTGAGCGTGCGACCGGATCTGCGCGACCCCGGCGCGGAATCTCGCGACCAAAACCTGCCCTTGCTGGTCTTCACCCATCGCATGCGCGATCTGGGTAATGGATTGCTCGATATCGGCAAGCGTCACCGATTTCACGATGACGACCGGGATTCCCATTTCCTGAAGATGGGTCACCTGGTCTTTCGAGTTTCCGTCCATGGTGGCAAGCACCAAATCCGGTTTCAGGGCGGCAACCGCCTCCAAATTCACGCGGACGTAAGAGCCGATCGATTTCACTTTTTTCAGCCCGGGAGGAACGTCGGTATATTCGGTGACCCCGACGATTCGGCTCAAGCCATTGCCCGCGAGATCGGCCGCGATTTCGCCCAAGGAAGGGGCAAGCGTCACAATCCTCGCCGCATGAGCCGGAGGCGAATTGGTCACCGGCGCGGCCGCGACCGACAACGAGAGAGCTAAACCGAGCGCTGCGGACAGGAACGGGATTTTCACGCGACGGCTCTTGAGGCGTTCACTTTTTTGAGCCGCGCGGAGAGCGTGATCGCGCCCGCGATGAAAACCAGGATCGAGATGAACTGGCTGGTCGAAAGGATTCCGTCGATGACGAAGCCGCGGATCTCGTCTCCCCGGAAAATCTCGATGATACTGCGAATGATCGGATACGCCATGAAGTAGATGATCGCGACTTCCCCCTCGAATTTGCGGTGGAGGTGAACCCAAACCAAGGCGCAAACGAGGATGAAAAGCGAAGTAGCCTCGTAAAGCTGAGTCGGGTGAAGAGGAATGCCGCGGAGCTTGGCGTCGACCAGGTCGGAATATAAACGAATGCCGAAATCAGAGCCCGTCGGCTTGCCGTAGCAGCAACCCGCGGAAAGGCAGCCGAAGCGGCCGAACATATGCGCAAGCGCGACGCCCGGAAAACAGGCGTCCATCATTTTCCAGATCGGGATTTTTTTCACGCGCAGATACCAGATCGCGAAGGGTGTGGCCGCGAGCGGCCCGCCGAAAAAAACCAGCCCGCCTTCCCAAACCCTGAAGATCGAGGCGGGATCTTGCGCGAAATACTCCCATCGGGTGAGCACGAAAAGCAGCCGCGCCCCGATGAAGCCGCTCAGGATGCAGATAAAGCCGAGATCCAGAATATGCTCGGGATTGATTCCGTCCCGCTTGCAGAGCCAGCTCGCCAGAACAAGCGACGAAAGAAAGCCGATCGCGACCAGCACGCCATAAGTATGAACCGGAACCGAACCAATCTTAAAGAGCAGCGGATACATTTGCGTCTTCCGAAGGATTTTCGTGTTTGTTTTGCAAAAGGTCGAGCATCAACGCGACGACGCCGGTGCAGATGGCCATGTCGGCGATGTTGAAGGCCGGAAAGTGATAATCGTATTTCCAGTGAAAATCCAAAAAATCGATGACATAGCCCCAGTGCAGGCGATCGATCAGGTTTCCGAGCGCGCCGCCCACCACGCAAGAAAGCGCGGAAGAAAGCCGCACGTCTGAATCCGCCAACCTTCGGAAAACGTACCCGATCGCGATCAGCGAGATCAAGGGCACGACCACGAAAAAGGGTACGCGAAACGACTCTTGCGCGTTGTGCAGAAGCCCGAAGGCGGCGCCGGTATTGCGGACGTAGGTAAAATTGAAAATCCCCTCGACGATCGGGATCGACTCGGAAAAGCGGAATTTCGAGGCGACGGCCAACTTGGTGATCTGATCGAAAATCAGGACGACCGGCAGCAAGGCGAAGAGAACCCGGTACTTCGTCTTCACCAGTCCGCTCCCCAAAGGACGATTCCGCCGGAAAGCTTGCGCTCCAGCGCCGGATCGTCGCGACCGATTTTTTCGTATTGCTCAAGAGTCCAGACGACCAGCTCGATTTGCCGCGCCATCGGGTGGCGCGCCGCGATTTTCCGCGCTTCATCGGGCGCTTCGCTCACCACGAAAAGGTCATAATCGCTGTCCGAGCGGGCACGTCCGTTGGCGCGGCTGCCAAACAGGATCCCGCGACTCGAAATCGGCAATAAGGACGCGCGCAGATTTTCGAGATCGCACATGGCTGCCAGGGTTTTCAGCTGCCGAACGGACATTCCTTCATCGCGCAATCTGACCGCGCGGCGGTTGTCGACGAAATCGACCAAATCGAGTTGTTCCAGATGCGACAGAATTCCGGTGAGGCCTTCGGCGCCGCCTAAGCCGCGTACGCCTTTGAGCTTCGAGGAAATGACCCGGGGGATAAACGCGGTCGTGGGCTCCGACAGCAACAGACGAAGGACTTTCTGCTCAGGCGTCGCGAAAAACAGCGCTTCGAGCGCGGGCTGCGGTTTCTTCACACGGGCCATAAAACTCCCAACTCATCGGCTACGCGCTGAACGATTTTTTCGAGCTCCGCCATCGGGAGATCGGAGCGATCGATTTCGATTTGTCCCAAAACTTTTCCGGCGGCGTCACGGATCGAAGCGACGAATTTCCCCCCGCCCTTTCGGTCTCCCAGCGACGGGCCCGGCTCCAAGCGCTTGCCCTTCAAAACCGAGATCCCCACCCAGTGAAAATGAGGCGAAAGCGAGGCGAGATAGCGCAAAGCGGATCCGAAAGGCGCCTCAGGCTGATACCACACCGGCAAATCAACGAGCGTAGATTTTAAGGCCGAAGCTTTTCGCGTCATACAGTTTTTGAATCATATCCCAACTCGGGCGCGGTTTGCACCGAAGTGTGTAACACGGCTTTACACTATGCGTTACCCGGTTGGCGCTGGTTTTGCTTATGGATCGCCAGTCGTTTAGGGGATCATTATGAAGAAAAATAAAGCCCAAACCATTGTGGTGACGTTTTTAGCGTTTTTCAGCGTCCTCGCCGTAAGCTGCGGCAGGCCCGAAGACGACGCCAGTGGTTCCAGCAACGATACGGGCTCCAATTCCCAAAATTATATGGAGGTAAACGGGGTTGCCGGATTCGGAACGCAATGCCCCTACGGATCGATTTCCTCCATCACCCCGGCTCCCCTCGAAATGTATAATTGCCCGATCGGGCTGGATCACGTCGACCTCGATCAAAATATCGAGCCGCTCTACATTTCCGTCGATTGCAAAAACAAGATCATCAGTGCACGAACCGCGGATCATCGGATCGACACCAACTGGTACGCGCTTCCGGACAAAACGTTTTTCTTCACCGTCGACGGCCTCAAAGCCCGTCTTCGCTCGGATGGCCGGGGCGGACACGTCGATTGCGAAACCCCGCTCAGCATCGATTTTTTCGGAACCTTGCAATGCGACGACACGAACGCGCATCGCGACCAGGCCGACTTCAAATTCGAGGCTGTGATGTGGACCGGCCGGGGCTCGAACAACCCGAACCACCATACGCCAAGCCCGCCGGCAACGCCGCTGCCGAATCCGACGCCGGGTGAAAGCCCGACTCCTTTCCCGACTCCGAGCGGATTTCCGACTTCTTCGGCCCCGACTCCAACGACAACCCCGACGGGCAATCCGGCACCGACTCCAAGCTCGACCTCGAACCCTTTCCCTTGGTGGCCGTTTCCATGGCCAACATCTCATCCGACATCGACTCCAGCGCCGGCACCGACCCATAGCTCGGGCGACTCGAGTTCGGGCGGCGGCGGATGGATCTGGGGAGACTCACTGCGTAGCCTGAGCGAACGGGAAGCAATCACCTGTTCGCTGCCCAAGAGCTGCTACATGTACGTCAATATGGACCTGAAACAATGTCACTAGGCAGTCCATGAAAGGGGTGTCGGGGGCCGGCCCATCCATGGGCCTTCTTGCGCCCTCGCTTCCGCTCGGGCTTCGGCATCCTGCCGCAAGAACCCCCTCACCCTTTCACGGACTGCCTTCCCAACTGAATCCACCGTTGCTGGATATTACCGCCGAAATTCCGACAAGCGAGGTCTTTTTGGTTCAGCCGGACCAAGAAAAGATGAGGGGGTTCTTGCGCCACGGATGGCGCCAGCCCGCACTTTGTGCGGGCGCAAGAAGGGCAGGAGCCCGGCCCCCGACACTCTTTTCTTGGTCCGGCGCTCCTAGGCGGCCATGCGCCTTTGGCTTTTCTGCCAAAGTCTCTTGATGTCCGCGGCATCCAAGGTCTCTTGGACGAGGAGAATGCTGGCACCTTCTTCAATCATCGAACGATAGGACTTAACCGTTTCCAAGGCGGTGGACATCGCTTTATCGAGAAGCCGGCTCACCTCGGCGTCGATACGCTGAGCCGTCGCTTCACTGTATTCGAACGCGCGGGCGCCGCTTGCCAAGAAAGGGGCCCCCTCGCGTTCGTAAGTGGCCAACCCCAATTGCGCGCTCATTCCGTATCGGGTGATCATGGCTCGCGCGATTTCCGTGGCCTTATCGAGATCGTCCGCGGCACCGGTCGAGATATCGTCGAAAAAAACCACTTCGGAGGCCCGGCCGCCAAGCGCGATTGCCAACTTCGCCTCAAGCTCCGACCGGTCCATCAAGTATCGATCCTCGATGGGCCGGCGTAGCGTGTAGCCCAAAGCCCCTATGCCCCGGGGAATGACGCTGACCTTATGAACCTCCTCGCCGGCGCCCAGGGAAAGCGCGACGGTCGCATGTCCCATTTCATGAAACGCCACGCGACGCTTTTCATGGGGTCCCAGTAGCCGGCTTTTCCGCTCGACGCCGGCCACGACCCGCTCGATCGCGGAGTTGAAGTCCTGCATCGCCACCGCCTCCGCCTGGCGGCGGGTCGCGATGAGCGCGGCATCGTTGACGATGTTCGCGAGATCCGCTCCGGAAAATCCGGTCGTCAGGGACGCGAGAAAATCGGGGCTCACCGCGGGCTCGGTTTTAATCGCCTTCATATGAACCTCGAGGATTTTCGCCCGCCCCTGGCGATCGGGTTTGTCCACCAGCACCTGCCGATCGAAACGGCCGGAGCGCAGTAAAGCCGGGTCGAGCACTTCCGGTCGGTTGGTCGCCGCGATCAAAACGACGCCGATGGCCGAATCGAACCCGTCGAGCTCGGCCAAGAGCTGATTCAACGTCTGCTCTTTTTCGTCGTTGGACGATCCCGCGATCGCGTTCAGCCCACGAGCCTTTCCGAGCGCATCCAGCTCATCGATAAAAATGATGCAAGGAGCCTGGGCCTTGGCCTGTTGAAACAGATCTCGAACGCGGGCCGCTCCCAACCCCACGAAGAGCTCGACGAACTCGGAGCCATTGATGGAGAAAAAGGGAACGCTTGCTTCCCCTGCCACCGCTTTCGCGAGCAGAGTCTTTCCCGTGCCCGGGGCGCCGACTAAAAGCACCCCTTTGGGCATTCGCCCGCCGAGCTTCGAAAACGTGCGCGGGTTCTTCAAAAAATCGACAACCTCCCGAAGCTCTTGCTTCGCTTCGTCGACTCCGGCCACGTCGTCAAAGCGGGTCACGATGTCCTTTTCGACATAGACCCTCGCGCGTGATTTCCCGATCGGCAACATTCCGCCGCCCTGGGAAATGCCTCCGAACCGTCGCGTGAAAAAAAGCCAGATGAGCACGAAAACCAACGCTGGAACGATCCAAGACAAGAGATCCCGGAAGAAACTGTTTTCGTGGACGGCGCTTACAGTCACGCCGGAAGCAAGCAATCGTTTCGTCAAATCGGGATCATCCAAGCGCTCGACGATGAATTGCTTCGGGCGCCCTGGAGGCGCGGTTTTAAGAACCCCTTCGATGGTTTCCTTGCCGACGGAAACGCTCGAGACATCGCCTCGATTCAGCGCAACGACGAATTGGCTGTACGGCTCGATCATGTTGTTTTTCTGAAACTGCGAAAAATCGTAGGCGAGCAGCACCAGCCAGGCAGCCAGAAAAACCATTAACCATTTCATGTTGGCTCAAAAGGCTGCAAGCCTGCGGCCAGAGAACGCGCGTCCTCGATCATTCCGCGCAGGCTCACCTGGCCGGAATAGTTGCCGAAAAGGACATGCCCCTTGCGCGCGCACCAGCCGGCCCTTGCATTTTGCCAGGCCTTTTCGAGCTTCGCATCATAACGCGGAATCGCGCGTTCATATCGATGGATGACGGTATCGATCGAAGCTCCGCGTTTGAATCCGAAGAGCGCCTCGAGCTCCCGGCGAACGGCCTGATCGAGCGCCGTATCGTCCTGATGACGCCAATCCCCCGAGAAAATCAAAGTGAGCGAAACCATTTCCCGTGGCTCTCGGACACGGCCCGCGAAGGCGCTCGAATTGAAAAGAATGCCGAGAGCGGAACGATTCTCTTCGCTCGGGAAGAGCACGCCCACTCCCTTCGGAAGGCGTTCCAAATCTTCCGCTCGAACGAAAGCCGTCACGGAAACCAGCGATGAATAAACGATCCCCGAAAGAGCCTCAGAAAGTGAAGGATCTTCCTCGCGCAGCAATCGCGCCGCCTCGAAAGCCGGGACCGCCAAAACGATATTTCCCCCAAGCCCCGCTAATTCCGTCACCTTTTCCGATTTGCGAAAGCGCGAGCCCAGACGCGCGTTCAGGTGCCGATCGAGCGAATCAGCGATCGAACCCATCCCGAGCCGAGGAGCCACCATGGGCCCTCTCGATTTTGCGGGCAGCCGCCCCGAAAGACGCAGCCACAGCCTGCGCACGGCGAAAAAGCTCACCAACGATTGCCCGTGAGGGACCATCAGCGCCGGAAAGGCCGCCTTGACGGAAAGATCTTCCGGACGAACCCCGTAAATTCCGGCAACAAAGGGTGTGATCAGATAACGAGTGGCCGCTGGACCTAAGAAATGAAGACCCCACTCTTTCACCGTGAGCTCCGGGTTTCGAGGGGCGAGCTTGAAATAGGCGCGAAAAAACGCCCCGATCGCCTCGCCGGCCTTCAGCGGAAAGCGCCGCATCCGGCCCGCCCTGAGGACCATCCGCGCGCGCGAGCCCGGGTTGACCTCGAGAAGCTCGACTCCGATCTCCCGGCATAGCTCCCGAACCGGCGCAGTCGCCAAAAACGAGTGGGCCGCGTGCTCGGAGATTCCCGGCTCATGCTGGCTGGTTTGAATCAGCCCGCCCGAGCGATTCGCCGCCTCAAGCAACGACACCTCAAAGCCTTTGCGATCCAGCTCGTAAGCGGCGAGCAGTCCCGCGATCCCGGCGCCGATCACGGTGACTTTTTTCTGGGATGGATCGATATCGCCAATCATAAAAATCAGATCGTCTGGCTGAAAATGCGGGTCGACGGCGAAAGCCTTGCCAGCCGCGCGTCGAACGCCATGCAGATATTGCGCAAAAAGGGCCTTCCCTCTTCGGTCACTTCACAGCTGCTCTTCGAAAGACAAACCAGGCCGTCGCGCTCAAGTTCCGCCAGCTTCTCGGGGACGACGTCGAGATAGGGAACCGCGAGCGAAGCATCGTTCCAATCGGTCTTAAGCGAGGTCATCAAATTCAGGATATGCCGGCGGATCACGCGATCTTCCTCATCCAAAACATGGCCGCGCAAAATCGGAAGCTCGCCCTTCTCCACGCGCGCTTGATACGTTTCGAGCACTTTCTCGTTCTGCGCGAAGGCGGTCCACGAATCCCCGATCGCCGATACGCCCAAACCGATCAGCGGCGAAACCTGGCGGCTCGTATACCCCATGAAATTGCGATGCAAGGAACCGTCGCGCGATGCGGTCCATAGCGAATCGCTCTCGAGCGCGAAATGATCCATCCCGATTTCGCGATAACCCGCTTCCTCGAGCATGCTCCGGCCGAGCTCATAGAGAGCGCGCTTTTGGTCGCCGCCGGGAAGATCCGCTTCGGTGAACCGGCGCTGCCCCGGTTTGATCCAAGGGACGTGCGCGTAACTGTAAAAGGCGATGCGATCTGGCCTTAAATCGCGGACCGCCGCGACCGTGCGCTCGATGCTTTGCTCGTTTTGGAAAGGCAGGCCGTAAATCAAATCATAGTTCACGCTCTTATAACCGTGAGCGCGAGCTTGCTCGGTCGATCGGGCCACTTGCTCGATGCTTTGCACCCGATGCACGGCCTCTTGAACTTTTGGGTCGAAGTCCTGGATGCCCAAGCTCAAACGGGTGAAGCCCAAGCGGGCGAGCGTTTGAAGATGAGCTTCGGTCGTCACGCGGGGATCGGCTTCGAGAGAAAATTCCGCCTCCGGGGTGCGGGTCGAAAATGCCATGAGGCCGTTGATCAGCCGCTCAAGCTCTTCGGGCTCGAGAAAAGTGGGCGTTCCGCCGCCCAAATGCAATTCACCCAAGGGGATTTTTCCGCTTCCGCCCAGCTTGTCGAAATAAAGCTTCCACTCGCGGATCACGGTATCGACGTAGGGAGTGCCCACCTTGCGGTTGCGCGTGATGCGCGTATTGCAGCCGCAATAAGTGCAAAGGCTTTCGCAAAACGGGATGTGCACGTACATCGCGGCGCCGATCGACCGCTGGGCGGCCTCCCGAAGCGCTTCGCGCACGCAGTCCACCCATTGAGTCTCGGTCGGGGTGGTCGTCCAATAAGGCACCGTCGGATAGCTCGTGTAACGAGGCCCTGGAACATTGTATTTTTTAAAAACAGATGATTTCGTCATGACGATTGCTCCGAAAATACCTCGCGCTGGACGCGAAGAAAGAGCCGCACGTTTTCCTCCGGCGTTTTAGGAAGAACGCCGTGACCCAGCCCGCAAATCCAACCCCTGCGGGCGGCGGCGGGCAGCGCCCGGACCTTGTTGAAAATCACGCGAATTCTCCGTTCAAGCTCCGCGGGCTCGAGAAAAAGCCATTGCGGATCGACATTTCCCTGAATCGCCCAACGCGAGCCGTAGCGCGAGAGGACTTCGGCGATATCGTGATTCCAATCGATGCCCAAATAGCCGATCGGAAGCGACTCGAGCTCGGCCCAGTGCGCGGGTCCGGTTCCCTTCGAATAATAGGCGATCGGCTGCTCCGGGCAAAGTTTTTGAAATCGTGAAAAAAGCTCGCGCATCGCCGGCACGATCTGCTTTCCGTACGTCCGCGCGTCGACTTCACCGGCGCAAGTGTCGAGAACCGCGACGGTATCGGCTCCGGCGCGCGCCTGAAGCGCCATGTTTTCGGCCAAAAGATCGAGCAGCCGGTCGCAGAATCCCTGAAAGCGGCCATCGGTCAAACCGGCGCGTGCCGAATCCAGATTGCCCGCGTGGCTGCCCTCGACGGCATAACTGAAAAGCGTGAACGGCCCCCCGACAAAACCCAACAGGCCTTTATCGGCCGGCAACGCTTGCCGGATGAGGCGCATCGCCTCGCCCTGGAAAGAAAGCTCTTTCACCAGGCCCGCCCCGCCTCCGAGGCGCGACAGGTCTTTGAGCTCGCGCAAATGCCAATCGAGCTTGGGTCCTTCCTCGTAGCGCAACCCCATCCCCATCGCCTCGAGGGGAAAAAGGAGATCCGAAAACAAGATCGCGGCATCGAACCCGAAATCGCGGATCGGGCCCATCGTCGCTTCGCAAGCCACTTCCGGCTTTTTGCAGAGATCGATGAACGAGTGCTCGAGCCTCAATTTCTGATAGTGGGAATGATAACGTCCCGCTTGGCGCATGAACCAGACCGGGGGACGCGCGGTATCGTTCTGTCTTCGGATGGTTTTCTGAAAAAGATTCATAGCAATTGATACCCCACGCCGCGAATGCTGCGGATGACTTGCGGATTGTCGACGTCGACTTCGACGAGCCTTCGGATCCGCATGATAAAGTTGTCGATCGTCCGCGAAGTCGGAAATTCGTCTTCGGACCAGACATGATCCAGGATTTCATCGCGACTGACCACCTTGCCGCGTCGCTCGACCAGGAGCTTGAGAAGCGCCGTCTCCTTGTGAGTCAAGGTTTGAGCCTTGCCGTCGACGATCGCTTCGAATTTCGAAAATAAAATCTTGGCTCGTCCGACGGTCACTCCGCCCTCGACATCGCCCAAATCGGCCGCCAAATAGGAAGCGCGCTTGAGCCCGTTCCGAACGCGCAGCAAAAGCTCCTTCAGGTGAAACGGCTTCACGACGTAATCCTCGGCCCCGAGCTCCAAGCCACGCACCCGATCCTCGGGCGACCCGAAAGCGGTCAAAAAAATAATCGCCGCCCAGGGCTGGGACTTCCGGAGCAGCGCCGCCACGTCAAAACCGGAGCCATCGGGAAGCCCGACATCCATCAAGGCCAGGTCGAGCCGGCGATGGGAATCGATCTGAAGACGCGCCTCTTCCACGCTCGTCGCCCAGACGACATCGAAACCTTCCTTGCGAAGGCGCTCATCGAGCGTCGAGCCCACGTTACGCTCGTCTTCGAGAAGCAAGATCCGGGATGCATGACGCTCAGCCATGACTGCTCTCCCGCAACACAAGCTTCACCAAAAACCCGTTCCGGCTTTCGAAGCTGGCGCTGCCTTTCATTCCGGCCATCAACATCTTCACCAAATAAAGCCCCACTCCCGAGCCTTGAGACGAGCTGCCGCGGAAAAAAAGCCCACCAAGATCACTTTGATCGCCGGAATAGCCCTTGCCGTCGTCGCGAAAGAGAATTTCCACGTTGCCCGAGGAGGCTTTCGCCCGGACCGAAACCTTCACCGGCTCCTTGAGCGCGTGTTTGACCGAGTTTTCCAAAAGATTCCGGAAAACGACCTGCAGCGCGGTCGGATCTGCTTCGGCCACGACATCGTCGATGTCCGTCTCGAAGCTCACTCGTTTGCCGTAAGATTCCTGGGCCGTTTGCACGAAACGGGTGAGCCACGGGAGCAGCCGGAGCGGCTGGGCAAAAACCGCTCCTCCCCCTTCGACCCGCGCGAGTTCGAGCGTGCGCTCCACCTGCGCTTCGAGCCGGGTTGTATCTTCAAGCAGCCGTTTAACGAGGTCACGCTCGGACTCGCCCGAACAGCTCTCCGCGATCGACTCTGCCTGGAGCCGGATGCTCGTCAACGGAGTCCTGAGCTCATGCGTGACCGAGGCGAAAAACGCCTGCATGCTCCGCGACCTGCGCATCTCAAGCCAATAGAGACGGAACAAAAAGCCGGTGCTGAGAATCAGAAGCGTCAGAAACGCGGTTGACTCGCCATAGAGCATGCGCTGGGTGCGCATCCAGGCCATGTGCGCTTCGCCGCTTGCCATTCCCGCCGCGACTTCGAGCTGCGCGATTTTCGAAGCCTGTCTCAGAAGCAAGAAACCCCACCAGGCGCCCACCAGGCAAACCAGCCCGATCCAGAAGACCTGGGCGCCGATCATGATTTTCATGCGGCGGGTGGTGGATCTGTGGATATCGTTCTTTCCGCTCAAAGCGCTCCTTTAAAAGCGGCCACCAAAGCGTCGAGGTCCGAGTCCTGATGCGCGGTGGAGAGAAACGAAACCTCGAAACCGCTTGGCGCGAGATATTGGCCCTGCGCCAAAAGCGAATGAAACAGCTTTGCGTAGCGTTCTTTTTGCGTGGCCGGGGTTTGCGTCGTGGAGCGCACGACTCCGTCGACGGTACCGATCTTTCCCAAGACCGCCCAGAACATCGAAGCGTGGCGCTGCACGGACACTTCGGCGCCGGCGTCGCGCGCCACCCGCTCGAACTTGCGCGCCAGCGACTCGGTTTTTTCTTCGAGCTTTCGATAGGGATTGTCGCGTTTCAATTTTTTGAGCGTCGCAAGCCCCGCGGTCATCGCGACCGGGTTCGCGCTCAGCGTACCCGCCTGGTAAACCGGGCCTTGAGGCGCCACGAGATCCATCAGTTCGCGCTTGCCGCCGTAAGCTCCGACCGGAAATCCGCCGCCGATGATCTTACCGTAGGTCACCAGATCGGGCGAAACACCGCTCTGCTCGGCCACGCCGCCAAACGCGACGCGAAAGCCGGTGATCACTTCGTCAAGCAGGACCAATGCTCCCGCTTTTCTCGCGGCCGCCGCAGCTTTCGGTAAAAAATCAGCCCGCTGCAAGAGCAAGCCGTTGTTAGCGGGAATCGCCTCGAAACAAACCACTGCGAGCTCATGGCCGTGCCTGGCGAGCGCCTGCTCATAAGCCGCCCAATCATCGAGCGGAACCACGATGGTATCGGCCGCGACCGAGGGAGCGACTCCGGCACTGTCGGGCGAGGCCATTTCGGCCAGGCCTGATCCTGCGCGCACGAGCAACTGATCGAGATGGCCGTGATAGGCTCCGTCGAATTTCAGAACTTTCGTGCGACCGGTCGCCGCGCGCGCCACACGAAGCGCCGCCATCACGGCTTCCGTTCCCGAATTCACGAATCGGATTTTCTCGACCCAGGGCAAAGCGCCGGTGATGAGCTCCGCCAACTCGAGCGAATAGGGCTCGGCGGTTCCGTAAGACCAGCCTCTCGAAAGCGCCCCGCGAACGGCTTCCGCGATCTCCTGATCCTGATGCCCGAAAATCATCGGGCCCCAGGACATGCAGTAATCCGTGTACCGATTCCCGTCGACATCGGTGAGCCGCACGCCCTCGGCCGAGCGAATAAAGCGCGGCGTGCCGCCCACGCCCTTGAAAGCGCGTACCGGCGAATGGACGCCGCCCGGGGAGACTTTCTTGGCTCTCTCGAAAAGAGCCGCGGATTCCGCGGTTACTTGTCTTATTTCTGACATTGCTCGATCCATTCCCGCGCGAAGCGCGCTCCGTAAGTGATGATCATCGATGCGCCCGCGCGCACGAAAGACGTCCAGGCCTCGACGTGGGCCGCGGGGCCTTGCATGAGACCCTCGCGCGCGAGAAGCTCAATCGCCGCGAACTCGCCACTCACCTCGTAAACCGCCCAAGGCTTCGGGATTTCCGCCGATAATTTCGAGAGAATATCCAGATACGGAAGGCCCGGCTTCACCATCAGGATGTCCGCGCCCTCTTCCGCGTCGCGAAGCGAGCTCTCGAACGCGTCGCGGGGCGTGCCGGGATCGATCTGGTAGGTCGCGCGGTCTTTCAGCGCGATCGAGCCCTTGGGGGCGGAATCGGCGGCCACTCGAAACGGGCCGTAAAACCGCGAGTGAAATTTCGCCGAATAACTCATCAACAAAGTACGCTCGAGGCCCTGCTTGTCCAAAGCCGTGCGGATGGCGCCGATCCGGCCGTCCATCATATCGCTCGGGGCGACGCAGTCGGCGCCCGCCTGCGCATACGCCACGGCGGCGCGAACCAGTTCCGCGACGGTCGCGCCGTTTTCAAGATGATCGCCCTCTTCATTCAAAATCCCGCACTGTCCGTGGGCGGTGGACGAACAAAGGCAAACATCGACGGAAATAAAAACATCGGCGCCGAAGCGCTTGCGAATCGCGGCGATTTGGTTCGCGGTGAAGGAGGGATCGAAATTCTTAAGTTTCTTCTCGGCCGGAACGCCGAAAAGCAGGATTTTCGAGGCGCCGACTTTGAGATCGGCTTCGATCTGGCGCAAAAGCGTTTCCTGGTTTTCCCGATACACGCCGGTGAGGCCCGGAACCGGCTCGCGCGCAGCCAGGCCTTCCACCACGAAATGAGGCTGGATCAATTGATCGGGGGAAACGCGGTGTTCGCGCACCAGCTCGCGAATCGCCGGGTTCTGTCGCAATCTCCGTAAGGTTAACTCTGCTTTGTCCATTTTCGCCACTCCTCGACCGATGGAAAAATAAACGGGCTGATTCCTTCGTTGCGCAGCTTCTTAGCCGTTTTTCCGGGTCCGCAAGCGTGCCGGGCGTCGGCGCGCACCCCCGATTTTAACTCATCGAACTGCGATCCGCTTCCCCAAAATATCTCGCGCGCCGAATGAAGAGCGTGAATAGCCGCCTCGGGATAGCAAGCCTCCAGGCGATAAGTGGCCAGCACCCGGCTTTCGGCCCAGTCGCCCACCGCCGCCTCGTGGGTCAAAATCGTCCAATCACGCGGATAAGCCGCAAGCCTCAGCACCGGCTCCTCGATCGTCGCGCGCAAAAACTCGAATCCGAGACCCTCGGCGCAACCCTCCACCCAAAGGCCTTTTTTCGCCAAACGCTCCCAGCTCGCCGTTCCCGAAACCCAAATCCTCGCTCCGCTCAAAGCGGCCATGGATTCGGCTCGGCCCGCGGGAACCGCGCGGGCATGAGCGATGAACACACCGCCTTTTGGCGGAATTTTCTCGATCGCCTCGGCATCCGCCTCGTTCTCAAGCGCTCCTGACGGGCGCCACTTGGGGCCGTCCCAGATCAGCACATCCGGCTTTTCGGGAGGAGCGGCCCACTGTAACTCATCCACCCGTTTGCCGTCCGGCATGCGACCGCGGATAAAAAGCAGCGGACCGACGGCTGGATTCGGGGAAACGCAGGTCGCCCCAAATGCCTGATGGCAGCCGCCGCCCCAATCGGCGAGAAGCTTGCGTTCTCGGGCCACGAACTTCTCGGTCTCAGGGTCGTGAAGCTTTCCTAAAATAGCGCGCGTTTCGGCATCATTGGCCCGGCATTCGATCGCCAGCGCGCCCTGAGCAGGCGCGGCGGGGCATTCGCGCAACGGCAAAACCATCCAGCGCACGCCCTCCAGCAGGCGCGTGAGCTCCGCGCGCCCGGGAGTATCCGCCCAAAGACGAATCAACCCGGCAAACGCGAGCACCACGCCGTCCAACGCGCGATCCGATCCTTCCGGCTCGTGCACCCGGGAAAGACGCGTGTTCACGTTTCCGCGAATTTCAACCAATTCCACCTTGGCCTCAAGGTCCGGAGATTCAAGACGAGGCAATGCCCGCCGCAGAAAAGCCGGGATGTTTTCAAGCCGCCTCGGAGAGGAGGTACCGATTTTCAGCGTCTTTCCGACCGCGATCTTCCGTTCCACGCCCGGACCGAAGAGCACGACATCGCGCGGATTAGCCCTGCGCGGAATCGCGGCAAGGGTGAACGCGGCGGGCCTGTCCAGACTCAGATCTTTCATGGAATGAACGCAGAGATCGACCTGGCCCGACCCTAAGGCCTCATCGAGCTCGGCCACGAAGAATTCCTTTCCGTTAACTTCACGGAGCGAAACGTCCTGGATTCTATCGCCGCGGGTTTCGATTCCCACCAATTCGACCGAAACACCCGGATTGAGACGTTCGATCTCGCGAGCCACCTGCCCGCTTTGAGCCCAAGCCAAAAGCGACTTTCGGGTGCCGATTTTGATTTTTTTATTCATAACTAAGCAAAAATGGCGAGATCTTCCCAGCCATGGGCGATGCTCACCGAGCCACCCAAGCCGCGGAGCTTGGCGCGCTCATCGCAAGCGGCCTTGGCGGAAGCGATGCAAAGCGAACGGGCCTCGCTCTGGGATTTTTGCAGGCGAAAAAGATCGTCCAAAAATTTCGCGCCTTGAATTTCCGCCCAAATACCGGCTTGCGCGCGCGTGCAGCCCAGGTGAAGAATTTCGCGGGCTCCGCCATTGCCCGAAAGAAAAGCACGGACCCGTTCCTCATCCGCCGCCGCGTCGGTCGGAATGCAGACAATCACGCGATCAGCCCGCGCCCAGGCGGCGCTTTCGTTTTCGGGCGTCACCACCGTCGCCGATTTCAAGCCACGGCTGAGCGTTTCGGCCTTCGCGACGCTCCGGTTGAAAATCAGAAGCTCGCCTTCCTGAAGATACGGCGCGACCGACTCGCCCAAAGCGCCCGCGCCCACCAGAAGGGTGACCTTCGCGGAGCGATTTTCGAAATATTTCCGCACAAGCGATCCGTAAGAGGTGCCGCCCAGGTTTTCGAGATAGCGGGAACGGATTTCCTTGGTGTCTTCGAAGATTTGCTGGAAAATTTTCTGCACCCCGAACGAAACAACCGATCCTAGGGAGGGCGTGTTTTTCAGCGCAGCTTTCATCTGGCCGAAAATATCGGTCTCACCCAAAATCTGGCTCTCAAGACCGCTCGCCACGCGCAAAAGAAACCGATACGCATCGACGCCCTTGAAAATCTGGAGATTTCCGAGCGAAGAACCATTCTTGAAGTCGGGCTGACGGTCTTCGAAATAAACCCAAAGAAGACGCTGGCAGGAATTCAAAAAGAAAATTCCCGGCTCGGAGGCGATGGCAAGATCCGTCGACGCCAAGCTCTGCGAGCTTTGCGCGTTTTTCTGTACCTGTGCGACCCTAAGCGACTCCAAACCCATTCTTTAACGCTAACCGAAATCAAATCGGGATTTGTCACAGAACTGTCACTCATCCATCGCTAATTTCACCATTTGCACTGCGTCAAACCTAACCTATGGGACGCAACGGACGCAATTTACCAACTGGCAGAGATTAAAAAGGCCTGCTTAAATAGAATAATATGAATAATTTACGCTGTGGCTTTACGATCGCCTTGGTTCTCGCCGCGACTTGCGGGTCCCGTAAGGCGCATGCGCAAAACGTCCTACCGGGCAAGTTGAGCCCCGCCGAAATCAAGGTTCTCGAAAAGCTCGCCAAAAAAAATTACTTCAAAGACGCCACCTGCGCCCAGTTCGCCAACCTGATTTTGAAAGAGAACAAACTCCCCGAGATCGGGGCAACCGAACCATCCCCCCCTCTGCGCGGAAACATCGACCGCAGAAACGAAGATGCCCGCCTTCCCGAGCTCAAGGATGGGGCCACGCTCAAAACGAATCCCCTATTTGAAGTGAAAATCGCCACGGCTTCGGATGGGGCCGATTCCTGGTCGCTCACGCTTCATCGCAGTCTCGACATCCCCAAGTCCGAAGACCCCAAACTCGCCGCCTCGTCGCATCTCGACGCCGAGACCGCGTACCTCTTCAAAGTGGGGGCGATCAACAACAAGCCTCTCTGTGACCTGATTAAAATCTCTTATAAAGCGAAGCCCCGCGGGGCGGCCGGCAACACGTCGATCGACCAAAGCTATAACACCGTCCAATGCCTCGATCTCTTCCTGACGGATTTTTCCTCACTCGAAAACCAGCCGCTGGGTTCACGCGAGCTGTTTTTCATCAAGAAGGATTGCGCGATTGGAATGCATTTTTTCGCCGAAGCTAAGGCGGTTCTCGCGAGGCGCAAGCTCGGCCTGAATCACTAACTAACTGCCCCCTTTACGAACATCAAACGCCGCCCGCGGAAAACCCGGCGCTGCCGGTGCCGTTCCACGGACCGCCCAAGTGGGCAAAGACGGCGTTTGCTGCTCCGACCGCTTCGACGTTCGGACCATCGCCTAGAGCGGCGATTTCCTCGGCCGCTTGATCGGCCGGGTCCCTCAAAGCCTTCGTGCCGGTGGAGGATGCTGAATTGGGAGCCGCGCTCGTCATCAAAATTCGCGTCGCCCCGGTCAAATAGCTTTTGCAGCCATCCCGAAGCTGGCCCGTGGGCAAGTGGACCAAGTTGACGGTGAATTCATCCGAATTGCAACGGCCTGAACTTGGAATTGAATTTGAAGGCGGGGCCGCGGCCAGCGACGCGCTCATTTCGGCCACCAAGAGCGCCGCGGAGAAATAGACAGCTTGGGTCAGCCTCGAGCCCATAGATTTCTAATTATGACGCGAACAAGCGGAAGCCGCAAGATCGACAATTAAATCTACTTTTGCGCGTACTCGCAATTCACGTAGATCACGTGCCGATGCTTGACTTGCTTGAATTTCATATCGCGGACCAGGCTGTTTTGCAGGGCTTCGATCTGATCGTTGTGAAACTCGAAAATCTCGCCGCAATCCAGGCAGACGATATGATCGTGGTGATCGTCGTCAAAAAGCTCGTACACGACCCGCCCGTTTGAGTCCGTCAGCGATTCTTTCAGGATTCGCGCATCGCAGAGAACCTTGATATTGCGATAAACGGTCGCCGCGCCGATGCCGGGATGCTCCTTTTTGACCCGATCCACGAGCCCTTGCGCGTCCAAATGGCGGCCGATCGACAGAATCAATTCCGCGATTTTCCAGCGCTGCTCGGAGTACTTAAGCCCCTGGGCCGTCAGGTAATCCCGCAACTTTTGCTGCCACTCGGCAATCCGGGCGCTGGTCGCATGCGGAGCCGCCGGCGCCGCGGGTCTTCCGCAAGGCAATGTTTTCTTAGGCATTCAGAACCTTCTTTTCATGTCCTGAATCCCTTTGCAACCGCTTGCAAAAGCGTTAGCTTCGGGAGCGAGTGACCCAATCCAATCCTTACCCGATCACTGTTTTTGCCGATGGCGCCTGTAGCGGAAACCCCGGGCCCGGCGGCTGGGGCGTGGTGATCGCCTACCCGGAAGGACAAGTCGAGGAATACGGGGGCCGCGACCCCCAAACGACCAATAATCGGATGGAAATGGTCGCCGTGATTCATGCGCTCAACCGCATCGGCACCCGGCCCGGCCCGATCCGGATCTGCACCGATTCGACCTACGTGATCCGCGGTATCACCCAATGGGTCTGGGGCTGGCGAAACCGCGATTGGAAGACCGCCGAAGGTAAAGACGTTAACAATCAAGACCTTTGGCAGGCCATGCTACAGGCCACGGGGGCACGCGCCAAACTCGGCCCCGAATCCAAAATTCAATGGAAGTACGTGCGGGGCCACTCCGGCATCCCGGGCAACGAACGGGTCGACGAGATTGCCGTGGCCTTCTCGAAGGCGGTGCCGTTCCAGCTTTACCGAGGGCCGCTGCTCTCTTATCCAATCGCCATTCACGACCTCCCGGAGGACGCCGAACTCCCCGAAATGCGGCCCAAAGTCGAAAAGAAGGCCGCATTTTCCTACCTGAGCCTTCTGGGCTCGACCGCGATGCGCCACCGGACCTGGGCCAGCTGCGAGCGTCGCGTGAAGGGGCAACCCGGCGCGAAATTCAAGAAGGCCGCAAGTCCCGAAGAGGAGCGCTCCATCCTCAATTCCTGGGGAGTTCGCCCCGAGGATGTTCGGGATGACATTTCGCGGTAGGTTTTTCTGAAATATTAATGCTATAAGATCAAACGACTTAGAATCTTACTCACTTAAAGGAGTCTGCTTGTCTCGTGAAGACCTCGCCCAGTTTGAGGGCACCATTACCGATGTTTTAGCTGGCGGCAATTTCACCGTTCAAATCCAGACGGGGCAAACCATCACCGCGAAACTTTCGGGACGCATGAGAAAATTTCACATCCGGGTAATTCTCGGGGACCGCGTGACGGTCGGCGTTTCTCCTTACGATCCGACGCACGGATTGATCCTCCATCGCCATAAGGCGGGTCAAGGTCCGGCCGCGCCGACCACCGGCTAGACCCGATCCGAAATCGAGACGCGAAGCCTCGAATTCCATTAAAGAACCTCCGCCAGATCCCTTTGGGCACAGGCATTCTTTGTGCTGTTTAGGCGCCGCTCGACCGGGCGGCGTAGCGGGAACGACCTCCTCCCCTAGCATGAAAATGCTCAAGGAAAGGAGGTGATCCGAATGAAGAATAACCTACATTGTTCTCATCGGATCCAGCTGGAAAAACTTAAAGTAAAAACCTGGTGTCCCATTTAGCGAGCCGTCCGGTCGGGTTGGCTTTTTTGATCCGTTTTCCATTATGCTGCCGGAGAAGTGCGATTTCTCCGCGACCCCCTGATTATCTCAACCGATAAAGGCCTCTGTTGCGAAGCCGGCGGATTTTACATCGACCCGCACCGGCCCGTGGAGCGCGCCATTGTTACTCACGCCCACAGCGACCATGCCCGTCGAGGGAGCGGCGCCTATCTTTGCGAGAAAAGCGGAGCGGGCCTGCTTCGAGCACGACTCGGTAGCAAGATCAACGTCCAGACGCTTCAATACGGCGAAAAAATCCGCATCGGCGAAGTCTTCGTGAGCCTGCATTCGGCGGGGCATATTCTGGGCTCAGCCCAGATTCGTGTTCAGCGAGGCGCGGACGTCTGGGTCGCCTCCGGAGATTACAAGCGGGATTTTGATCCGAGCTGCACGCCTTTTGAAAGCGTCGCTTGCGACACCTTCATCACCGAAGCGACCTTCGGTACCCCGAAATACGTCTGGGACAAGAATTTGGAGCATGGACGGATGATCTCGGAGTGGTGGAATAAAAATGCGGAAACCGGCCGAAATTCCGTCCTTTTCGGTTACTCACTGGGCAAGGCCCAGCGCATCTTGGCCGAGCTGCGCTCTTACGCGCAAAGACCCGTTCTCATACACGAGAGCATTTCCGAGCTCACCGAATGTTACCGGCGCGAAGGAGTGGCGCTTGCCGAAACCGCGGATCTCAAAGCCGCCGTCGCCAGCGGCCCACTTGATGGCGAGTTGATTTTGGTTCCCCATTCAGCACTGAGCGAAGCTTGGGCCGCCGCCCTGAAAGATCATGAAACGGCTTTCGCCTCGGGCTGGATGCAAAACGGCGGTCGCTCTTACGGCAGCGGTTATGACCTCGGTTTCGTCATGTCGGATCACGCCGACTGGCACGACATCAACCGAACCATCGACGAGAGCGGCGCGAGCCGCGTTTTCGTTCAGCACCGAAACGGGGTCCTGGTGCGGCACCTGCGCCAGCGCGGAATCGAGGCTTTTCCCATCACGGAGCTCACTCCTGAAGCGATCGAAAAAGCGGATGGCCCGAACCTCCGGCTTTTTTGACTAAAACGATCACCATTTACGTACAAGGTGAAAGTCATGACATATAACCTTTTAAAATCATTCGGCAAATCCTCGCAAGACACCGCCACCCGCGATATCGACGACTTGCTTCGCCGCTGGATACTCGTAAAAAATCCCGGCGGCGGGAGAAGCACCGGCTGCGCGCTTGCGTGATCCTGATCCGAAAACGAAACGCGAAGCCGTGATTTGCTCTGAAGAGCGCCGCTTTCTCCTCTTTGATTACGGTATTCTTTATGCTGTTTCACGCGCAGCCCGATCGGGCGGCGTAGAGGGAACGACCTCCTCACCCAGCATGTCAGTGCATGGAAAGGAGGTGATCCGAATGAAGAATAATAAGACCTATTATTCTTATCGGGTCCAGCTGGAAAAACTTAAGATAAAAACCTGGTTTCTCATTGTTCTAGCCAGGCTTTTATTTTTTCTGGCTTTATTAGTTACCCATTACTTGGGACTGAAGTGAGGGGTTTCCGGGTACAGCGTCACTCGGAGGTCCGTTTCTCACTGAAGAGAGCCGTTCGGTCGGGTTCTAAAACGATTTGCTCCGACTCAAAAGAACCTCGTCCAACGACTTTCCCTTCTCAACCTCCGCTTGCCAGCGCCGGGCCGGATCAATACGGTCTAATATCCGCGCCATTAAGCTTCCCGTATTGTAATAAAACGCATCTTCAGATCCATTTCATCCAGGGTCTTCCAGTCCACTAAATGAGCTTCAACCGCTGCCGTATCTTCGAAGTACTTCGCGGTTCCCTCAATTCTCTCCCAAATACGCACGGATTCAAAACATGGAGAAGCTGGCCTAGCAGCGAGCAACCTCTGTACGGACCTCTTCAGAATATCCAAATCTCCGTTTGGGATAAGTGCAATCAAGTCCCGCCATCCACGCAGCTCCGTATGAATCTCCCCCGCGAATTCGGGATCCTTGAAGCAGCGGCTGAAATTTGTGAAACTCTTCGTGAAACAAGACTTTCACGCTCCAAACCGCCAAAGGAATTTCCGGGCTCTTTGCCATGACCTTTTCAGCAATGGCACGCGACGGCGGAATGGATATTTTTACGAACGGATAGTCCGACCGATCCGATAGCAACGCCAGATCATCCGGCCTAAAAGTATTCGGGCCCTTGGAATAAGGCTGAAACAATCCGTTCGCGGGCGGCACGCTTTTGATCGACCCGTCAAGACGATAAAGACCCGGATTATCGCACTCCTGAGCGTGGCCTCGCCAGACTCCCAATTCCTTCAAAGAAAATCCGCTGACCCATGTTTCGCCGGTTTCCCGTGAATAGAAAACGCGCCTCGTGTTCCCAAGCGGGACCGATCTCCACGGCGACTTGACTTGAAGAATACGCTTTTCGGCATCAAAATACGGGCTTAATTCGACTGGATAACAAGGCTCGCCAGCCTCAAGCAAGAGCGGTTGCCCGAACAGCAGAAAGAAAGCGAGGACAATCAACCGAAAAATCCGCACAGACTCGTCACCCCTTTTTCGCCACCGGGCAAAACCCCGGGCGCGGGCCGATGGTGGGAAACTTCCGGCAGACTTCAGGACGCTTTTGATAGACCGTGCAGAGCCGGTCCTTGCCCAAGAAAATACAATCGCGCCCGTTGCGCTGCTCTAGGACGAAAAGCTGGGTTCGGGGCACGAAGGCTTGAATGTAGCCTTCCGATTTGAGCCGCTTCGCCACCCTTTTCAGAGATTCGGCCGCCTCTTCCTCCGTGATCAGCTCCAGGCGGATCAGGTCGGAGGCGCTGGCCTCGACCGGGAGAGTGCAGCACCCGGCCCAGCAGCCGTCGCACATTCCTGACTTATAGCGCCGCCAGGTCGAGGGGCGTTGGGCATCGGCCGCGTTCGGGCCTTTCGGGGCGGGTTCCATGGAAATTTATGCTATATAGAGAACATGAGCGACTCAACTCAAACTCCGTCCGATACGCCGAATTTCCCAAATTTCGAAAACGCGCCATTTGAAGCTGCAATGGAAGAGCTGCAAAAAACCGTCAAGCAGCTCGAAAGCGGGGAGCTTTCGCTCGAAGATGCTCTGAAAGGCTTTGAGCAGGGGGTGAAACTCACCCGCATCTGCCAACAGCACCTTGCGGTCGCCGAACAACGGGTCGAGCTGCTGATGAAAGCCAACCCGGACGGCACGGTCGAAACGCAACCGTTTCAGCCGCCGCGAGGGTAAGGTGAGAATCCAATCTCCCGAAGATCTTCGACGCCTCGGTGTCGAAGAATTGCGAGCCTTGGCCGAGGAAATGCGGCAAACCATTCTCTCGGCCTGCATCCACAACGGTGGCCACCTGGGAGCAAGCTTAGGCGCGGTCGAGCTCGCCATCGCGCTTCATTATGTTTTCGAATCGCCGCGCGAGGCGATCGTTTGGGACGTCGGCCACCAAGCCTACGCGCACAAGCTCATCACCGGACGCTGGGACCGGTTCGAGACGCTTCGGCTGGAAAACGGCATCTCGGGCTTTTTGAGCCGCGAAGAAAGCGTGCACGACGCCTTCGGCGCCGGCCACAGCTCGACATCCATTTCCGCCGCGCTCGGCATCGCCCGCGCGCGACAGGTCTTCGCCAAAACCGCTCCATGGACAGTCGCCGTGATCGGCGACGGAGGGCTCACCGCCGGCCTCGCGTTCGAGGCCCTCAATAATCTGCGCGAAACCGCGACCGGACCGCTCCTGATCGTGGTGAACGACAATCAGATGTCGATATCGAAAAATGCCGGCGCCGTGCCGGCGATTCTCGCCAGCTCGCGCGCGCCGGAGTTTTTCTCGCTCTTCGGATGCGAATACCACGGACCGTTCGACGGCCATGACCTCGCAACGCTGATTTCGGTTTTCGCCAATCTCAAAAAAGACAAATACAAAGCCCCGATCGTCGTTCACGCAATCACCCAGAAAGGGAAGGGCTACGCGCCCGCCGAGGAGCTGCCATCGGCGTTTCACGGAATCAGCCCCCTGAAAAAGAACGATCTCAAAATCGAAAAGCCCGCTTCTCCTAAAAAATCCTTTAGCGATACGATAGGCGATTGCCTGATCGCGCTTGCCGAAAAAGACGAGCGCATCACGGCGATCACGGCCGCGATGAAAGAAGGAACCGGGCTCTCCGCTTTTGCCGAGCGCTTTCCCGATCGCTTTCACGACGTGGGCATCGCCGAACCCCATGCGGTGACTTTCGCGGCCGGGCTCGCGGCCGGCGGCTTGCGCCCGGTGGCCTGCATTTACAGCACCTTTTTGCAGAGAGCGCTCGACTCGACCATCCACGACGTCTGCATTCAAAAACTGCCGGTCATTCTCGCGATCGACCGGGCAGGGGTGGTGGGAGCCGACGGCCCCACTCATCATGGCGCTTTCGATCTCGCGTATCTGGGCGCGATCCCCGATCTGAGAATCAGCTCGCCCTCTTGCCTTGCCGACGTGCGGGAACTTTTTTCGCGCGCCGTCGACGCCGGGGTTCCTTGGGCTATTCGCTATCCGCGCGGTTCGGGACCCGAAGCGCTCGCGATTCCGCTCGAGGGATCGCTTCGCTGGCATCATCGGGCGGAAAACCCGAAGCTCATCGTCGTGGCGCTCGGTCCTTCGGCAAGCCGCGCCGAAGGCGCGCGGAAAAACGCCGACCCCGCCGGCAGCTTGATCACCCTGGTCTCGAGCGTCGACGCGAAACCCATTCCTTTGGAGCTTCTCAAATATCTCGCTGAAAATCCGGACTCCGCGCTTTTGACGATCGAAGACAGCGCCATTCACGGAGGCTTCGGACAAGCCTTGACCGGCGAGCTGCCCGACCACCGCGGCCATCGCGAACACGCGGGCTACGAAGATCGCTTCTTGCCGCATGCCTCGCCGGAATCGCTTGAGAACTCACAAGGACTCTCGGCCTCCGGAATCGAAAAAAGGATGAAAGCCCTGCTTGGCGAAGCCCAGTGAGAAAACCCGCATCGACGTGCTCTTGGTCGAGCGGGGTTTGGCCCCCACGCGCGAGCGCGCGCAAAGCATGATCATCGCGGGACAGGTTCTCGTCGGCGACACGCCTGCCACCAAGCCCGGCCAAGCCGTCGCGAAAGATGCCGAGATCCGGGTTCGCGGAGAGGATCATCCTTATGTCTCACGCGGAGGAATCAAGCTCGCCGCCGCGCTCGACGCGTTCCAAGTGCCGGTTCAGGGTCGGGTGGGGCTTGATGTCGGCGCGTCGACCGGAGGGTTCACGCATGTTCTTTTGCTGCGGGACGCGTCCAAGGTTTTCGCCGTCGATGTCGGGCATAACCAGTTGGATTGGAAAATCCGCAACGACCCGCGCGTCATCGTGCACGAAAAAGTGAATGCCAGAAATTTGGCGTTTGAAACGGTCGGCCAGAAAGTCGACCTCATCGTGATGGACGTTTCGTTTATCTCGCTCGATAAAATTTTGCCCGCGTTAATCGCGTTCGCGACCCCGGAAACCGACTGGATTACGCTGATTAAACCTCAGTTCGAAGTCGGCCGGGAACACGTTGGCAAAGGAGGGATCGTGACCTCCGAAGACGCGCGTCAACAAGCCGTCGAGCGGCTTCGCGTTTTTGCCGAAACTCTTGGATTGAACCGACTGGGCTTGATAGAATCCCCTATTACAGGCACCCAGGGAAATAAGGAGTTTCTCGCGCATTGGCGACTCAAAACAACCGGCGAAAACGCCAGTTAATTTTGCTGCTCTTCCCCCTGACCCTCGCCTTGGCGTGGATCGGAGCCGGCTGCTCGTCCGCGCGCCGGCCGATGACGGACAGCGAAAGGACGCGACCAGGCGCGACCGGAACTATTGACGAAGCTTACGGACCGGCGGGATCCACCGCGCCTGAATCGCCCGTGTACGGCCCCCAAGCGGCGACAATCCACCCGGTCACGCTCGTGCTCGGTCCGGGCCTCGCGCGCGGCTTCGCTCACATCGGCGTCCTGCGCGTGCTGGCCGAAAACAAAATCCCGATCGCCGCTATTTACGGAATGGAAATGGGCAGTTTGCTCGGCGCGCTTTACGCCCGGGATGCGAACATCAATCATCTCGAGTGGTCGCTTTTGGGCTTCAACGACGATTTGTTTCGACCTTCCGCCGGCTTCATCGGCCGGCTTCTCGGGAAGCCCAATTCCTCTCCTCTCGTGGACAAAATCAAGGCGGAATTCGGCAATATCGATTTATCCTCCATGAAAATACCGCTTAAAATCGCAATCGAGCGGCCGCGCGAGTCGATCTCCCCGGCGGCGGTACCCGCGATGGTGATCGAAAAGGGATCCGTGGCGAAAGTCCTGCGCGTATCGATGGCCGCGCCCGAGCTTCTCGAGCCGGGAACCTGGGACGGAGCGCCGGCTGAAGCCGCGACCGCCCCGAGCGCCGAACAGCAGCTTTGCGAGGACGCCCGCGAACGCTACGGCTCGCCGGTCGTTCTGATTGAAACCTCGGGATCAGGCATCGATCCCTCCTCGGCTGATCTGGTGATCCGACCCAACCTCGAGGGAATCGGACCGAAGGATTACGCAAAACGAACGGATGCCGAATTTCGCGGAAAAACCGCGACATTGGACCGAATGGCCGAGCTGCATCGCGCCGTCAACCCAGAAAGCAAAAGCCCGTGACCTCGAAAAAGACCAACCTGGTTTGGATTTTCAAAACATTTCTCATCATCGCGATCGGCGGCACGCTCCTCGGAGGCGGCGTCGTCGGCGCCGTGTTCTGGCACTTTTCGCATGACTTGCCGAACATCATCACGATCGATGACTACCATCCGGCCTTGGTGACCCAAATCGTCGCGGTCGGTCCGAGCGGCGCCAGCCCGATCAAGCCGCAAGTGATCGGTGAGTTCTCGAAAATGCGACGCTATCTGGTCCCTTACGACAAGATCCCGCAGCGAGTGGTCCAAGCGTTCATCTCGGCCGAAGACGATAAGTTTTTCGAGCATACCGGAATCAACATCTCGAGCATGATCCGGGCGGGGCTGGCGAATCTGCGCGCCGGAAAAACCGTGCAAGGCGCGAGCACGATCACGCAACAGGTCGCCAAGTCCCTCCTGCTGACTCCCGAAAAGCACTATGACCGGAAGATCAAGGAAATCATCCTGGCTACGCGCATCGAACGCCACCTGAGCAAACAGCAGATCCTCTATCTCTATCTGAACGAAATTTACCTGGGCCACGGCTCCTACGGAATCGAAGCCGCGAGCCAAACCTATTTCAGGAAGCCGATCTCGCAGGTGAATGTGGCGGAAGCCGCGCTGCTCGCGGGCTTGCCGCAAGCGCCAGGAAATTACAGCCCGGTCAAAAACCCGAAAAAGGCGAAGGAACGCCAGATTTACGTTCTCCATCGCATGATGGAAAACGGCTACATCAACCGCCAACAGATGCAAGAAGCGATAGATATGCCTCTTCGCATCTACGACGAGGACGATATCAACCGCAAATACGCGCCTTATCTCGTCGAGCACCTGCGCCGTTATCTGCTGGCGAAATACGGCGAGGACGAACTCTATGAAGGCGGCATGACGGTTCTCGTCCCGACCACGGCCGCGTATTCCCTGACCGCGCTAAAAGCGGTGCGGAGCGGGCTCGAGGCGGTCGACAAAAGAATCGGTTATCGCGGCCCCCTGGAGCACCTGGCTCCCGAGAAGCTCGAAGAGTGGGTCAAGCAATCCCGCATCGACCTGGCTCAGAAGAAGTTTGAGTGCAAGATCCTGACTCCGACCGGAAAGGGCGACCCGCTGGGTGCCGCGGCTTTGGCGGGCATCACCGACGACGATAAATTACTGGACGTGGGCGAGCGCTACCGCGCGTTTGTCACCGACGTCGACAATACGAAGAAAACCGCGAGCGCCCGGGTCGGCAACGCGAGAATCACGCTGCCTTTCGAAAAGATCAAATGGGCCCACACTTTCCGCGAACAGGACGGCCAGCGCATCCGCGGCCCGGAGCCGCGCCTGCCCTCGCAGGTGCTGAAATCCGGCGACGTCATCCTGGTTAAAATCGACTCCGTCGCGAACGGCGGCGCGAGCGGCGAGCTCGACCAGGAACCGCAGATCCAGGGAGCACTCCTGTCGATCGAGGCCGAAACCGGCTATGTGCTCGCGATGCAAGGCGGCTACGACATCAAGAACTCCGAGTTCAATCGCGCCATCCAAGCCCAGCGCCAACCGGGATCATCGTTCAAGCCGATTCTCTACTCCGCCGCGCTTGAAAAGGGCTTCAACCCCGCCTCGATCATCGTCGACTCGCCGATCGTTTACCAGGACGCCGACTCGAAGTGGAAGCCGAGCAATTTCGAGGAGAAATTTTACGGCGACACGACTTTCCGCCAGGCTCTCATCCACTCGAGGAACATCCCGACGATCAAGATCCTGCAACAGATTCAGATCCCATTTTTCCTCGACTACGCCAAGCGCCTCGGCGTAACGGCCGAGCTTCCTTCAGATCTTTCGATCTCCCTGGGCAGCGCATCGATGTCGCTCCTGGACATGGTCAAGCTGTACAGCCTCTTCCCGAGGCTCGGGCACAAAATCACGCCTATTTTTTACACTAAAATATTAGATCGAAACGGAAAGACCATCGAAGAGCAAACACCGCCCAAACCAACCGTGCCGGCCGCCGTCGCGGCGGCGCCAACCGCGGCGAGCTCGCCCGCGCCGGCCTCGGCCGGCGGAGTTCCCGTTTTCCCGACTTATCCGCTCCCCAACGATCCAGACCAAGTAATGGACCCGCGCGTGGCATTCGTGATGACCCACCTCATGACCGAAGTCGTCTCGTACGGAACCGGCCACGAAGCCCAGCAACTTGGCCGCCCGAATGCCGGAAAGACCGGCACCGCGAGTGATTTTATTGACGCTTGGTACATGGGCTTCACTCCTCATGTCATCACCGGCACGTGGGTCGGCTTCGACAACCATCGCACGATCGGCCCGCTTGAAACCGGCGCACGCGCCGCGCTCCCGATCTGGCTCGATTATATGCACGAAGCGGTAAAATCCTATCCGAATGACGAGTTTACCGTACCCCCGGGGGTCGTATTCTCGAGCATCGACCAGAATACCGGAAAACTAGTCCCGCCCAACTCCCTGCGTTCTATACAAGAGGCGTTTATCGAAGGGACGCAGCCGAACGGCTCGAGCGACGGAAATCCGACGGGCGGCAACGGCGCGCGCGGTACGCGAGCGGCACCCCCCGCCGAAACATTTAAAGAAGATGTCGAATAAGTCCGAACGTTTCTTCAGGAGATGTTACGATCTTCCTGAAGGCACGTCCGGAGGTTTTACATCTGCGTCGTTCAATATACCTTTCCGTAGCATTTCACGCGGCAGCACTTTTCGTTTTCATGCTGCTGGCAAAGCACGAGGCCACGCAAAGACCCGCCCCGCGAATCACCTGGATTGAAGTCGCGCCGCCGGATGCCGCGAAGAAAGATCCCAAGAATTCCGAAGAGACCAAGCCGAACCAGCGCATCGTTCAAACCGAGCGCGGCGAACTGACCAAGAAGGCGGTGCCGAACGCATACCTCGGCGAGCACACGCAAGCCATCGACCTGGAGACCGTAAGCAGGAGCAAGACGGTCAAAATGGGGCAGACGGCAACGCCCCAAGTGGCCAATTCCGAATCGCGGGTCGACGCCAAGCCCAAGACCGGCGCCAAGGTCGCCAAAGAAGCCGCGCCACCGGAAAAGGTCACGAATCTTTCGAAGCTGGGCCTCGCCATGATACCGACCCAGAAGCAGCTCGAAAAGCAATCCAAGGAAGAAGCCGATCGGCCGGAGTGGAAGTCCGACGGCGGAAACGCCCCGTCGGATTACATCAAGGGTATAAAAGAGGGCGAACGAACGGCCCTGAATACCCGGGAATTTGTGTTCTACAGCTACTACCAGCGCATCCGCGAACGCCTGGATCGCGCTTGGGTTCCGATCCTGAGGCAAAAGCTTTTGACCCGCTTCCGAAGCGGGCGGCATATCGCCTCCGACTCCGACCTCAGCACGCGGGTGATCGTGGTTCTCAATCCGACGGGCCAAGTCGTGAATGTCAAAATCACGACCGAATCAGGGTTGACCGATCTCGATGACGCCGCGATCAGCGCCTTCAATCAGGCAGGGCCGTTCCCGAACCCTCCGCGCGGCATCGTCGATCGCGACGGGAAAATTCAGATCCCCTGGGAATTCATCGTCCACTCTTAGGCTAGAAGCCTAGCCTCCGCCAATCCGATCAACGCCTTCGCGATAAATGTAAGCGCGCCAAAGCTGGTCCATGGCCCGGAAAGTCTTAACGATCTGCTCGGTTGCCTGGCGGATCGGGATCCCTTGGGTTTTAGCGTGAACTTGAACCGAACGGAGAATGCTCTCGAAAGCCGGGCTTCCCATGAGCCGCTGAAATTCCTCCTGAAAATCCGTGTTCTCCTGAGCGAGCGTGGACACCACCACGGTATTGAAAATCCGGGCGAGCTCCTCGGTAGGGATCGAAGCGGAAGCGCTCGCTCCAGGTCTTTCTCCGGGTCTTTCGTGAGAAGGCGCGGAAGACGGCAACGGTGACGACATGGGTGGAATGGGCTGCTTGTTCACTACCCAGGACCATACCCTTTCACGACAGTCGGGAACAGCCCCGCCACACAAAAATCACGTCAAGAAAATTGGAAGAAACCCCCAAGAATTGATATGCAGAAAAAATCTTATGACAAAAATCCTCGAGCGCGCCGCACCCCAGAATAATTATAATCAATCTTATACGCACTCTTGTAATTATTCGGGACTTTCGCCTGATCGAGCCTCATTCGCTCGACGGCATCTCGGACCATCGGAAGAAGACGTTAAAAAGATTTTAAAAATACTTGACCGACAAACCGTAAAAAGCGTCATCGACGCCACCGTACCGGCCCAGATCCGTTTAAAAAAACCTCTCAACACGGAAGCGCTGGGTGTCGGCGCGACAGAGCATGAGGCGCTCGCCGAACTTAAATCCATTGCCGCTCAAAACCAAATCTGCCGCTCCTATATCGGCACCGGGTACCACGACACGCTGACGCCTCCGGTAATTCAGCGAAACATTTTGGAAAATCCGGGCTGGTATACCCAATACACGCCCTATCAAGCGGAGATCTCTCAAGGGCGCCTTGAAGCGCTCCTGAATTTTCAAACGCTGATCAGCGATTTAACGGGCCTTGAGATCGCCAACGCCTCCATGCTCGACGAAGGAACGGCGGCGGCTGAAGCGATGAACCTTTGTTTTTCGCTCAAAGGGCGCGACACCGCGCGCGCGTTTTTCGTTTCCGAGCTTTGCCACCCGCAAACAATCGAAGTCATCCGTACCCGGGCGGAGCCGCTCGGCATCCGAGTCCTGGTCGGCAATCATCACACGATGGATTTCGCCGCGAACCCGGTCTTCGGCGCTTTGGTTCAATATCCGGCAACCAACGGATCGATCGAAGATTACAGCTCTTTTTTCTCTCGGGCTCACGCCGCCGATGCCATGACCGTGGTTGCGGCTGATCTCTTGGCTTTGACGGTTTTGAAGTCTCCCGCGGAGATGGGCGCCGATGTCGCCGTAGGCAACACCCAACGCTTTGGCGTTCCGCTCGGGTTCGGCGGACCGCATGCCGCTTACTTCGCGACCTGCGATGCGTTCAAGCGATCCATTCCGGGACGCCTGGTCGGGCTCTCGCAAGACGCCGATGGAAAACCAGCCGTGCGCCTCGCATTGCAAACGCGCGAGCAGCACATCCGGCGCGACAAGGCGACGAGCAACATCTGCACCGCTCAGGTTCTGCTCGCGATCATCGCTAGCATGTACGCCATCTATCACGGCCCTAAGGGACTGAAAGAAATCGCCGAACGCGTGCATCTTCTGACCTGTTGCCTGGCGCTCGGTCTGAAGCGCTTGGGCTATGACACGGGCTCCGCTCCGTTTTTCGACTCACTCACGGTGCGGACTTCGTCGGCGGACCGAATCCATGTCGCCGCGCGCGCCAGAAAAATCAATTTACGAAACTTGGGACCCTCCGCGGTCGGGGTTTCGCTGGATGAAGCCGTCACCCTTGCCGACCTGGAAGACCTCCTCGCCGTTTTCGCCGAAGGTGCGGGCAAAACCCTCGATTTCTCGGTTTCCGATATCGCTTCGGCGGCGAAATCCCAGATCGCCGACGAGCTGAAAAGAAAGACCGGATATCTCGCGCATCCTGTCTTCAATACCCACCACTCGGAAACCGCGATGCTGCGCTATATGCGCAAGCTGGAATCACGCGATCTTTCGCTCACGAGCTCGATGATTCCGCTCGGCTCCTGCACGATGAAGCTCAACGCGACGGCCGAAATGTTTCCAATCACCTGGCCGGAATTCTCCAAAATTCATCCCTTCGCGCCAACCGAGCAAACCCAAGGCTACGCGAAAATGCTCACCGGGCTCGAGAAGATGCTCGAGGAAGTGACCGGATTCGCCGCCGTTTCGCTCCAACCCAACGCGGGTTCGCAAGGCGAATACGCGGGATTGCTGGTCATCCGCGGCTACCACCGCTCGCGCGGGGAAGGCCATCGCAACATCTGCCTGATTCCGCGCTCGGCGCACGGAACCAATCCGGCCAGCGCCGCCATGGCCGGTATGCAAGTCGTCGTGGTCGATTGCGATGCGATGGGCAACGTCGATGTGGCCGATCTGCGCAAGAAGGCCGCTGAACACGCGGCGAATCTCTCCGCGCTGATGATCACCTATCCCTCGACCCACGGCGTTTTCGAGGAAGCCATCATGGAAATCTGCGAGATCGTGCACAAACACGGCGGCCAGGTTTACATGGATGGCGCGAATATGAACGCGCAGATCGGGCTCTGCCGTCCCGGCGATTTCGGCCCGGATGTTTGCCATCTGAACCTGCACAAGACTTTTTGCATCCCGCACGGCGGCGGGGGCCCGGGCATGGGCCCCATCGGCGTACAGAAGCATCTCGCTCCATTTCTGCCTGGGCATCCGCTCGTGAAAACCGGCGGCGAACAAGGAGTCGGCCCGGTGTCGGCCGCTCCCTGGGGCAGCGCGAGCATTTTGCCGATTTCCTGGATGTATATCCGCATGATGGGCGCATCCGGCCTGAAGAGCGCAACCGAGGTCGCGATTTTGAACGCGAACTACATCGCCAAGAAATTGAGTCCGCATTATCCCGTCTTGTATCGCGGCAAAGAAGGCTTCGTCGCGCATGAGTGCATCTTTGATTGCCGCCAGTTCAAGGAAACGACGGGCGTGGAAGTCGAAGACATCGCCAAGCGCCTGATGGATTACGGCTTCCACGCGCCAACGGTTTCATTCCCGGTCGCGGGTACCTTGATGGTCGAGCCGACCGAAAGCGAACCGATCGAAGAACTGGATCGTTTCTGCGAAGCGATGATTCAAATCCGCGCGGAAATCGCGGAGATCGAGCAAGGCAAGGCGGATCGCGCGGACAACGTGCTCAAGAACGCGCCGCACACCGCGCTGCAGGTCACGCGCTCGGAGTGGACCCGTCCTTACTCGCGCGAAAAGGCGGCGTTTCCGACCGCGTCCACGCGCGACCAGAAGTTCTGGCCCGCGGTGGCGCGAATCAACAACGTGCTGGGCGATCGCAATCTGATTTGCTCGTGCCCACCGATTGATGAGTACAGCTGAGGTTTTTGCCGTTGACGCGTTTGTCAGGCATGAGTGCCTGGGAAATATTGCCGGTGTTTGCGTACCTTCCGCTGACCTAACCGAGGTAGATTTTCAAGGGATCGCAGCGAGATTCGGCGCGCCGGAGACGGCGTTTGTTTTCAAGAAAGATAAGCGATTTGAGATTCGCTGGTTCACGCCGGAAATGGAGGTGGACTTATGCGGACATGCGACTTTGGCCGCTGCAGCGTTAATTTGGCGGCAAGAGGAGTCTCTTTCTCTCGAAGAGATCACATTTGAATCCAAGAGCGGCTCTCTTCACTGCCGCAAGTCGGAGGAGGGCTTGATCGAGTTGGATTTCCCCGCGTTGCCTGTGGTCGAGGCGAGTCCAGAGCCCGGACTTTTAACGGCCTTGGGCATTCAACGCCCTCTCTTCGTCGGAAAGTCCGAGAATTATTTTTTGATTGAAGCAAATGACGTTTCGACGGTTTTAAAGCTATCTCCACGATTCGATTTGATGAAGCTTTTGGATTCGGCAGGGGTCTTTGTCACGGCCAAAAGCGCCCCGCCGTTTGACTTCGTGTCGCGTTGTTTTTTTCCGAAGGAAGGGATTCCGGAAGATCCGGTTACGGGGTCGGCCCATTGTTCATTGGGTCCTTATTGGCGAAAGAAGCTGTCCAAGGACGTCCTCAGGGCTCGTCAAGTTTCTTCCCGGGGTGGGGATATTAGAATCACCTTCAAAAATGCGCGCGTGATTTTGGGCGGAAGAGTCCGCATTCATCCGGGATCGGTGATCGTCTAACCCTAACAGGCCCCCGCCATGCTCGTGAGCCAGAAATCGTGGGCTTCGAGACAAGATAACCCATGCCTCGTTCCGTACGAGAGCCAGATCCACTGAGAGACCGCTGGAACTGTTTTTATGCGGCACGTCGATTGCTATGTTTAGCGGCAATTATGATGAGTGATTGGAAGGAGCTGCTACAAATCGTTCTTTCGTTTGCTTCAACGGCCGCCGGGGTCTGGGCGGCGTTTTTAATTTTTCTTGTGGTTCTTCTGCATGACATGTCGACTGAAAAGAGAAGAAGGACCAAAGAGATTTGGTCTGAGGCGAGGATTCTCTGGCAAGAATTCTCCAAAAGCACGGGCGCCGATCGAACCCTTCTCAGTCAAAAACATCCGGAATGGGGAATCGACGCGCTCTCCGTGAATAGAGCTGAAACGGACGTAAAGACCTTTCAAAAGCTTCTGCAAACGCTTTCGAAACACCACGTCATTCGGTCTCTCGGTAAAGCGCAGCTGGATAGCCCTCTCATTCAGCTTCATCATCAACGGAAATTGAGCGCCAATGAATGGCAGCAAGCCATCGATATTCTTGCCAAGGAAATGCGGAGTGTGGATCGTGAAATCATTCCGCCTCACAAGAGCCTGAGACTCGGGCTGCTTGCGATCGCGGGCAATATTCTGCTCCTGATCACCCCGATCTGCCTCCCCAGGAGCCTGGCCGCGCTCTACTCCATCATTCTCGCGGCTCTGATCATGAACTTCTCAGCTGGATTTACTCTTTACTTCCAACTGAAGCGGGTTTTTCGGGTCATTGAATAGAAACACTCGTCACGCGACGAAGCTCTCGTAAGCAGCCGTGTCGCCGATTGATGACTACAGCTGATTTCCAGGCGCGCTTGCGGCGGAACCGATGCTATGCCATCGCAACGGCGGCTATTCGACGAGCCTGGACAATTCCGCCAGGACACATTCGCGCAAAAGGTGCGATGTCTTGAACACTGGAGGAATATCCCGAAGCCGCAGAGTTGAATATCTTCGCAATTCATCGCTCTTCAGACTATTCCTGCCCTCAATGACATGACGTTGAAGCTCCGGATCTGGAGAAACATAGTAGTTATAAAATTCCTCTTCTTTTTCTACATGTTTTAGAGGGGTATTGGCGATCTCATCCTTCACTTCTGCAGGAAAATCATCAGGGTTTGCGGAATACCAAGCTATCGACCTTGGGTTCACGACAATCCATTCGCGGAATAATGGCGCCACATCCGCATTATTTTTTTTATATATATGAAGTATTAAATCTGGAACGACGTTTTTATCAATCCCGTTCAGTAAGGTTGCCCGTTCCACCTCGGTTTGGTCGCCTATCGTGGTCACGACCATGGTTTTCGCGGAGGGACTTGGTTTCAACATCAGCAACACAGGATGGGGCCCACTGGCATACTCTTCATTTTCATTCACGGCCATGGCCGTCGTAGGGTGAGACCAAGCAAAGAGAGCTTCTGTTGATTCGGGCAAGGCGTGGCGGTCCGCAAATAGGCTATCCCGCATATCTTTCATTGGCAGCACCTTGGAACCGGGATGGCTATTCGCCGCGCGGATCATTCCACTCAGAGCGCTCCAGTGGAAAAGATACTTTGGAACGGCCACTGTACCGTCGGGATTCACGTGCGTGGCAAAGACACTATGATCGCCGGCAACCGCCAAGTTCACGCAGAAACAGGTGAACAACAGCCACAGAGGCATTCCATTTCGTCTCGCGATGAAAATCATAGCTTGGGCGAACATCCGAACAAACAGCATCAGACAATTAGGTGCTTTGCCCATAGCGGCTTTTCGTCCGAATCATTAACTGTCTTGAGACTGTAGATTCTGACTGCTTTTATCGGTCTTCAACCCAATTGCTCTGGCTACCGCGTCACCGCGATGGCGGTCAAAACACTCGTCACGCGACGAGTTCATTCTTCATTTATTTTTGAGTCGCGACGAAGCTCTCGTAAGCGGCCGCATCCAAAAGATCATTCAACGACGCGGGATCGGTCACTTCCACTTTGATGATCCAAGCGTCCGTGTGCGGAGCGCGATTGATCGTGCCCGGATCGTCCGGAAGAGCGGTGTTCACTTCAATCACTTTGCCGGTGACCGGTGAATAAAGGTCCGAAACGGCTTTGATGCTTTCGACCACGCCGAAAGTCTCGCCCTTTTTAATGCTGCGGCCGACGGCCGGAAGCTCGACATAAACCACGTCGCCGAGCGCGCTCTGCGCGTGATCGGTGATGCCGACCGTAACCTGATTGCCGGCAATGCGTGCCCATTCGTGATCTTTCGTGTATTTGAGGTCAGCGGGAAAACGAGCCATGAGTTTCTCTCCTATTTTTTGTAAAATGGCGTCGGTACCACTTCGGCCAAAACCTTGGCGCCGCGAATATCGACGGTGAATTTTGTTCCTTCAGCTGCGTGCTCGGCCGTGAGATAAGCGACACCGATACTGGTCTTGAGCATCGGCGATTGAGTACCGCTCGTCACTTCGCCGATTCGGGTTTGCCCGTCAGCCGTGAAAACGGGGTAGCCGTGTCGCGCGATTCCCCGATCAACGAGGCGAAACCCAACCAGCTTGCGGCGAAGGCCCGCTTCTTTCGCCCTCACAATCGGGGCTTTGCCGACAAAATCGCCTTTATCGAGCTTCGTGACCCAGCCCAAGCCCGCTTCGAGTGGATTGGTTTCATCCGAAAGCTCGTTGCCGTAAAGCGGATATTTCATTTCAAGCCGGAGCGTATCGCGCGCGCCGAGCCCGCAAGGACGCAAGCCCAGCGGTTGGCCTTTTTGATAAAGCGCGCGCCAGACTTCAGGACCCTTTTCCCAAGGGATATAGACTTCAAAGCCGTCTTCGCCGGTGTAACCGGTGCGGGCCAAAATCGCGGGAATCGAACCCAAAACCTTGCCTTCGGCAAACCAATAGGTCTTGATCGGGGCGAGCGGGGTGTCGGTCAGGGATTGCAGGATTTCAGCGGCCTTCGGGCCTTGAATCGCGATTTGCGTGTAATGCGCGCTTTCGTTGGTCAAAGTGAACGCTCCCGCCGGTTTTCCGAAACCGGAAGCCACGCGCTGCATATGCGCGAAATCTTTGTCAGTGTTGCTCGCGTTCACGACCACTAAAAAACGATCGTTCGCCCGGCGATAAATAACCAGGTCATCGACGATTCCGCCATGCTCATTGCACATGGCCGAATATTGAGCCTGACCGACCGCGATCTTGGCGACATTGTTCGTCACCAGATAATTCAAAAACGCTTCCGCATCGGGACCTTCGACATGAACCTCGCCCATGTGGCTGACATCAAAAAGACCCGCGGCGGTTCTGCACGCCACGTGTTCGTCCATCAGTCCCGAATACTGGACAGGTAGCTCCCAGCCGCCGAAATCAATTAACCGACCATTGAGCTTTTGATGTTCTTCGAAAAGTGCCGTTCTTTTAAGCATGAGTAAACCCAGACTTAACACCGAAGGCGGACGATGTCTAACCCCGCTGCTCGGCGGCCCAGACCGTGTTTTGAAGCAGCATGGCAATCGTCATCGGGCCCACGCCGCCCGGAACCGGGGTAATGGCGGATGCTTTCGCGGCAACTTCCGCATAAGCGACATCGCCCACGATTTTCCCGTCAGCCCGTCGATTAATACCCACATCGATCACCACCGCGCCTTCCCGGACGTGCGCCGCACCGATGAATTCGGGCTTGCCGATCGCCGCCACCACGATATCGGCTTGGCGGGAGATCGCCGCCAGATCCGCAGTCCGGCTATGGCAATGAAATACCGTCGCATTTGCCTGCAAAAGAAGGGAGGCCATCGGCTTTCCGACAATCGAGCTTCTGCCGATGATGCAGGCATTTTTCCCGGCGACCGAAATCTTGTAATACTGAAGCAACTCCATCACCCCCGCCGGCGTGCAGGGGGCAAAAGTCGGAAGTCCCAGCGTCAAGCGGCCCGTATTGATCGGATGAAAAGCATCGACGTCCTTTTCCGGTGCGACCCAGTAAAGAACCTCTTCTTCGCGGAAGCTCTTAGGCAGGGGACGTTGAATCAAAATTCCGTCGACCTTCGAATCTTCGTTGAGCATCTGGATCGCCGCGCGAACCTCTTCGGGAGTCGCGCTCGCCGGAAAGTTGATGGTTTCGTGCTCAAGGCCCACGGACAGCGCGGCTTCGCCCTTTCGTCGGGTATAGATCACGCTTGCCGGATCTTCGCCGACAAGGACGACCGCCAGCCTCGGTTTTCTGCCGGTCCGGGCCGTGAAGGCCTCGGCTCGAGCTTTTACTTTCGCATGAGTCGCTTCAACCACCGGTTTCGCAAGTATTTGGAGCATGCCGTTTTTTCGCAGAACCCGGAAAATATGTCCATATTTAGTGGATCTATTTTGCCGGCCCGGAAAATTTCGCTCGGTCAATTCTGCCTACCTCCCCGTACTTTTTTCCGGGCCGGGAAAAGACCAACCCGAGTGCGCTCGAGAAAGGCGCTTTGAAACAACGAGATAAGCATCCATGGGCCGGTTTTTTCCGCGTCGGCAAATTTTTTCTTAAAGAAGCAGGCGCGGCATGACGATTGCTTTCTCTTATCCGGACGAGGCGAGGTCAGGACGACTTCGCACAGTGAGACCACGCAGACAGACCGGAGGAAGAATCTTGGCGAGTGGCATCTGGGTATCAGTTTCAGGAGCGGCAGCGCAGTCCCAAGCCGTCGATACCGTCGCCAATAATTTGGCGAATGCCGATACCATCGGCTTCAAAAAAGATCAGCCCACGTTCAAAGAATATCTCGCGACGGTCGAACGCGACCACGGCTCAGTCGATATTCCGCGCGGCCCGATCAAAAACAAAGAGCTCTATCCGCTCGACGGGCGCGACCAATCCTTCGTCGTCGTCGACGGAACTTACACCAACTTCAAACCAGGCCCGTTGCGCGTAACCCAATCGCCGCTGGACATCGCGATGGATGGGCCCGGCTTACTGGAAGTGAGCACGCCCCAAGGAATTCGCTACACCCGGCAAGGAAGCCTCAAAGTCGCCATCGACGGCAATCTGGTCACGAGCGAAGGATACCCGGTCCTTTCTTCCCGGCCCGGAGGGCTTGCCCAACCCGGCCTCGCCGGCGCGGCCCGAACCCCCGCCGGGCAATTCCCGATCGATCAAGCCGCGACGGCAGCGCAAGCCCAGGCCGACGCCGCCGGGCGCTTCATCAATCTTCGCGACCGCGGCACGCAACTCACGATCAATAACGCCGGCGAGCTTTACGCCGGCGACCAACTCATCGCCAAACTTTCGGTCGCCGAGTTCCACGATCTCAACGGCCTCAGAAAAACGGGTGGCGGCATGTTCGAGAACAAAGACCCGGCGAACGTCGCCGAGCCCCAAAAAACCGTTGTCCGTCAGGGTATGATCGAAGGCTCGAACGTCAACCCCATTGAAGAGATGACCAATCTCATCAAAGCCAACCGCCTCTTCGAGGAAGACCTGAAAGCCATGAAGACTTACGGCGAACTTCTCGGGCGCGAAGCCAACGACATAGGTAAATTATGATCAACGCACTCAGCACCGCCGCCACGGGCCTTGAAGCCCAACAAGCCAATATCGAAAGAATCTCGAGCGATCTCGCGAACGCCAACACGGACGCCTACAAACGCAGCCGCACGGAATTTCAGGACCTCATGTACCAAACCCAAAAGGAAGCCGGCGGCTCCCTCGGCGCGAGCACGCAGACCCCGGTCGGCATCCAGACCGGCATGGGCGTGAAAGTCGGCGCGTCCCATAAAATCTTCGAACAAGGCCCTGCCCGCATGACCTATCACGATTACGACGTGATGATCGAAGGGCGGGGCTTCCTTCCCGTTCAGCTTCAAAACGGCGAGGTCGCCTACACCCGCAACGGCGCCTTCCATCTGGATGGGCAGGGCCGTCTTCAGCTTTCGAACGGCGCGCAGCTCGTGCCGCAAATCACGGTCCCGGCCGAAGCGCAAAAAATCAGCATCGGCCAGAACGGCTTGGTCAAAGCCACCATGGCCAACATGTCGGAAGTCACGCTCGGACAAATTCAGCTGGTGAGCTTCGTCAACGAAGAGGGCCTCACCGCCGTCGGCGAAAGCCTGTACAAGGCCTCGCTCGGCAGCGGCGCCCCGATTCAGGGAATCCCGGGGGAAAACGGGCTCGGCGCGCTCCAACAAGGCGCGCTCGAAGGCTCGAACGTCAACGTCGCCAACAGCATGGTGGAAATGATCACCACCCAGCGCGCGTACGAAATGGGAACCAAAGTCATGGGCGTCGCCGACCAGATGTGGGGCGCCACGGTGAACATCAAATAATAAAACGGGGAATCACTTGCGCTTATTTCACTTCATCGCTCTTTGCCTGACCTTCTTCGCCATCGGCGCCGCGATCTCGCTTGCCGACGAGCCCAAGAATGACGCCAACCCGGTCGCAGCCCGGGTTCGCGCCGAAGTCGAAAAACGATTTCCCGGCGCGCGTATCGAGCTGGACACCCCCATTCAGTGGACCCGGACCGCCCAAAGCGCCGAAGACGATCTTCCCTCGGGAGAAATCCTGAGCGTCAGCTTGGGCGACGAGAACGCGCTCGGCGAAGTTCCTTTCAGCGTGCAAAGTCGCAACGAGCAAGGCCTCCATATTTCCTGGGGAAAAGCGCGTTTCAATGCCTTGGTTCCAGCGCGCGTGGCGACGGTGCGAATCATGCCCGGCGACGCCGTGCAACCCTCCCAATTCGTCACCCAGGAAATCGACGTCGCCCGCGGCCTGAACCACGAAATGCGCGGGCTCATCCTTTCTCCGAAAGCCGAGCTCGCGCGGATGGAAACGCGGCAGACGATCCTCGAAGGACAACCCTTGCTTTCCTCGGAAATTCGAAAAATGCCGGACGTCCGCCGCGGGGATCCGGTCCGAATCGAATTAGTCTCGGGCCAACTCACGCTTTCGACCCTGGGTACCGCGACCGAGCCGAGCTTTATCGACAAGCAAGTTCACGTGATCAGCCAAAAAACCAAGCGCGAGCTGATCGGAACGCTGTTGCCGGGCAATGTCGTCGAGGTGCGCCTATGAAATTCATGAAATCCGCGAATACCGCCCGTCACCTGACCGCGCAGCTCGTGGGAGTCGCGACGATCGCCGCGGTTTTAACGCTTCTTTCCGGCTGCAGCGCCCTGTCGGATCTGCTTAAGCCGGACCCGACCGGCGGAGATCCCGACGAACAACCGGTCGCTCAATCGACGCCTCAATCCAGTCCGACAATCGGCGGGAGATGGTCCGAGCGCGGCTTTCTCGATGACAACGGATCCGGCTTCAAAACCGCGGAGCGCGGTCCGTCGAGTATTCCCGCGCCTTACAATACCGACAGCCAGCAAGACCGGTCGACCGCGGCAAGGGATAACGGATCGCCTTCGCCGGCATCGCCGTCATACGAGAACACTCCGAACTTAGCGCCCCCCACGAAGCGCCTTTATAAAAACGGAATGCGCGCGACGCGAGCCGATTTCATCGACGATTCGCAAAACGAAGGGTCTCTCTGGGGATCCGACGGGCAGACCAATTACTACTTCACGAAGAACAAAGTCCGCGGGGTCGGAGACATCATCACCGTGACGATCGAGGAAGGGCTCGTCAAAGACATCGGTACCGAGGTCAAGCGCACCCTGGACTCGAACGAAAAAGAGGCCGAACTCGCTCTCGCGCGACAACGCGCGGCCGCCCGAACCGCCGGAACCGACAAAAACAAAGACGCCGTCTCGACCTCGCAAGCCGCGCCCGAGCCCGCGGCCCCCGGCAACGGCGGCAGCAACCCTTCTGGTACGAATGCGTTCGCCTGGCCGCAAGTCACGCCTGCCGACATCGATGTCGCGAAATCCATCGAACTCAAGCCTGGCGACGCCGTCATGGCCGAGATCGTCGAGCGCTATCCCAACGGCAATTACAAAATCAGTGGAACAAAACGGGTGATTTACAAAAACGGAAGCCCGCGCCTCGTCAATTTGGTCGGCGTGGTGCGTGGATCAGACATCGGCGACAACGACACCGTCGCTTCGGGGAAACTCTATGAATACCGGCTTGAAGCTGTCCGCTAAAATTTTAGCGTGCATCGCGCTCCTGCTCTCGCCTGAAGCGAGCCACGCGGCGCGCCTGAAGGACATCGCGACCGTCAAGGGCGTGCGAGAAAACATCCTGATCGGCTACGGCATCGTCGTGGGCCTGAAAGGAACCGGCGACTCCAGCACGGAAGTGACGGGGCAATCGCTCGCCCGGCTTTTCGGAAAACTCGGGCTCGATGTCCAGAACAACGCCCAGGTGAAATCCAAAAACGCCGCCGCCGTCATCGTGACCGCGAAACTCCCCGCCTTCTCCCGCGTCGGCAATCAGATCGACGTGACCGTAAGCTCTATCGGCGACGCCTCGAGCCTTGAAGGCGGCGTGCTGCTCGTCACGCCTCTGCGCGCCGGCGATCAAAACGTCTACGCGGTCGCGCAAGGCCCGGTCAGCATCGGATCGGTCGCGGATGGCTCCAGCAAAAACTTCCCGACCGTCGGCCGAGTCGTCGCCGGCGCGAGCATCGAAAAGGACGTGGACAGCAACTTCGCCGCCAAGAAGAATTTCCGGTTGGCGCTTCACAATCCCGACTTCACCACCGCGGCGCGCCTCGCTACGACGATTAACGGCGAACTCGGCGGGAAATTCGCCAGCGCCCGCGACAGCGGAACGATCGATGTCGTCGTCCCCTTCAACTACGAGAACAACACAGTCGAGCTTCTCGCCACGCTCGAGAACATCCAGATCAACGTCGATTCGCGGGCAAAAGTGGTTTTGAACGAGCGCACGGGAACCATCGTGATGGGCGAGCATATCTCGATCTCGCCGGTCGCGATCGCTCACGGCGATCTTTCGGTCGAGATCAAAGACGGCGGCACGACGAAGAAAAACGGGCACGTCCTCCAGCTTCAGTCGGGCGCGAGCGTCTCGGATCTCGTCAAGGCGCTCAATACGCTCGGCGTTCAGCCCAAAGATTTGACCGCTATTTTTCAAACCCTGAGAGAAGTCGGCGCCCTTCAGGCCGACGTGGAGATTATGTGAGCCAGATATTTTGGAAAGATTTTGTTCTCGATGACGTCTTTGGACCGCTTTTGGCGTTTCCCGAGACGTCCGCAAGTTGCCGCACGGAGGCGCAAGCTGGATGCACGGATACCCAGGAAGGGATTCGAGCCAAAATCCAGGAAACAAGGACGGAGCAACGGCCTGCTAGGATGGTGGGTCTTTCTGATCTTGATTCAAGTGCTCAAGTCGACAGGGAAGTCGGCCGACGCATTCCAGCTTATACGAGCCAGGCCGTGTGGCAGGGGGAGGGAGCGTGACGGCACCGATTTCCGGTGGATATCCCACGCTCCCTTCCTCTCTTACTTCCGATCAGGTATCGGAGCGTCTTCCACGCCAAAATCTTGGCACGGCCAGAAACGCCCCGACCACGCCCGGTAACCGCATGCCGGTCATCGACCGGAATAAGGTAGACCCCCAGATCCGCGCCGCCGGCGAGGGCATGGAGGCGATGTTTATCGATTACATGATGAAAGTGATGCGCGAGAGCGTGCCGAAAAACGAGATGGACCTCGACTCGCCGGCTGCCGACATTTACCGTGGAATGCTTGACAGCGAGAACTCGAAACGCGCGGCAAAAGCCGGCGGCATCGGCATCGCCGATCAGATCATTGCTTATCTGGAATCACAGAAGTACACTAAGGTAACGACAAGCAAGGCAGCTTCGTCGAGCAGTCCTCAAGAGAGTGGCCCTGGCACTCCCGCTGCAAATAGTATAGGAGGTACGCATGAGAATCACCAACTCCGGTAATAACCCGATCCCAACCTCGGCAGCTGACGCGAAAAGCGCGGAAACGGCGAAAACACGGGGCGCCGGGCGATCCCATGAAACGTCGCGCGGCGAGCGCCCCGAAGGCGCGGCGCCGACCGACGGCGCGAAGCCCGAAATCTCCGCGCGCGGCCGGGAATTCGCGAATGCGAAAGCGATCGCCGGCTCCGCACCCGATGTTCGCGAAGAAAAAATCGCCGCGCTGAAACGCCGCATCGCCGAAGGCAGTTACAATGTCGACAGCGACGCCGTCGCCGATCGAATGGTCAATGATCATCTTCAAATGGGGATCGGATAAGCTCTGGATTGAGCTGAATTCTTTCGGACCCGAAGCAATCAGGAGGATTGCAGAGTGTCACAAGAACTTATTGGTCGGCTTCATGCGTCTCTGCAGAAACTGATCGGATTTCATCGCCAGCTTCTTGAGGCCGTTCGAGCGGAAAAAGACGCGCTCGTTCAAGCCGAGATGCGCGCCATCCGCGAAACGACCTGCACGAAGCAAGTGCTGGTCGAATCGATCAAGCTCGAGGAAGCCGCGCGCCTCCGCGTCGTCGCCGAGCTCGCCGCCGCCTGGGGCAAGAAGCCCGCCGAGCTCCCGCTGAGCCAGATCATCATCGAAACCCAGGCCACCTCGCGCGGACTCGACCCGAAAATCACGGAAAACCTGCGGTCTTCGCTCAACGCGCTCACGCTGCTCGTCAAGCGCGTCACCGAGCAAAACCAGGAAAACTCCCGCTTCGTCGAGCGCGCGCTCGAGCACGTCGGGAACATGAAAAGAAACGTGCTCGGGGAAGCGTCTCCGAACTCACAAACCTATACCCAACAGGGAACGCGCTCGGCCGCGAGCGCCGGCAACCGGCTGATCTCGAGGGAGGCTTAGCGAGCCATGAGCCTACCCGGAGTTCAGCGCACCGGCATCTCGGGAATGATGGCGTCGAAGGCGATGATCGCCACGACCGGCCATAATATCGCGAACTCCAACACCGAAGGCTACTCCCGCCAGCGCGTCCAAACCGAAGCCAGCGACCCGCACGCGTCGTTCGCGCACGGAATGGTCGGTACCGGCACGCAGGTGAGCCGGATCGAGCGCGTAAACGACGAATATATAGAAAAACAGATCCGCAACGGCGCGCGGGACATGGCGAATTTCGAGGAAAAAGACATGGTCCTCAAGCAGGCCGAGGACATTTTCAACGAAATGAACGGCGACGGCCTCAACCGCCTCGTCGCCCGCTTCTACAACGAATTCAGGAAGCTCGGCAACGAGCCCGAGAACGAAGCCATCCGCCAGTCCGTCCGCGAAGCGACGAACGCGATGGCCAACGACTTCCGCCGCATCCGCAACGAGGTCGTCGAGCTCAGCCGGCATATCGACGCCCGGCTCGACGGCTACGCCGGCGAAGTCAACGCGACCGCGGGCGAGATCCGCGACCTTAATCTCCGCATCAACGCGGCCGAGCTTTCCGGCGCGCCCGCCAACGACCTCCAGGACAAGCGTGACCAGGCGCTCAAAAAACTCGCGACCTACATGGACGTCAACACCCACCAGGATAATCACGGCAACTACACCGTCGACATCCGCGGCGTGGGCCCGCTCGTCGTGAACACCGAGGCTGAAAAGCTCTCGACCGTCCGCAGCCCTGAGGACGCGAACGGAAAAATCGAGAACGCGCTCGACATCAAAAGCAGCGGCAGCGCGCAAGCGGTCATCACCCACCAGATCAAAGGCGGCAAGCTGGGCGCCCTTCTCGAAGTGCGCGACCAGACGCTTTCGACCGTGCTCGATCGGCTGGACGAGCTCGCTTTCACCATCACCACTTCGATCAACGACATTCACCGCATGGGTTACACGCGCGACGGCGCCACCGGCATCAACTACTTCAAGCCACTCGAAGGCAAAGAGCGCGCATCCGAATACATCGGCCTCTCGGACGCGATCAGCGCGAACGCCAACAACATCGCCACCGCGCTTCAGTCAGGCTCGCCCGGCGACAACCGCATCGCGATCGCGATCTCTTCGCTGCAACACCAGCCACTGCTCAACGACGGCAAAACCACCGTCGACGAATGGTATAACTCGATCGTCAGCGATATCGGCGTCACCGCCGCGCGCGCCAAAGCCAACATCAGCCAGCAACGCGACATCATGACGAACCTGCAGAAAACACGCGACCAAGTCTCTGGCGTCTCGCTCGACGAGGAAACCGCCAACCTCATGCAGTTCCAGCACACTTACGACGCCTCGGCCAAGGTCATCCAGATCGCCGACGAAATGCTCAAAACCGTGCTGGATCTGAAACGGTAGTGAACTGAGATGAGAGTCACGGAAAACACCAATTACGGGGTCGTTCGGGACAGCATCCGTCGCACCAAGGAGCGCATGGAGGAGCTGCAAACGCAATCCTCGACGATGCGCAAACTCAACTCGCCTTCGGACGATCCGGTCGGGGCCGCCAAGGTGCTTGAAGTGAGGACGGACAAAGTGAACAACGACCAATTCATCACCAACGCCAAGCTCGCCGAAGCCTTCTTGAACAACACCGATCACGCGCTCTCGGAGATCGCCGATATCGTGGTTCGATGCAAAGAGCTCGCGATCAACCAGGCCAGCGGCGCCAGTGCCACCCCCGAAACCCGCGTCAGCGTGGCGGAAGAAGTTACCCAGCTCTACCAACAAGCGGTCGCCGCGGCGAACAGACGCATCGGTGAGCGTTATCTTTTTGGCGGCTACAAGACCCAGACTCCACCCGTCGACAAAAACGGCCGCTATCACGGCGACGACGGCCAAACGATGGTCGAGATCGCAAAGGGCATCTTCCTGGGCATCAATATTCCCGGAGCCGAGGCCTTCAACACGAACCTCCGACGCGCTTCCGATAACTCGGTTGAGAACAGCGCGAACCGCGCGCCCGCGGGAGCAACCGAGGAAGATCGGGAGAGCCCAAACCGAGGCCCCGAGAACATCAACGTTTTCGATGAAATCCAAAATCTCCGAATTGGCCTTCTCACCGGCGATTTAAACACGATTCGCGGTACACTTGATAATTTTGATCAAATACATGGCAAGCTTCTCTCCACCCGGGCAAAAATCGGCTCACGCATCAATGGCCTGGAAAGCACGGGCCAGGCCCTGGAGCGTCATAACCTCACCAACGCGCAACTGACTCAAAACATTGAGGATGCGGATATGGCGCAGGTTGTCAGCGATATGGCCAAGGAAGAAACCGTGCTGCGTAGCGCATTGCAAAGCTCGCATAAATTGCTTCAGCCTACCCTGATGGATTTCTTGAAATGATGGAAAAAATTTGCAAGTTGCGGGGCGTTATAATAAAACTCGTCGCGGTAAAGGAATACAAGTAGTAATCAAACACCATTCCACACCCACTGCGGCTCACTTCTAGAGAATTCTGAATGGTATTTGCTGAGATGGAGATCGAAGATTTATGTTAGTATTGACCCGCAAGCTGGGTGAGAGCATTGCCATTGATGATCACATCAAGATTGTAGTAGTTCAGATAAAGGGCAAGCAAGTTCGTCTTGGAATCCAAGCGCCCAAGGAAACCAAGATTCATCGTGAGGAAGTTTACACGGCGATCCAGGATCAGAACAAGGAAGCCGCCCAAACCCCCGTCGCGATGTCGCAAGTCTCCAAGATTTTGAAGGGATAAGCGAAGCAAGCAGAGTGCTAGCGTATTAACAAAAAGAGGGTACACCGTGATTGTTAAAACAGGACGTTTTGGACAGCTCACGATCGGTGATAACGAGATTGTCTCGGCGCCGAACGGGATCTTGGGGTTTCCGGAGTTACAGAAATTCTGCCTGGTCGACCCAGCCGACGATACGCTGATCCTCTGGCTGCAATCCGTCGATCACCCCGAAATCGCGTTCCCGGTTTTGGAACCCAAAATTTTCCGCCCCGACTACACGGCTCGACTCTCGGCCAACGAGCTGCGCGACCTGAAACTCGAGAACGTCAACCAGTCGGCGGTCTTCAGCATCCTGACCATCCCGGAAGACGTGACCCAGATGTCGGCCAACCTGAAAGCGCCGCTCGTCATCAACTTGAAGGAACAGATCCTGCGCCAAGTGGTCCTGCAGGAAAACGAGTACAGCATCAAGAACCTCATGTTCAAAGAGCTGCGCGCCCACCTGATCACCATCAAAGCGCAAAGCCGCGCGGCCGAACACGCCGTCACGCCAGTCGCGATCAAGGACATTCCGCCCTCGCTCACCGTGCGGAGCTTGCAAGCCTAGGCCAAGCGCGCTCATAATATTGACCATTTGCGAGCTCACATTCGAGACCAAGCGCTCGCACGTGGAAAAAACCGCAAACACCATCGTTCAAGCAACGCGTATCGAGACAAGGCGGATTAACCTACCCAGCGAGCGCTCATCCATTTCAAAAGCCTTTTGGATAAAGGCGATGTTTGCGGACTCATCGAATCACAAATCGAGCTCGAACCCGCTGAGCTCGCCGAACTGATGAGCGACGGAGGACCTGGGCTCGATACCCCAAGGACGCTTCTTTCCGATCCGGAGCGGCTTGGGGTCGGAACGGCTTTCAAGCTGCTCGGCCAACTGATCGAAAGCTCGCCCAACTACGGGGCATTCCCTTACTTCCGAGCGATGGTGAGAAATAAGCTCCGCCAACCCGACGAAGAAATCATCGCCGATTACACGGCTGCCGCCGAGGCGCTCCATTTCGATGCTTTGGTTCTTCCGCTCTCCCAGGAAATCTACAAATGGGGAATCCGAGATGCGAGCCACTACTACGCGGCGACTTCAGGCATCGCCAAGCTTCCGATCCCGGATTACTACAATGCGATGCAACCTCTGTTGAAATTCATTGATAACTCCGATGAGAATTTCGCGACCCACGCTCTCGCGCTCGGTGAACGCCTCATGCGCCAAAACGCAAACGCGAGCTCGCGTCGGGAGTTTGTATTCTGGGTCGCGCTCGAATACCAGGTCGGCCATGTGATCGCCAAACGAGCTTGGCAAAAACTCCACCCCGACGATGCTCCGCCGGCGGAGCTGACGAAAACCTACAAGGACTTTCTCGACAACGATCGCTTTCGAAAGCCCTGGAGCGAAGCCTTCGAGGCAAAAAGCGACTGCGATCCAAGAAAGCTCGGCGATCTCATCGATGCGGAAACGAAATCATTAGCTGATTGGCGACCTGCCGAGCGTGACGACGAAGACTCGGCGCCATGACGCGGCTCTCAACCAAAAGGTACGGCCTACCTCGAGCGTCGCGCCATTTCGAGGTACGCCTGCGCTTCGCGATGATTGGGGTCGACTTCGGCGACTGCTTCCCACTCGAGCTCGGCGTCGAGGACATTGCCCTGGCTGTAGTGAAGCAATCCGAGCTGGATGCGCGCCGGGAGAAAGCTCGGCGCTTCGGTCTTGAGCTGCTGAAGCTCCTGCATGGCCCGGGTGAGGAAACCTTTTTTGGCGTAAGCTTTCGCGCGGCGAATGCGGATTTCGTGCGCCAGCGGATCGAGCGCCGCCGCCTTGCTGTACTCTTCGATCGCTTCGTCGTAACGGCGATAGCGGAAGTAAAGATCGGCAAGCTCCATATGCTTGACCGCGAACTTCTTGTCGATGCCTGAAGTGGTGTTTTGCCGGCGATGCGCGACCGATTGGTTGGCCTGCTCGAACACGCGCCGGGCGTCGTCGTATTTGCCGACGTCGTTGTAGAGAACCGAAAGGCAGATCGCCGCGTCGGTGTGATGAACGTCGAGCGCGAGCGCCTTCCGCAAATGCTCGACGGTCGGTCCCAGCTGGCCTTGAAAATAGCGCATCACGCCGAGCAGATAATGCGCGTCCGCGCTCTCGGGTTCACGCTTCAGCTTGCCCAGAATCATCGGCTCGGCCCGTGCGAAATCCTTGCGCGAAAGAAGGTCTTGAATCTGCTGGTCTTCGCCGAAGGCCGACATTATTTGTAAGTGACCTCGCCTTTTTGCGGACCTTCTTTTTCAATCCGGGTGTTGCAGACCGCGAGCTTTTCCTGAGCCTTCGCCGCCGCCGGAGTATCGGGATACACGTCGAGAATCTTCTGATAGCGCGGCTTGGCCGACTCATAGAAGTTATGCTTCAAATAGAAGTCGGCGATGTAAAGCTCCTTGTCCGCCAGGAACGCGCGAGCCTTTTCCAAATCTTTATGCCCTTCGACCGCCTCAGGCGCTTCCGGGAAGCGACGTAAAAAATCGTTATACGCATCCAAGCACTTTTGCGCGGGCGTCAGATCGCGCGCCACCGTGCTGGGCATGTCGTTGAAGTAGCTTTTGGCGATTCGAAACATCGCGTACGCCACGCGCTCGTGCTTGGGATGCAGGTCGCGGAAAGTCTCGTAATTCGAAGCCGCCTCCGGATAAAGCTCCTGCATGAAGTAAACGTCGGCGATTCGAAGCTGCGCGTCGACCGCGTACTTCGAATAAGGGAATTTGTTTTTCAGCGTCTTGAGCTTCTCGAGAGCGAGCTGATAGCGATCGCTCTTGATATCGTCTTCGGCGTCTTTGGCGAGCGCGGCCGGATCGGATTCAGTCACCGCCTGGGAAGAACAGCCGTTCAAAACGACCGAGCCAGTCCCCGACAAAGCCAAAAGCAAAAAAAGAACGGAAATACTGCCGCGCATATTATTAGCGAACATCGCACAGGAGCGGCCCGGCGGTCAATCGATCACAAGGACGGAAGAGGCCGGAATCCAACCTATTTCTTCGGCCGAATAGCGCACCTGAAACCAGATTTCCGAAGGGCCCCCCGCCGCGGCGGAAGAACCCGCGCTGGCATCGCCCGAACCGCCGGGCGAGCCCAATAGGGAAGGTGCCCCCGGCAACGCGGGCTCCGATTGCGAGCTCGCCTTGGCACTTCCGAGCATTCGCAGCTTCACCCCCGCGTCGATCGCGGACAGCTCGGAAAAATCGTTTCCCGGGCCGCTTCGAACACTCGTATGGGTGAGCAGAACAACCGGAGGGCGAGCCGAAGCGGCTATTTCCGCGAAATAGAGGCCCATCGCGAGCGCAAGCGTGAGAACTCCCAGCAACGAGCCTGCATCAACCAGGCATTTCCGGAAATCGCGAGTCCGAAGGTAAACCCGGGTCCACAACAGGCAAACAGCGAGCGCCAATAAACCCAAAACTCCGCGAAGCTCCTCGAGCGAAACGTGATCGGCGAGCTTTTCGGACCAGGTTGAGGACGGATCCAACTGCTCGGCCCCGATCGTCTTCGACAAAGCCCCGCGTGCGAGCTCCAAATTGTGCAGAAAGTCAGGATCGTGATGCTTCAGAAAGTTCGCTTTTTCCAAATAAGCGATCGAGGGACCCACGTGGCCCGCCTGCAACGCCAAAGTGCCGAGATTGTAATAGTCGGTCGCATTCGTTTGTGGGCGCTTGAGAAGAAGCTGGTATGCTTCCTCGGCTTTACCTGAGCGAGCGAGCGATTGAACACTGTTCCAATCCCTTGCCGAATCATCGGCTTGAGCCGCGAACATAATGTTTTTGTCGGCTATTAATAGCGCAAAAGCGAAGAGGAAAAATCGCATCGTTCACAATCCCTATCCAACGCCGGGGCTTCCTTGCAACAAAAATAAGCCCATGATATCTGAGGAAAATGACAGAAGCGCAGGGCCTGTTGGATTCCGCTCGATTCCGTTCCGCCAAAACCGAACTCCTCGCAGCAATTGCTGAAGCAAGCGCCAAAATCAGGCAGATCAAACCGCCGAGCTCGCCTGCCGCGCGTGATCGTTTCCAAACCCTGATCCAAGAATTTACGCGTGATCGCGGTCGCGAACTTTATTATCCCTACATCGCGTCAGGCTTGGGCAGCGGACCCTACATCGAGCTGATCGATGGCAGCGTCAAACTCGATTTGATCACCGGAATCGGCGTGAACCTTTTCGGCCACTCCCATCCCGAGCTCATGGCGGAAATGATCGACGCGGTTCCAGCCGATATCATGCAAGGCAATCTCGAGCCCGGACACGAAGCCCCCGCGCTTCTCAAAGCGGTCCTTTCGCGCGTCGGCGCCGATAAAGGCTGCCGGCTCAAGCTGGGTTGGATATCCACTTGCGGCACGATGGCCAATGAGATCGCGCTGAAGATCATTCGCCAGAAAAAAGCTCCCGCCACGCGCGTTTTCGCCTTCAAAGACTGCTTCTGCGGACGCTCCACGGCGATGCAGGAAATCACCGACACCGCCGGTTACCGGCAAGGCCAGCCCGTTTACGGGGAAGTGCATCATCTTTCTTTTTATAGTCCCGCCCTCGGAGTCGAAAAGAGCGTCGAGCGGACGCTGGGAGAAATGAAAGAACAGCTGAAACGCTATCCGGATAAGTTCAGCTGCATCATGATGGAGCCCGTCCAGGGCGAGGGCGGCTTTTTGTTCGCTCCCCGCGAATGGTACGTTCGCGTCCTTGAAGAAGCAAAAAAGGCAGGCCTCGCGGTTTGGCTCGACGAAATCCAAACCTTCGGCCGTACGGGCGAGCTTTTCGCTTACCAGAAATTCGGCCTGCACGAACTGGTCGACGTGGTGACGATCGCCAAACCGCTTCAAGCCTCGATGGTGCTCTTCACGGAAGAGTACAACCCGAAGCCGGGACTGGTCGCCGGCACCTTCACCGGAAGCGCGACGAGCCTCCGGGCCGCGCGCAAAACCGTCGAAATGCTGTCCCAAAACGGGTTTTTGGGCCCGGAAGGAAAGATTGAGAAACTCTCGCAACGCTTCGTTTCGAATCTCTCGCGGCTTCGCGAGGGCTCGTGCGCCGGCAAGATCGGCGAAATCCGCGCGATCGGCGGAATGATCGCGTTCGCTCCGTTCAACGCGGCCGCGGACGACGTGAAGAAAACCCTGATGAAGCTTTTTGACCTCGGCTTGATCGCCTTCAGCTGCGGCCACGATCCTTATTTGGTGCGGATGCTGCCTCCCATGGGCGCAATGACCGAAGCGGACGTGGATTTCGCGACCTCCATCATCGAAAAGGCTTTGGTGCAACTATGATCATGAAGCGGCTGCTCGACGAAGCCAAGAAAATGATCCAGATCAACTCGGAAACCTCGCGCGGCAACGAGGAGCTGGCCAATTACGTTCAAACCCTGCTTCATGAGCGCGGCATCAAGTCGCAGCTTCAACCGGTCACGCATTCGCTGGAAGGCATTTCAAAGCGGCAGTTCAACGTCATCGGGATTTTGGGCGATCCGCTCGTCGACCGGAAAATCCGCAAAGGCCTGCTGCTCAACACGCACCTCGACACCGTGAGCCCGGGGCGCCCCGAGAACTGGACCGAGACCGGGGGCAACCCGTTTTCGGCGGTGGTCCGCGAAAACAAGATTTACGGCTTGGGCTCGGCCGACGTGAAGCTCGACTTCCTGTGCAAGCTTCACGCGGTTTCGAAGTTCCGCGAAAGAAAGCTCAAGCAGCCCATCTATCTGGTCGGCACTTGCGGCGAGGAGATCGGGATGTTCGGCGCCCGCTACCTCATCAAATCCATGGCCCTCAACCCGCGCTACGTCTTGGTCGGCGAGCCCTCGGATTTGAAGCTCATCAACGGCCACAAGAGCATGAACGTTTTCCGGGTCAAAATCGATTTCCAGCAGGTGGAGCGCGACGCGCGCGGCTTCAATCGCCGGATCGACCTTTTCACTTTCGGGAAATCGGCTCATTCCGCTTATCCGCATCTGGGCGTGAACGCGATTTTCGCGACGCTCGATTTCCTGCAAAAGGCCTCGGAAGCGGGCTTTGAGTTCCGATTCACGCGCTTTGACGGCGGCGACACCATCAACAAAGTTCCTGATCGCGCGCAGGCGCAGTTTTACCTGACCTCGCATCAGTTCGAGGACTTCAAGCGCTTCTTCCGGGAAATCACCGAGAGCCGGACTTTCCCGGCCGATTTCAAAGCCGAGCTCGGCGGCATCGGCGACACGGGCGTGCGGTTTCTGCCGGATGCGCTCTACCCTTGCCTCATGGATGTCGTGGGCCTTTTCCAGCGGATGAGCCGCGATTTCAAAACGATGAAAGACCCGACTTACGATCCGCCGCACTCGACGATCAATTTCGGACGCCTGCAACAGGATGTCTCGGGCGCGACTCTTCATTTCGACCTCAGGCTTTTGCCCGATCTCGTGGCCGAATCCATCGAGCAGCACGTCTTGGAAGGAATCAAGGAAATCGCCGCGAAATACCCCAGCCTCAATATTTCGGCGGTACGCGAGCGAATGAGCCCGGGCCTCAACATGAAGGACGACCATGAGTTCGTGAAAATGTGCCGCGACTCGATGTCGGCGGCCGGTTTCGAGCCTACTCTCGCGCGCAAGGCCACCGCGACCGAGGCGGCGCTTTATTTCCAAGCCGGTTACGAGGCGGTGGTCATCGGCCCGGGCCTCTCGCAGGGCAACAGCCACAGCCCGAACGAACATAATCTTCTCGATCAAATGGAAAAAGCCGTCCTCTTCTACGAGAAGATCATCGAAAAGGTCTGCTCATGATCGTGCTTCGGGAGATCCAGGAAAACGATCTGGACGCCCTGGAGCGCTTCGCCCAGATCCCCGGCTTCATCAATTTGCCGAACGACAAGGATCTTCTGCGCGAGAAAATCCAAGCCTCGATCGCCTCCTTCAAAAGCGAGGTCAAAACCGACGGCTCGGTGAAGACCGACGGCAAATACATTTTTGTCGCCGAAAACCTGGAGAACCACCGGGTTTTGGGCACATCGATGATTGCCGCCCAGCATGGCACGACGGAATCGCCGCATTTTTATTTCGAAGTGGGTAACGAAGAAAAATTGTCCCAAACGATCAACACCGGCTTCATTCACGGCACGCTCAAGCTGAAATACGACACCAACGGCCCTTCCGAGATCGGCGGCCTGGTCCTTGATCCCGAATACCGAAATTCGGAAGCGCGCGTCGGGCGGCAAATCTCATTCGTCCGTTTTCTTTATCTCGGGCTCAACCGCAATCGCTTCAAACGCAAGATCCTCGCGGAGCTGCTGCCGCCCCTCAACAAAAAGGGCCAGTCCCCGCTCTGGGAGGCGATCGGCCGGCGTTTCACCAATATGGATTATTGGGAAGCCGACCAGCTTTGCCAGAAGAGCAAGGAATTCATTTTCTCGCTCTTCCCGTCGGGAAAGATCTATACGACGTTTTTGCCCGCCGAAGCGCGCAACGCGATCGGGCGCGTCGGTAAGGATACGGAACCGGTTTTGCACATGCTGAAGAAAATCGGGTTCTCTTACAAGAATCAGGTCGATCCTTTCGACGGTGGCCCGCATCTCTGGGCGAACGTCGATGATCTTTTGCCGCTGAAAAAGCTCGGTACCTATGCGCTGACCCCAAGTGCGAAATCGGAGACGACGGATGCCGGGCTCGTCACCTCGGCGAAACGGCCGACCCGTGGCGGGTTCCGCGCGATCGCCGCGCAAGCAGCGATCAAAGACGGAAAAATCACGCTCTCGGACGTTTCCGACGAGGAACTTCACGAAGCGCTCGGTCTTTCGCCGGGCGATAGCGTGATGTTCATGCCTTATTACTGAACGCCGGCATCTTTTAAGGAGGATAACGCCTTGGCCATCACCAAAATCAACCTTCCGAGCCGCGGAAACTACATTAACGGTAAATTCGTACGCCCTTCCGATACGAGTGGAATGGCCATCAACGGCGAATGGGTCAGCCGAAGCCCCGCGGATTTTTCGGACGAGATCGGCCGTTTCGCCTATTCCTACGCGGCGGCGGATGAAACGGTTCGTGCCGCCCGCGCCGCTTTTCCGCAATGGCGCCGGACGCCGAGCGCCGAGCGCGCGGAGATTCTGAAGAGATACCAGGCCGAGATCAAAAAGCGCGAGGACGATCTTATTCAAATCATCTCCCGCGAAGTCGGCAAGCCTCTTTGGGAGTCCAAAACCGAAGTGGCCGCGATGATCAACAAAGTGGACGTGACGATCAACGAAAGCGCGAAGCTCATCGCCGATTTCGAGATCCCCAAGATCATGGACAGCACGACGGGCGTCGTGCGCCATCGTCCGCTCGGCGTGCTCGCCGTGATCGGACCCTTCAATTTCCCGGGCCACCTTCCGAACGGGCATATCGTTCCGGCTCTTCTCACGGGCAACTGCGTGGTTTTCAAGCCCTCGGAAAAAACGCCGATGGTCGGCCAGATCATGACCGAGTGCCTGGAGGCCGCGGGCGTTCCCGCAGGTGTTTTCAACCTGCTTCAGGGCAATGGGGAAGTAGGGCGCCGGCTCAGCGTTCACGAGGAAGTGGACGGAATTCTGTTTACGGGTTCCTACGAAGTCGGGACACGCATCAAGCAGGATACGCTTCAGCAGCATTGGAAGCTTCTCGCGCTCGAAATGGGTGGAAAAAACCCGTCGATCGTCTGGGATGACGCCGATCTCGAGCAAGCCGTCCATGAAACTCTTTTCTCGGCTTACGTAACGGCCGGGCAACGTTGCAGCGCCACGAGCCGCATTATCGTCCATCCGGCCGTGATTGACGCGTTTACCGAGCTTTTTCACGCGAAGGCCAAAAATTTCTCGATCGGCCACCCCTTCGATAACCCATTCATGGGACCGCTGGTCGAACAAGGCGCCGTCGATCGCTATATGAAATTCGTCGGCATCGCCAGCCGCGAGGGTTGCGAAATCATCATGCGCGGAAAGGCGCTCGAACTTCCCACCCGGGGCAATTACGTCACTCCGACGATTTGCCGCGTGAAGGAATCCTCGGTTGAGGCGACGAAAAAGAGCATTTTCCAGCAAACCGAATTTTTCGCCCCCGCCGTTGCCATCCTCGCCGCGAAAGAGGCGGAGGAAGCGATCGCCCAGGCCAACGCGACCCAGTACGGACTGGTGGCGAGTATTTTCACCAAGAACCGGGCACTCTACGAAAAATTCGTCGACGGCTTGAATATGGGACTAGTGAACTGGAATAAGTCGACGGTCGGAGCGTCCTCGCGCCTTCCGTTCGGCGGCTTCAAGAAGAGCGGGAATCACTTCCCGACCGCGCTGACATCGACGCTTTATTGTACCGCGCCCGTCGCTTCCCTCGAAGTGGCGGAGCCAAAGCCCGTCGCCAAAGACGCGTATCCGGGATTGAACTGGTAATACAAGCGGTGCGCCCTGCCGGGCGCACAATAAAAAAAGGGCGGGATCGTTTCCGATCCCGCCCCTCGTATCAATCACAATTCAGAGTCTTTGTGAAAACGGCCGATTAGTTATTGGCCGAAGCAAGTTCCGATTCAACTCTGCTGACGTTAGCAGCTTGCGGGCCTTTCGGGCCTTCGATCAATTCAAAGTGAACTTTCTGGCCTTCGGCAAGAGTCTTGAAACCATCGCCTTGGATGGCGCTGTAATGTACGAATACATCACGGTCGTTACCGTCAGCCTGAATGAAGCCGTAACCTTTACTATCGTTGAACCATTTCACAGAACCTGAAACCATCTGAATACCCCCTAAAAATAAAAACAACTTACGTAATGAAGACTAATATCGTCTGCGGGGAATTCGTCAAAGAAAAAAATGAAACGACCCCGCAAGTTCTTTGCGGGGCCGAATCATCTGACACACCAGGTTATCGTGTTTTCTAGGGCTTAGAAGCCTCCACCGTTTGCAAGCGGAGTCAAGCTCGGCAACGCGGATGACGCTCCCATTCCAGTCATGCCGCCCATGCCACTCATGCCCATAGTGCTTTGCGGAAGCATTGCCTGAGCTTGCATCATCTGTTGTTGGAGCTGGGCTTGCTGCGTTTGCTTTTGCTGCAGCTCACGAGTCACTTGCGTAGGCAAGGATTGAACTTGCTGCATGAATTGATAGCTACTCGCGCAGCTTGATGCATTAGCCTGGCCTCCATTGCTGCCGCAAGAGCTCGTGTAAGACTTCTGGGCGCTCTGCATGAGGCTCTGGTAAGCGGGAATGAAGGTAATTGGCGAATAATTCCCGCTCGTGCCTTGAAGAGCCAGCGCGCCGTATTGCGCCTTGTTCTGGAAGTCCTGCACACCAGCGGCTTGTTGTGCGCTGATGTTCGGCAAGCTCGCCGCGCTGCTCATGATCGAGTTCGCGCTGGCGTAATCCGCCGCCGTCGCGTTGGGCTGCGAGACCAGCTTGTTCGCGAGCACCGAGTACGCGTAAGCCGAGTTGTCGTCCATATCCGGGTTGTCGCTCGCGAATTGATCGATCTCGGATTTCGCCTGCGCGATCGCATCCGGGTCCTTGACGTCCACCTTTTGCACGTCCTTGATCAGAGCCGCGAGCTTCTCTTTCTCAATTTTCGCGGGATCGCAGTTCGGAAGCATTTGCGGCAGATCGTCGTCGCTGATGTTGAGCATCACTTGCAACAACGAGCAGGCATCCTGCGCGACGGCGAGCTGATCTTGGTCTTTCACACAGTGACTCGATTGCCATTTCAAAGCGTCAAGCTCGGCCTGCCTACGCGCTTGCGCCGCCGAGATCTTATTCGCGCGCAGGGTCGTCGCGCTGGTGTGATCAAGCTCGTTGCTGCCGATGTTTTCAAAAACCGGGTCCGGGTTGTCGGAGTTCAAATCCTTGTGGAAAATGCCGACTTTCACGTTACCGGCGTGACTGAGGTCGATGCTTGAGTTCGGCAGGGAGCTGATCGGGGTACAGCTGATGACGTTGCAGTTCATGTGCGCCACGTTGCGCAGGTTTTCCTGGCAAGACTCGAAGCTTTGATCCGGCTGCGCGGGATTGTAGCTCGGCTCCGAAATTCGGAAGCCCGTCGCGCCGCCGCCGCTGTACTGGGAAATCTGTACCGGGAAATCGTTCAGGCATCTCGTGAAGACCATCCCGTTCAAGGAGGCGGTCACATTCGAGTGTGTCGCCAAGTCTTTATCGGTCGTGACCGAAATATTCATCGCCTGGAGATCGCTCGCGGTGAGCTCGTGCACGTTTTGCACGGCGTCCTGGCCCGTGATCCCGTATTCGCTCAGCGCTTGATCCGCCGACGAAACGGCTTGGGGCGCGGCCTGCGCGGGCGCCGAAGGGCTTGCTGCGTTCGAGGCACCGCTATCAGCACAAACCGTCGTTGCCGATAACATGGCCGCCGAGATCGGGATAATGTACTTCAATTTCTTTTTCATAACTGTCTCTCTCTCCTAAAGCTCTTTCGGGGATCTCTCTCCGGCCAAGGGGCCGATCCCACGAGATGAGTAAAAGCAAGGGGTAGGCCAATTATGACCCAGTGGGTCTTTTTTAATTAGTGCTTTAATTATAGGTAGTTACAATCAACCTTGCCGGAGCCAGCGTGAATCGTGTTCCGGGTTTTTACGACGGGTGACCAGGATCTATGCACAAAAAGCCGCCCGCAAAAGGATAAGAGGTAAGCCGTACCTCTTATCGACAGCGCAAGAAACACGGTTTATTGTCTAGTGACTCTTATGACCCTTAAACCCTCTGATGCGCTCGGACTTCAAAGATCCCTATCGCCGAAAGGCGTACTGCCCCAACAGGCGGATGTCCTGGACGCATCGCTGCCGATCGCCGAAGACGAGCTGCTGATCGAAGTCGAAAGCCTGAACGTCGATTCGGCAAGCTTCCGGCAAATTTCGGAAGCCTGCGACGGCGACATCGCTAAAATCGGAACCCACATCCTTCAGCTCGTGGGACGCCGGGGAAAACTGCATAACCCCGTAACCGGCTCGGGCGGCATGCTGATCGGGCGCGTAGCGAAGGTCGGACCTTCGTTTCCGGTTCAGGAAAAGCCCGTTCAAGAAGGCGATCGAATCGCGACGCTCGTTTCCCTGTCGCTTACGCCCTTGGTCATTCGCTCGATCAAAAAAGTTCATCCCGATCGCGAACGCGTCGATATCGAAGGACATGCGATTCTTTTCGCTTCGGGAATTTTCGCCACGCTCCCTCAGGATATTCCGGAAAACGTGGCGCTCGCGGTTCTTGACGTGGCCGGCGCGCCCGCGCAAACCCGCAAGCTCGTTCAGCCGGATCAGACCGTCGTCGTGGTGGGCGGAGGAGGAAAATCCGGACTGCTTTGCCTCTACGAGGCCAAGCGCCAGAAGAACGTAAAAACCATCGCCCTCGATTACACCCACGAAGCCGTCGAGCGCCTGAGCTCGCTCTCGTTTGTCGACGAAGTCATTCAAGCGGACGCGCGCAACGCCACCGAAGTCATGGAAAAGGTCTGGGCCGCCACTCGCGGACACATGGGCGACGTGGTCATCAATGTCGCCAACGTGACGGAAACCGAAATCGCGTCGATCCTGGCGACCCGGCGGAAAGGCATCGCCTATTTTTTCAGCATGGCCACCAGCTTTACGCGCGCCGCGCTCGGAGCGGAAGGCGTCGGAGCGGATGTGGATTTACGCATCGGCAACGGCTACACCGAAGGCCATGCGGAGCTCGCGCTCGATTTGCTCCGGGAAAGCCCCGAGCTGATGCGCTTTTTCAAAGATCACTACTCTTAAGCGGGAAAAATGGCTCATCTATCGACTCAATCCCTGAATCCGCAGAGAATCGCCCGTTGCCGCGAGCTTGCCGAAACCATCGCGGTCCCGATCGAGAAAATGATCCAGGCGCACACGACGGTCGCCATCGAGCGCGCGACGCTCCGCCTGATCGGCGTCGAAGGGGCGATCCGGCAGCAAGACGGTCAATGGTTTCCGGAAGTGAACATCATCATCGAGGATTTGCGCAAAGAGGGCGTTTTGGGCCGGGGCGCGCTTCGCTGGTTCGTGAACGGCCTTTTGCGCAAGAAAATGGGCGTTGCCGAGCTCGCCACCGCCGTCGCGCACCGGAAAATCCGCCTCACCGAACTTCCGCAAACGGACCCGCAGACGCTGGAAGCGGAAATATCCCGCCTTTGCGGGGAGGCGACCCAAAACCTGATCGATCAGCGGAAAAAGCGAGACCGCAAGCGCGCCAATCTCAACGACCCCTTCGATGCGAGCGGAAAGAATGGGCCGCTTCTTTACGTGATCGTCGCCACCGGAAATATTTTTCAGGACGTCATCCAGGCCCGCGCGGCGGCGCAAGCGGGAGCGGACGCGATCGCCGTTATCCGCAGCACGGCCCAATCGCTGCTCGATTTCGTCCCGCACGGCGCGACGACCGAAGGCTTCGGCGGCACTTACGCGACCCAGGAAAACTTCAGGATCATGCGCCAGGCCCTCGACGAAGAGGGCGAGAAGCTCGGGCGTTACATCCGCCTGACCAATTATTGCTCGGGCCTTTGCATGCCCGAGATCGCGGCATTGGGCGCCATGGAGCGGCTCGACTTCCTGCTCAACGACGCGATGTACGGAATCCTGTTCCGCGACATCAACCCGCGGCGTACCCTCATCGACCAGCACTTCTCGCGCAGGATCATCGCGCTTTCGCGCATCGTGATCCACACCGGCGAGGACAACTATCTCACCACCGCGGACGCGATCGAGAACGGGCACCAGGTGCTCGCCTCGCAGTTCATCAACGAGCGTTTCGCGCTCAACGCGACGATGACCCAGGACCTGATGGGTCTGGGCCATGCCCAGGAGATGAACCCCGAGCATCCGGACGTTTTCCTGCTCGAAATCGCGCGCGCCCAGATGACCCGCGATATTTTCCCGCTTTCGCCGATCAAATTCATGCCTCCGACGCGATTCAAATGCGGCGACATCTTCTACAGCCACCTGATGGACGCCATGTTCAACTTCGTGGGCGTGCTCACGGGGCAGACCATCCAGCTCTTGGGAATGGCGACCGAAGCCATGCACACGCCGCTTCTCCAGGACCGGTGGATGAGCATCAAGAACGCGAAATACATCTTTAACGGGGCGAAGACCCTCGGAAACGAGATCAGCTACAAACCGGGCGGCAAGATCGAGAAGTGGGCCGAGAAGGTTTTGGACGACACGCTCGCTCATCTCGAGATGATCGGGAAGAAAGGCATGTTCAAGGCGATCGAGGAAAAGGCCTTCGCCGAAGTCAGCCGAAAGGAAGAGGGCGGAAAAGGTTTCGATGGCGTGATCGCGCGTGCCGATGACTACTTCAACCCCTTCTTCGCGATGCTCGACGGAGGGAAAAATGTCGGATAGCCGCGTAACCCCGGTCGATCTGAAAAATCTCAAGCCCTATGGCGACATCATGGGCGACGGCACCATACAGCTTGCCTTCACCCTGCCGGTCGAACCCTCGGCGGAAGCGCGCGAGGCGGCGGTTCAGCTGGTGACGAAAATGGGCTTTGACCAGATCAAAGTGGCCACCATGGAAAAGGCCGCCGACGGCTTCGCGTTTTTCGTGATCTACGGCAACATCAAGCATTCGGTCGATTTCACGCGGATTCACGTCGTGAAAGTGCAGTCCAAAAAGCGCTCGCGCGCCGAAATCGACGAGATCATCCGGACCAAGATCGGCCGCAAGCTCAAGGTGTTCGGCGCCTGTACCGGTTACGACGCCCATACCGTCGGGATCGACGCCATCATCAACATGAAAGGTTTCGCGGGCGACTACGGGCTTGAACGTTACCAATGGATCGACGCCCGGAACCTCGGCGCGCAGGTGCAGAACGAGGAATTGCTGAAGCTCGCCGTCGCCGAGGGAGCGGACGCGATCCTGGTCTCCAAAGTGGTCACGCAGCACAATATCCATTTGCGCGACCTGACCGAGCTCATGGCCCGCGCCGAGAAAATGGGCGTGCTCGATCATATCATTTTCGTGGCCGGTGGCCCGCGCGTCACCCATCCCATGGCTCTTGAGTGCGGCTTTGACGCGGGTTTCGGCACGGGAACAAAGCCCTCGGACGTCGCCAGTTACATTGTCGAAGAATATCTGCGACGAAAAGGCATCCCGATCGATTGACCGGGTAGAGTGAAAGGAGCAGTAACCGATGACAAAGACTTCAACGGAAATTGTCGGACGAGAGAAAGAGCTGCTTGGCGTGCGCGCGTGCCTTTCCGCCGGTCGAAATGTTCTTATCGAAGGCCCGGTCGGCATTGGAAAAACGCATCTCGCGCTCGCGGTCGCGCGCGCCCTGGGCCGCCCCGTCTTTCGCGTCGACGGAGACAATCGCTACACGGAACAAAAACTATCCGGCTGGTTCGATCCGCCCAGCGTGATCAAAACGGGTTTCAACGCCGAGTCCTTTTTCGCCGGACCCTTGGTTGAAGCCATGCGGGCGGGCGGGATTCTCTTCATCAACGAGCTCAACCGGTTGCCCGAGGGCGTGCAGAACGTTCTCCTTCCGGCCATCGACGAGGGAATGATCATCGTTCCGCGGCTCGGCGAGATCCGCGCGAAAGAAGGTTTCCTGGTCATCGCGACCCAGAATCCGAAAGAGTTCGTCGCCACCTCCCATTTAAGCGAAGCGATTCTCGACCGCTTCGAGCTCATAGTGCTCGACTATCAATCGGAGACCGAAGAGCTTCGAATCGTATTGGACCAACTGGGAGACTCCAGTGCCCCCGCCCAGGCGCTGTCGCTTGCCGCTGTCCGCATCGCGAGAATCACCCGGAATCATCCGCGTGTCCGGCGCGGCGCCTCGGTGCGCGCCGCGCTCAGCATCGCGAAAATCGGCTCCGTCTTGCTCGCCTCCGGAAAATCGCTGCAAGAGGCATTCGCCGAGGCAGTTTTGCTGGCCTTACCCACGCGAATCGAGATCGAACGCGAAGGCGATTCGGCCGGATCCCACCGGGACGAGACGGAGCGCCTGCTTCAGGAATGGACCCAAGAGGCTCTTCAGGGCGGCCCGGCCGCGGAAACCGAGCAAAAAAAAAAGAGCTAAGGCCTGAAGAGCGCTTTAAAAGCATTTTCGCGCAAAGCGCCGATTCAAAGAACCAAACGACCCCTACCTTTCTGCCGCCGGAATCTTATCCGGGAAGCGCGGCGCTCAGCGAACTAGAAGAACCCTTCGCCCAAGATCTGGCGAGCGCGAGCGCCTGGGACGTGGCGATTCGCTACCAGGAGCTGAAACGCCGGGTCGCGCGGCGTAAGCCGGAGGACGCGAGGGCGCTTCGCAAGATGTCGGCCGACGCCATTCTCGCCCGCGCCCAGGAAGTATTGGGATCGGTCGTTCATCCAACCGAAATCAAGGTCGCTCTTCTGCGCGAATTGCCGGCGAACGCGGAGCAGCCCGAATTCGACTTCGACGAATCGCTTGAAAATTCGCCGCTACCGCTCAGCGGGCGAGCGCCCCTCACCGAGGACGATATCTGGATGAGCTACAGCGTGCACCGCCCGCAAGGAGTGGTCTTGAGCGTGGACACGAGCCTCTCGATGACCGGCGAAAAGCTCGCGCTTACCGCCGTCGCGATCGCGGTCGTGCTTCTGCAATTCCCCGACGACCCGGTCGGAGTCGTCGCCTTCGAGAACGAAGCGAAGATCATCAAGCGCCCGCAGGAGAGGATTTCGGTGCATCAACTCGTGGAGCGATTTCTCGATGTGCCCGCCCAAGGCTATACCCACCTGGAAGACGGGCTGAAGGCAGCCCTCCGGGTCTCTCACGATGCCTCGGCAGCGGGACAAGGGCGCCCCGCATCGACCGTGCTACTGACCGACGGAAAATACACCGCGGGCAAAGACCCGGCCTATCTCGCCCCGCGGTTTTCGCACCTCGTAGTCTTAAAAATGGGGCGAGAAAAGGCGAGTTTCAACCTCTGCCAGGAGCTGGCCCATAAAGGAAGCGGTGCATTGCGGGAGGTCAGTCAGCTCGAATCGCTGCCTCAGATCATGTACGGGGTGGTTAAGGACCTTTTGCGCGGCCGCTCGCTGGCCTAGCAAAAATCTTGTTGCGCCGCTACGGAGCGTTGAGGATATATTGAACGGTACGTTACTACGAGAATAAGACAGAGGAGATATTGAGATGCGCGACGATTACAAGATCAACGGCGAAACCAAGAAAGTCGAAGTCGAAGTCGAAAAGGCGGTTTATGAAAGCCTGCTCTCGATGGAAAAATATTCCAAACTATCGCGCTCCGAAATCACCAACACCGCACTCCGGCGCTTTATTTCTTCGCACAAGGACTTCCTTCCGCCCGAAGAACCGCAAAAGCGCTGATTCACTCCGCCGTCTGCAACGAGTTGATGATCACGTCAGCCCGCGACGACAAGTCCGGGCTGGGACTCGCGACGGGGCTCGGCGATGGGGCGGGTTTTGATTGAAAGAAGATTTTAACTTTCAACAGGCTGCTCAAAACCTTATGTCCCGCATCGGTCGAAGCATCCGGTGAGATCAGAACTTCCCACTGGCCTGAACTGTTGTTCTTCAAGGTCATCACGACCGAACGAAGCTCGGATGACTGGATATCAGCCTGGCTCAGATCGACGGACAAAAACACCTCGCCCCCATTTTTCGCGAGCGACGTAAGGTCGATGCCCGCAGGAACCGTGATCTCCGATTCACCCGTGCTCTTTAACGTTTCGAGCTGATCAGAGCTCAGATCGATGCTCAAACGTGAGGGATCCACCTCAGCCGATTTCGCCCAGAAAAGAAAATCGGACGAATTCAAGAGATCGGTAGTGAGAGCGACGGACACGCCGGGTTTTTTGATCGTGCTAGTATCCGCCGAAGCGGGCTTGACCACCGGGGTTTGCTGCTTCAATGCCATGGCCGCTAACATATCCCGCGTGACGCTGGTCGAATTCGGGCTGCAACAAACATTGGCAAGGACCAGGCACGAGCATCCGGTTACCGTTAAAAAACCTCTCAACTTGGCGGACATCATATTAAACACCTCTTCGCTAAAAAACCGCATTCGCCTTTCGGCGCGACAGCGGCTATCCAAGTCACGTGCCAAAGAATGGTGCCGAAAAGGGCCCAATGCTTGCGCCAAGATAAGACGGCGCTCGGCCGGCCACGATGAAAGGGGTGTCTAAGAATTAGACAGGCGGTGACATTCTGACCAACCTCGCCCAACATAATCCTGACAATTCAGGCCCGCGAAGACGCTGGACTTCGCCGTTAGGCGATAATTAAATAAGGAAGTGCGATTTACCCTGACCACCGTGATTATTCTCAATCTTTTCGCCGCCCTCGCGAATGCCGATATGCCCGCGGCGCCAAGCACCCCATTCGATAAGACCCCGTTTGACGAAGGCGCCGAGGTCGACGAAAGCTATTTCGCCCTGAACGCGATGAAGGAACGCGACGCTCCAGGCGCTTCGACGCTCGTCACGCAGATGTATCCGACAAGAAGCTATTTGGATGTCCGGGTAGTCGCCGTCGATCGTCGCAAAGCTAAGGATTTTTTCGCTGACGGCCCGGTCGAACTGAATCGCGTGGCCACCGAACTGAATCTTCACGACCTGCGGCCGGACGACCTCGGCCCAAAGCTCAAAACCCTTTTGACGAAGTATTATATCGTCAAAGTTTCAGTCACGGGCGGCACCGTTTCGGAGCCGCCGCGAGCCGCGAGCGCGAACAGCTGCGCGAACGCGGTCCAATCCGCACTCCGCGAGTTCCTGGATAAGAACTAGGCTTAAGGCGTCGCCTGGTCGATCAGCTCGGCGATATCCATCACGCGAACTTTATCGGTCATTTCCTTCGTCTTCACGCCGTCACTCATCATCGTCATGCAGAACGGACAGGAAGACGCGATTACGCCCGCTTTGGTCGCGATAGCCTGCTCGGTGCGAGTGACGTTGATTCGCTTCCCGATCTTCTCTTCCATCCACATGCGGCCCCCGCCGGCGCCGCAGCACATGCTCTTGTCGTGGTTGGCGCTCATCTCGACCATGCGAACGGCCGGAAGCGACTCGATCACCGCGCGCGGCTGCTCATAGACGTTGTTCCAACGTCCGAGATAACAGCTGTCGTGAAACGTCACCGTCTCCTGGAACGGTTTCGTCGGCTTGATCTTTCCTTCGGAGATGAGCTTCGCGATGAATTGCGAATGGTGCATCACTTCGTAATGGCCGCCGAAATCGCCATACTCGTTTTTGATCGTATTGAAACAATGAGGGCATGCCGTCACGACATTCTTGACGTTGTAGCGGTTCATCGTTTCGACGTTCGCCTTGGCGAGCGTCTGATAAAGATATTCATTGCCGATACGCCGTGCCGGATCGCCCGTGCATTGCTCCTCGTTGCCCAGGATCGCGAACTTCACTTCCGCCTTTTTCAGCAGGTTCACGAAGGCGCGAAGGACTTTCTTGTTGCGATCGTCGTAGGATCCCGCGCAACCCACCCAGAGCAGCACGTCGACTTGCGAGTCCTGCGCCATGGTCTTCAGGTTCAACCCCTCCGCCCAATTCGCGCGCTCGGCCGAGCTGAACGCCCATGGCGTCGCGTTCGTTTCCATGTTTTTGAAAACGGTCTGAACCTCGGTCGGAAAGCGCGATTGCATCATGACCAGATCGCGGCGGATTTCATAAATCTTGTCCGTCTGCTCGATGAAGACCGGACAGGCGATTTCGCACGCGCGACAGCTCGTGCAAGCCCAGATCACGTCTTCGGTGACGTTAGCGTCGATCGCGGGAGTGACCTCGTCCAGCTTTCCGGCGAGGATTCTGTCTTTATTGTCGAAAAGGTTGTGTTTCAGATCGATGATCAGCGCCTTCGGGGAGAGCGGCTTCTGCGTATTGTACGCCGGGCATAGATCCTGGCAGCGGCCGCACTCGGTGCATGAATAATAATCAAGCGCGTCCTTCCAGGCGAGATCCGTGACTTTCGCGGCACCGTATTGGGTCACTTTTTCGTCTTCGAAATTGATCGGTGTCATGCCCTTTTCGCGCGGAAGCCGGCGCAAAAAGGTGTTTGGTCCCGCGGCGACGACATGCAGGTGCTTTGAGCCCGGGATGTACATCGCGAAGCCCAGCACCAAAGACATATGGACCCACTTGAAAAACGTCCCGAGCTGCGCGTTCGCTTCCGCGCTCAACCCGAAGCTACCGAGCGCTTTGGCGACCGCGTTCGAAAAGGGCATCAGGCCCGCGAACCACATGTCGCCCTCGCCGCCCGCGCCGGCGCCCAGAATCTGGAAGCCGTGCATGAGGAAAATCGAAACCATGAGGGAGCCCGTGAACAAAAGAATCAGGTTCGCATCGCGCGATTTGCCCAATCCCTGCGGGCGAACGACGAAACGGCGGTAGCATGCGTAAAACACGGCGAGCAAAACACCGAACGTAAAGACGTCGTGGAGCATGACCCAAGCGCCGTATAGGTGGTGGCCGACGAATTGAAAACTCGCTCCCTGATAGATCGTCGAGATGAATTGCTCGAGCGTCCCGACCGTGATGATCAGAAAGCCCCAGAAAATAATCGTATGGGCGATCCCGATGCCAGGCTTCTTCAAGACCTGCTTTTGCCCGAGCACATTGACCAAAGTGGTGACCAAGCGCGCGGCAATATGATCCAGCCGCTCCTTTTTGCCCTGATGGGCCTTCATCATCTTGATGAGATGAGAGAACTTATAGCCGGAATAACCGAACGCCGCGCCTGCGACGACCAAAAACAGGGGAGTTTGCCAAGTCATAAATCGAGAATAACTCAGGATACTTCCTCAGCGCGAGTGGCTTCTGAGGATTTTATGAGCGAATTCTCAGTGCTCGCGAACCTTCTTGAGCTCCTGAGCCAAAACCGGAACGACCTGAAACAGGTCGCCCACGACCCCGTAATCGGCGAGCTGGAAGATCGGCGCCTCCGGATCGGTATTGATCGCGACGATCACCTTGGACGTACGCATACCGGCCAAGTGCTGGATCGCGCCGCTGATGCCGCATGCGATGTAAAGGCTTGGCGACACGACCTTGCCGGTCTGCCCGACCTGGTCGCGATGGGGACGATAGCCGGCATCCACGGCCGCCCGCGATGCCCCGACGGCCGCACCCAAAACATCGGCCATTTCTTCCAGAATTTTGAAGTTTTCGGCGCTCTTCATCGCGCGTCCGCCCGAAACCACGATCGAAGCTTCGGTCACGTCCGGACGTGCGCTATTGCCCTTCACCACCTCGATGACCTTGGTGACAAGCCCCGAGAGATCAACGTTCTCGTTGATCACCTCCGCGCTTTTCGATGCATCGGGCTTAGGAACGCCCAAGGCATTGGCGCGAATCGTCGCAACCTGTGGGCCCGCGCCCACGAACTCCACTTCGGCGGTCGCTTTGCCGGCATAGACCGGGCGGCGCACCTTGATCTTCGCGCCGTCGAACGCAAGGCTGATGCAATCGGAGGCCAGGCCCGCGTTCAAACGAGCCGCCACGCGCGGCATGAAATCGCGCCCCGTCGGCGTGTGGCTCGCGAGAACCACGTCCGCCGCACCGGCCTTAGCGAGCTCGGTCACCGCTTTGGCGTAAGCTTCGGCGGTATAGAATTTCAACGCGGCATTCTGCACCAAATGGACCTTCTGTGCCCCGTATTGGCCCAGCTCCTTCGCGAGATCGGCCACGCCCTCTCCTAGAAGAATCGCGTGGGTCTCGTTGCCCGCGGCGCTTGAGGCGCCCAAGAGCTCAAACGTCGATTTCTTTAAACGACCATCCCGATGTTCAGCGACGACGAATACTTTTGCCATTTTCAAACCACCTTTGCTTCTTCATGAAGAAGACGAACGAGCTCTTTTGCCTGGGTCGCCGCATCACCGGCGATTTTCTTGCCGGCCTGTTTCGGCGCCGGCAATTGGAAACCCTTCAAGCGAATTTTCTGATCCGCATCCGACACGCCGACATCGGCGGCCTTCAATACTTTCACTTCCTTCTTCTTCGCCTTCATGATGTTCGGAAGAGAGGCGTAGCGCGGCTCATTGAGGCCTTTTTGCGCGGCGATCACGACCGGCATCGGGGCTTCGACGATTTCGAACGCTCCGCCTTCGATTTCGCGCTTACACTTCACGGAACCGGCGCCGTACTCGACGTTGAGCACCACGGTGACGCAAGGATAACCCGCGTATTCCGCGATGAGCTGGCTCGTTTGAGCGGCGCCGTCATCGATGGCTTCTTTGCCGGTGAAGACAACATCCACTTTCGCTTCCTTTTTCAGCGCGCCAGCGAGGGCACGCGCGGCCATGTTGTTATCGGCGGTCTCGGGAAGCTCGACGTGAATACCGTTGTCGGCGCCCATCGCGAGCGCGGTGCGAATCGCCTCAACGACACGAGGCGCTCCGGCGGAAAGAACGGTGACCGTGCTCCCCGCGTTTTTCTCTTTCAAACGAAGCGCTTCTTCGACAGCGAACTCATCATAGGGCGACATGATCCATTTCACGCCGGCCATGTCGACGGCGCTATCGCCGGACAGCTTGATTTTCGTTTCGGTATCAGGAACCTGCTTGATGCAAACGTAGATGTTCATAGGATCCCGACTATAGCGAGGACGCGTCAGGATTCCAAACTAAGAATCGTGACGCATTATGCCTATACAGCGACTTGATGATCTCTCAACGCGCTGTTTAACGACGTCTTCAGATCGGTTGAAGCCGAGCGGGTCCCGATAATCAAAGCGCAAGGCACTCCGAACTCACCGGCCGGGAATTTCTTAGCGACCGAGCCGGGAATCACGACCGAACGGTCGGGAACGATCCCCTTCATTTCAACCGGCGCGGCGCCTCGCACGTCGATGATCTTAGTGCTCGCCGTAAGAACCACTCCCGCACCCAGGACCGCCTCTTTGCCGACCCGCACGCCTTCGACCACGATACAGCGGGATCCGATGAAAGCCCCATCTTCGATAATCACGGGCGCCGCTTGGGCCGGTTCAAGCACGCCGCCGATTCCCACGCCGCCAGAGAGGTGAACATTACGTCCGATCTGCGCGCAAGAGCCCACGGTTGCCCACGTATCCACCATCGAACCGGAGCCGACGTAAGCGCCGACATTGACGAACCCGGGCATGATGATGGCGCCTTCCTCGATGAAGCTGCCGTAACGAACGACCGCGCCCGGCACCACGCGAACGCCCTTGAGCGACGCGCGTTTTTTGACCGGCAGCTTATCGAAGTATTCGAACACGCCCGCATCAAGCGGCTGCGCGGGAGTCGACTTCAGCATCTCGATAATCGCGGCTTTCGCCCAAGCGTTCACGGAGTTCGTCGCGGGATCCCAAACCCGAACCTGACCTCGATCGAGCAACTCGAGGATCTCCGCCGGGGATTTGTTTTGCATTTCGCTCATAGTCTCAAATTCCTTTTTTCCAATAGTCGCCAATAGTCGAGAGACGCCTGAATCAGCGGCAAATGCATTTCAAGCACGCGCTCTTTCGGCAAGCCCCGTTCAATTTCAAGGGTAATGGTCGGAATTCCGCGCTCGGCGCCGGCATATGTGCCCAAACAGCCCGGCGTCGGATAGCCGATATCCTCGGTGACAGGATAACCACACAAAGCCGACAAACGCTCACCCCACTCACGAGAAGGGCCGTTGATATTGACTTGAACCTTACTGAAAGAATGCGCGGACAAAATCGCCATCGGCTTGCAGACATCGATGATCCGGGTCAGCGCCTGGTTCTCGGGCTCGCTGCCCGCTTGGGTGCCGGGAAAATAGCGGGGATTTTTCACCTCCGCCGTCCAATCGCGCGTCGGGAGATTGCGATTCAGATCGATGCCGCGCGCATTGGCCCGCTGAGGACGCGAAATGCCGTCAGGGTTGACCGACGACCAAACCAAAGCGCCGAGGCCGGCGGCGAGATAAGACTTCGACCACGCGTGCTCGATTTCTTCCATCAGCCAAACACCTTCGAGCTCATCGCCGTGAACCCCACCCAAAAACAAAAGCCAAGGCCAGCTGGCCGGGCCCGGGACGTGCAGAATCTCGGCCGCGCGCCCCTGCGGCGCGAACGCGCGAACGCGAAGCTCGCGTCCCTCGGTCGACGAACCCAAAATCCAGTCGCGGTAGCCCGAGCTCATTGCAAAACGCTTTCGGACATAAAATCATCCATCGTGAGCACCCGTGCCGAGCGCGGCTGCTCGCGCGAAGCGAGCCAAATCGCCGCATCAATCGCGCCGCGCGCGAAGATCGAGCGGTCTTGCGCGAAATGTCCCAGCACGATTTTGTCGGCCGGGCCGTAATAGCTCACCTCGTGATCGCCGATGACCTCGCCCGCGCGAATGCTATGAACCTGTGGCAATCCCCCGCCGGAGGCCTCGATCGTCCGAGCCAAATTCAAAGCGGTACCACTGGGGGCGTCCTTTTTATGGCGATGATGAGTGTCCACGAGGACGGGCTCATAACCCAATTTCTTGAGCAGCGGAGCCGCGTCTTCGAGAATTCTCCGAAGCGCCAAAACGCCCGTCGAAAAATTCGATGACGCCAAAACCGGCAGGCGCGCGGCGAGCGCCTCGAGTTCCACAAGCTGCGCGGGCTTCCAGCCCGTGCTTCCCACGACGAAAGCCGGCAACTTCGGCTCTTGCGCGCTCAACGCGATCCGGACCAGCGGAAGCATCGCCTCTGGCAGCGAAAAATCGATCACCGCGTCACAAGAGAGCAAAGGCTCGAGCTCGGAGTCGCTTTTGTAGCGCCCCACCAACGCGCCGGCAGTCACCCGGCCCGCGTAATCGCTCGCGAGCAGCTTCGATACGCATTGGCCCATGCGGCCGGTAGCACCCAACAGACCGATACGAATCACAAGCGACTCCCTGGCGCGACTCCGCAACGCTCAAGCGACTTTCGCAGCGTTTCGACACTGGCCGAAGAAAGCGGCGCGAGCGGCGCCCGAACGGTATCGCCGCAAAGCCCGGCATGCGTCATCGCGTACTTGACCGGCACCGGATTCGATTCGACGAAAAGATCCCGGAAAAGCGGATAGAATTTTTTATGCAAAGCCAGCGCATCCCGAAAATTCCCCTGATCCGCGAACTTCTGGATCGCGACCATCGCCCTCGGAAACAGATTGCTCGCGACCGACACCACGCCCGCGGCGCCGACGCTGAGAAGAGGCAAATACGTCGCGTCGTCTCCCGCAAGAACATCCATCGAGCGCCCGGCAAGCTGAAGCGCGTCGAGAATTTCGGAAGTGAACGCGACATTGCCGGTGGCTTCTTTCAAGGAGCGCATCCGCGGATGAGCCGCGAGAGCCGCGGCGCTCGCGGCCATCAGCGAAACGCCGGTGCGTCCCGGGACATTGTAAACCATCACCTCGCACGAAACCGCGTCGGCCACCGCGTTGAAATGCGCGATCAGCCCCGCCTGCGAAGGCTTGTTATAATAGGGCGTCACGACCAAGATTCCGTCGACTCCCTCGCCCGCGGCCCAGCGGGAAAACTCGATCGTCTCGGCCGTGTTGTTGGTTCCGGTTCCCGCAAGGGCTTTCACGCCGGTTCCACGAACTGTTTCGATAGCTGTTCGAATCAGCAGTTTTTTCTCTTCCGCCGACAGTGCGGGCGTTTCACCCGTTGTCCCGCAAGGAATCACACCAGCTACGCCGGCGTCGATCTGATCGGCCAGAATTTTTCTGAACGCGGCCAAATCGATCTTTCCCGACGGATCGAACGGGGTCACCACGGCCGTAAACACTCCACGCATCGTTATTATCCTTTCATTTTCCCGGTCGTTTCTCCGCGAATCAGGTCGTCGTAGGACTCCCGCTCACGGATGATTTCGAACGAACCGTTTTGGATCAAAACTTCCGGAGGACGGGGACGGCTATTGTAATTGCTCGACATGGTGAAGCCGTAAGCGCCGGACGAAAGAATCGCCACTAAATCACCCGCCTCGATTTTGGCCCCGAGACCGCGGTTTTCGCCGAAACAATCGCCGGTTTCGCAGACCGGTCCGACGACATCGGCCTTCTTTTTCGTGCCCTGATTCTTCTTCTTCTCGACCGCGATGATTTCGTGATGGCTGCCGTAAAGAGCGGGGCGGGCAAGATCGTTCATCGCCGCGTCGATGATCAGGAAATCCTTCGCCGGGCGGCTCTTTCGAAAGAGGACCTCGCTCAGAAGCACGCCGGAATTGCCGGAAATCAACCGGCCCGGCTCGATCAGAAGCTTCAGCGGCCGCTTCGCTTTTTTCGGATCGAAGATTTTCCGGATCAAAGCGCAGTACTTCTCGATGCTCGGGGCTTTCTCTCCGGCATAGGAAATTCCCAACCCTCCGCCCAAATCCACGAACTCAAGCTGAATCGACGGGGCTTTACGCTCGATCTCGCCCAGCAACTCGCGCAGACGGGTAAACGCGTCCTGCAGCGGGGCGAGCGACAACAACTGGCTGCCGATATGGACGCCGACGCCGTGGATCGAGATACCACGATAATGCGAAGGGTTTTCGTCCACCTGGGCTGCGATCGAAAGGATCTCCCTCCGATCCATGCCGAATTTGTTTTTCTTCAATCCGGTCGAGATATAGGGGTGAGTCTTAGCGTTCACGTCCGGATTAAAGCGCAAGGCGATCCGAGCGCTTTTTCCGAGTTCGAGCGCGACCGCGTTGATCAGCTCAAGCTCGGGCAGAGACTCCACGTTGAAAGAAAAAATTCCGCGCCCTTCGTCGTAACTCAAGGCAGCCGCGATCTCGCCCGGAGTTTTGCCGACTCCGGAAAAGACGATCCGGTCGCCCGGAACGCCCGCCCTTTCCGCGCGAAAAAGCTCGCCACCGGAAACGATGTCCATGCCCGCCCCTTCGGCGGCGAGCATCCGCAAAATGGACAAATTGGAATTGGATTTCACCGCGAAGCAAACACGATGGTCGACTCCCCGAAGCCCCGCGCCCAATTTTCGCAACGGCTCCAAAAATGCTTGCGCCGAATAAACATAAACCGGAGTACCGGTGGCGTCTGCCACCTCCACAAGGGAGACTCCCTCGGCCGAGAGAAACCCGTCCTTGAAGTGAAAGTGGTCGAGCGGCTTGCTCACAGATCGGCCTCGTGCTCATGAATGGAGGTAGGCAAGGCGGCCGGCGCCGGAGGGCCGATAAAATTTGGATTGGGAGCCGGAGACGGCCGCACAGCGTACTCGGATTGCTGTGGAGTCGCCGGGACGACCGGCAAGGGCGGTCCTTTAACGCCGCACGAGGTCAGCACGAAAGCGGAAGCCAGCAACGTTAAGCGACAAATCATACGTGATGTCGCATATCAAAAATGCAGGGCCAAGCCAACAGTCAGCATATCGAGCCCCAAATCCGCGCGCACATACCAACCCGGACCGAGATTGTAGAGAACGCCGGCCCCGACCGCTAGCTGTGGCTGACCGAAGTTGTCTGCGTAATTGATCACGTTCGCCGTATCGGCCGCGCTCGCGCCGCTGGGCACCGAGTATGAGACGAAGTTTTTCAGCAGCCCCCCGTAAAAGGCGAATCCCCAGGTTTCCGTCGGGTAAATCACATAACGCGCGACGACGCTAACCGGGACAATCAAATAGGAGTCGCCGCCATTGGCCAGGAGGTTCACGACTTTGTAAAAGGACATCGCGCCCTCAATGCCGAATGTGTCGCGCGCCTTGCCCTCCTTGAAATAAATTCGGTCCATAAAGTCGTATTGGTAGCGAATTCCGCCCGCCTGATAATAATCGAACGGTTCCCCGCCCGGATTATTGCGAAACAGCCCGAACACGGCCGAAACCCAATTGCGGCGAAACGGCTTGATATCGTCGTCACGAACCGCCAGTCCCAGGATTCTTTCATCCTCCGATTCGGCCCCGGCGGTCGTGCCCTGGGTAGGGGATGTCCCGGCATCCAGCTCGGGATCATAGGCAGGTGGAGGACTGACCTCTTCCATGTCTTTCTTGTCCTGCTCAGTCGGCGGTGGCGGCATGACGTCCGAAATTTTTTCGACCGCGACGTAAGTCTCACCGATCGGAAGCGTCGGGCCTTGACCGTACTCGCGGATCTTTTTGACGATGATTTCATTCGTGTCCGGCAAGTCCCTCAAGACCCGAAGGGCCATGACGTTGGTCTCGCCGGTTTTCAAAACCAGCAACTTTCGCTCGGCCGGAATACTGTCCGCCTCACCTGTCTGATCGGGCGGCCGCTTCGATGCAGCCAGCCGCTTCAAAAGGTAAACCGCCTTGGACGTGCTCATCGTTTCCGTTTGGACTCGATAAAGCCGTGCCTCGATATCAGGCAAATTCTCAGCGGCCTCGGATTCGGTTTGCGCGAAGGTATCAGAGGGCCGAAGCGCGACGCCAAAAATACCATAGGCGATCAGCGCGGCGACCGCTATATTAGTGAAGACCAATGGCTGATTCCTCTGCATTTTCATCCATAAGTCTATCCTGGCGCGGCGGCCGTGTCGAGAACGTGCGGCTCGCTTTCGCCTTTCTCCTGCTTTTCAGCTTGGCCTTCTCGGCCCCTCGCGCGACCGGAGCGGCAGAAATTGCCGATAGCGCGAATAGCATTGAAAGCGGCGAGGCCCGGAACCTGATCGAGAACCACAAATGGGCGGAAGCGGCGATCGTTCTTCGATCCGAGATCACCCAAAATCCCGGGTCCCTGCCCATCGCGCTCGATCTTGCCCGGACACTCGTTCTTTCCGGGCGCAGAGAAGACGCACTGACGGTTTTGGAGCAAAGACTCAACCGCGAGCGCTCCGCCAAGATCAGGACCGCCCTGATTCGCAGAATCCGGATCCTGGCCCAGGTATTTCTCACCAGCTCTGATTTTCAACTCCATCAAGACGGAGTGAATCTGATGATGGTCCGAAAATATCGCACGGCACGCGAAAAATTCGACAAGGCCATCGAACAAGAGCCCTCAAACGTGGACAACTTGATCCGGGTGGGCCAGTGCATGGTTCTTGCCGGCGATTACGACAGCGCTGCCGAAAGACTCCGCCTCGCCCGGCGACTGGATCCGTACGAGCCGGAAGTGCGGCTTTGGCTAGGCAGGGCCCTACACCAGCGCGGTGAGATCAACGAAGCGATGGAAGAACTGAAAGCCGCTTACGACGAACAGCCAGGCTCTGAAATCGCCGCCATCTGGTATGCGGAAGCCTTGGTTTCGCTTGGCCAACGCGATCAAGCGCTGCGCGTGCTTGAAAACGACGTACAGAGAAAGCCCGACAATGTCGGCTCACTCGTGGCGCTTGCACGCCTCAGACTGACCAACTCATCGCCACGCGACTCTCAGGCCGCGTGGGCCAGCCGCAGGGATCTTCAACTCGCGCTAAGCCGGCTGCCCGCGTATCTCGATGCTGCGTCGTCCTCAGCCTTGCCGATGCCCGCGGCTCCGAGCGATAGCCCCTCCGTGATCGCCGCTTCGAGCGATCTTTCGCTCGATCAACGCCGCCCCGAAGAAGACCTCAAGCGGGAAATCGATAAGCTCATGGCCACCGCGGAGGCGCGGATCTCCCAGCTTTAACAAAAGCTAGACCGCGAATTGACGCGGCCCTCAACCAAAAGGTACGGCCTACCTTTTGACCTTGCGGTCCAGCTTGCCCGTGTAGAAAGCGCGCGGGCGATAGATACGGTTGTTGGCGTACTGCTCAAGGAGCTGCGCGGACCAGCCGGCGATACGGCTCACGGCGAAGATCGGGGTGAAATCGCGCGAGCGCAGGCCGAGCGCGGTGTAGACCAGGCCGCTGTAGAAGTCGACGTTCGGCATCAGGCCTTTTTTCTCTTCCATCTGCTCCTGAATTCTCACGAGCATGCGGTGGTAATCTTCGAGACCGGCCTTTTTGCAGGTCTGGAGCGAGAGCTCGCGCAAAATCTTCGCGCGTGGGTCGCCGTGCTTGTATACGCGGTGACCGATGCCCATCACTTTTTTCTTCGCGTTGACCGCGTCATCGATGAACGCGTCGACTTTGCTATAGTCGCCGATTTCCTTGAGCATGATCATGACTTGTTCGTTGGCGCCGCCGTGAAGCGGGCCCTTGAGCGAAGCCAGGCCGGCGACGATCGCCGAATAATAGTCGCTATTGGTCGAAGCGATCGCGCGGCACGCGAACGTCGAAGCGTTGAGTTCGTGGTCGGCATGAAGAACGAGAGCGGTGTCGAAAAGCTTTTCTTCTTCCGCGGTCGGCTCCTTGCCCCGGACCATGTTCAGGAAATTCCAAGCCAGGGTTTTTCCCATCACCGGCGCGATCGGCTTCTGCCCCTGTTCGCAGCGGGAGAGAGCCGCGACGATCGGGCCCAGGGCGGCGGCCAAATGCGTCGCCTTTTCCTTCACCGCGTCGAGAGCGATGTTCTCGGCGCCCGTGTCGAGCAAGCTGTAGTACGAAACCACCGTGCGCAATTTCGCCATCGAGTGCGCGTTGGTTTTCGCGACGGACTCGATAATGGGAGAAAGCGCCGCCGGCACCGCCATGTTTTTATAAAGCGTCTGTTTAAACGTCTCGAGCTGGCCCGCGTTCGGCAGCTCACCGTTCCATAGAAGATAAATAACTTCTTCGAAGCCGCAGTTCGCCGCCAGGTCTTCGATGGTGTAACCACGATAGAGCAACGTGACATCGTGGATCGTGCTGATTTCGCTGGTGCACGCTACGATGCCCTCCAGCCCCTTGTTCGCGGTTTCTGGAATATTCGTCGTGGTGGAAGTGGCCATGAGACAATTGTCCTTTCCGATTTTTTTCTTGGAATATCGCTGAATTGGCTGAAAACGTAAAGAGCTATGCGATGTCGGGGTGCGTTGACTCAAGGGGTCGAGGTTGGCCGCTTGACTTCGCCGGTCACCTCAACCTATGACGTCAGGATCAGGTTATGATTCGAGGGGGAATACGTGGCGGGCGAAAAAATCTTTATCGCGATCGCGGGTAACATCGGCACGGGCAAAACGACTTTAGCTCAGATGCTCTCAGACCGTTTTGGCTGGAAGGCGCATTTTGAAGCCGTCGCCGGCAATCCATATCTTGCTGATTTCTATGGCGACATGAATCGCTGGTCCTTTCCGCTTCAGATCTATTTTCTCAATAATCGCTTTCGCGCCCACCAAGCCATCAGCCAGAGCACGGGTAGCGCCATTCAAGACCGCAGCATTTATGAGGATGCGAATATTTTTGCCCGCAACCTCTTTGAGCAAGGCGACATGGAGAAACGCGATTACGAGAATTATCTCAATCTTTACCAAACGATGACTGAGTTTCTCAGCCCGCCGGACATCGTCGTTTATCTCCGAAAATCCCTGTCGAGACTCAAAGAGCAAATCGCCAAGCGGGGGCGCGACTACGAAAAGAGCATTCCAGAGACTTATTTGGCCAACTTGAACCGCTATTATGATGATTGGATGAATTCCTATCAGTTTGGAAAAAAGCTCATCATCGAAAGCGACGACTTGGACTTTGTCGCAAATCCCACTGATTTCGAGAAGATAACGCAGCAAATCATCAACGCGCGCGATCAAAGGGACCTTTTCCTCGAATCCCGAGCCCGCTCGCGCGTTGTTTCATTGTAAAAAGAGCTTAAGAAATTCAAGACCGTCACCGACACCTCTATTGGAGGCGATCGACATGACGACGCGACTACTTTCCTTTTTAACGATGAGCATTTTAATCGTTTCGCTGAATGCGTGCTCTTCCTCAAGAACCAGCGACTCTCCGCCGGACGAGGGCACCGAAGCAGCAGCCGGAACCGATGCGGTGCCATCGGAATCGGGCGACGTGCCTCCGCCGGACGCATCCGCTCCGGGCGCGGACAGCGCTTCGGCAACGGGATCCTCCGCGGGAGATCTTTCCGCGGCGCCCCCATCTGACGGGCAACCGCCTGCGACGACGCCTGCTGCGGACCCTTCACCGGCACCCGCAGCGGAGCTCGCACAAAGCTCGACGCCAGATCAAGCTCCGGCTCCGGCAGCTGAGATCGCGCCGACTCCGAGCGCGGTTTCGGACGCCAGCTCGAGCGATGGAAGCTACACCGTGCAATCGGGCGACACTTTGATGAAGATCGCCTTCGAAAATTACGGCGACCTCTACAAGTGGAAAGACATCTACAACGCCAACCAGGATAAAATCAAAAACCCCAATTTGATCATTCCAGGCACGGTCTTGAAGGTCAGCCACAGCGGCTCGCCCGTTGCTCACAACGGAACGAAACGTCAAATCAAGCAGGGCGAGACGCTCGGCACGATTTCGAACGAAGTGTATGGCACTCCCAAGAAGTGGAAGAAACTCTGGGCGAACAATCGGGATCTGATCAAAGACCCGAACAAGATTTTCGCCGGCTTCTTCGTGTACTACTCGGTTTCACCCTCGGACGAGCAAGAGATGGAGCAGATGAAAAATAATCCGGCGCCGCTTGCGAATGACCAGCCTGCCGCCGACTCATCGACCACGGCGTCGATGGCTCCCGCGGATCCGGCTGCCGCAGCACCCGCAGCGCCTGCGGCACCAGCAGCTCCGGCACCGGCTGATCAACGCACTCCGGCATCGATGCAGCCAAACCACTGATTGAGGAAGAACCCTCAACGGCGGTACAGTATGAACCATGCACAAAGCGTTCAGCGCTCGAGGCCTGGTTCTCACAAGCATAGCCCTGGTTTTCGCATCATGCGCCTCGCCCCCCCGGCCGAAACCGGTTAGCGAGAGCGCGAAAATCGAATTCCACAAGACGGTGGGAAATGAGCTCGCCCGAAAGTTCGAGCCACACCTCGCCTTCCGTCAAGAAACCGTCGTCACCGACTATCTCGAGAAGATCGCGCACGAGCTGGTCGCGAACACGAAGGGGCTGCTGCTCCCTGATATCACGGTAAAACTGATCAAAAACGACGCATGGAAAGATTACGCCCTCCCTGGAGGGAAAATCTATCTGTCAGTCAGTACGCTTCGACAGATGCATTACCAAAACGAAATCGCGGCGGAAATCGCGCTTCAGCTGGCCCATCTGCAGCGTGAACATGTTTTGGAATATTTTCAGAAGATGAAGGCATCGGAAGGCAGCGAATCCGCGCCAGCCGCGGCCGGTCCGGCCGAAGTGCTTCCCGGCCAGCTCGCCCCCATTCCGGAGGAAATCGACTACTTCGGAACGACCGGCGTTTTTGCTTTCGGCGAGAAACAGGATCTCGCAGCGCTCCAGAGCGCGATCGACATCCTCTACTCGGCCGGTTACGACGTGCGCGGAGTCATTTCGCTCTGGCAAGTTTATCTGAATAACCCCCAGCATTCGCCCTATGGCGACGCCAGGCTCACAAAAATGCTTGATGAAGCGCGCCGAATGATTGCCCAAAAGGCGCCTTTGCGTAATCCTATAGTAAGAACCGAGGCGTTCATCGCCGTCCAGAAAAGGATTAAAAAACTGTGAGCGCCGAACCCGAGCCCCAAAACGACCCAAAGATGCAAATAAGCGAATGGCTTGAAAGCCGCGCCCGCAAAGGCGGCCGCATGGCCGTTCGATCCATCACTAAAATTCCCGGCGACGCCAGCACGCGCGTTTACTATCGCGTCGTCGCGGACAACGGATCGAGCTATATTTTAGCCCGCGTGGAACCTTTCGCCGACCAGAAAGACAAATACGCGTTTCTCGCCGTGCGCGAACACCTGGAACATAGCAAGGTCGACGTGCCGCGCGTTTTCGATTACGACGCCGAGCTCGGCTTTGTCCTGCAAGAAGACCTGGGCGACGTCACGCTGCTCCGGTGCCTGCAGGAAGTAAGCAGCGGCGACGTGGAGAGGCATCTCTACGAACGGGTGATCGACTCGCTCGTCACCTTGCAGCTTGAGGCATCCCAATCGCACGGAAAGGATCTGGACTGCTTCAAGCTGAGGTTCGACCACGAAAAGCTGATGTGGGAAGTGAACTTCGCCATCGAGCATTTCTACCAACTCCATCTCGGGCGAAATATCGGCGAAACGGATCTTAACGTCATCCGCGACGGCTTCAGCGAAATCTGCGACTTTCTCGCCTCCCAGCCCACGGTTCTCACCCATCGCGACTTCCATAGCCGCAACATCATGGTGGTCGGCGAGGCCGCGCGCCTGGTCATGATCGATTTTCAGGATGCGCGCATGGGCCCGGCCCAATACGATCTCGCCTCGCTTTTACGCGACAGCTATTATCAGCTCGAGCAGACCCAGATCGAGCGCCTGCTCGATTATTACATCGTGAACTGGGAAGCGCGCTCCGGAGCCAAGCTCAATCGGTCGGAGTTTTTTTACGTCTTCGACATGATGTCGGTTCAGCGGAATTTCAAGGCGATCGGCAGCTTCGCGTCGTTTCTCAACCGCCGAGGCAACCCGACCTACCTGAAATACATCGGGAACACGTTCGAGAATATCCGGCGGACGCTTTTGAAATACCCGAAGTACGCGAAACTTCGCGAGACGCTTTTTCATTACTATTATTTTTGAGGGAATCACCCTATGCCCGTCACGCAGGCAATGCTTATGGCGGCCGGACTCGGAACACGGCTCAAGCCGTTCACCGATCGCGCTCCGAAGGCGCTTTTGCCGGTATTGGGAATTCCCGCCGCCCAGTACGCGACCGACAACCTCGCGCTCGCGGGCGTAAGAAAAATAGTCGCCAATATCCATCACCATCCCGAAAAAATGCGCGCGGGCCTGGCGACGATCGACACATCGGCCGAACTCATCGTCAGCGATGAAAGCCGGCTGCTGCTCGGCAGCGCCGGGGGAATCAAACGTGCGCTCCCGTATTTCGACCGAAAGCCGTTTTTTCTGATCAACGCCGACGTCCTCTGCGATATCGATCTTGCGGCCCTGGCGCGAACCCATGAACGCCTCCGTCAGACCCACGGCGTGATGCTCACGCTCGCCATCGCGCCCCAAGGACCCGCCGGAGGCAAATATGCGGAAATCCTCCACGACGACGATTTGGTTCGCGGGATCGGCGCGCACGCCAAGGGAAAGCCCTTTTTCGTCGGCGCCGCGGTGTTCGAGCCCGAAGCGCTCGACTATGTTCCCGACGGAATTCCCGCGGAAACCGTCCCTACTATTTTTTCGCCGGCCATCGCCATGAACAAAGCGGGCTTTCACCCCATCAGCGGAGGTTACGGGATCTGGAAGGATATCGGCTCGCCGGCTCTCTGGCTCGATGCCCACCTGGAAATCATCGCGCGCCTGGAGACGGGAGCGCTTCCGGGGATTTGGCGGCGCCGAATCGAGTCCGTCGCGCAAAGAGCCGCTAACGGAATTTGGGCCGGACGCGGCGTCCGATTTCATCAAGGGGAGGCTCCTTGCTACTGGGATGGAAACGGGGTCCGTCCGCCGAAGCTAGGGCCCAATGCCGTGCTCTACGGCGATGCCGCTTCCGCTCAATTAAGCGGAGGAATCGGCTTTGAAGGCCTCTGGGTGCATTGCCCGCAGCTTGGATAAAAGCGTCGCCCAATTTTCGCCGGGAATAATGTGCCCGGGAGGCGCAAACTCTTTCACACCGGTCCAGCTTCCGCCGAGCGGCTGACCCAAGAGGGACAGCACTCCGAAAAAAGCGAAGGCCTGAGCCTCGATCCAGCGACCGTCGAAACCTGAATCGCTCAGAGGCGCCACGGCGACACCGACCCGGTCAAGACGCGAAGCCAGCCAACCCATCAAAACCCGGTTTCGCGCGCCGCCGCCCGCCACATGCACCGAAGCAAGCGGCAGATCGGCGTCCAAAATCAACCTTTCGTAGGCCTGGGCCACCGATTCCACCGTCAGCGCGGTTGCCGTGGCGACCAAGGATGGGCCGCGCGTGCGCGTCGCCCGAAGCAAAAGCTCGAACGGGAAATCGTCCCGGCCCGTCGACTTCGGCGGATGTTTTCTGAAATATGGCAGCTGGACGAGCTTTTTGACCGCATTCCAATCGACCTCGCCCGCGAGCGCGAGCTTTCCGCCGGCATCGAACTTGGCCCGGCCTTTCGTCGCCAGCGCGGCGGCGGCATCGATCCAGATATTTCCGGGGCCGGTATCAAAGGCGATGACTTCGGCGTCCGGGGCGATATAAGTCAGATTGCTGATGCCGCCCAAATTGTGAATGGCCGTGCCTTGGCCGGCTTCGGTCAAATGCGCGGCAAGAAGCCGATGAAACCACGGCACCAGCGGCGCGCCTTGCCCGCCCGCGCTCATATCGCCGTCTCGAAACGATGCGACGGTGGTCAGGCCCGTCAGATAAGCGACACGTGTCGGGTCACCCGCCTGGAGGGTCATGCCTTTGCGTTTGGCAGCCGGAAAATGAGCGATGGTCTGGCCGTGATTGGCGATCAAATCCGGCTTAAGGTCATGGCGCGCGATTATTCGTCGGATTACGGCGCCGTACCACTCACCCAAGTCCCGATGAAGCTCCAAAACTTCGCGGAGAGCCAGGCGAATCCCCGGGTTTTGAGCGGCCAGAACCCTTTTTCGAAGCTCGGCAGGATAGGGGGTGGACTCCGCCCAGCACGGCTCCCAACCATCGCCGTCGACGGATACGCAGGCGGCATCGAGCCCGTCGCAGGACGTGCCCGTCATCACTCCGAGTGCCACGATCCCGTTTGTCGCCCCGCGAGCCTTCGCCTTCTTAACCATGGCTTCATGGTAAGCCATGGCGGCTTTGATTGACAGGCTTTTGATATACATGAGAAATTGAAAGATATAATGCGAGTCCTACGTACCCATGTTCAACTGAGGATAGCGGCGGCCTGTTCGGTCTTCGCCGTTCCGTTTTCGGTGCTCGGCGTTTGGCTCGCGCGAGCCGACGCGGGTACCGTCGTGCGATGGGCCAGCAAGGAAACGATCATCCCAGGTGTCTCCGCGCTTGTCATGGCCCTGATCGTCGGCGCCTTGATCCTGAAAGGGCGGAAGCTCGGGGTTTATATTTTCTTGGCGACTTCGGTCATCGCGATTTTAACCGGCACGCTTCGAGCCTTCGTTTTTCACGACGTCGCGCTGGGGCTTTATCTCATTTTGTCGTCAGCCCTGGCCGTGGGATGGTCGCTCTGGACCCTGAATGAGCTCGAGCGGTCTTTTTTTGACCCCAGGCTTCGATGGTTTCAAGGCTTGCCCAAACCGATTCCGGGAATCGAGTGCGAAATCGGCGATCATCGAGTGCGCGTCAGCCGCCTGGATCGCGAAGGCGCGTTCGTATACTCCGACCGCGACCGCGTTCCGGACAACATCGGCCAAATTTCGTTTGTCTTTCGTGATCGACGCATCAACTGCCACGGCGTAGCGGTGCGAACCCTCGATCGCGTGCGTCCAAGGAGCGGAGTGGGAATTCAATTTCGCGAAATGTCGGCGGACTCTAGAAAAGTCCTGGGCGATTTCGTCGAAAGCCTAAAAGGAGAAGGATATGTGTAACATGAATTTGAAGGCGTTCTTCGGAATGCTCGTCGGAATCATGCTGATCTCGACTTCATGCACGATCAAAAACGACACCGGCAACGATCCCAAAAAGGTCCTTCAGGAATACATTTCCCGGAGCTTCGCCGTAAAGAGCCCGAGCGAGCGCCAGGATCTGCTCACGCTTCTCACGAGCGAGGCCAAAAGCCGGCTCTCCGCCTGGAGCGACGACCAGTTCCGCGAAGCCTTCATCGATTCCAAGAGAGAATTCGTGAAGCTGGCATTCACGGAAGCGAAATCGGTCTCGCCACGCGAAACAAGCGTGACCTACGAGCTCTCCTATATCGACCACGGAAAAGGACATGACGCCAAGGTAACCCAGAAAAAGCTCGCGCAAATGGTGCAAGAGCAGGGGAAGTGGCTGATCGCCGATGTCAAAAACATCAAAGAGCTGGTCGAATACAAAGACGAGATGACCTTGCCTTAGCCTATTTCCCGGTATTGGCCAGCGTCGCCTGGTTGAGCGAAGTCGGCGGCGAAAGCCGGTAAATTTGCGCGGTCGCGAATTGAATCCCATCCGTGCTCGTATCGAACGGATAAAGGGTGCTGCCCGAGCTGGAAATCAATTGCTGGTTCAAAACGATGTTGCCGTTCACGTCGGTCACCCGCAGGACGATCCCAGAGATATTGGAGGACGGGGCCTGGAACGAGCTCAAATACGCCTCATAGCTTTCGGTGCCCAAATGATAGATCGTGACGTCCCCGGTATAGCTGGTGCCCAGGAAATTCCCGCTAGCGGAGATCGGAGCACTGGGCGCGATCACGTTTGAGGCGCCGCTTCCCAAGCCCACCACGCCGCACGCGGTCAGCAGCGACACACCCATCAGGCCATAAAGCGTCAATTTATCCATATAATTCCTGTTAGCCTAAAGAGTTTATCTCATTTTACCGATAAAAACCACGTGTCCAGTAACGATGAAAATTTGATCAATGCCGTTAACTTGGATCTCGCGCCGCCGGCTGAAGAAGTCGCGCTGCTGAACTCGCAATGCTTCATCTCGGACGCGCTCCTCGCGCTTCTCGTGAAGAACCTGAGCTTCAAAAATTTCGTCCAGGAAATGCTCGCGATCGCGGAACGCGCGGTCCCATGCAAAGCGGGATCCATTTTCGAGGTGAATCACGAGCAAAATTCGATCTTTATCCGCGCGGCCTCCGGACACGCCGCGAGCGCCCTTGCAAGCTTCACGATTCCCATGGGCGAGGGGATCGTCGGCCACGTCGCCGAATCCCGCCAGCCGATGCTGGTCTCCGAGGTAGGTTCCAAGAAAATGCATCTTCGCACCATCGAAGACGTGGTCGGGTTCGAAGCGCGCAACATTCTCGCGGCCCCGATCGTGGTTCGAGGAAAATTATACGGTGTCATCGAGCTTTTGAATCGGGAAAACGAAGCCGAATTCTCCAAGGTCGACCTGCAGGTCATCCAATATTTTTGCGTGCGCGCAGCGCGGGCCCTCGAAGTCCGATTCATGCTCGCGGGCCAGCCCAATGCCCAAGCCAGTGTGCGCAAGCTGCGTGAGGCCGCATGAGCCAACCCGGAAGCCACCAACATCCGGACCTGAAAGCCGTTCCCAAAGACTCGTCCTCTAATACCAGCGGCAAAACATCGTCGCCGTTATCCATGCGATACCTCGTACGCGCGCTCGTGAAGTATCGCGCATCGGACCTGCACCTCAAAGTCGGAAGACCGCCTCTTTTTCGCGTCAACGGCAGCCTGGTTCCCGCGAAGCTGCACGAGCTCGATCAATACCAAGTTGAATCCATCATTTTCAGCATCATGAGCGACCGCCAAAAAGAGGAGCTCTCGCGCAAAAGACAGGTCGATCTGTCGTTCGCCATGGCGGAATTGGGCCGTTTTCGCGCCAATATTTATTACCAGAGAGGCACCCTTTCCTGCGCCATTCGCGTCATCCCATTTTCGATCCCGAGCCTGAGCGAGCTGGGCATGCCGCCCGTCCTCAAAGAGCTCTGCACCCGCCCGCACGGACTGATCTTGATCACCGGCGCCACCGGCTGCGGCAAATCGACGACGCTGGCCGCGATGATCCAGGAAATCAACGAAAACAACCCGGTTCATATCCTAACGCTGGAAGACCCCATCGAATTCCTGCACCACGACAAGAAGGCCACCGTCACGCAACGGGAGGTCGGAACCGACTGCCTTTCCCTTGACGACGGGTTTTACGCGGGATTGCGGCAGGACCCGGATGTAATCATGATCGGCGAGCTGCGCGACTACAAAATGATCCAGCTCGCGATGACGGCGGCCGAGTCTGGACACCTCGTCCTCTCGACCCTGCACACCAACGACGCGCGCAGCACGATTGACCGTATCCTCGAGGTATTTCCGCCCGAATCCCAAAACCAGGCTCGCACCCAGCTCTCGTCGTCCCTGCTCGGCATCATCGCGCAGCAACTGGTGGTCCGCTCCAACGGGGACGGGCGCGTCGCGGCCTGCGAGGTTCTCATCAATTCCCCGACCATCGCGAGCTACATCCTTAAACAAAATTTTGATAAAATTAACGATGCGATCGCGAACTCGAACAGCTACTACCAGATGCAGACCATGAACCAAGCGCTCGAGCGGCTCGTTCGCGCCGGAGTGATCTCAACCGAGGAAGCGATCAAGTCGACCAGCAGCGCCGACGACCTCAAGCTCAGCCTGTCGGGCATGGTTCGCGGGGAAGGCTATCAGGTCGCGGGGGAGTTCGAGCTCGACCGGAGCGCCGGTGCGGCCCCGACAGACGAAGATACCGGCCTGACCAATTTCAACGATCTTATTTCCCCGAAGAACTCGGATTCGCCGGACGACCAATAGAGCCGGCTTTACCAAACCCGCCCCATATAGTTAAACTTGTGGGGCGATGACTTCCGAACCGACCTCACCGAACTCACTCACTCGATCGCTCAACGCCAGCGTCTCCGACCTCGCCTTACCCCATTCCGCGTTGCCGCGGATCCAGGTTTCCGGCGAGACAACGCCGCAAGCCCGAATCGCGCGGTCGATCCGGGGCAATGGCACGATCTCAATCAGCCGGGGACTCTTGTCTTTGCTCAACGAGGAGGAACTTCAGGCCGTTCTACGAGAGGCATTCGACCGTTTGCAATCCCGCGGGATCTTGCGCGCGACTTGCTGCGCAACCTGGGCTGAAAAGTTAGGCAAACGCGCAGGCATCGTCAGGACCGACTCACGGCCTTTGACTCCGCTTCAGCTGCTGATCGGTTGGATGGCTCTGCCGGCCTTTCGAATCCTCACGCGACAGGCTGTGAAGGTCAGCCTCCTCACGCGGGCTCCGAACGACTTTCCAAGCAACGTTCCGGACGCCCTGAAAACCGCGCTGCGTAAGGCAAGCCGAGTCACGGAAATCCACCGCGCCAGGCTGAAGTAGGCGGTATTAGCTCCAACCAAGCCCGAGCACCGACTTGCCTCGCCCGAATGGCAAGACTATAGTGTCAAAGATGGCAGACCTTCCGAAAATCGACCTCACCACCTTTTTTCTTTCCATTTCATCAGCGGCTTTTATGGGCCTTGGGATCGTAAGTCCGGACGGCCAATCCTCGCCCAAAATCGACCTCGACCTGGCTAAGCAGAACATCGACCTGCTCGAGCTGATGCATGAAAAGACCAAGGGCAACCGCACTCCGGAAGAAGACCGGCTGATCGAACAACTCCTTTTCCAAACCCGACTCAAATACGTCGAAGTCACGAGACAACCCCAATCATGAAAAACCTTCAACGCGCGATCCAAGCCGGAATTCTCCTACTCTCAATCAGCCTGTCACCGGTCGTTCTAGCCGAGTCGGCGAAGGTCGGGAATGTTCCGGCTACAACGAATATTTTCGTGGATCTCGCGAAAAAAGTCGTTCCCTCCGTCGTAAACATCTCGACTCTTTCAACCGTCAAAAGCCCGCTCGTGCAGGGCTCGCCGGACGACCTGTTTCGCCGCTTTTTCGAGGATTTCTTCAGGCACCATGGCGGCGGTCCGGGCGGAGGCGGCGAGGACGAGGAAGACCAAGGCCAGATGCCCCCGGGCGGAAAACTTCCTAAGGCCATGTCGCTGGGCACGGGCTTCATCATTGACGCTTCGGGACTGATCCTGACGAACAACCACGTCGTCGCCGACGCGGACGAGATCAAAATCAACTTCACCGAAAACTCGGAAGAAAAGGCAACCGACGGAACCGTTGTCGGACGCGACCCGGAAATCGACGTCGCGCTGATTCGGGTCAAAACGTCGCGCACCCTCGTCCCGATGGCGCTCGGCGATTCGGACGCGCTCGAAGTGGGTGAATACGTCATGGCGGTGGGCAACCCCTTCGGCCAAGGACACTCGGTCACCCACGGAATCATTTCGGCCAAAGGACGTCTTGCTCCCGACTTCCCGCTCGCGAACTACCTTCAAACCGACGCGCCCATTAACCCGGGCAACTCGGGCGGTCCCCTCGTCAATCTGGACGGAGAGGTCATCGGCATCAATAACGCGATCGAAGCGCGAGCCCAGGGCATCGGCTTCGCAATCCCGATCAATCCGGTTAAAAAGGTCCTTTCCCAGCTCCGCACCAAGGGGACCGTCGCTCGCGGCTACATCGGCGTTTACGTAAACGACCTCACTCCCGAAGTGGCGAAAAGCATCCATGTTTCGCCCGAGCTCAAGGCGCCTTTCGTGATCAACGCCAATCCGGGCGAGCCCGCGGATAAGGCCGGAATCAAAAATTACGACATCATCGTCGAATTCAACGGCAAGCCGATTCATAACGGCACCGACCTGATCACGGCCGTAACCGCGGCCGAAGTGGGCAAAAGCGTCTCGGTCAAAGTGCTTCGCAACGGTGAAACCAAAGCCCTCACGATCAAAATCGGCCAACGTCCTGGCACCGAAGAAGCCTCGGAAGAGGTCCGTAAAAAAGGGGAAAAGCGCCACAAGACCAAACAGGCGGAAACTGGGATGGATCTGGATAACCTGACCCCCGATATCGCCCATGAGATCGGAATGCCGGATCTCAACAAGGGCGTGGTCGTCGCGAACGTCACCTATGGCGGTCCCGCGGATCGCGCCGGTCTCATTCGAGGCGACGTCATTCTCGAGGTGGACCGCAAACCGATAAGCGACGTCGATGGCTTCTATAAAGCCGTCAAAGAGAAGAAGAGCTATCTTTTGCGAATTCGCAGGGCGGACCCTCAAAGCGGCAACAGCATTTACAGCGTCGTGGTCCTGAACTTATCGGCGAAGAGCTAGTGTCCTGGACGAGCCGGTCGACCTATGGTGAAATCATAGGTAATGACCTCGCTTGGAAAATTTATCAGACCCCTCGCTTGGGCCCTGGCGGCGCTCGCGCCCGCATCCGCGTTTTCTCACGAAATCAAAGGCGACCACAGCGATCCCAGCAAATGGACTTATTCGCTCGATCCGGCCTTCGGCCTGAAAACCGCGCTATTTTTCACCCCGGCCTTCACGGGCAATGACCTCGCGAACGGAAGCAATGTTCAACCGGTTGCCGGCCCCGTGGGCTCTCTTCGGCTCATGGTCTATAACGGAAACGGAACCCTCTTCAGCTCTGTCGATACCCAGGCGGCCTTGCTCCTCAACACTCCCCAAACGGCCGGACTGTTTTTCGGCGCGGGTTTTTCCGCGGGCTACCGAATGGTCAAGCAGGAAATCCGAATCTGGGGCGGCCTTTCCTACGAAGGATTCTCCAATATCTCCGGGGTGGCCGGAGGGGCTTTGCGTCTAGGGGTCTCCAAAAAGCTTCATGATGACCTCGAGATCGAACTGGAAGGATCCTACTTCTACGCCAAGCAGAACATTCCAACCGGAACGGTCAATTACGAGCTTACCGGCATCGACGCCCTTTTCGCCTTTCCTTTCAACCTATAAGCCCTTTTTTTCCGCTTTGATTTGACGGTGCGGCTTTTGCTCCCATCTTTATTTAAAGAGGGAAGGTAAAATCATGGCCGCCAAATATACGAACGCGACGCAAGAAGCCTTGCAACAAGCACAAGCCGAGGCAATTCGTCGTGAAAACCAAGAGCTTCAACCCGAGCACCTGCTGCACAGCTTTATCCAGAGGGACGGCTCGGGCGCGGAACCATCGATTGTCGCGAACACCCTTGAGCTGGCTGGAGTTAGCCTGCCTGCCTTGGAGAAATCCCTGGAAACACTCCTCGGGCGGCTCCCCAGGGTCTCCGGCGGGTCGGGACAAATTTACCCATCTCCATCGTTCAATCGCTTGATGGTTCTGGCGGAGGATGAATCCAAAAAGTTCAAAGACGAGTATGTTTCAGGCGAGCACTTTTTGCTCGCGCTCCTGAGCCCACAGCTCAAATCCACGCCGATCGCGAACGCGCTGGCCGATGCGGGATTGACCCGCGCCAAGCTCGAAGCCGCCATCAAAAAAGTCCGCGGGAATTCCCGGATCGAAGACGCGGAGCCGGAAGGAAAAATCCAAGTCCTGAAAAAATACTGCCGCAATCTGACCGAGCTCGCCCAACAGCAGAAACTGGATCCCGTCATCGGACGTGACGAGGAAATCCGGCGGGTCGTCCAAGTGCTTTCACGCAGAACCAAAAACAACCCGGTGCTCATCGGCGAGCCCGGCGTCGGGAAAACGGCCATCGCCGAAGGCCTCGCGCAGAGAATCGTGCGCGGCGACGTACCCGAAGGCTTGAAAGACAAGCGATTGCTCGTTCTCGACCTCGGCGCGCTCATCGCCGGAGCGAAATTTCGCGGTGAATTCGAAGACCGCTTGAAAGCCGTGCTTAACGAGATCACCGCCGCCGAAGGCGAGATCATTCTTTTCATCGACGAGCTCCACACGCTGGTCGGCGCCGGGGCCGCGGAAGGCTCCATGGACGCCTCGAATATGCTCAAACCCGCGCTTGCCCGCGGAGAGCTTCGCTGCATCGGCGCGACGACGCTGGACGAATATCGCAAACACATCGAGAAAGACGCCGCGCTCGAACGCCGGTTCCAGCCCGTCATGGTCAAGGAGCCCACCGTCGAGGACACGATCAGCATTTTGCGTGGCCTCCGCGAGCGATATGAAGTCCACCACGGGGTTTCGGTTCGCGACTCCGCGGTCGTAGCCGCGGCGACGCTTTCGGACCGCTACATTTCCGACCGGTTCTTGCCGGACAAGGCGATCGACCTGATTGACGAGGCTTGCTCAAGAATTCGCATCCAAATTGATTCCGTCCCGGAGGAAGTCGACCAACTCGAGCGCCGATCCCTTCAGCTCGAGGTCGAGCGGCAGGCCCTGAAAAAAGAAAAAGACCCCGCGTCTCAAGCTCGTTTGAAAACGATCGAGGGAGAGCTTTCATCCCTTAAGGCAAGAAGCTCGGAACTTCGTTCCCAATGGGAGCGCGAAAAGAAGGACGTGAACGCCGTTCAGGAATTGCGCGAAAAAATCGAACGGGTTCGCGTCGAATCCGAGACCGCCGAACGCCGTGGCGATCTGGAGAAAGCCGCGGAACTCCGCTACGGTCAACTGACTTCATTGCAAAAGGAGCTCGACCGACTCATTGCGACAGAGACCAAGAGAAAAGATGGGAGCGGGCTCGCGCTGCTTCGCCAGGAAGTCACCGAAAACGACATCGCTGACGTTGTCGCGCGATGGACGGGAATCCCGGTTTCAAAAATGCTTGAAGCCGAGCAGGAAAAGCTTCTTCAGATGGAAAAGAGGCTCGGCCAACGCGTCATCGGGCAAGATCAAGCGATCGCCGCGGTATCAAACGCCGTTCGACGCTCTCGCTCAGGCCTGCAGGATAAAAACCGACCCATGGGCTCGTTTTTATTTCTCGGCCCGACCGGCGTCGGAAAAACCGAAACCGCGCGCGCGCTTGCGGAATTTCTGTTCGATAGCGAATCCGCGCTGATCAGAATCGATATGAGCGAGTACATGGAAAAGCACTCCGTGTCGCGCCTCATCGGCTCGCCTCCGGGCTACGTTGGCTACGAAGAAGGCGGTGCGTTGACCGAAGCGGTGCGCAGAAAGCCTTATTCTGTCGTTCTTTTCGATGAGATCGAAAAAGCCCATCCTGACGTCTTTAATCTGTTTCTCCAGGTTTTAGACGACGGTCGTCTCACCGACGGACAAGGAAGAACAGTCAACTTTACCAATACGCTGATCATCATGACCTCCAACTTGGGAAGTCAGTTAATTTTGGAAGAAAGAAATGCTGAGGCGCGTGAACGCGGTGTTCAAAATTTATTGAGGCAACAATTTAGACCGGAGTTCCTCAATCGAATCGATGACGTAGTCATTTTCTCGCATTTAGAGCGGAAACACCTGAGTTCAATTATTGAGAACTACGTAAAAAAGCTGAATCAAACGCTTGCCGCGAAAGGTCTTTTTATGGAGCTTTCGGACTCGGCCGTCGAGCTGCTATGCGAAAAAGGGTATGATCCCGATTTCGGTGCGCGTCCAATGCGGCGCGTATTTCAGCGGGAAATTCAAAATCCGCTCGCAATTGAGCTATTATCGGGGAAATATCCGAGTGGAACGCGCATTTTAGTGGACGTTTCTAACGCGGGCTTTCGCTTTACTCACGGATAATTTTGTCAACAATAGCTAATTGTGATCATTGCTCTTTATGTTTATGTGCATGCATGCTTATCTACAAGGTAAGGACGGGCAAAAATGCGCATAAGCGAAGTCAAAGTTTTTCCCGTAAACGAGGAAAAGCTCAAAGCCTATATCACCGTAGTTCTTGAGAACTGCTTTGTTGTGCGTGACCTTAAAGTGATTCACGGCAGCGCGGGTCTTTTTGTCGCTATGCCCAGCAAGCGCCGCAAAGACGGTACCTTCAAAGATATTGCGCATCCACTCAATCAAGAGACCCGTACGGCCATGGAAAAGATCATTCTCGACGCGTACCTCGCCGAGATCAATCGCGGCACGCACAAGCTCACCGCGGAAGAAGCCGATCGCGCGGATACCTGATTAATCAAATAAATAATATATATATACCGGTCAGGCCCCAACGCGCCCGGACCGGATCAATTTCGCGTTTCTGCGTCAAAATATCGTCAATCGCCCGCGCCAGCGCCCTGAGCCACCGAAAATCTTCTTGATCTACCGGCCCTGAACTATAAAATATTCAAGCGCACAGAGGGTTTCGGGAGGGGGCACACGGATAAGTGCTCTTGATCAGTGCAAGGAGAGCGCGGCTGAAGAACCGATACGGTTGTTTCAAAATCGTCTTATTCTTTTCATTCGCGCTCCTGGGCGCGACCTCTTGTAATTCCGGCTCGGAAAGCGGCCTTACGCCAACGGCAGCGCCGGCGGTGGCTCTACCGCCAGCCCCCCAGCCCCCCAATCCCGCGCAAACTGCGACCCCGACTCCGCCGCCAATGAACGATTCGCCCCGGCCGAGTTCCGCCGAAAACATGGTAGTTTGTCCAAACGTCAATACTCTCCCCGGAATCGATACTTCCGGCCATCAACCCAACACCCAGTGGTCAAGCGTTCAAAAAGCAGGTCAGATGTATGGTTATGTCAAAGCTACCGAAGGTTTGACTTACGCGAATCCGGTCTTTTCGGACGACTGGCCCACCATCAAAACCGTGGGAATGGTTCGCGGCGCCTACCACTATTTTCACGCAAGCGACGACCCCGTCGATCAAGCCAATTTCTTTCTGAACGCAATCGGCGCGATGGCCGATGACGATCTTCCCCCGGCGCTGGATTGGGAAGTCGACGACAACGCGGGCGTGCAAACCAATATCCAGGGCGCGCTCGTTTGGCTTGAGACCGTTGAAAAGGCCACCGGCAAGACTCCTCTCATTTATACGAGAGCCCGCTTCTTCAATAAACTTGGAAACCCGATCGAATTCGCCCGTTATCCGCTCTGGATAGCGGAAACCGAGGTCATTTGCCCGAAAGTTCCGCCACCTTGGAAGAACTACGCCATCTGGCAGTGGTCCATGCGACACGTCAACGGAGTGAAGACCATCGTCGATCTGGATCTTTTCAACGGGTCCAACGACCAACTCGACCATTTTACCCATAACGGAACCCTATAAAAGTGTATCGCAAGGCATTCATCGCGATCCTGCTGATTCTCGGCGTCTCCATGCCGATTCTGAGCTTTGATTACGGTCTGACCACGGACGAGTTCGGGCACAATCTTCACGGCCATATGATCCTGGATTACTTCCTTGGTCGAAGCGACGACGCGGGGATCCGTCCGCCGTTGAACCCGACTCCTCCGCTCACCTCGGGATCATTTACGCCATCCAACGATCCTGCCTGGCATACCACCAATTTTTTCGGCGGATTCTTTGATCTGGTCGCGGCGGTGGCCCAAAAATTCCTTCCCTTCGGGCCGTACGAAACCCGGCATCTCGTGAACTCGTTGTTTGGGTGGCTAGGAATCGCCATGACCGGCATGCTCGCTTACGATCTTGCCGGATGGCGAGCGGGCGTTCTGGGACTGCTGTTCGCGGCGTTTTGCCCGCGCCTCTTCGGCCATTCCATGAATAACCCCAAGGATATCCCCTTCGCGGCGCTCACGGCCTGCGCCTTATATGAGATCATGCGCTTTCTGAGGGAGTTTCCTCGAGTCCGCTGGTACCGGCCGCTTTTGATTGCCATCCCCACGGCCCTTGCGACCGACGTACGCATCGGGGGCCTGTTGCTGATTTGCTACCTCTGGCTGTTCACGGGGATTGAGTCCATACTAAAATTGAGGCATCGCGACTATCGGGTGCTAATCCCGCTGGGCGTGGCCTTCGTTACCGGGGTTGCCGCCTATTTCGGCAGCGGCATTTTTTGGCCCTCCGTCCACCATGCGCCATTGACGGCTCCGCTGGACTCGCTTTATTACGCGACCCATTTTGATTTCTTTGACTCATTTGAGCTTTTCGACGGACGCTGGATGCATCGCTGGGAAATCCCCTGGTACTATCTGCCAAAGCTCACCTTGATCACGACCCCTCTTTTTGTCAGCGCCGGACTACTCCTGCTGCCGTGGGCATTGCTGCCCCAAAAAGGGAAATCGAATTCGACGCCACGGGCGGCCTACCTGCTCTTGTTCGCCTTTGTGTTTCCGATCGCCTTCATCATTTACAAAAAAGCCAACGTCTACGATCAAGGCCGCCACATCCTGTTCACGCTGCCCCCGCTGCTTGCGCTTTGCGCGGTCGCGTTCGAAAACCTGCTTCGCCGAATTTCGTCACGCCCCAAAAGTGTTCGATTGGCGGCATGGGGAATGCTTGGGGTCTTCCTCCTTGAGCCTGCAACTTGGACGGTTCGAACCCATCCCCTCGAAGTCTTTTACTTCAGCCCTTTGATCGGGGGCGTTCAAGGTGCCTTCAAGAAATACGAGCTCGATTACTGGGAAAACGGCTATCGGCCCGCCGTCGAGTGGATACAAAAGAACGTCCCTCCCGGGACACCCGAAAAACCCGTCCGCGTGCGCGCCTGGTACGGAGAGCCGCTTTGCGCGCAGTATTACCTGGAGAAAAGGCCCGGCTATCGGTTTGTTCTCGCCGAGGAAGACTCGCCCAACTGGGATTATTCGATCGTTAACGGGACTCAGGCTAAGCACAATCCTCCGCTGCTCCTGAATTGGCCGCCCGCCGACACGGTTTACGAAGTGAAAGTAGCCGGGGTCCCCATCACGGCAGTGGTCCGGAACCCGACTCCGACCTGGGAACAGTCTCTCGCCAAGCACAGACAAGCTCTGGCGTCTTCACAAGACCCGGTGACGCATTTGAATTTCGGCTTGGAGCTTTTGAATCATCAATTGCCCGCCGAGGCAATTCAGGAATTCGAGGCCAGCCTCAAGCTGAAACCGAAAGATGCGATCGCGCTCAATGACCTGGGCATCGCCTATGGGGCGCTCGGGCAATGGGGAAAACAGGTTCTTTACTGTTCGCAAGCCCTCGATGCTCAGCCAGACTTCCAGCTGGCCAAAAACAATCTAGCTTGGGCTAAAGAAGAGATCGCCAAGCGCACCTTAGCTGGTGCGTCAAAAAAATAACCTTAGGTACTGAATTTTTAAAATGGTTGGGGTGCTAGGATTCGAACCTAGGTATGGCGGAATCAAAATCCGCTAGCTTAAGCCACTTGCCGACACCCCAACGGATTGGACGACAACGACGTTAGCATATCCATTTAACGTGGGCAATCGAATGAAAAACAAAGAAATCACCGCACCCTTCGGGCTCCACTGGTTCAGGCGGGATCTCCGGCTTCGGGGAAATCCCGGCCTTTGCTGGAATTTGGAAAAAACGCGAGGACGGGTTCTAGGCATCTTTTTCTTTGATGGGAGCTTTCTGGCCCGGCCCGATTTCTCGGCCAATCGTTTTGCGTTTTTCATGGCTAGCCTCAAACGCCTGCAAGAAGAGTTGCGGGAAAGGGGAGGCGATCTGCTGGTTCTGGACGGCGGACCGGAAGCCGGGTTCCAAAAACTGTTCGAACTGCTCTCGCAGCGAGGACACCCAAAACCCGCAACCTTATCCTTCAATCGGGACTATGAACCGTTCGCTCGGGCCCGGGACGGGGCTATCGAAAACTTCATACTACCTCTCGGAATCGAGCTTCACACCGAACGTGACCACCTTCTGGTCGAGCCCGATGAAATCTCCAAAGACGGCAAGCCGGGGTCGTTTTACCAAGTCTATTCGCCCTTCGCCCGCCGCTGGTTCGAAAAACTGCTCGAGCCCGAGGTTCAAAACCGAATCCGGCTCGCCGACAAAAAACCCGTCGACCCTTGCCTGACTTGGGCGGAGCCGCTCGGACACGAGGCCCAAAGGCTCGATCAGCTCGAAAGCTATATCGCGGAAAACTCGAAAGCCGTCACGATCCCGATTCCGCCGGCAGGGCCGGCGGCGGCCAGAGCCGCGCTGAAGCGATTCCAAAACAAAATCGACGATTATGCCCGCGATCGCGACTATCCGGCCCAGGGCGGCGGCTCCGGTCTTTCGATTTATTTCAAAAACGGATCACTGACGATCGCCCAAGCAATCGCCGAATTGGAGCTGGGCCGCGAAAAATTCGCAACAAAAGACGGGCGGTCGACGTTTCTGCGCGAACTCTGTTGGCGCGAATTCTATTACCACATTCTTTTTCACTGCCCGTGGGTCGAAAAACAATCCTTCGTCGCAAAATACCGGAACATCCAGTGGGAGAACTCGAAGAAGCACTTCGAGCTCTGGAAAAACGGCCAAACCGGCTATCCCGTCGTCGACGCCGCGATGAGGCAGCTCAAGCAGACCGGCCTGATGCACAACCGGGCGCGCATGATCGTCGCGTCGTTTTTAACCAAGCATTTGCTCATTGATTGGCGCTGGGGCGACCGCTATTTTATGAAAATGCTTCTCGACGGCGACATGGCCGCGAACAACGGCGGTTGGCAGTGGGCGGCCTCGACGGGTTGCGATCCACAGCCCTATTTCCGGGTTTTCAATCCAACCCTGCAGGGCGAGAAATTCGACGCGGACGGCGAGTACATTCGCCGATACGTTCCGGAGCTCCGCGCGCTTTCCACGAAATCAATACACAACCCGTCATCGATCGAGCGCGCGGCAGCCGGCTACCCGGAGCCGATAGTCGAACATGCCGCCGCCCGGTTGCGCGCGATAAGGCGGTATCAATAATGGCCAACCATTACCGGGTTCTCCTCGTCGAAGACGACCCGCTGATCGTAAAGACCTTGAAAATGAGCCTTCCCTACAAAGGCTTCGAGGTAACGTCCTGCGAGTCGTTCAAGCAGGGCATCGAAACCTTTCGCTCCCGGTCTTTCGACGTTGTCCTTCTCGACGTAAATCTTCCGGACGGTAACGGATTCGAGCTCTGCCGGGAAATCCGGAAAGAGAACGACACCGTTCCCATCCTGATGCTCACCGCGAAAACCGACGAAGCTTCGGCGGTTCAAGGGCTGGGCGAGGGCGCGGACGACTACATCCGAAAACCTTACGGGGTTCAGGAGCTCACCGCGCGGATCACGAGGCTTTTGAACCTAAAAAGAAGAACCGCGGAGGCGTTGACCTTTGGATCCATTAAATTGGATCCGAAAAAGCGGATAGCCTGGGCGGGGGAGACGGCGATGTCCCTGGGACGGCGCGAGTTCGACATTCTTTCCATGCTCGTCAAAAAAGCCGGAGATGTCCTCAGCCGAAACGATATTATGGACGCTTTCGGCGAGGAGTCCGATGTCTACGACCGCACCATCGATTCTCACCTGAGCCATCTTAGAAAAAAAATAAAAGATGCCGGCGCGGGCGATGTCCATATCACGCCGGTCTACGGCGTGGGCTATCGCCTGGAGGTCAGATGAAACAGTCCTCCCTTCTTCGCTTTTTGCTCTTGGGTTTCCTGATATCCATAGCCCTCGGACTTGCATCGTTTTACGCCCTAAGGAGCCTGAACGAGTCTTCGACCACCGAGGAGCGAAGACACCTGATTTTATTCACCGCGCAGATCGTGGAAAGCGGCCCCTACAGCGAAACCGTGCAGGACACGCACTTGCGGGGACGAGGCCGGCACGCCTTCGGATCGAACCTCTGGGTCGTTTCCAGGGACGGAGCGATCTTGGCGACCAACGCGGAAGACCGCTTGCCTATCGACTGGGATTCCATCCAGAAACCGTCCGGCATCCACGACTTCACTTTTCATTACCGACCCTTTCGATTGGTGCCGGATCTCATGCTGGTCAAGCTCGATGCCCCGGCCGATACCTACCTTTTGATGAACCCGCGCAGGCCGCCGCCGCCAGGTGGGCTACTCGAGGTTCAAATCGCCTTTTTCTGCTTCGTCGTGGGCACCGCCCTGCTCATCGCGCTGATTTTGATTTACGCCTATTCTCGAAAAAAATCGGCGGAGGCGCGGACCGTTCTGTCGCGGCTCGAAAAGGGTGACCTGAAAGCGCGTTTTGAGATCAAGCGCATCGACGAAATCGGAAGCCTTATGCTGGATTTCAACCGGATGGCCTCGGAAATCGAACGGCTCGTGGGTCGCGTCCAGGAAACCGAAATGGCAAGGAAGCATCTCCTGGAAGAGCTCAGTCACGATATTAGGACTCCTCTCACGAGCCTCAAGACCTCGATCGAAACTCTTTCCGAGCATCTCGACGAAATGCCGAAAGAGCAGCAGCGGGAGTTCCTTGAAATCAGCCGGGCCGAGCTGACTTACTTTCTTCAGCTCATTGATGACTTGTTTTTCATCGCGGACCTGGGCGAGCCCCGTTACAAACAAACCACTCAACGCGTGGATCTCGCCGAGATTATCGGCCAGGAAGTCAAATCGAGAAGGGCATCGAGCTCCCTTCATTGGGGCTTTGAGCGGGGGAGATTCGAGCGAGCAGGCGAAAGCGAAGAAGAAGCCATTCTCGGCGACCCGCTTTTGATTCAGCGGCTGATCAAAAACGCACTCGATAACTCGGCGAAGCACGCGAAATCCAAGATCGAAATCCGCGTCGAACCGGTGAACGACGAAATCCGCGTTGTCGTGGAGAATGACGGGCCCGGCATCAGCGATGAGGCGATCGCGCTCTTCGGCGAAAGACGGAAACTAAGAGTGCCGCCCAAGGGCCGGGGGCATGATATTTCATTAGGCCTGGGCTCGGTCATCATGAAAACGATTCTCGAGCTTCATGGAGGTGGTCTGAAGATCGCTCGGGTCGACCAAGGAACCCGCTTAACCCTTGAAATCCCAAGGAAATACTCTCTCCATTAAAAATACAGGTTCTTGCTGTAATTTCAGAAACAAGGAGATCTTATGAAAAACACATATCGTTCGATGATCGTTTCGCTGATCGCTTTAACCTTTTCCGCCTCTTTCGGGGCTTTGGCCTGGTCTCAAGAAAATGAAGGCCCGGGCCAAGGACCTCACGGAATGCACCATCACCATGAGTTCATGATGGGCGTCTGCGTCGGGCAGAAGCTGGCCCAACAAGGCGTGACTTTGCCGGTCCCTCAGCCCGGTCAGAAACCCAGTCTGACTGATGCTCAAAAGGCCGCCCTAAAATCCGCGAGCCAAGCCTGCCGTGCGCAATTTAAACCAAATGAGCCCGCACCTTCAGCAAGCGCTACCCCAAGCAGCTAAAAATTGCTGAGTAACCCCCAGGGCTCATGCTTGGAGAACTAAAAAGCTCCAAGCTGAGCCCTCTCTTTTTTCCCGAACTAGCCGCCGATCGATTTGAATCTTTCAGGATAAGTCTCGAACCAACGCACGAGCACATCGGCACCCAATTCATCATGAATGTATTCGTAAACCTGTCTGAGCGATTTTCGCCGCTCCTGCATGGCGGCCGCCGGGTCCGCCTCTGCTTTGAGTTGCCAGCTTTCCCGCTCCGCGCGGGTTTGAGGCGTGTGGTGAATGAAAAAGCCGAAGTAGCGATCGCAAAATTCCGCGTAATCTTTCGTGAAAAGCAGAAAGGTATGCCACATTAAATCGATGACATACGCCTCGCTGAGAAGCGGGATGAACGCGGGCACGGGCTGTTTTTTTTGAATCGCATCTCTCTGGCGCGCGCAAAGCCAAAGCCAGCGCTTGGTCTCGAGGAAAATTTCCTGGGCGTCTGAAAACGAAAGTTTAAAGTCTTCCGCGAAACGATGAACGAGCTCATCGTTTTGATAAGAGAGAACTTCGCTCAGTCCGGAAGACAAGGCCGTCAGTCCTGGGCGTCATCCGTCGCGATGTGCCCGCAATTGCCGGCGCAACACTTGTAAGTCAACTCGGCTTTGGCCAAGAGGCGCTCGATCAATAATTCTTTCACTTCTTTTGGCGCGGCATTAACGTTTTGCATCACTTTTTCCTCTGAATTGAGTTCACTTTATCCCATTTCGAGACAAGTTTCATCCGGGTTTTCCTGGATGAAATCGAGCCGCCCTTGACGCTACCCGCTCCCAAACTATAAAGTCGACACAATCCATGCGATTTTTCAGGGCCATCAAGCAGTTAGCCGCCGTTACCTCCCTCTTCGCGCTTTTTGCCGTGAACGGCGGGCAATGGTTTTTAGTCCAGTCCGTGGCCTGGGCCGAGATGTGGTCCCGATTTTCGCGAACCGAATCTTTCGCTCAAGCCACTCGCCATACCTTCGACGGACAACACCTTTGCGGTGTCTGCAAGATCGCAAGACACGAACGCGCTAAAGAAAAAGCTCCCGAAATCCGTCTTGAACTTCACGAATTCACGCTCACGCAGCCAGGCTGGGAGCAAGCTCTGGCGCTCAGATTTCCGGACTCCCTGCGATTTCACGCCGGAGCGCGAACGAATGCTCCTTCCCATCCCGTCCCGCCCCCCACGCCGCCTCCGCGGCTCTGCTGATCTCGAGCCTGTTTGCGTCTTCGAATGAACAACTCATGATCATCAGGGATTTTTTCCCTAAGGAATATTTTTATGAAAAATTTGACTCAACGCCTGCGGCCAGTCGCCGGGGGCCTTTTTATTTTTTCGCTTTTTCAAGCTTTTCACAGCCAAACCAGCTGGGCCTGCGCGTGCGGCTGCGGCGTCTTTGACGTGGGCACCAGCGCTATGTTTCCCACTGAATCCGGAAATATGGCCTTTTTCGAATATGACTATATGGACCAAAGCAACAACTGGAGCGGGACCAATAAGGCTCCCGCGGAAGCGAACAATGACAAGGAGATCCGCACCCACTTTCTGACCTTCGGCGATCAATTCATGTTCGACCGGAGCCACGGCCTCCAACTCGAAGTACCCGTGACGTTTCGTTACTTTCGAACCCTCGATTCGGATGAGGTAAGCATCGATACGTTTAATCACGCCGCCTTGGGCGATATCCGCCTTCGCGGAATCTACACCGGTTTCTCATCGGATATGTCGACAGGCATTACCTATGGCGTGAAACTGCCAACCGGCGATTCGACCTACGAAGGGTTCGATCCCGATACCGAAATCGGAAGCGGAAGCACGGACCTCTTGCTGGGCGCTTTCCACTACGGACCGATTACGGACAACGGTCTTTGGAACTATTTCGCGCAAATCAACCTGGACGAGCCCATTTTTACCCAACACGGCTACTTCCCGGGCAGCGAAATCGACGCGGCGGCAGGCGCCTATTACAACGGCTTGAAGTTCGACGGCGCAGCCAAATTGGCGCCGATTCTGCAACTGCTGACTTCGTTGCGCTCGAGCGATCACGGCGGAAATCCCGCGGCCGACCCGCTGAACACGGGCTACCAACGGGTTTTCATTTCCCCTGGCGTCGAATTGGACGCGGGAGCGTTTCGATTTTATACCGACGTGGAGATCCCGATCTATCAATATATGAACGGGAACCAGCTGGTCGCACCCGGAATGGTTAAGACCATCTTGAGCTATAGTTTTTGATGATTCGTATTTTTCTTTATCTGAATGCATTGGTTCTCGCGGGCGGGCTTGCCTATGGGTCAATCGACCTTGGCAAGCCCGCCCCGGGCTTCGCCGGGACCGAGCTGAACGGAAAAAAATTCGACCTTGCCGAGCAGCGCGGTAACGTAGTGCTGCTCGGCTTTTTCGCGACCTGGTGCGATGGATGCAGCGCCGAGCTCCCGATCCTTGAAAATATTTATACTCGCCACCGCGCCGAGGGTCTAGAGGCGCTGATCGTGAGCGTCGATCGTCCGCGAGAACGAAACCATGTGATCGAATTTTTGAAACCTTACGACTTACCCTCCGCCCTCATAAGCGACGCGAAAGTCAACGGCTTCGGCACGCCAGGCACGCTTCCTATTCTATATGTTATCGACCGATCCGGAATCGTCCGCGCGGAACTAGCTGCCCCAGGTCCGGCTGACCTAAGAGCGAAAATAGAAAGCCTCGTCCTGCCATTGCTGAAAAGATAATCCATTATTGATTGACTATTGAAAAAGTCTGTCGGATATACCGGCAATGAAATCGATGTCCTTTGTCGTCGCTCTTCTGGCCGGATCTGCTGTCGGCTCCGCGGCGCGCCCCGCTCATGCGAACGAGGCTCCGGCGAGTCACCAAGGCTGGAATCTGATCTGGTCGGACGAATTCAATACTCCGGGCGCGCCTGATCCCAGCAAATGGGGTTATGACATCGGCACCGGCTACAACGGGTGGGGCAATCACGAGCTCGAATACTACACGGACCGCACCGAAAATGCCCGAATCGAAAACGGCAACCTGGTGATCGAAGCCCGCCGCGAAATTTTTCAATCCAGCGATTATACTTCCGCCCGGCTTGTCAGCCGAAAAAAGGTCGATTGGCTCTATGGCCGGATCGAAGTACGCGCGCAGCTTCCCACGGGTCACGGCGTCTGGCCGGCCATTTGGATGCTTCCCACCGACTCTTCCTACGGCGGCTGGCCCAAGAGCGGTGAAATCGATATCATGGAGCAAGTCGGTTTCGATCCGAACACGGTTCACGGCTCAATCCATACTTTCGCCTACAACTGGATGTCCCATACTCAAAAGACGGCTACCGCCACGGTACAAGACGCGACAACGACATTCCACGTTTACGCGATGGAATGGGCTCCGGACTCGATCTCGATTTTCGTCGACTCGAATAAATACCTTACCTTTATGCGGGAGCAGGGTGGCGACTGGAAGACCTGGCCTTTCGACAAGGAATTCTATCTGGTTCTCAACATCGCGGTGGGCGGCTTCTGGGGCGGGCAAAACGGCGTCGACGACTCCATTTTTCCGCAGCAAATGAAGATCGACTACGTTCGTCTCTACAAAGCCGCGCAATAGCGCAAGGCCTTCAGTGGTCGACTTTTTTCTCGATGGAATCCAGCTTGGCCTGCAGGCCGCGAATCAGGAGCTCGCTTTTCTGGTTGGCGATGACCAGCTTGACCGAAACCAAAAACACCCCCGCCTCCAAAAGCAAATCGTGCGTCAGGCCCTTTTCGATCGCAGCCATGAGGAAAAAAACGACCGTCACGGCCAATGTCAGAAGGGACGCTCGGTCCAGCCATTTTTTGTTCGCGATCATTCGATGAGCCTATGCAAGAGCCAAGCTTCCACTCGGCCTTACCGAAAAGCGGCTTGCCTTACTAAACACCCCGATCTACGACTGAATCATGCTCATTGACTATAACGCTTATAAAGACGCCCACTTGGTTTCCGCTTTCGGATTGTTTTTGGCGATCGGCTCGGTCATCACCGAGTCATCCAAAACCCGCTGGGCTTCGGCGCTCCACGGCGTGGCTTTGCTGGTGATTTTGATCACCGGGTTCGGGATGCTAGGACGGCTCGTGTCATCCGGAACTTTTCCGGCATGGGCCGCGGGCAAGTTGATTATCTGGTTTTTGCTGGGCGCCTCCCTAGTCTTAGCTCGGCGCAAAATATTGCCAGCCCCAGCCCTGATCGCGCTCGTTTTGGTATTGGGCGGGGCTGCTGCTGGCCTCGCGCTTTGGAAGCCTTAGGCTCTTATTGGCAATTCGTGATCACCAAAAGCCCCGGATTGCCGCTACCGCCGGTTGTCGAGGGACTGGCAGTGCCCGCAGCTCCCCCCATGCCGGCGCTATTGGCATAGTTGCTATCGCCGTTGTTCGCGGCGTTTTGACCGCCCGCGGTCGTGATCGTATTGCTTGAACCCGAGGCGTAGCCGGATCCGCCGTTACCACCGCTGCCGGGATAATAGGGTATCGCGCCGGAGGCCGCGCTGCCGCCACTGCCGCCGCTCGGATAGCCGCCACCGCCACCGCCACCGCCGGCCACGTCGTTGCCGCCGGATCCGCCGGAAGTACCCGAGGCCGCTCCACCTGCGGTAGACCCGCCGCCACTGCCTCCTGTTCCGCTGTTGCCGCCGCCTCCATTTTTGCCGACGCTGCCAAGAGCACCCGACCCTGCTCCGCCACCGCCACCTGCGGTGACCAGATCGGTGCCGGAACGTTGGATCGTCGTGCGCCCACCGCCGCCACCGCCTTCGCCGGTGGTTCCATTACCGGCGCCGCCGCCGTTGGTTCCTCCAGCAACACTGCCCGAAGCCGGTGCCCCGCCGGTGCCGCCGCCTCCGATCAAGACCGTCAGTGTTTCACCCGCGGTTACCGCAATCGAAGATTGCGTAAATCCACCACCAGCACCGGTGCCGCCGCTGTTAGTACTGTCCGCACCGCCGCCACCGCCACCACCCCAGGCCTTCACGGTCGCGGTCGCGCAATATTGAGGAACGGTAAAACTACCGGATGCCGTGTAGCTGATCGGCAAACTCGGGAAGCTCCACGAAAGGGAGGCCGGCACCAATGGAACCTTATAAGTCGCAGCTGCGGATAGAATCGCGGACGACGCTTCCAGCGTACAAACCGAAGTGGATGTCGGCGAAGAGGTCTTCGTCAGGCCAACCGTCACCGTGCTGGCCGAGAGCGAAGCAGAGCTCACCGTGTAGGCGCCTCCGTTCGTACATGTCATCGACCAGTTCGCGGTATTTTGAGAAGTGGTCGAATCCGGCAGCGTACTGAAAGTTACCGCGATCGAAGTCGGGATCGAATTCACGGCCCCCGCTGACGGAGAAACAGAAGTCACCGTGAATCCGCCGGCGTTCCAGATGATATAGACTTCTCCGGGATTGCCGGCATTGCCAGACGTGTTCCCTGCATAGGAAGCCCCAGCGCCAGCGCCGGCCGAATAATTGGAATCCGAATTGTTAGCTGCCGTTTGCCCGGATGCTGCAATGCTTGAGCCTCCAATCGGAATCAGCGCCGTACCGCCGTTACCACCGCCGCCGCGACTGGAGCTACCGCTAGCGCCACCCGTGCCGCCAGCCGCGCCGCCGCCACCTCCACCGCCGCCGGTATTAGCCGCCGCAGTGGAGGCACCAGCACCACCCGTGGTTCCCGACGCCGCGCTGCCAGCACTGCCACCACCATCAGAGGAGCCGCCAGTACTGGCTACGCTTCCGCCGCCGCCACCGCCGCTACCACCGTTGTAACTGCCCGACTCTCCGCCGCCGCCGCCGCCACCGCCCGCAGAAATCAAATCAGTCCCGGATTGCTGTAAGGCGGACCTACCGCCGCCACCACCACCACCCTGCGTACCGGCGCCGCCGCCATTCGAACCACCGCTCGCGGTAACATTATATGTTCCCCCGGCACCGCCGCCGCCGACAATCGCCGTTAAGGACCCTCCTGGCGTCACGGCGAATTCCCCGGTCGTGTATCCGCCACCTCCGCCGTTTCCGGCGCTGCCGGATCCACTTGTATCACCAGAGCCACCGCCGCCGCCCCAAACCTTCACGGTCGCGAGAGTACAGTTCGAGGGCACCGTCACCGCATTCGATCCGGCCGCCGTATAACTGCTCGGCGAGGCCGTACAGCCTTGAACCGTGGCTTGCCAGCTTCCACCGGCGGTGATCGACGAAACGTTACCGGCATTATCGACCGCCTCGACGCTCGCATAGTAGTACCCATTCAATGTCAGCGACAGGCCGGTAAACGCATAATTTAAATTGTTACCGATATTCGTCCAGGTCACTGTATTGCTCGCGCCCGAAGAAGTCCCGATCGCCACAAGATAGTAAGCAACGCCGACCGCGCTGGTCGAGGCGCCCCAGCTGATATTGGGAGAGTTGCTCGTTGTCGAGGTCGCCGTAGAGTAGGTGATCGCGCCCGGCGCCGTAGGCGGAGTGGTGTACGCCTCCCAACTCGCCGTTCCGGCCGAAGATACGTTCGCTGCCTTATCCACCGCCTCGATCGAAACATAGTAAGTGGTGCCGTTCGTCAACGAAAGCCCAGAGACGGTCTTCGAGGTGACGTTGCCTTCGTTCGTGTAAGCAAGAACATCCGTCCCACCCGGTGTCGTGCCAATGGCGATCTGGTAATAACTCACGCCGCTCCCGCCGCTATCGGTCGAGGCAGTCCAGCTGATCGAAGGGGTCGCGGTTAGCGAATCGTAATAAGCTTGCATCGTCACGCCCGATGGCGCGGTCGGAGCCGTTGTATCGAGAAGGATCGTCTTATTGACGGAGGTGGAACTCACGCCCGCGGTATTAGCGACCCAAAGATAAACCTTCTTATTCCCATCGCCGCTCGTGATCGTAACCGTTGTGGGGCGCGAGGTGTACCAACCGCTTGATGGCCCGGCGCCGCCGTTGCAAGTCGCGCTATAGGAGGCGGGCTTCGTATTTTGGGTCATGCTGAGACACCAATACGTCGCGGCCGAGTCGTTGCCGATAGTCGCATTGATGGTCAACTGATTGGTGTACGCTGTCGACGAGGTAATCGGGTCGCTGATGCTCAAGGTCGGGGTGCCGGGAGCTGATATTTTTTTCCAAAAAGCGCCGAGATTGAAGAATCCTGAGCCATGTACAGACCGGAAGCTCCAGCAAAACAAAAGAAGCACGACAACGCCTATGCGCGCAAGACGCACGAACAAGGACACATCAATCCTCAAATGCGGGATAAACGGGAATCTTGCCACAGCTTACGTACCTCGATTAAATTATGAACCGACTTTTTTTAAAATTCAAAATTTAATAACGTAACACTGTGTAACAATAGACACAGCTTGTGATGCCTATTTAAAATACACCCCTAGCCGAAGAGAGAGAACTTCCGGTAGGCCAATATTGTTTTCATGCAAAAGAAACCCGGCCCGAAAACCCAGGCCCACGTTCACCGCCGTGGTCCTCAGAAATTCGATCCCCGCGCCCGCGCCGACGATAAAACCGCCGACGATCTGACCGCTGGTAATACCGCCGCCATCAATCTTGGCCGCGCCCGCGCCAAAGTCCGCGGATAGATAAGGAGCGATATCTTCCTGGCTGAAATAGTAATTAAAGCCCATGCCGCCTCCGGCAAAAAACGCGTCGCCGATCCCGTCCCCCTCGGCGAAAAGCTTCACTCGAGCGAAATTGACGTCCCAGGAATAGGCGAGGCCCAAGCTGTATCCCAAACCGCTCGAATTCAAATGATTCAGCTCCGATCCGCCAAAACCGAGGTACCAGGCATTATGCGTCGGGCGCCGCTCAGCGCCTTCTTTTGACTCTTTAAGGGTAAGCTCGCCCACGCGCGGATGGCTTTGCGCCTGCTCACCGACGAGCACGGAGCGCGTCAGTCGCTCCGCCACTTTGTCCATCTCATCCATTCGCATCGCTTTGAGCTGGCTGGAGAAAATGATTTCGCCGTTTTTGACTTTTCCAAGGGTCAATACGTAAGCCTGCCCCAGACGAACCAGTTTGGGCCGTAACGAAATGTCAGCCTGTGACGGGGCGCCCACCAAATGGTCCGAACTCACTTCCGTCACCGAAGACCGGATAATATCCGTCGTTGCCGCCAGATCATCCGCGGAAGTGGCGGTACCGGTCGCGGGTTCGACATAAACATTCTCGGCATGAGCTAAGACAGGAATAAACAACGCCGCCAGGAGGAAGGCGCACTTGAGGTGAAACATGTATTCAATCTAACGTTGCCCCGATCCGCGGGCAAACCAAAACCACGTCCGCCCTGCGCTCAAACGCAAGGCGGAGCTGGATTTACTTTCAACAGCGACCGATTATTGACTGCGGAACCCGAACTTCGGCGGGCCCAAGTCGCAGGGATTCTGGGAACCGTTCACCTGATTATCGAAATCAACAATGAAAGTCGCGCTGCTGGCCGGAACAACGAACGCTCCGCTCAACGCGATCCCTGCCGTCGTCGCATTCGCGCCCGTGGGTTGGGTAAAAGCAAGCCCCGTCTGGCCCGTTCCGCTGGTGCCGTTGCTGATAAAGAGCGGTACCATGGTTGCGTTTGCCAGATCTTGTGACGTCGTTGCCGAAGTCTGGACCGTCGAGCCATAAGTTAACGTCACCCCGGGCGCGAGGCTCGATGCGTTCGTGATCGTCGTGTAAGTGCAATTTCCGCTGCACACAACACGTGAATACGTGGTACCCGCCGTGCAATTTCCGGTGGTGGCGGCCGGAGTGAACGTCAATTGGTCGCTCATGAGCAAGACGACGCAGTTATAAGTCCCTGCCGACGGGCTCCCTGAAAAAAGCGAGGGAGTTTGTTCGAAATCGACCGCCGTCGGACTGGAACTGTAATTCAGGACCACCGCGTTCGAACAATCCGCATTGGGAGAGACGGCCACCCCGTAAATGGTCACCAGCGCGGAAGCCGGATTGGTGTTCGCGAAGGCGGATGATGCCGCCATAAACGCGAAAGCGGCCAGAAGACCTTGTGCTCTTTTATTAAAGATCATCATGATCAGCGCCCCGCCCCGTAAAACACGACCGAATCGCCGTTCGAAGAGCCGCACCCCGGAAAACCCGCCGCGATCGCACCCGTGCCCAAGAGAATCATAATCATCAGCCAAAACTTCGAGTTCTTTAACATCCTTGTATTTCCTCCTGAGTAAAGTCTAAGGATCCCGATCGATTAAACAATCAACGTGAAATCTGCCAACGCTGTGGGCAGATTTCACGGAATCCATTGGTTCCACCGGATTGTCGAGCTATCCTGGGCAGATATGACCGAGCTTTCGCCAAAAAAGATAAAGATCACCAACCTCATCCGCTGCACGGCGATGACATCGGTTGGATTGCTCGTCTATGGCGGGTCATTGAGAAACAGCTTTGTCTGGGATGACGAAGAACAATTGCTTAACAACACCGTCGTCCAGTCGCTCGACAATCTCGGGCGATTATTCAGCTCTTCCAGCTTTAACTCGGGTGGCGCCACGGGGTTGCTCGGCATTTATTATAAGCCGCTCATGCTGGCCGCATATGCCGCTCTCTGGTCAATGTTCGGCGCGAACCCTATCGCTTTTCACGCCTTCCAGCTCCTTCTGCATTGTATGAGCTCTATCCTGCTTGCCGTTTTCCTAAGTGCGTTTTTTTCGGAAACGCTCGCATGGCTCCTGGCAATGGTTTTTCTGGTTCATCCCCTGAACGCCGAATGCGTGCTCTATGTCGCCGATCTGCAGGACACTCTTTTCTTTTTCTTTGGAATTCTGGGAATGGTCGCCTTGGCCAAAATGCGGAATGAAAGGGGAGGGGCGCGAGCGCTGATCGTTTCCGCGTGTCTGTTGCTTTCGTTGCTTTCCAAAGAGAGCGGGGTTTTGTTCGTCGCCACGGCCGCGACTTATGAATTGCTCATCCGTCCGCGCGGACAAGCCAGTAACGCGCTATGTGTGGGGCTCGCCATGACCACCGCCGCCTACGCCGGACTTCGTTTCGAATACGCGGGCCTTGGCCTGGCCAGCGGCCATCTGCAACCCATCACTTTGGCAAGCTTTCCGGAGCGATTGCTTACAATGCCGAAGATTTTTTATTTCTATGCTTTGGGTTTTGTTTTTCCCAAGGATCTTGCCATCGCTCAACAGTGGATCATTCGTCAATGGAGCTGGAAGGACGTCGGCCTGCCGCTGCTTTCCGATTTCTTTATCTTCGGCGCAATCGCGGTCTTGGTGAAAAGGGCGGGTTCACGACGCGCGGTTTTCTTCGCTTTGTGGGTTTTTTTCGGGCTCGCTCTTCACGCGCAAGTTTTTCCCTTGGATCTGACGGTCGCCGATCGCTGGTTTTATTTTCCGATGGCCGGCCTGCTCGGATTAATCGGCATCGGCTGGGAGCTCGTACGAGCATATTTACCGACCTCGCTGCCCGCAAAGACCGTCTCAGGCTTAGCCGCTGCGATGGTCATCGCGACACTCGCCGGGCGGTCATACAGCCGCTCAGGGGACTGGAAGGACGGACTCACTTTGTTTTCACGCGATGTCGCGCTTAACCCGAACGCGTTCGATCTTCAGAATAACGCCGGCGTGGAGCTTTTCAGAGCTGGCGACATTCGCGCGGCGAAAGAACATTTCGAAATCTCCGTTCAACTTGCTCCCCAATGGTGGACAAACTGGAGCAATCTGGGCGCAGTCTACGAGCGCTTCGACGATGAGGGCCGCGCCGAGAAGGCCTACCGCCGTTCCATCGAGAGCGGGGTCTACTATCTGGCCTATGAGAACTTAGCCAAACTCTTGATCCGGCAACATCGCTATGGCGAAGCATTGGATTTTTTGCAAACTCAAGCCTTGCCGATCTTCCCCAACAATCAATCGCTCGTGGCGATGCGTCAATATGCATTTGAATCAAATTCCAAATAGATTATAATATGAAATTATTAGCTTATTATTTTAGTTAGACAGAGTGAGTTAAATAGCTTAGTATAAATAACAATATTAGTTTTTATTAACACTTTGGACGGATATTGTTATGAAGCGCCTACAAAGACATAGTCAAAAACTAGGAACCTTAGCGGCACTCGCAATTGCAACCACAGGAACAATGGCGTGCAAAGTCGTCCCCAACCCGGTGGCGTCGCCAAGCCCTAACCCTCAACCGTCCAGCACTCCGATCATCGGCTCCGGTTCCGGCTCGAGCGGCTCAGGCAGCGTCACTGGAAATGCGGACTACGACCGTCTGGATCAATGCCTCACGTCAACCGCGAGCGTCGTTGGTCTTTCGGACACCAACATCACCCTGAGTGGCGGGGCCACAGTTAAAGGAAGCGTCATTTTGCTCGGAAACTCAGAGCTCACCATGAGCGGCGGCTCGCGTGTCCTCGATCAAGTTTATACTCCGCGCGCGGATCAAGTCATGACTTCCGGCAAACCATCGATCGGAGAAATCGTCGTTCACGACTTCACCTCCGCAGACTCCGCCGTTATCGACTTCGCGAACAATCTCGATCCGCTGCCGGAAACCGCCGTTTACAAGGGAATTACCTCATCAACGACCATCAACGGCAACGGCTCTCTGAACGTCATTCAAGTCAATGGCGACTTATCTCTCTCCGGAGGCAAAACGCTGAGCCTGAACGGCGGCGCGAACGATCTCTTTTTAATCAACGTCACCGGAAACGTCACGCTGTCCGGAGGCTCCAGCATCGCGGTCGGCAGCACCCTCCCACCCGCGAATGTTCTGATCCGTTTGACGAGCGCCGGCTCAAGCATCATGATCTCCGGCGGCGCGAACGCAGCTGGAACTTTCCTAGCCACTCAAGGCTCCGCGACGATTTCCGGCGCGGGCAAAATCGAAGGCTCCATCTTCGCGCTGAATTCGATCTCAATTTCCGGCGCCGGAATGACCTTCGATCCAGCCCCTTTCTGCCCGGCAAACTACGTGGCAGTACCAAGTCCTACTCCAAGCCCTTCGCCAAGCCCGACTCCGACGGTGACTAGCTCACCAAGCCCGACTCCGACGGTGACTAGCTCACCAAGCCCGACTCCGACGGTGACTAGCTCACCAAGCCCGACTCCGACAGTGACTAGCTCACCAAGCCCGACTCCGACAGTGACTAGCTCACCAAGCCCGACTCCGACGGTGACCAGCTCGCCGAGCCCGACTCCGACGGTGACCAGCTCGCCGAGCCCGACTCCGACGGTGACCAGCTCGCCGAGCCCGACTCCGACGGTGACCAGCTC
>JARLHE010000045.1 GCA_031292385.1 Oligoflexia bacterium
CGCGGCATCGACTGCAGGTCGACCATCGAATACCGAAAGGCCTTGGCGGAGGAAATGAAATCGAGAATTTGCGGCTTTTATGCGCGCAACACAACGCGTTTGAAGCGGCGCGGGTTTATGGCCGCGAAACGATCCAGCCGTTCTGGCGAGGATGACGCGGCTAATTCAGAGCACTCAAGGCGTCTCGATCAGCCCACGCACCACGACCGAAGCACACGCCATCCCGAAGGCGCCGGTCACGAACCCCGCATTGCCAAGGATGATGTTGCGGTTGTCGCACTGGAAATATTCATTGTCGCCTTGGGGGCAAACGCAACGAAACCCTTTGCCGCCATCATAGTGCAGCTCTTCAGGCATCATCGCGGGTTCGTCCGAGTAAACGGCAGGGATGCCGAAAGGCCCTTTTACCGGAAAGCCGTATCGCTCGCGAAGAATACGCCGAACGGAGCGCGCGAGCGGATCGGCTTCGGTTTGGGCGAGATCACGGACCTGCACGCGAAGCGGGTCGAGCTTCCCGCCCGAGCCGGTGGCCGAGACCACGGGGATACCTTCGCTCACGCAGTGGTGAAGCAAATGGCATTTCGCGGTGATGTTATCGATCGCATCGACCACGTAATCCGGACGACGGGCAAATATTTCGGCCGATGACTCGAAATTATAGAATTTCGCGATCGCATGGATCTTCGCCTGGGGATTGACCTTCTCGAAGCGCTCGGCCAGGACGTCGACTTTTTGCTGGCCTACCATGCCCTGCAAAGCATGAAGCTGCCGGTTGAAGTTCGTCACGCAGATCTCGTCGAAATCAACGATCGTGAGCTCGCCCACGCCCGAACGCAGGATCATCTCCGCCGCCCAGGAGCCCACTCCGCCCAGGCCGATGACCATCACATGGGAGCCCATGAGCTTTTTCATCTTGGCATCGCCCACGAGGCGGCCCATGCGGTCGAAGCGGCGGTGAAGACGGTAAGTCTCCATTTCGTCCGCGGTCATAGGAAGTGATTGGGTTTCTGAGCCTGGATTCATAAATTCAGTGTAAGAAGCTTCTACCCCAAGCGAGGCTCGAGATCAAACATCTGGATCAGATTCTGTCGACTTGTCTCCAGGAGACTTTCAGCGCTCTCTTTCCGCAACTTTCCCAAAGCTTTCGCGAAGATCGGCAAGCAGCCGGGGTCTTCCAGGCCGAAAGCCGGACAATCCGTCTCGATAACCAAGCGGTCTGCCGGGAGCTTTTGAACCGCCCGCTTGAGGGTCTCATAGCCCTTCTCCTGGGCCACGGCCCCTCCTACGGAGATCGTGAACCCGAGCTCCAGGTAGCGCATCGCGGTTTCCGCGCTTCCGCTGAACGCGTGGACGAGCCCGCCGTGGGGATATGGGCCTTGGGCACGCAGGCATTCGATAGCCTCCTCATGGGCATGCACCACGTGAAGGACCAGGGGCTTTTTGGCCGCGAGCGCGATCGTGATTTGCCGCTCAAATACTTCGCGCTGCAGGGGGCGGCTTCCCGGATTTCGCTTTTTTCCATGATCAAGGCCCATCTCCCCTGCCCCGACGCACTCGGGACCGGCGATCCAATCCGGAAGCGCCGACAAGGCTGCCTCGAGCTCGGCGCGGCCCAAATTGAAATGCGCATCGACGAACCAGGGATGAATCCCGTAAACCGGGAAAATACGACGGGGTGACTGGCGTGCGAGTTCTCGCTGCCTAGCCCATTCAGCGGGCTCGACTCCGCCCATGATGAAAGCGCCCACCCCGGCCTGCGCGGCGGCGGCGAAAACTTCGCCATGCCTTCCCTCAAAGCGGAGATCGCTGAGATGGCAATGAGCATCGATCCAGCGCATGGATTTAGCGGGACGATTTCAGATTGATTCCCAAAATACGCTTGACCACGACCCGGGCCATCGCATGGGGAAACGACCTTTGATTTTCCGTCGACCACCACGGCGCCAGCATTTTTGCCCACGGGTTGACCATGACGGAGTCAAGATGAGCCACGTTCTCGAGCGGCACCTTTCCTAAAATGCGGCCGTAAAGCGGGTTGGTCTGGCGCTCCGTTAGCAAAACGCCGTCGCTAGTCTTGTTCATCAGCGAATAAGACATATGCCCAGGCATCAGCGGGGTACCCATCACGTTATCAGCGGTTGTCGAGGTGGGAATATAGAACAGGCGCTGGCTCAGCGCATGGACCTCGGCCGCGGTCAGCTTGGCATCACGAATCGTGTTCTCCAAAACCTGATTGGGCTCGCCTGGCGCTAACGACGCGACGCCACCGAAAGGAGAGACGGGCAAAAAATTGAAAGCTCTGAAAAAGCTGAACTCATCCGAGCCTCCGTGAGCGCCCTGTATGGAAACAGCAGCGGCGATCCGCCCGCGAAGCGCGGGATCGGCCTGGCTTCTGAAGAGCGCGAGAGCGACGGTCGGGCCCCCCATGCTGTGGCCGACTAACACGACTTTTCGCTTATCGCCGTTCTGGAGCACGGAACGTTTGATGTACTGAAGAACACCGTCGGCGTTATCGGAAATGCTGAGATAAGAAGGCGGCTTCAGAATGGTCACGGACGCGGCCTTCAGATCCTTCTCCCCAAGCGCATTTGCCCATTCCTGGAAATATGTTCCGGGAGAGCTGAAATCGCCCATGAAACCCGTAACAAATACGAAATGGGTTTTAGCGGCCTCCTTCATGACCGCGGCGCTGGCCGGATGGACCGCGTGGCGTTCCGAGTCTATTTCGGGCCCCAGGCCGTTTTCGACCAGCCGCTGCACCGACTTAGCGTTCTTGGCGCAGATGACGCACTCGAGATTATACTCCAAGGACGCTACGGCCGCGTCAGCCGGGGCCGCTTGAGATGGCGCCGCCAAAAGTAAAAGCGCGGCTAACGGCAGCGAAAACAGGCGATTCATTCGAAATGGGATAAGCACTCACTGAGTTTATCCAAATTTATATAATTTCATACCATTTCATCTTTCTCGCGACGCCATCGGATTGACGGAAAAGGAAAATCGGAATCACCCTGTGGTATAGCTCGACCCATGGGTGGGCTAATCCTCGTTTTTGTCTGCATGGCGATCGGAATCCTGATCCGGTACTACGGGATTTTTCCTGACTCAGCGTCCACCGTACTCAATCGCTTCGTCATCTACGTTTCGCTGCCGGCGCTCACGATTTTACACCTCCACCATTTAGGCCGCGGAAGCGAACTGGGAATTTCGCCGGTCTTGCCCGCGTTGATGGCTTGGATCATTTTGATCGCCGCGATTCCGCTGTTTATCGTATTATCGAAGATCCTCGGATGGGATAAAAAGACCACCGGCGCGGTGATTCTCATGGCCGGACTCGGCAATACCTCGTTCGTGGGCTTCGCGCTTCTTGAAGCATTTTATGGAACCAAAGCGCTGCCCATCGCCATTCTCACCGACTCACCCGGAACTTTTCTGGCGACGGCCACTCTCGGCATCGCGCTCGCCGCCTATTACGCCGGACGCGACTTTTCTTGGCGCAAAACCGCGCTTAAAGTCCTCGCCTTCCCGCCATTTCTGACTTTATTCATCGCGCTAGGATTGCGCGCGATCGACTTTCCGAACGCGGTGAACCTCACGCTGGAGCGCCTAGGCGCGACTCTGGTGCCCCTGGCGCTGACCTCGGTGGGAATGGAACTGCGGATTTCCCCGGCCATCATGCGTCGTTACGGCTTAGCGCTCGTTTCGGCGCTGGGATTCAAGCTCCTGCTCGCTCCCGCCATAATCTTCATCATTTATTTCAAGCTGCTGGCGCTACAAGGACTTCCAGCCGAGGTCATCGTGCTGGAATCCGCCATGGCACCCATGATCACCGCGGGCATCATCGCCGCCGAGTATGATCTTCGCGGCGAGTTCGCGTCGCTGATGATCGGGATCGGTATCCCGCTCTCGCTCATCAGCGTGCCGTTGATCCGTTATTTCTTAAGATTCAACGTATGAGCTCAATGGGTGCAGCCGGAAAGCTCATACACGGCGAGAACCGTCGAACCCGCGACCGTAATAAACGCCCCCTTCGCGAGGCACTTCCAGGAAGCCCCGGAAGTATCCGCCTTCAGCTTTTCGAAACGAAAGGCCGCAAGCTCCTGCATGGGAAGGACGGAGGCTTTCGGAGTGTCACCCGTCGTGACAAAAGTGTCATCCGCAACGTCATAGGCGATTTTGAAATTCCGAAACTGCATGCCAGTGGCGTTATCGGCGCGAGCGATCGTTATCGAAGCCGAAAAAACCGAAACGATAGCCAGAATCGAAATTAGCGAGATTTTCATAAAAATCCTCCAATACCAAAGTCGTATGCCATGGCTTGCCGCACTGTCAAAAAATCAAGGACGATTCCTGGAATTACTTCCAAGATCGTCCCTGACCTAATTTACCGATGACTGGTGAGTTTAGCGCCTATTACCGCCACCTTCGTGACCACCGCCGCCCTCGTGTCCGCCGCCGCCACCACCAAAGGATGGCCCTGGTTCCGGACGTGGCATCGGCGCAGGCTCTGGTCGAGGCGCAGGTGGATTATTGTACACCGGAGGTTGCCACGGCGCTGGAGCAGGAGCGACCGGCGCAGGGCGAGGCATTGGTGCCGGCTCTGGTCGGGGCGCCGGTGGATTATTATACACCGGAGGTTGCCACGGCGCTGGAGCAGGAGCTACCGGCGCAGGGCGAGGCATCGGTGCCGGCTCTGGTCGGGGCGCCGGTGGATTATTATACACCGGAGGTTGCCACGGCGCTGGAGCAGGAGCGACCGGCGCAGGGCGAGGCATCGGTGCCGGCTCTGGCCGGGGCGCCGGTGGATTATTGTA
>JARLHE010000046.1 GCA_031292385.1 Oligoflexia bacterium
AGGTCCACTCCGAACAGGTCGAGGCATTCGAGCGGATTCTTGCGCTGCACGGGCCGACGGGGTTGGCAAAGATCACGAACGCCACGACGGCCAAGAATTACTTCAAGGACTTTTTATACCGGGTCGAAGTCGATCTCTCCACGCGTGATGGCGATAAGATCCTGGCCGCGTTCGCAGCATTTCTTTGTAAGGATGGCGGATTTTTTAAGCTCGATTCGTCGCTACGGGCTTACAAGCGTGCGATCAAAAAGATCCTTCGCGCAGCGGAGTTTTCGTTTGCCGACCCCAAGAAAGCGCCGGTTTTTAATGCAACGATCGAGAACTGGATCGTCACTCTCAAAAACGAAACCCTTAAAATCAAGATCGACGACGATTCATCGTCTCCCGCGCCCAAGCGCAAGCTCCGCGAGCGGGCCAAAGAGACCCGAGAAAATGCACATCGGGTGAAGCCAGCCACATGGGAAAAAACCGAGCGGAATCTGCGGGTCTATCTCGGTTGGTGGCGCGAGCGTCCGAACGTCAGCCTTGAAACGATCCAAGATGCTCTTTCCCTTTTGAGTCTTGATTGCTTTCAGGATTTCACCGATCACGCCGACGAAATCAATCGTTACACCGGATCTGGCGTTGAAACGATCGTGGACTGCCTTTCGCGGGCGCTCAGGATGTCGGTTCGCAGCCATCCTTCGCTCATCAACGCGGAGGATGCCGTTGAGCGCAAGCGGAGCTTGTGGCATTACAACTACGACATCAAGCCTCACTTGAAGAAGCCCGGAGTGGAGTTCCGCATTCAGGAGAAAGGGGGCGCACCTAAGCATTATCTTCTCTTCAAGGGATTCAAGCATTCCCTTCATGAGATCCTCCCCGGCGTTGCTCGCGATCACGTCCTGGCCGAGTGGTGCGAAAAAGAGGGCAACTTTGCGCAAGCCGAGAAAATCCGTTATCGTATCGCCGTTCGGGTCTTTGATCTGGCGATCATGGCGGTCTGGCACACTTTCGCAAACCGCCCAGAGGATCTTCACCACCGGCTTCTGGCCGCGCAAGTCTGCCGTTATCAGAAAACCGAGGGTGACGTTTTCGTGCTCGGGTATCAACCGAGCAAGACCGAGGGCAATGCTAATCCTTCGGAGGTCGAAGCGAGCCTTGCACCGTGGTTTTCCGATCTGTTCGACTACTATCTGACGGATTGCCGGGATCGCCTCTATCCGGGATCGACGTGCCTGTTTCCCGCGCAAAAAGTCATGAAGGAGAAGTACCGCCAGTTCGCCCACCCGGACGAAATGCGCCGGGGAAATCTCGCGGAGTGGGCACAGCGTAAGAGCTATAAATATTTTGGCATCGCCCTGTCGGCCAACGAAATGCGTAAAAGCCTTGCGACTTTTTTTGAGGCCGAGGAGCTGATGGGCTTGCATCGTTTTATGGGGCACTGGATGGGGCACGAAAAGCAGAAGCGTGAACAGAATTTCACTCAGGTCGCCCGTGGCTTCTACATTATTGACGCCGTTACTCATGACATCGTTCGGAAAGACACGCACCTGTACCAGCGCATCGCCGAGCTTTATAAAACGCACGATATCGACGTGACGGAGATCCCGAAGCTCGCCGATCTGATCGAAGTCGAGCGTAAGAAACTCGTGGCGCGGCTCGCGAAGAAGAAGTCCGCCGCCTAAGAATCTAAGCGAGCCCGTTGGAGATCGGCGTCTCCAATGGGCTCATTTCTCATCGGCATTCTTTTATAGGACTTTCCATTCTTAAAATCGAACCGTGCTCGCATTACTTCGTGCGTTAGCTGTTTAATCGCAGCAAACATAGCGAAGGAGCGCATTTTGCGATTACAATTTTTCGGAGACAGGCAGGATTTTTTCAAGTGGAACGCTTTGCGGGAGGAACTTCGAGCACAGGATTATTACCTGATCTATGTTCCGATGTTCACGGGCTTGTACGGGCTGCGCGAAGGTGATGCAGGCGATTCGTTTCTTCAGCAGCTCGGGAGTCTCAGTGAGCGCGTGGAGCGCTTTCTCGATGAGATCCTGTCGAATCTGTTCCGGGAGTATCTCCATCAAAGAACGAAAATCGTAACCGCTGGCTACCGAAAAAGCCTGCGAGAGTCGTATTTCCTGGGCGTTCTCACGCACGTTCGAGAAATCAGGAATGCTCACCCGGGCCATCCACTCCTGATTTTCTTGGACCCCGACACCGGGATTAGTCCCGAGTCGGGAGGCGATGACGGGCACGTTATGGAAGACAGTCTTCGCACACTGCTTGAGGCGTTGGATGCTCGCGACCTCGTTCTGATCTACCAGCACCGCCAACGGGTCACGGACAACGCGACTGACTTCGAGATTCGTGCTCGGCAGCTTGCTCGGATGTTTGAGTGCTGGGGCGAGGCGCGGACTCCCAGCGTGGTGGATCTCGATGCGCGGGCGAACTCCTATTTGATCCGAGTCTGATATGACGAAGAAATTTAAATACAGTTATCCGAAGCTCGATCATCTTTTCTTGGGAATGGATCTCGCTTACACGACGGCGCGGACGGGCCTTTGCGGCCTGGGGCTGAAGGAGGATCGGATCCTCCTCGTCAGTGCGCCGATCATTGATCCGCTCTCCGGGTTTCGCGGCGACCTAGAAAACGGGGTCGTCGGCTGGGTCAATGGCCTCATGAAGAAATACCGCTGTAACCGGGCAACGCTCGCACTCGGGCGGGATGCGCGGGCGCGAGTGTTGCTCATTCACACACTCAAGTCCGATCTTGGATTTCAGTTTTATGAGAACGGCGATGCCCCTCCTGCTCGACGTTTGATTGAGTTCGATCCTAAAGTGCAGATATCGGACTGGCTCGGAGAAGGTGCGCTTGCGGCCTATGACGAAGCCTCGTTTCTCGGGCGGCGCAAGCTAGTCGAAAAAACAATCGCCCGCTTCAACTCGTTCTTTGGAGAGTTTCCCATTTCCCAGGCGGAGTTCTCAACGGATCGTCACTTCGATTCGTATGTCCGGGCGATTGCCGCGTTTGAGAATCAGAAGGACCGAACGTGAAATGATGACGGAATCGAAGCAACAAATGAATCCAATCCAAGTCTATTATCCGCCCGATGCCGACACCTATCAATGCACGATGGTTGTCAATATCGGATTCGCAATGGGACAGGGAAAAAGCTACGGAATTGCCATCAGTGAAATCAAGAAGTCGAAGGTCTTCGTCAGTCAAACGTCTTTTTCTGAGATGATTGAAACCGTTTACGAAAAATTAGTTGAATACGGAAGCAACGAAAGAGGTTTTAGCTTAATCCTTGAGGCTCCGCTCAGCGCGCACTTTTGTGATGGCTGGCCCGCCGCCAGAGTGTTCTATGTCGATGGCGACCGGGTCACCGAACGTCAGGCGTG
>JARLHE010000047.1 GCA_031292385.1 Oligoflexia bacterium
GGTGGTGGTCACCCAGGCGAAGGCTGGGGTGGTGGTCACCCAGGCGAAGGCTGGGGTGGTGGTCACCCAGGCGAAGGCTGGGGTGGTGGTCACCCAGGCGAAGGCTGGGGTGGTGGTCACCCAGGCGAAGGCTGGGGTGGTGGTCATCCAGGCGGTGGCTGGGGCGGCGGACACCCAGGCGGCGGCTGGGGTGGTGGTCATCCAGGCGGCTGGCATGGCATCGATCACCCGATCCACTTCGACCCAGGTCACGGACCTTACGGCGGATGGAGAGGCGGCTCTTACTGGTGGAGCGGCCATATGTACCGCGTCTGGAATTGGGGCCCCTGGGATCCATGGTGGAACTGGCCTCTTTACACGGGCTGGGCTCTCGGCCTCGGTTACTACGTTCCCGAAGGCTTAAAATGCTATGCGGATAACTACGAAGTCACGGGCGAATGGGCTGGCAACGTTGTCTATTATTCTTCCGATGACGCCATTCTCGAAGCACTCGGCCTTTGCGAAAACGATCCGATCGTGGTCGCAAACGGTTTCCAATCCGCCTGCCGAATCAGAACCTGCACGGTCTGGTAACGGCTGATTTTCCATTCAAAGCCCTGGGAGTCGACGCAGCAACGTTCGCTCCCGGGGCTTTTGTTTTTCCGGAAGACATGAGATCAAGAATCCCTGCATGCTCATCTCCCTCATTCGAAAAACCGTCGGCCGGCTGATTTTACTCGCGGATTCGCTCTTCCCGCCGGAACAGGCCGCGTCGATTCAGGATTTTTCCCGTAGCCTCACGCTATTTCAATTCGAGGCCTGTCCATTTTGCGTCAAAGTTCGGCGGGCCATGCGGAGACTTGGAATTCAAGCCGAACTCCGAAACGCGCTGCCCGGCACCTCTGCCGCGGAAGAGCTCATCAGAGAGGGCGGAAAACTTCAAACCCCTTGTTTGAGAATCAAAAAAGACGATGGCTCGTTTCAATGGATGTATGAATCTTCCGATATTATCCAATATCTGGAGACCTTGACGCCGCACTGACCGCGGCTACGCCGCGAGTCTTCCTTCCGCTTCCAATCTTTTTTCCAGCAGTTGCGCATCGAAGGGCGCCCGAACTTTCGCGTCGTTATCGAAATAGACGAAAACATCCCGGCCGCATTTTCCGGCCGCCCAGTCGCGGGCTTTTTTGGCCCAGCGATCCAATGCGCGGCTGCCGTAACCGCCGGAATACAGCGCCCCCTCGCCATGAAGGCGCACGTACACGAAATCGGCGGTAACCTCCTCGAAGTAGGGCCAGGCATTTGATGAATGGGAAACTACCCACGCGATTTTGTGTCTCTTCAAAAGACGGGAGAAACGTGGGTTCCGGAAGCTTTCATGCCGCACTTCGATCGCATGGCGCAGGCTCCTTTTGCGATCGGTTTCGACCAGCGACCGCCCTCTCATCCATGGATCCCGATTTTCCGCCATTCGGGCGGCGGCTTGCGTATCTTGGGGCAAGAGCCGCACGAAAGCCTCGAAACGTTCCGGATCGAATCTCATATTGGGCGGGAACTGCCAGAGAATGGGACCGAGTTTTTCCTTCAGGGCGAGAATTCCTGAGGCGAAGAAATTCGCGATCGGCCGCGCAGCCTCCTTCAATCTTTGGACATGGGTGATGTAGCGATTGGCCTTGACCGCGAAGATGAAATCTCCCGGTGTCGACGAATACCACTTCATGTAACTGGCCGGGGCCTGCAGCGAATAAAAAGAGCCGTTGATTTCGATCGTTCTGAACTGGCGGCTCGCGTATTCCAGCTCGCGATCTTGTGGCAGATTTTTCGGAAAAAAGACTCCGCGCCAGGGCGCGTAGTTCCAGCCAGAAATTCCGATCCTGATGTCCGACATTCTCCCGATTCAGCAGGAACGATGCCACCGAATAAACAGGGGCCTATCAGTATCCGGTCGATTCGACATGAATAACCCCGGAGCGCTGGAGCTGAGGGGGATTATGGCGCGGACCGGCGACGTTCTGAATCACATAGGTGTAGTCGCCCGGAGTATCGAACGTAAATGACGCCTGCTGACCGCGATCCAAACTCGCTCTGGAATTTGAAAAAATATAACCCGGACCGTCCATGAAAATATCAATATGGATATCGCTGCGGTTCTCGATGGAAACTCCGCGCGGACCGTTCACATAGAGTGGCGGGAGCGGACCCGGTCCGTACAAGGTTTCTGACGTGACGGTTTGAATGACCGTGGGCGCTATTTCACCGCTGTAATCATGTATCGGATTTTCGACTCCGTAACTTTCCACGGGAGCAAGTATCGAAGTAACGCCGTAATGATCGCTCATCCACACGCCGCGATAGGGCGCGGTAAACGTCAAGGTCGAGGCAATCGGTTTCAACTCCGGCTCATGGCTAAAGACGTAGTCGATTCGATCATAATCGCTATCCGAAGCCTGAGACGGGAACTGTCCGGGCGCGATCGTAAAGGGATTGAACCAAGGCTGATCCGGCTGCTCGCAAAGCGAGCAGCTTGGATCTCCAGGGTGTGCGGCGTCGAAAGTATCGACAAAGCCGGCTCGCTCCATGGCTAAAGGTGCCAGCTCATCCGGAGCGGAGTTAAAATCCCCGCCAACGATGACATGCGCCTGTTCCCAGGGGACGCCATCTCGGGCAGCGCTTGCCCTGGCGTCATCGATGATCGCGTTGGCTTGATCCGCGCGATCCGAGGCACTCGACCCCGTCAGATGAGTCGAATATGCGTAAAGCGGCTCTCCGTTCGGCAATTTCAATTTCGCCTTCACCGCGTAGCTAACCGCCCCGAAGGCGATGACCCAGGTCTTGCCATTACCCAATTCGGGCGCGCTATGAGGGAGCTTGATCGCCCTTTTCTCGGACACTGCCAGGCTCTTTTTCGTGAGAACGGCGTCAGCCTCATCGAAGAGATGCAAAAAACCCATCTCCAGCTGAAACGAGACATCGTACCCGATCGCCCGCGCAAGGGAGATCGAAACGCTATGGTCCCGGTGATACGTCCACGCCTCCTGAAGCAAAATGATATCCGGATCGTTTTCGAGAACCCATTGCTTGAGGCCTCGAAAACGCAGGTCGCGCACGAAGAAATCGGAGTCGTTCACCACTTCTTCGCTGTTAAAATTCAGCGTCAAAATTTTGAGCGGCCGGAGCGCCCCGGGATCCGCGGCCAAAGAAGCTGCCGGTAAGGCCGCCGCAAGCAACGTCATCAAACGAAGCACGGCACTCCGGATACGTTTTCTAGGCATAATCTATCCTCGTATTTTTCCTATTCGGAAAAAACACAAGCTAACATGAAAAGATATTGTGTGGAACTACGCGGACGAAATGGGGCGGATCGCCGTCGAGACCGGTGTAGCGGGCGCGGCTCGGTACTTTTCCCAGAGCCGTTTGAGCGCCGGCTCATCCAATGTCTCTTGAGTCAGGAGAATTTGCGCGCCTTCATCGACCATCGCGCGATAGCGCTCAATGACATTGCCCGCCATATCCAGGGATTTGTGCAAAAGACTTTTGACCGCCAGATCGATCTGCTGCGCCGTTTGCTCGCTGTACTCGAAAGTCCTGACCGGCATCTGACTTCCCAACATTGGCGAGGGATCGCGCTCGAATACCCCGACTCCCAGCTCATCATTCATCCCGTACCGGGTGACCATCGCCCGCGCGATATCGGTGGCCTTATCCAGATCATCGCCGGCTCCCGTCGAGATGTCCGTGAAGAATTTCATTTCTGACGCCCGGCCTCCCAGCGCGATAGCCATTTTGGTTTCAAGCTCGTTTCGCTCCATCAAGTAACGATCTTCGGTGGGCCGGCTCAGGGTATAGCCGAGCGCACTGATCCCGCGGGGAATAATGCTGACCTTATGAATTATCTCGTCATGACCCAAGGCAAGCGCGACAGCCGCATGACCCATCTCGTGATAGGCCACGCGTTTTTTCTCTTCCGGATTGAGGAGCCGGCTTTTTCGCTCCAAGCCCGCGACAATTCGCTCGATGGCTTGCGTGAAGTCATTCACGTTCACCGCCGGCGCCTTTCTGCGGGTCGCGATCAAGGCGGCTTCATTTACGAGATTCGCTAAATCGGCGCCGGAAAAGCCCGCGGTCATGGATGCAACAGCCTCGATGTCGACCGACGGGTCCAGCTTGATTTTCTTTGAGTGCACTTTGAGGATTTGTGCCCGGCCTTGTCGATCGGGTTTATCGACCAGAATGCTTCGATCGAATCGACCTGCCCGCAACAGAGCCGGGTCGAGGATTTCCGGTCGATTCGTGGCCGCGAGAAGAACGACTCCTTGAGACGGATCGAATCCGTCCAGTTCGGCAAGAAGCTGATTGAGGGTCTGCTCTTTCTCGTCATTCGCTCCGCCGGTGATGGCGCTGATGCCTCTCGCCTTGCCCAGAGCATCGAGCTCGTCAATGAAGATGATGCACGGGGCCTGTTTGCGCGCTTGCTCGAAGAGGTCACGAACCCGTGCGGCGCCTAAGCCGACGAACATCTCAACGAACTCGGAGCCGTTGATGGAGAAAAAGGGCACGCGCGCCTCGCCCGCGACCGCGCGAGCGAGCAAGGTCTTGCCGGTTCCGGGCGGGCCGACCAGGAGGATGCCTTTGGGCATTCTGCCGCCTAGCGAGGAATAGCGCTCCGGCTCCTTGAGGAAGTTGACGATTTCCTGCAGCTCTTCTTTGGCCTCGTCCACGCCCGCCACGTCCTCGAACTTGGTCTTGAGATCGGTCTCGACGTAAACCTTGGCCTTGGACTTGCCGAGAGACAGAAAGCCTCCACCCTTTTCAGCCGAAAAACTGCGCCGGAAAATCATGGACCAGAAAACAAAAAGAATGATCAAAGGCAGAACCGCGGAGAGGATCGCGCTCCAAAAACCGCTCGTCTCCTCGAGTCCGCTGAATTGAATACCGGCGGTTTTCAGCCTTTGGGCCAAATTAGGATCTTCCACGCGGATCGAGGAAAAATACTTGGAGTGGTTCGGCGGCGCTTGTTTGAGCTCGCCAGTCAATTTGTTCGTGCTCAATGCCACTTCTGCGACCTTGCCTTCGTCGACATCGCTGAGAAACTGGCTGTAAGGGATCGTTTCCGCTCCGGGCTGGCTTTTGGAAAAATGATCGAGCAGGTAAAAGAAGCCCAGAGTCAGCAGAAAAACCAACACGACCGGGCTTAATTTGAACGATTGGGGAGCCTCTTGTTTCGCCATAACCCGGCCAGCCATTGCAACGGGAGTGCCGACTACGGGAAGCGATTAAACGCCTCTCGAGCCGATAACATGCGCTCAAACAAGTCCCAGCGCGGGACTAATTGTCTCCGGGCCTTGATGCACTCGAAGTTGGCCGACGCCTTGCTACGTTTTAATCGCTATGAGCTTTCAAAACCGAACATCCGCCGGTCTCCTTCTGGGCGAACGACTGCAAATGGCGCCTCCAAAACACCCGATTATCCTGGCATTGCCCCGTGGCGGCGTCCCGGTCGGCTATCAAGTCGCGAAGATCATGGGAGCGCCCTTGGATGTCCTGGTCGTCAGAAAGATCGGCGCTCCGTTTAATCCGGAATTCGGAATCGGGGCCGTTTCCGAAGACGGCTCTTACTGGATCGATTCCGACTCCGCGAGGCTGTCCGGAGTCACCGCAAGCGAGATCAAGCGCCTCGCCAACGTGGAATTCGCCGAAGTCACCCGCCGCATCAAGCAATACCGCCGCGAGCGCCCCCTTCCGGATCTGCACGGGAAAACCGCCATTGTCGTCGACGACGGGATCGCCACCGGCGTGACCGCCCAGGCGGCCTGCCACTATCTCAAGGCGAGCGGCGCGGAATATGTTGTCTTGGCCGTGCCTGTTTGTTCGGCTCAAATGGCGGACGTCTTCAGGAATTCCGGTGCCGTGGACGAACTCATCTGCCTCGAGGAGCCGAAAACCCTGCATTCCGTCGGGCAATTCTACCAGGATTTCGAACAGGTCTCGGACGAGGAGGTGATTTCATTGCTCAATCAAGCGAAGCATTTTACAAACGTCGTCCCGCTGAGAAAGAACCAATCCGAATCAATGACGATCAGCAAGGAAGTCACCATAAAAGAAGGCGAAATCAGCCTTCCCGGCTTGATCCACATCCCACCCGCGCCTCAAGGATTGGTTCTCTTCGCCCATGGCAGCGGAAGCAGCAGGCTTAGCCCCAGGAACCAGCAAGTAGCCGACGCCCTCGCCGAAGCGGGCTTCGGCACCCTGCTCTTCGATCTGCTTACCGAGGAGGAATCGCGCGATCGCTCGAACGTTTTCGATATCCCCCTGCTCGCAGGCAGGCTGCTTTTGGCAACGACATGGCTCAGGAATCAGAAGTATGGAAAATATCTGCCGCTGGGATATTTCGGCGCGAGCACGGGCGCCGCCGCCGCGCTCTGGGCCGCGGCCGAGCTCAAGCAGGAGATAGCCGCGGTGGTCTCAAGAGGCGGAAGGCCGGATCTCGCGATTCCGAAACTCCACTCGGTCACGGCGCCCACTCTGTTGATCGTGGGAGGGAACGACGAGCCCGTGATCGAGATGAACGAAGAAGCGCTGAAACACCTTTCGAACGCGAGCCTGATCATCATCCCAGGCGCGACCCATCTTTTCGAGGAGCCAGGGACCCTCGAACAGGTTTCTCACGAGGCATCGATTTGGTTCCTCAAACACCTGGTGGAAAGGCTGCGCCGTGAAATCGCATAATCCACGCGAAGAAGAAGACGTCCTGATCCGGGCCATTGAGACTCGGACGCATCCGCTCCAGAAAAAGAGCGATCTCCAGCCCCTGATCGAGCAAATCAGCCAGGCAAAGATCGTCATGCTCGGGGAATCCTCCCACGGCACTCAAGAGTTTTATGAATGGAGAAGACTGATTTCGGAATGGCTCATCGTGAAACACGGGTTTCGCTTCATCGCCGTCGAGGGCGATTGGCCGCCCTGCTGGGAGCTGAATCGATACATTCACGACGAAAACGGCGATAACGCGAGGAGCGCCATCCAGCATTTCAATCGCTGGCCGACGTGGATGTGGGCCAATACCGAGATAATCCGCCTCGCCGAATGGATGAGAAGCCATAACCAAACCGTGACCGACAATGAGAAAAAGGCCGCATTCCTGGGGCTTGATGTCTATTCGCTTTTCGAATCCATTGACGCGATCCTTTCTCAGCTCGAAAAAATCAATCCCTTCCTGGCCCGGCGGGCCCGAAACCGGTATGCGTGCTTCAATTCATTCAGAAAAGACGAAATAGCGTATGCGCGGGCGCTCGCCGATTTTCCGGAAGGCTGCCGCACTCAAGTTCTCGACAACCTCCGGGAGCTTCTCGCCTTGCGGCTGAATAACGTGGCTCGCGACACCCTTCTGAACACCCAGCAGAACGCGCGGATCATCGCGAACGCGGAGAATTATTACCGCACGATGATCCACGGCGACGGCGACTCCTGGAACGTCCGGGATCGGCACATGCTTGAAACACTGGACTGCCTGCTCAACCACTTCGGGCCGGATTCCAAAGCGATCGTTTGGGCCCATAACACCCATATCGGAGACTACCGCGCAACCGATATGGCCTCCCAAGGCCAGGTGAATATCGGCGGGCTGGCGAGGGAAAAATGGGGAGAACATCAGGTGGCGCTCGTGGGATTTGGCACTTATCAGGGTGAGGTCATCGCATCGCACGCCTGGGACGGACCGATTGAAAAAATGGCCGTTCCCGCCGGGAGGCCGGGAAGCTACGAGGAGATATTTCATGAGGCCGCGAAGTTAACCAAGAACAAAGCGCTGTTCGTCGACCTGAGCGGCAAGGGAACACACGAAGGGCCCTTGTCTCAAATACGCGGGCATCGCGCCATTGGCGTTGTCTATGAGCCAACCCATGAGAGATTGGGCAACTACGTCCCGACTTCGCTGGCCCATCGCTACGACGCGTTTGTGTTCATCGATGAAACCACCGCATTGGATCCTATGATTCAAAGCTTTAAGGACGAGGAATTGCCGGAAACCTGGCCGCGCGGCTTTTAAGCCGAAGCGCATGGGGCCTCATTTCCCGTTCAGGTACCTTTTAATGCCTTTCACCATGCAACCGGTCACCGCGCCCGTGGCCATTCGCACGCTGGCGCGGGTCGCGTCCTTGGGCCGCGGAATATCGTTGTGAAACGTCACGATGCCCTTATCCATCGTCAAATAGGAAATCGTCCCTCCGACAGAACGATCAGCTTCCCAGCCGATCCGGGTGTCCATATTGATCAACGTATCGGCCGGCGCCTGCGGATGGTAGCGGATCTGGCGCGGAACCTTCAGTTTGCGATCATCCGGAACCGGCTCGTGACCGACGACCATGAGATTGGCCCCCTCACGCTCGAGCAACCGGTTGAACTCTTCGCGCGTCATCGCTCCTGGATTGAGCTTATCGAGAGGCTTTCCCGTTTTCTTATCCAATATGATGCGATTAAACCGGGCCCAGACGGGCGAACGCACCGCCGCGCGATCGAATGCCCTCTCTTTGCCGTCATACCCGACTACCCAAGCGGTGTTGTTGGGCGGCCTTTCGACGATCGCGCCGTGCTCATCGGCCAGGGGCAGCTGGCCTTCTTCGAGTTTTTTAAGCGCCTTTTTCAGCTCTTTTCTTAATCTCGGGTCGAAATCCTTGTCCTTCAGCTGCGCATTGATCAACTGCAGGGTGCGTTCCTTGTATTCCCAGTAGCGCATCCAAGCGCGCAAAGTGGAATTGTATTCCTCAAAAGGCACCTGAAGCGCGGTTTTATCCAATCCGGCGTGAACGGCGATCACGGTCCGGCTTCGAGGCACGAGGTTTCCGGAAGCATCGGGCTCTTGCCAGGACTGAGTAATCTTCGAAATCATATTGAGCGATCTCATGTAACGGCCTCGCTCGGTATCGGGCCCTAAAAAAGCGTGGATGGAATTCACCTCATGCTCTTCGGGCACGGCGTCTTGGTAAAACTTCGCCTCCTCCTTGGTAACATGAAGCACGTCGCCTTCGGTGACCATCACCTCGTGGTTGCCGGCGGTCGTGATGACATCCCCTCCCGCTTCTCTCGCCTCTTTCTGAAGCTCGATCATATAATTGAGAATGAGGACGGATTCCTTGTTTCCGTCCAAAATATCTCCTGGAGAAACGAAAAGGGCTTTGCCCCCGCTCCAGTGGCCCTCCGAGTCGATCAAATTCGCATGGCGCAAAATGGTGTACAAGGCATCCAAATTTCCGTGCAGATCCCCGCACATGACGACCCTATCGGCCGTTGCGTACTGATACGGAACGCCGTCAAACGGAACCGTGGCCCGTATTCTATCGCTGTCTCCGGCCCAATCGCTGATAGGCGCCAATAGGGCGCAGATCGCGATTGCCGCCAGGGTGAGTTTGCTTGCTCGTTTTGGGGGCATTCTCAGATTATTCGGAACAAGTTATTAAAAGATCAATACTTGTTACAGAACAACCCCTTTATTCCGATCCAGCATAGGTGATGCGAAAAGGGCGGCGGATTTTTGTCAATTCATTGGCGGCGCTGTTTGCGCTCTGCGCGCTATCTTCGGTATCCGCGCAAACGCCGTCCGAATGCGTTCGAAGCCAGGTTTTCAGGGCGCTGGCCCAAGTGCAAATCAAAACCAAAGGAGAGCCGGGAGGAAACCTTTCAACCCCTTGGCAGCTGGAAGCGAACCCCAGCGATCATGAATTGGCCGCGATCTTCAAGCTGGTGGCGAATTCATACCGATCGATCGGTATGCCGATTCAAAGCGCGGAAGACCTGCGCAAATACACCCACCTTTTCGTCATAAGAGAGCCCTCGACAGGAAAAATTTCGGCGATGGCAGGGTACAAAGACCAAGTCGCGGGAGCGAAATCAGCCATCTTCGCTTCAGACGGAAGCGCCTACACGAAAATTTCACTCAAGGCCATGCTCATGCAAATGTCGGACGTTTACGGATGGTACGCCGAGCTGTCGATGACGCCAGCCAAGATCGCCCTATCAAATCCGAACGCCCGAGTTGTCCCGTTTTCCGAAGCGGAAGCCGCGCTGGCCCCTAAAACAATTCGCCGGCCGACCGAAAGCGAACTCGAGCAGGCAATTCAGCTAAAGGAGATTCCGGACACGAAGTCCGCCCGAGACGGAGCCTACGTCCGATCGATCTTAATCAACGGCCGTGCAACGCCGGTCATAAAAATCATGGTGGGCCATCCGATTTTAAATCACTAGGAAAGGCAGTCCGCCCGATCCATGGCCCAAGAATTGAAAAACATGAGGCACGCGCGCGACGGAAATTCCACGAATTATCTGGGAAACTTATCGAGCTTGGAAAGCCGATCGCTGCTCGGGCATGAGCGCCTCGCTTGCGCTGTACGCGCTCGTCGCGATTCCCTCTTTATTCATACTCTTGCTCATGCTGTTCGAAAGGACGCGGGGAGCGGCCGCCGTCGAAAAGGAAGTGCTTCCATTTCTCGGCCATTGGATTGACCCCCGGTGGGCCGACCTGATTCGCCACTTCGTCGTGGAAGTCCAAAATTTCGACATGAAGCAAAGCTCGGTGACAGTGTCGAGCGTCATTGTCACCGCGATCGGCATGGGAGGATTCGCGCTTCAGCTGCGCAACTCGATCCAGTCCATCTGGGGGACTAAAGTGAGTAAAGTCAGTACCCGCGAGTTCCTGCACGAGAAAATATTTTCAATAGGGACACCGCTATTTCTGGTTTTCTTTCTCGCCGGATCGATCCAGATCCGATTGCTCGCCTTGCAGGCGCTGGGCTTGAAGCTCGGGCAAGCCGCAAGCTTACCGATTTTGATTTTTGAATTTCTGGCCACTTCAACCTATTGGACATTACCGATCGCGATGCTTTATAAATTTCTCGCTCCGGTCAAGCTCCATTGGAAACAGGTGCTCCCTGGATCCTTCATCACCAGCGTGTTGATGACGGCGGGCAGGTATTTCATTGGCCGCTATCTGATGCCGACGGTGGTTGCGTCTCACTCCGGTCGAGTGGACGACCTTCTCGCGCTCTTGGCGCTGCTTTACTATTTTTCCCAGGTCTTTCTGATTGGCGCGGAACTTACGCACGTACTGAGCCGGCGCGAGTGTTGATTAAACGAATCACGGCCCGGGCATCCCCATGCCAGGATAATTATACTAAGTGATGAGCTGGTAAATCACGATGAACTGAAATATTGCGGCGATAATCGTAAAAAGGTGAAACACTTCGTGGTATCCAAAAACAGCAGGCGACAGTTTCGGCTTTTTCGTCGCATAAAATACAGCGCCGATCGTGTAGACGATTCCCCCTGCTACGATCAGCGACAGATTTTTTCTCCCGAGCGATGCTTTGAGTTGATCTAAATAGGGAAGGGCTAACCAGCCCACGACGACATAAAAGAGCGCGGTGAACCATTTTGGAGCGTTTGTCCAAAAGACGGACTGAAAAATACCCAAAAAAGCCGCCGACCAAATGATGAGAAGCAAGCGATGTCCACTGGTTTCGGAAAGAGAAAGTAAGCAAATCGGAGTAAAAGTACCTGCGATCAAGATAAAAATGGCGGAATGATCGAAACGCCTCAGGATGGTTCGAGCTCTAGGCTCCCAGTATGGGCGGTGATAAAGGGCGCTAATCCCAAAAAGAAACAAAAGCCCAAGCGAATAAATGCTGCTCGCGATCCACGCCCTCTGGCTTGAACTCTTCGCGATTAATAGCGCGCACGCTCCTAGCGCGGTAAAGAACGCCTCTTGGTGAAAATACCCGCGCAGGCGCGGTTTTTGGGGAGGGTTGCGATTAATCAAGGGGTTCCGCGGAGCGGCCAATTCATCTTGATTTGATTCTGATCAATGCTCTGACTAGAACTGCACGTCTTTTGATCCATCGCATTTCCTCGCTGATGACCATGAAAGCAAAGTGGATGCCCGGTCTTTGACTCCCCGTTCTATTTTCATAGCGAAGTATTGCGAAGCGGATCTGCAGTGAAAAATGGCGTACCCGGCTGAAGTCGTCTTCATACTGCTTTGTCTCGCTCTCGCTCGTCAAAGCAGGGGCTGGTTCTTTGTCCTAGTCGAGTAAACCGTGTATAAAATAAAAAAGGGCCTGCGCACTTTCGTTCGCCGACCCTTTTTTATTTTATTATGGCGTACCCGGCTGGAGTCGAACCAGCGACCTTCAGCTTCGGAGGCTGACACACTATCCAACTGAGCTACGGGTACGTTGAGCCAAGAGCTACCATAAAGAACAGCCATTGGCCAGTGACCGGCTGGCTATTATGACGCGGGCCTTAATCGACGACCGGGTCTCCCCCACTTATTCGTCCACGAGGGCCATGAACAGGTGCTCAACCGAGTTCGCCTGCCTGCCGCTGTTTTCGCGGAGATGATTCTTTAGCGCGAGCACCGCCGCGGTGTGAATCTGCGAGACACGGGGTTCGGTCAGATCCAGAATTTGGCCGATTTCCCTGAGGGTAAGACCCCGGTAATAGTAGAAATTCAAGACCATTCGCTGCTGCTCCGGAAGCTCGCCGAGCATCTGATCCACGATCGCCTTGGCTTCCTTCCGGCTGGCCTCGCGAAAGGGATCGGAAAGAGACGCGTCCTCGGGAATCGCGCCCGGGGGCAAATCCTCGAGATTGACCTGGGTCTGGGATCCTAGGTTTTTCATCATTTCCTGAAATTGGTCGAGCGGCATCTGCAGCTCGCGGCTTAGCTCTTGATCGCTCGGCTTGCGGCCGTTTCGCGACTCAAAGGCATCCGAAGCCGCGGCAACCGTCTTCATGCGCTCGCGGGCGCTGCGAGGCACCCAGTCCTGCTCGCGCAAGCCATCGATCATCGCTCCGCGAATGCGAAACTCGGCATAAGTCGTGAAGTGAAACCCGCGCATGGGATCGAACTTGTCGGCGGCATCCATCAGGCCGATCAAACCCATGCTGAACAAATCATCTTCGTCCACCGAAGGCGGCAGGTCCTGTCTCATTTTGATCGCGATCATTCTCACCTTATTACGGTATTTCTCGATCAACTCGGCCTTGGTCAGCCCGATGGAAAGTTTCTGGCCTCGTCTCGAGCCAAAGCCAGGCGCTACGCGCTCGCGCTGACGGCGTTCAACGGTTTGCCCCGACTTCGAAGACTTTACGATTTGGCTCATACCCCGTATGAAGCAATGCTTATGCCGCCCGGCAAAAGATGCCTGTGTCACTTTCGAGCCATGCTGAAAACCACTGAGAAAAGGCCAGGTTTTTGATAAAAAGCAGCGAATCCCGGCGTCGAATTATTTTACATCTGATTGTATTTATATACGCCATCATTCATATTAAATTCCGTGACCACCTCAGCTCATCCCAGCACTCCGGCAGCCGCGACATCCAATCCCAAACACCCGTTCGGTCTCAGAACCATCATGGAACTCTTTGACGTCGGGCCGGCAGTAGCGATCTCAGCACTGACCGCGACTGCGCTCATCGTGATCGCGGCGATTTTTTATTTCATACACTCCGCGCCGCCGACGAGCATCACCATCAGCAGCGGGCCGGAAGGCAGCGTGTTTCAAAAGAACGCCCTGAAATACGCGAAGGTTTTGGAAAAAAACGGGGTCAAGGTGAACGTCCTGACGTCCGCGGGCTCGCTGCAGAACCTGCAACGCCTTAGCGATCCGAAATCGCGCGTGGACGCCGCCATCGTGCAGGCGGGAATTTCGAACACGGGCACCGAAGACTTGGTTTCGCTCGGGAGCATTTCCTATCAACCGCTTTTGCTTTTTTACCGTGGCGCTCCGCTCGATCTTCTGGCCGATCTCGCGGGCAAGAGGATCGCGATCGGCGCGGTTGGAAGCGGTACGAGAAATTTCGCCTTGGCGCTGCTCGCGCTCAACGGGATCAAAGAAGGCGGACCGACCACTCTCCTGGACTGGGAAGCCGACTCGGCGCCACAAGCGCTGAAAGAGCAGAAGATCGACGCCGCCTTCGTCATGAGCGAAAGCGCCTCCTCCGATATCCTGCACCAACTCTTGCATTCGACCGACATTCACCTTTTCAACTTCAAGCAAGCGAGTGCCTATAGCAGAAAAATCGAATATTTGAATATCCTGGATCTTCCGGAAGGATCCATTGACCTAGGGCTGGACATCCCGCAACACGACGTCGCCCTGCTCGGTCCCATGGTCGAGCTTGTGGCCAAAAAAGATCTCCACCCCGCCCTTTCCGATTTGCTGCTTGAAGCGGCCACCCAGGTGCATAGCCGACCGGGAATCTTTCAGAAACGAGGCGAATTTCCGACCCCGACCGAACACGCGATCCGTATCAGCGACGATGCGAACCGCTTCTATAAGTCGGGCAAAAGCTTCCTGTATCGATATCTGCCATTCTGGCTCGCGAGCCTCGTCAGCCGAATCGTGGTCGTCTTCATCCCGATGTTCGTCGTGCTGATCCCCGCGCTGCGCAGCATTCCGGCGTTCTTCAAATGGAGAACGCAGACCAAGATCCATCGTCACTATCGCGACCTTCTGTCGGTCGAGCAGAAATTTCTGCGCGAGCGGAACGTCAACAAGCAAGAGCTGCTTCGGCAGGAGTTCGACCGGATCGAGGAAGCCGTCAACAGGATGAAGGTCCGGGCCTCGTTTGCCGACCAGTTTTACGGCTTACGAGGGCATATCGATTACGTCCGGCAAATCGTCGAATCGAAATAAGCCGTTCCAGCGTCAGTGCCCGTCCAGGCGGTCGGTCATCGCGTATTCGAGATGCAGCCAGAAAATGCGGCAATAGAACAAGATGAAAGTGCCGACGAACAGGAACTCGACAAAAGGAAACAAAACGATCAAGCCGACGTCCGCATCAAAAAATTTCAGCGCGATCATCGGTGGAATCGTCATCATGGCCGTCAGCATGAAACCAACAACCATGGACCCGACATAAAAGCCGGGCTCCGGATGAAGGTTATAATTACAGTTCGGACATCTTGGCAAAATGCTGAAAAAGCCGCTTACAACCCGACCTTGATGACATGCCGGGCAGCGTGCCCGCAAAACTGAACCGATCCTGATGCCTTTCATAATAGTGGACTCCTGGCCTCGTTTTAAGACATATCAGTTTCAGCGCCCGAATCCCACCAACGAGTCCAGCCGCCCGCAAGCCGTATAAAAAATGTTGCTACCTGCGATCGTAAGCCCTACTCTCTTGATTGTGAAACTCGAACAACGAACTTGTGCTTGTGGTTGCAATAAAGTGTTTCGATGCCTTCCTTCATCGACAACGAAATACAGCTCGCTCCATTGCATGGAACTGGCTGGAGCGCTGCCTCCGCCGACTGAAAAGTTCGGTCGAGGAGCGAAGCCAGGACGGCCCGCGGCCGCCGGCGTAAAGAAGAATGTCGAGGATTCGGAAGAAATTCCGGAATTGGAAGACAACGAGAGCGCGATCCTCATGGACGACGACGAAATGGGTGTCGAACATTCCGAGCCGGTCAGCACGGGACACGCGCCTGAAGTCGAGCTCGCTTAGCGCGCTTTTTTTCGCCAGACTTCACGCGCTTGATACGCGAGATCGGCGTTGTCGCTAAACACTCCGTCCACCCCAAGATCGTAAAACTGAAGATACTCCCGGATCGGATCGCCATCGTATTCCGACGCCAAAAACCGCTTTTCGCGCCGGAACGTATAAGGATGCACGAACAGCCCCGCGCTATGCGCATCTTGAACCAGCGAAGTCGGCTTTAAAAGCGGACCGGACGGCGAATCCGCATCCGCCGTTCGCGCTTGCATCGGAACGATCTGCCGTTTCCAAGGCCCGATTCCGTCGGCATAGGTTGCGATTTCACGAAGCCCCGCCGGAGCGAGCAGATCCCCATAAGTGCGAGGGTCGCCCTTGAGGACGAAATCATAAGGCCGCTCTTCGTTCGCGTCGGTCAGCTGCATCAAGCGCACACGGGTCACAGAACGCAGCTTGCGAAGGCTCGAAGGCTCCATCGATTGAACGATCACCGGCGAGTCGTGCGAGGTATAGCCCGCGCGATCCAGCTCCGCCGCGAGCCTTTCCTCGAGAGGCAGTCCGATCGAAGCGAAGTAAGACGGATTTTTGATTTCAGGATAGATTCCGATCACCCGGCCGGTCTCTTTTCCGCGCTTTTGGGCGAGCTCGATCAATTCGCGAAAAGTGATGACCTGGAATTTTCCGTCATAGGAATGATCGCGAAACGGAAATCGCTCGATTGCGCGCAGCGTTTTGATTTCAGCAAGCGTGAAATCTTCCGAAAACCAGCCATCGATCTCCCGGCCTTCGATTTTTTTCCTTGTTCTTCGCTTTGGAAACGTCTGAGCGACATCGGTAGTCAAGCTCAGCTCATTTTCGTGACGGGCGATCAATACGCCGTCCCGGGTAGGCACTAAATCAGGCTCGATGAAATCGGCCCCGAGCTGGATGGCGAGCTCGTACGCGGCGATTGTTTCCTCGGGACGATAACCGCACGCGCCCCGATGCCCGACAATCACCGGATCGGGCCGAGCCGGCGCGCGATTTCCCGTTCCCGTAGCGCAAGAGCACAGCAGTCCGGCCACGATTAAAAAAGCGAACGGCTTGCGCGCGAACATTAAAACCAGAACCGGACGCAACCCTGGAAGCCAACGATACTGTTCGAGCTGTTGGCCGTGGTGAAAAGGTAGTAAACCTCGGCATCGAGAGTCGTGGCGATCGCCAGCTGAATCTGATAGGTCAACTGGGGCCCGAAGTAGACGCCTTTTTCGGTCTGGCTGGCGCCGTTAAAATTGGTATTGTTGATTCCATAAGCAGCACGCCCGCCGAAAGAAGCCCCAAGCCAGTTAGGGGGACTGAACGCGATATCGCCGCCCAGAAGCTTCAAGCTTCCGCTTGCCGTGTTTCCATTCCCGTCCGCGATCGTGCCGCGAGGGAGATAATTAAAAAAACCACTCACCAACACAGTAGGCGAAGGCGCGTAGCCGAAGACCGGGCCGTAATTCAAATCCGCCCCGCCACCCGAGGTCACGATTCCATAGCCCAGCTCGCCCCCCACGAATCCACTCCCCGGAGAGTATGCCCATGCACTCGCCGAGCTCGCCAATAATGCAGTAATGATCAAGCCGAATAAACGTTTCATCCAGGTTGGTCCTCACCCCTTGTGGTTTAAGTTTGCGTCATTAAATGTACTGAAGCAATTCCCTTCTTCATTTAAGTTAGGTGATATGCCGGAGCTTCCCGAAGTCGAAACCGCCCGACGACGCATTGAGAAGGCCCTCAAAGACCAGCGCCTCTCCGATATCGAGCCTGACGAAAAGGACCTCATCGTATACGACACCGCCTCCCCCCGCGAATTTCGAGAAGCGCTTCTCGGAGCGAAGGTCATCGGCAGCGGACGCAAAGGAAAGTACTTCTGGCTCGAGCTCGATCGTCGCCCGTGGCCGGTTTTCCATTTCGGTATGACCGGGAACGTCGAGGTCCGAACAAAACAAAAGCGCCTGCCAAAATGGGGAGGGCTCAAGCTGCACAGCAAGTCCGGCGGGAAAGAAACACCTGAGAATCAGATCCCGCGCTTTTGTCGTCTTCGCATCGTCGCCGAGAACGGAACCGAAGTCATGATCATCGACCCGCGCCGATTCGGCCGAATCAGGCTCGCCCGGAATCCCTTATCGGAACCCCCCATATCCAAGCTCGGGTTCGATCCCCTTGAAAAATTTCCGTCCGGCAAAGAACTCATCATTATACTGGGTAAACGCCGGGCCCCAATCAAAGCCGTTTTGCTGGATCAATCCCTGTTCGCGGGCGTCGGCAACTGGATCGCCGACGAAGTCCTTTTTCAATCCCGAATCTCACCTCACAATAAAGCGTCGGAGTTGACCCTTGCACAAGTGACAGCGCTTCGAAAAGCGCTCCTCTCCGTCATTATAAGGGCGGTCAAGGTCGGAGCTGACTCGAAGCGATTTCCGCGCCACTGGCTCTTTCATGCCAGATGGGGAAAAGTAAAAGATGCCCGCACTTGGGAAGGCCATAAGATCCGTCACGAAACGATCGGCGGCCGAACCACCGCCTGGGTCCCTGATCTCCAAAAATAATCCAAAAGGTAGGGACTACCTTTTGACGGTAGTCCCTACCTTTTGACCATGCTAAACGTGGAAGCATGGATCGAAACACAACGCTACACGTCATCGTCATCACCCTGTTTTTATCTGCTTCGACGGTAAGCTTCGCACAGAGCGTCTGCCCGGATACCACGATCGGCGAAACGACCGAGGATTGCCCCTGGGGCGCGGTCGCTCGCGAGCTGGTGAAAACAGCCGAGAGCGGCGGGTCGGTCCAGAAAAAGCTCGAAGCCGAGCTGCCGACTTTGATGGCTCGGTTCCAAGCCGACCGCGACCGATCCGATTGGCTTAAGCTTTGGGGTTACAGCATCAACTTCGACGAGCTCGCCCACGGAGTGATCGTGAATCCCGAGATCGTCAAAGCCGTCGCTACCGAGCTTGGCACGAGCGCGCCTTTGGTCGCTACCGACAGCCACGTGGTCCCGGCGGGAGTCGAACATACCTACAGTTATCTTTTCAGCTTGCTCAAAACCTCCTTCGGCTACAAACGGCTGCGCTGGGTACACCCCACGCTCGACCAAGGCTTTGGGTTTTCCGAGCCGACCTTGGCGCCGCTTCCGGCCTCCGGAACCCTTTTCGGAAACGCGACCTACTTCGGCGGCCGCATCGCCTTCCGCGGCGAACACGTAAAACTGGCCGAGCTTCACACCCATGAAGAGACGGTGCCGGAGTCTCTTCGAAGCTACGACTATTCGAAGCTCAAAATCTCGCGACTGGAGGAACATGTCGTCGTCAACTCGCGCCTGGTGGTTTTGCGCACCGACCTGGTGACCTTTCCGAACCCGACCGATGACGGCAACAGCACGCTGCTCATTTACTCCGTCCACGACCCAAAGCTCGATGGCTCGGTTTTGATCTCGATGTTTCCGGTAACCTCGTCCTTTGTCACGATGGCGCTCGACGCCAAAAACCTGGGCGCGCGCAAGCCCGTCATCACCCGATACAACGGCTTCGTGGAAGGGCTCACGGGCCATACGCTTCAAGGGCTCCGAAAGGTCGTCACGCAATGAGTGAACCCGTCATTACCGTACGCGACGTCCGACGCTCTTTCCGATCGGTCAAAAAAGAAGAAGGCCTCAAAGGCGCGCTCGGGTTGATCCTCAAACCGCAATACGAAAACCACGAAGCACTCAAAGGCATCAGCTTCACCATCGAATCCGGCTCTTTCGTCGGCCTCATCGGCGCCAACGGCGCCGGCAAGACGACCTTGCTGAAAATCCTCTCCGGACTCATCCCCCCTTCTTCGGGCGAAGCACGGGTTCTGGGCTATGAACCGTTCAAGCGGGCCATCACCTTCCGGCAATCCATCTCGCTCGTCATGGGGCAAAAGGCCCAGCTCTGGTGGGATCTTCCGGCCGCCGAAGCTTTCGATCTGATCCGAGCCATCTACGAAATCCCGATGCCGGTCTACCGGGAGCGCCTCAATACCTTGGCCGAGCTGCTCGACATCCAAAAACATCTTCACACCCAGATTCGCAGGCTTTCGCTGGGAGAACGGATGAAGATGGAACTCATCGGCGCGATTCTTCACTGGCCGAAAGTCATTTTCCTCGATGAGCCGACCATCGGGCTCGATGTCCTGGCCGCCCACAAGCTGCGCGAGTTTCTCAGGGTCTTCAATCAGAAAGAAAAGGCCACGATCATTCTCACCAGCCACAATATGGACGACATCGAGCGGCTCTGTTCGCGCGTCATGATCATGCGCTCGGGCGAAATGATCTATGACGGAAACCCCGACGGGCTCACCCGCAAAGGCGAAAGAAGACTTCGCCTGCGCCTCATGCAAAATCCCGAAGCCGGAGAGCTCGCCCAAACGATCGGCATGCCCGTTTCCGCGATCGATATTGGCAATGGTAATGATGAAGCCGCCACCGAGGCCGCCGAAGAGGCGCGGACATTTCATATTCATTTGAAGACCGAGCAAATCGTCCCCGTCCTTCAATCGGTCATGGGCAAATACACCATCATCGACATGGGCATCGAAGAACAGAGCCTCGAGTTCGTCATTCAACGTCTCTTTGAAGGGACAAAACTCGGATGAAGCTGCAGTGGAGACTTGCCACCCTTAAAAACGGGCTTCAAGACGCAACCGCGTATCGGCTCGAGTTCCTGATCCAGATCTTGAGCTCCGCCTTGGTCCCGGCCGCGATCCAGTCGGTGCTTTGGTACGCGATGTTCGTGCTGGGAGGCAAGACTGACGTCGCGGGAATGACCTACGCCCAGATGCTTCATTATACTTTGACCAGCATCCTGTTCACCCAGATCCGCGGCGGCGACAACGACTTCGAGCTCGCCGAGATGATTCGCGAGGGGCAGCTTTCCAACTATCTTCTCCGGCCGGTCGGAGTGGTCGAATTCGTCTACCTGCGCGGCGTAGCCCCGAAACTCCTCATCGCGTTCTTTTGCTTGCTGGCGGGCATGGGCGCCGGCTGGGCCATCGGAATCACGCCCGAGCGATTAGTCGGCGCGATGTTTCTCGCCCTCATCGGCAACATCATTCACTACCAGATCAGCGCCTCGCTCGCCGCCGCGGCCTTCGTTTGGGAAGAAGCCTACGGCATCCTCATGGTCAAGAACATGATCGTCAGCCTCCTCTCCGGCGAGCTGCTTCCTTTGAATCTTTTCCCGCCCTCCATGCAATGGATCTGGAAGAGCGCCCCTTTCTACCTCTACGTCTTTGGTCCCACCCAATACGCGCTGGGCAGATGGAGCCATCAGGAATTCCTGATGCAGCTTGGGGTTTCGGGGCTCTGGCTGATCGTGGGCTGGGCCTTGATTCGCATGAGCTGGGGCCTGGGAATTCGGCGCTACCTGAGTCTCGGAGGCTGAGCCATGAAAACGCTGACGGCCTATCTCGAAATCTTCCGGGTGCAGTTCAAAAACAATTTCGTTCGCGAGGCCGTGTACCGGACAAATTTTTTGACCTCGGTCTTCACCGACATGATCTGGATGGCGGTGGAGTTCTCGCTCTTCAAAGTGATCTACGCCAACGTTCCCAACCTCGCCGGCTGGAGCCAGGACCAAGTCTATTTTTTCCTCGGAACCTTCTTCTCCTCGGACGCCATCTTCACGATTTTCTTCCAGCGCAATTACTGGGCGTTCGGCGACCTGGTCAACAAAGGCGAACTCGACATCCTTCTCACCAAGCCGGTGAACCCCTTGTTCCTGGCGCTCACACGCTGGATGAGCCTGACCGCGATTTTCAACCTCATCCTGGGGCTTGGCATTCTCATTCACTATGCCGGTCCGGCGGGATTCGAAGGCGGCTGGCATTGGCTGCTCGTGGCGTTCTGGCTGCTCATTGGGGTTACGGCCGCGTCGGTTTTGCGATTCATGTTTTCGATCTGGGTTTTTTGGACCGATCGCGGATGGGCGCTTTCCAGGCTTTATTATCAGTTCTTCCAGATCGCGACGAAGCCCGACCCGATTTACCCCCGCGCGATTCGTTACACGATTCTCACCGCCCTTCCGTTCGCTTTCATCGGGAGCGTACCGGCTCGGGCATTGCTGAAAGGACTGCCGGCCTGGGAATACGCCGGAGTCGCGATCGTCCTGACGACGTTCTTTTCCTTGGACGCGCTTTTGTGGAAGCGCGGGCTGAGAAGATATCAAAGCGCTTCGAGCTAATGCTCGGGCACGCTGGCAGGCGAGGAACGGGTATCAGGCACCGGGTGTCGGGCATACGGGTAACTGGCAACGGCTAACTGTGAACCGATCACTGTTACCTTTATGCCTGTCGCCTTAAGGCCTTTCTTATTTTCGAGGATGAGCCCCACTTTTCGTGAGGGCTCATCCTCAAAAAACGAAAGGCTAGTTCTGTGCTTCATTCCAATTTCAGGTCATTCCACCTCGCGGTCAGCTTCTACCGTCAGTGCGAGCAGCTCAAGTGCGCCGCCCACCTGCGGTCGCAAATGCTTCGAGCAGCGTCGAGTGTTGTTTTGAATCTCAGCGAGGGCAGTACGCGTTCGAGTGATGCCGACCGCAAACGCTTCTACAACATAGCGTTGGGGTCAGTCCGAGAAGTCCAAGCCATCTTGGTTTTGGTGCCGCACTCTTCGACGGCAATTCAATCGGGCGCGGATTCGCTTGGGGCTTCTGTCTATCGGCTGTGCCACCCGAAGTGAGAGTCACCTCTCCCTCGGATCGGTCGCCGTGGCGACCAAATTTCGCCTCCAGCATGTTTTCGTTTTCCGGTCGCCACGGCGACCGATCCTTATCTTCCTTTGTTCTATCGGGCAGGGCCATGGAGGGCCCAGGTTTCCGAGGGAATTTAAAATACCCGGAACAATCGTCACACTCGGTCGCCGTGGCGACCGAATTCTGTTGCGCGATTCCATTGACGGCATAGAATTCTGGGATCAGGGAGGATTCAAGGATGGCTTCATTCCGGGAAATGTTTTTTACCCCAGCCGAATTCGCGGCGATCGCAAAGGTGGACCGCGGCGCGATTTCGAGTCTGGAAACTGCGGGTTTGCTTCAAACCGTTAAGCGCAAAGTCGGCAACGTCGAGCGAAAAATGGTCTCGCTCGAGAACATGCAAAATTATTTTCGCAAGCTGCGCGAAACGCAGGGAGCGGGAATCGATCTATCCAACGGCGACGGCGCGGTCGCGGCGGGATTGCCGATCCCCATCGAATCGGTCGCCATGGCGACCGTCGCGAACCCCAAGCATCGCGTCCAGATGTTTTACAACGTCAAAGGCGGCACCGGAAAATCGACCCTGACCGCGCAGTTCGTGATGCGTGCCACGATGATGGGACTGAATGTCCTGGCTATCGATCTCGACGGCCAAGGTCACCTCACCGTGAATCTCGATGTGCTTGACGCCCACGAGCGCCCCACCATTTATGACGTACTGATCAATGACCTTCCGATCGAAGAAGCGATCATGCCGGTCGCTCCCGGACTTGATCTGATCCCGGCCAATCTCGGGCTTTGCAACATCGAGATCCCGCTCAACAACAAATCGCGCCGCGAGTACCGGCTATCGGAAGCCCTCTCGAAAATCAGTGACCGCTACGACTTAATCGTCGCCGACACCAATCCGGCGGCGTCCATTCTGAACGGCTCCATGCTGGTAGCCTCCGAGCTCGTCAACGTGGTCTGCGCGACCAACCCGCTTTCGTTTCACGGGATGTCGCTCGTCATGGCAACCATCGAGCAGATGGAACAGGAGTTCCGCCGCCAGCTCGAGGTTCGAATCGTCCCGAATATGTATGACAATCGCGAAGTGATCAGCCAGGAAGTCCTGGGCGAGCTCCGCGCGCAGTTCCCGGAATGTTGCACGAAAACGGTGGTCAATCGCAGCGCCGATCTCAATGAGGCGACCAAGCGACGCACGACCGTTTGGGACGTAAGCTCCAAGGGCATGGCAGCCCAAGACATCAACTCACTCACCGAAGAGTTGCTGTTTCTCAGATAAAGACCGGTCGCCACGGCGACCGAAACCGAGTTCATTCACGGAGGATGACCATGACTGATACCCCGATCGAACCAGAAAATAACGTTAAAAAACAAGAAGATAACGCTCCGCAAGAAAATTCGCGAATCAAAACTCGCACCGGCAGCGGCTATCTCAAGCAGCTCTATTCGACCGCCCGAACCACGACGGCGAACACCCATACTCATCTGGGGAACCTGACCACCTTCCTGGTGAACTTCATCCCCACCGACAAAGTGGATGCGAGCGAACTCCAGGTCCGCACGCACTTTGATGATGCGGAAATCGCGGCTCTCGCCCACTCCATCAAGGAGCATGGCGTACTACAACCAATTCTTGTTGTGCAAGACGGCGATCGCTACAAGGTCATCGCCGGCGAACGCCGCTTGCGCGCCTCGAAGCTGGCGGGAATCGAGCGCATTCCGGCTCGTGTTCTCTCGACGAACGACAAAGCCACCCACGAAATCGCGTTGCGCGAAAATCTCGATCGCGTCGACCTCCATCCGCTCGAAGAAGGCGAAGGCTATCTCTCATTGCTCGAGGCACAGGCCTATACCAGCCATGAAAGCATCGCGAAAGCGTTCGGCAAGCCGAAATCCCGCATTACCGAATGCGTGGGCTTCACCCGGCTGCCCGAGCTGACCAAGCAAGAATTGCTCAGCAAAGGGGTCAAAAGCCGGGCGCTGCTGCGTAAGCTTCTCATCACCGCCCCGGAACAGCACTTAGCCCTGATCGCCGAAGCGGCGACAATGGACGAAGCGATGTCCGAAGCGGACGTGAAAGCGCCCGCGGCACCCAAACCCAA
>JARLHE010000048.1 GCA_031292385.1 Oligoflexia bacterium
ACACCGACACCGACACCGACGCCAACGCCGACGCCAACACCGACGCCAACGGCAACCGTTACGCAGATTCCCAGCTTCAGCCAAACAGTGCAGCCAATTCTCACGAATAACTGCAATAGCTGCCACGGGACGACTTACTCGGACTACACCTCGCTGGTCACCAACGGCAATATTAATGGAGTGATGTCCTCCGCCGTAAACGGCAGCTCGATGCCAACCTCGGCTCCGCTGTCCGCAAGCGACAAGGCCACGATTCAAGCTTGGGTGAATGGCGGCGAGCCAAACAACTAAGCTTCATCGCATCTGAATCACGAGAGGTTGCGATCACCGGGGGAAGTATCCCGGGATCGCGACCTCTGGCTAGTGACCGGATTTTTCAGGTAGACTCACGCCCGTTCAGACGCGATCGGCCCGAGCTTCAAGCGCTGATCGTAAAAGGCATTTCAAGCTCAGGGGTAAATAAAATTCCCACTCAAAGGGGCCAGTTTATATTATGATATCCGCGTGAGCCCGTTCGAAAAATCACTCATTATCGCATCGGCTCTTGTCGTCCTGAGCGTCGTGACGAGCAAAGCCAGCAGCCGCCTAGGAGTCCCGGCGCTGCTTTTGTTCCTGATCATCGGGATCGGGGCCGGCGCCCATGGCTTTGGCGGCATCCATCTGACCAATTACGCGCTCGCCCAAGAGCTCGGCACCATCGCCCTGACATTCATCCTTTTCTCGGGCGGCATGGACACCGACTTGAAGGCGGTGCGCCCGGTTTTGAAGCCTGCCCTGATCCTTTCAACCCTCGGAGTACTGGTCGCCGCGTTTTGCGTCGGCATCTTCGCGCGAGCGGCCTTGGGATTCTCCCTCTTGGAAGGCACCCTGCTTGGCGCGACCGTCGCATCGACCGACGTTGCCGCCGTCTTCTCGGTCCTGCGCTCCAAAAACGTCACGCTGAACGCGGGACTCGGTCCCCTACTCGAGCTCGAATCCGCGCTCAACGATCCGATGGCGGTTTTTCTGAGCGTCGTTTTATTGGGCGTCATCCGAAGCGATGGCCATTCCGTACTAAGCCTGGTCCCGCTTTTTTTTCAGCAAATAGCCGTCGGAGCTTTGATTGGTTGGATTTCGGGCAAATGCATCGTCCCGCTCATTAACCGTCTCAAGCTCGAATACGAAGGCCTTTACCCCGTGCTCTCCTTGGCCTGGATCGTCCTGACCTACGGCATCGCGCAAGTCTCGGGAGGGAGCGGTTTTTTGGCCGTGTACATCACCGGGATCATCGCCGGAAACGCCAACCTCTTGTTCCGAAAAAGCCTGATCCATTTTCACGAAGGGGCCGCCTGGCTCGGGCAGATCGGGATGTTCCTCGCCATGGGGCTTCTTGTCGATCCTTCCGCGCTACTGGCCGTGGCTCCGCTCGGCATCGCGCTTTCGCTCTTTCTGGTGCTCGTCGCGCGGCCCGCGAGCGTGCTCGCAAGCCTCGTAGGAAGCCGATTCAACCTGCGCGAAAAACTGATGGTGTCCTGGGCTGGGCTCCGCGGCGCGGTCCCGATCATCCTGGCAAGCTACGTCCTGGCGGCGCATATCCCGAGGGGTAACGAGATTTTCAATCTCGTCTTCTTCGTCACGTTCGTTTCCGTCCTGCTCCAAGGAACGACGACTCCCGCCGTCTCGAAATGGCTCAAAGTTCATTTGCCGTTTCGAAAAAAACATCGATTCCCGATCGAGTTCAACCCAACCCAATCGGTGCGCAACAAGCTCATTGAAATCGCCGTGCCCCCGGGCGCCGCCTCGATTGGCAAGGCGCTGGTGGAACTGCATCTGCCCCAGGACGTGTTGATCGTGCTGATTCAACGCGACACCGACATCGTCGTTCCCAGAGGGGATACGCACTTAAACGAGCAGGACACGCTTTTGGTTTTATCCGAAAACGAGTCGGCCGAGGATATCAAGAAGCTGTTTTTGTAGATTACGCTCAGTCGCCGAGCTCGGCGGCGAGGTGATCTGATTCAAATCTGTTAATAATTTACTTAAGCGCATCCAATAGTTAGTTAATTTGATCATATATCGCAAACTATTCTGGGCAGGGCGATTCAAACTGCAAACTCCCCCTTTACACTTGCTGAAAGAGCGTGTCCGCAAACACCCGGCACGTGGCGGTAAACGACGCAAGAGTTCATCATTTATTTTCTCCGAATATGAATTATTTCGCACGCCTAGATGATGGAGCGCCGACCAGTACCCCAATGTCAGCATGGATCAACGACGTTCAAACGGGACAAGCAAAACCATTCTATTCATTCGCAGCACAAAACGCGCTCTTAGCGAGTTTCTTTGCCACTCATGCACCGTCTTCGCAAACGCCAGTATCAGCAGTGGCCCCAATAGAACATGCGGCATCTCAAACTGTTGGCCTCGGTGATGCGATTAGCGCCTCGACGAACCCCGCAGCAGGCGCTTCTTCCCACTAAAAGATGGTCATAAAGCTTTTGGTGCTCGCGCAGTAGTTGAGTTTGGGTCCGTCTGGCTAAATACTCGGCGGAGCTTTTGATACGAGTCATAAACGCACACCTGTTCGCCACGCCGACTAAGCGTGGTAGACTCCGGAATTTGAAATTAGCTGCGGTAGCGAGAACTGTAGCCAGAATTCTGGCTACAAATAGCCAAACCCGGGAAATTTCCTGAAACTTCGGGTGATGGAGCCATGGTAGGTGTGGCCTGCTTCACGACTAGCAATCTTCGCGCTCAGAGCATAGCCAGAACGCAGTCCAAAAGTATCTTCACTGGGCTAAATAAATTCCGGCGGATTTCTAAATGAAGCCGGAGTCTTGCGAGCCCCAGGATGGCCGAGCCCAGAGCATATTTTGCAGGACTGCAAAAATGCGACTCGGGGCCCCTCTGGGGAGTTGGCGAGCCGAGGTCGCTGCATTTCGATGCAGCGACCGGAGAGCCAACTTAAAATGGTGGAGCATAACGGGGTCGAACCGTTGACCTTTTCCATGCCATGGAAACGCTCTACCAACTGAGCTAATGCCCCATTTTTCTAGATTGGCTGGACGTAGGGTTTTTACTCGGGAGCGGCGGTCTTTGCAACTATAAGTCTGATTTTTTTGTCCGACTTTGGGCCAGCAACGCCCGAATGCCGGCCAAATGGTCTTTGACCTGTTCTTCGTGCGCCTGCCGGGCCTCGGCCGAATCCGAACTGTCCGGGCCATGGGAGCGATCCTGCCTTTCGAGCAATTCGGCTGGAATTTCGCTTAAGAAGCGGCTGGGAGTCCGCGGGACCTGTTTCCCGTGCCGGGTACGGTTTCGACACCGCGTTAAAATCAGCTCATCCTTGGCCCGGGTGATCCCGACGTAACAAAGCCGCCGCTCTTCACCAAAATCCACGCCTTCATCGATCGTCCGGCGATGGGGTAAAATCCCATCCTCCATCCCGACCATGAAGACGGTCGGAAACTCGAGCCCCTTGGCCCCATGCAGGGTCAAAAGGGTCACCTGATCGGAAGAATTGTCCTTGGCGTCTTCCCGCTTTTCTTCTTCATCTTCCTGCGCCTGAAGCATGAGCCTTCCCAAGAACTCCTGAAGCATCAAGACCGCTGTCTCGGCCGTAGGCGATTGACCTATGGAATGCAAAAGCTCGTCGACGTTCTCCCACCGCTTCACCGCTTGCACGGCATCATCGCACTCTTCGTCGAGCGCCCGGCGGGCGCCGATCCGCTCAAGCGACCGTCTGGCCCAATGAACCATCGCTTCCGGAGCTGGCTCAGTCGCCTCAAGCTCCGTCCGAAGCTCGCCAATGAGCGAAGTCAGAGCCAAGGCACTGGCCGCCGCCTTAGGCGCGACCTGCGATGCCGCGCACAATGCCTCAAGCAGCGGAATCTCTCGCTTGAAAGCCGTCTCGCTCATCGCCTCGATCGAGGCCGTGCCGATCCCACGCTTCGGCCAATTGATAATTCGCCGCAACGAGGCGTCATCACGCGCGTTCGCGATCACGCGCCAATAAGCAAGCACGTCCTTCACTTCTTTCAGATCGAGAAACGAATACCCCCCGACGATCTTATAAGGAATCTGATAGCGGCGCAGGGCCTCCTCGAAAATTCGCGATTGCGCGTTCGATCGATAAAGAACCGCGAAATCCTTCCAAGGGCGGTTGCGCTCGCGCTGGCGGTTGAAGATCTCCTGCGCGACGAATTCCGCCTCCGCCCGATCTTCCTCAAGAATCACCTCGATCGGCGAGAGCCCCTCTCCCCGCTCCGACCACAGACTTTTCAGATGCCGTGCAGTATTATTGCGGATCACCTGATTAGCAGCCTTCAGGATGATATTCGTGCTGCGGTAATTCTGATCGAGCGTGATGGTCTTCACGCCTTCCGGGGCATGCCGAAAGTGACGGGAAAACTCGAGAATATGGGTCGGATCGGCCCCGCGCCAGGAGTAAATCGACTGGTCATCGTCACCCACCACGCAAAGGTTTTGCTGACGCTCCGTCAGAAGCTGCAAGAGCCGGAACTGGGTTGGATTCGTGTCCTGATACTCATCCACCAAAATATGCCGATAAAGCGCGTTGTAATGGGCCCGGACTTCCGCGTCTCGATCGAGAAGCCGGACTCCGTGAAAGAGCAGATCGTCGAAATCCATCGCATTGAGCGCCTTGAGCGCCTCTTGATAACGGGGATAGGCCGACGCGACGGCGATCTGATAATCCGACGACAGGCGCTTGCAGCTTAAAAAATACTCCTCCGCCGCCTCGCCCTCGATCAATCGGCTCTTTGCCTGGCCGATCTCGAAAAGAATGCTGTCGAGATCGAATTTTCGATCGTCGATTTTGATTCGTCGCAAGGACTGCCGCAGAATATCGAGCTGATCGTTCCGGTCGACGATGGTGAACGTCGGCTGAAAACCGATCTTAGAGCCATAGGCCCGCAAAATCCGCACGCAAAGACTGTGAAAGGTCGTAATGGTCAGGCCCTTGCCCGCACGCGGGCCCAGGTTTTTACGAATCAGCTTAACCGCACGCTCGCGCAGTTCGGCGGCAGCCTTATTGGTGAAAGAAAGCCCTAAAACCGCCGTGGTCGGCAGATGGCGCTCCACCACCAGATGCGCGATCCGGTAGCACATCGTGCTGGTTTTCCCGCTCCCCGCCCCCGCGAGAACAAGAAGCGGCCCGTTCCCATGCAGGACGGCCTCACGCTGACGCTCATTCAGTCGATGAAGATCGATGGCCACAGCTTGCGATCAGAGAGGTTATTGGGTGGGAGATGCGGAATCTTGCTGCTGTTGAGCAGCACGTCCGCCACCGCCGCCCCGGCGGCGCCTTTTGCGCTTCGACCGAGAACCCCGGCCTTCGCCGGATTCGCCGCCTCGAGGCTGGGCGATTTCGGGAGCGTTCGTCTCCTCTCCTCCGTCTTCACGCCACGGTGAAGCGCTTTTTACGGACCAGCTCGTTGCCGTGCCGGCATAAAGCCCACGCGCGGACTAAGGAGGAGGAGGAGGTTCATCGATCGGAAAAAAGGTCTTCTGCCGGCGCCCGTGCTCGGAAGCGAAATCGGGCTGGCTGCCGTGATGATCCGCGTAAATCTCCGGGGATTCTTCACGACCGGAACGCGGTCGGCGACGGCTTCGAGGCTCTTCGCCTTCGCGCTCGGATTCAGACTCAACCTCGGAAGGCTCGGCGGCAGCGACGGTTTCGGTCGCCGTGGCTTCAGGCGGCGCCTTGCGCGGCTGAATAATGGAAAGCTTTTGCACCGCCGGGGCCTCGGTTGATCCCACGCTCGGCTGCGCTTCTTTTACAGTTCCGGGTACAGTTTCGGGTACGATCGCGGGCGCGGCTTCCGCGCCTTCACTCACCGAAACCGCCACTCCCTCAGCGGGAGCCGATGACTCGGATGCCTTCGGCCCTTCCGGCAAATCGCTGAAGGATTTTCCGATCAGCTTTTCAATTTGCTTCAAATGGCCTCGGTCACGAGGAGTCACGAACGTCGTCGCCCGTCCCGTCGCGCCCGCGCGCCCGGTGCGTCCGATGCGGTGAACATAATCTTCGGGCTCCATCGGCAAGTCATAATTCACGACATGCGCGACGCCCTCGACGTGAATTCCGCGCCCGGCGACATCGGTCGCGATCAAAATGCGGTATTTACCTTCTTTGAACTCGGCCAAGGCTTGCTCGCGATGCGTCTGCAAGCGGTCTGAATGAATGTAGGTCGCGTCGTAAACGCCGGACGAATGAAGCGAGCGCCAAACTTTGGTGGCGCCCATTTTCGAACGCGTGAAAACGATGATACTGCCCGGCTCCTCGCGAATGATGCGACGAAGCTCCGAGTTCTTGCGCTCTTCCGGAATGAAACGCGCGTACTGCTCGACGGTGGTCGCGGTCGATTGCGGAGCGCCGATCGAAACGCGCACCGGATCGCGCATGATTTTCCGGGCCAGTTTTTCGACCGGAGCGGTCATGGTTGCCGAAAAAAGCAGCGTCTGGCGGGTCGCCGGACAATCCTGCATGACCCGGGCAAGCTGATCGGCAAAGCCCATGTCAAGCATGCGATCGGCTTCGTCCAAAACAACCATCTCGATGAAATCGAGCCAGATGTTCCCCCGATCCAAGTGATCGCAAAGCCTGCCGGGAGTCGCGACGATGACCTGCGGATAAGTCGCAAGCGCCTTATCGTCGTCCCGCATGTTCACGCCGCCGATGAGGACGATCGATTCCACGCCGCGCGGCTTTCCGAATTTTTCGAAAGTCGCCTGAGTTTGCTGGGCGATTTCACGTGTCGGAGCCAAGACCAAGCCATAGGTCCCGCGCCGCCCGGCAAAGCGCTCCACCATCGGAAGCGCAAAGGTCGCCGTCTTACCGGTGCCGGTCTGAGCCGTCCCGATCAGGTCTTTCCCTTCGAGTGCGACTGGGATGCACTTTTCCTGCACCGGCGTGGGCGCGGTAAAACCCGCCTTCTCAATTAAATCCAATGCTTCCGAAGATAGCTTTAAGTCGTTCCAGGAATTGCTCACAGATTACGGTCGATATCACCGTCATAACGCTCTTTACCAGAACTATTCTTGTATAATTTCGTACTATTTTATTACGGTATAGTCGGCAGCAAGGCCTTGAAAAGCTGCCTTAGAGTTGCTTATAGAAGTCGCTCGGTGTATCCAGCTCCTGTTCAAATCTTAACATAAATTTCCAACCCGGAGGTTTTGCATGCGTTCCGTATCTTATTTTCTGATGACTTTGATCGCTGCCGGATCATTCGTGATTTCGGCGCAAGCGTTCTCGGGCGAACTCGATAATGAAGGCCAGGCCACGAACGTCGAACAGCGCTCGCTTGCCGCCGACCTTCCCGCCACTGTGGTTGTTCGCGTGGCCAAGGACACTCACGAGGTTTCCGTCCTGCAAGCGAAAGCCGCTTTGGCCGCGACCCCGGCATCCGTCAGCCAGGTCGCCGATTCCGCTTTCTTGAAGGTAGCCTCGACCGACCAAATCGCCGGCTCCGAGCTCGATCACGATAGCTCGACCAATAGCTGGTTTTTCTACTTCAACAACTGCAGCTACTGGAATCCGTCCTTCTATTATGGCGGCTATAACTTCTACTATTACAACTACTTCTACTACTCGTACGGCTTCTACAATTACTACTTCTATCGCTGGTACTAAGCCGGCGACGGTCGCATAAGCGGCCGCCATTGTTCTTCGCGCATTAACCGCGAGCCGCGCCCAGGCATCTCCATGGGCGCGGCTCGCTTTTCGTTCAGTCCATGGGTTTTTAAGCGGTATGAAAAAATCTATCTTTCTCCTCGCGATCTCCTTGCTCTCTTTGCAATCGGCTTCGGCCTCACCGATTCTCAACCTGGATGATTACGTGCGGACACTGAACTTGAACTCTCTTTACGCGCAAACTCCGGTCAAACGCTTGAAGATCGCGGTCCTCGACAACGGCTTCGCCGGCTTCCAGAACGCCATCACGCAAGGCGCCCTTCCGCCCAACACGCAATACATCGCGGGGCAAATTCCCAACCCGAACGCGAGTGAAAAGCACGGCCTTGTCATGGCGGAATTGCTCTACGGGCTGCTCACCCACGACGGGGCGGCACCTGAATTCGCTCCCGCCCAATTCCTTCTCTACAACGCCTACGGCTACACGAATTTCTCGGCCGCCGTGAAAGACCTGATCGCCAAGAAAGTGGATCTCGTGCTCTACGCCCAGAACTGGGAGTACGGCGGAAACCTCGACGGCCATGGCTTCATCGATGCCGTGGTGGCCCAAGCCACCACCGCGGGCATCCTTTGGGTCAACTCCGCCGGCGATTTCGGCGACACGACTTACAATTCTCAAATCCTACCCGCACCCGGCACTCTCGGAGAAGACGGCTGGGCGCAGCTGCCGGGCCCCAACCGGAGCGTTCAAATTCGCTGCGCCCCGAGCGGCGCGAGTCAATGCATGCTTCGCCTGGTGCTCTCGTGGAACGACTTCAAAGACGATGTCAGCCTGGGCACTCAAAAAGATCTCGACCTGATCCTGACCGATGACGAGCTGAACATCGTGGGGGCATCCGAGCTTGTTCAAGTGCAAACCCCCTCGAACCTGCCCGGCCAGTCGCTCTATCCGCGCGAGATTATCGAAGTCGCCCTCAAACCCGGCCTCTATTACGCGCGCGTGAAGATCAAAAGCCAGAACTTCGGAGCGAACGACAAGCTCCGGCTCACGGCCAGCGGTGATTTCATCAGCATGGTCGAACACTCGAGCGATGAATCGCTTTTGGTGCCCGCCGACCGATCGGATGTGATCGCGGTAGGCGCGACCGATACGGCAAAAAGCTCCCGCTCCGTCTCGCTCGGAAAACCCGATGTTTCGACGATCTCTCTGATCCGGCTTTCGGCAAACGAGCAATACGAAGGAACCTCGAGCGCTTCGGCGGCGATCGCGGCAACCCTTGCCCTCATTGCATCGGAAAATCCCGCGGCCTCGCGCGACGATCTTCTGAACGCCCTGAAAAGCCAGGCCGGTTTTTCATCGCCAATTTCGAACGGCCCCATCGGTCCGGGTGCCGGGCTTCCGCCGAATTTGCTGAGCTTTAGCTTTACCGGACCGGGTTGTTACATTCCGCTCGATCCAATCGATGCATCGGCGCCCGCTTATGTGCGGACGCTGCTTGCGGAAGGCGGGATGCTCGTTCTCACCACGACCGGGCAAAAGATTTTCTTTCTCAACGATCCGATCCAGCTTTTCCCGCAAATTCACCGCCAGCTGCCCAACGATATCATTGCCGTGGGACCACAAGGCGCGGGACTTTATCCGCGATATGCCGATCGCTCGTTGCCTGCGTCTCTCTATGAAGTGATCCAAATTCCACGCGGACAGTGGATCTGCGGCCCCCAATAATCAGCCGAAGCGAATTCCGTCGATCGGCTCCAACCGCGCAGCCCTTCGGCTCGGGTAGAGACATGCCCCGAGCACGATCAATACCGCGCAAACTCCCACGCCGACGTAATAGACGGGATCGAAGGTCACCGGAAGAGTGCGGTCATAGAAAACATCGGGAAGTTGAATAATGGGATAATGCCTGAGCAGCTCGCAGATCGAAAAACCAAAGCCTATCCCGCCCAAAATCCCCACGCCGCCGATCAATAACCCTTCGGCGATGAAAATAGCCGCCACTTCGCCGTCGCGCGCGCCCATCGCTTTTAGGATCGAGATTTCCTTCTTTTTCTCGAGCACCATCAGCGTCAGCGTCGTTACGATGTTGAACGAGGCGACAATCACGATGAAGGCCAGGATGATCGACATGGACGCGCGCTCCAGGCGCAGCGAATGAAAAAGATGCGAGTTCAGATCGATCCAATCCTGCACCTTGAACTCGGGAAGCTGTTTGCGCAGATCGGCCGCGATAGCGGGAGCCCGGTCAAAATCCTTGACCGTCATCTCCCAACGGGTAGCCACCCCGGAGCGCCGCAAAAAAGATTGCACGGCCTGAGGCGTCGTAAAAACCTCGTGAAGCTCTTGCTCGGGAATCCCGGACTCGTAAACTCCTTCGATCAAATAACGTTTGAGCCTCGGCACGGCGCTGTCCGGCCCCTCGGTCTCAGTCGGAGAAATCAGGGTGACCGTCTCTCCCACGGTCAAGCCAAGCTCATAGGCCAGCTCTTGGCCGATATAAACCCCCGCAAGATGAGCATCATCCAATCGGCTCGGCAGATCGACCGACTCATGGGCTTGCTTTCGCACTCGCGCGAGCCGCTCATCCGGCACACCCTTTAAGACGACCCCGGCAACCTGCTTGCGAATCCGCAAAATCGCCTCCGTCGATATGACCGGATAGAACTGATCGATTTCCTTTGCATGCCCTGACTGCGCGGCCACCATCGGCTCATCGATCACTCGAGACGGAACAAAGCCGGCATCAAAATCGGAGAGCTGCGCGGTGGGAGTGATGAGAATATGAACGTCCGAGGCCATGAGCCGCTTTTTCAGCTCCGCCTCAAAGCCATCCATGACGGACAGCACGACGATCATCGACGTCACGCCGAGGCCTACCCCGATAATCGACATCGAGGTGATGAAACTCAGAAAGCGCGAGTTCTTCTTGGACTTCAGGTATCTAAAGCCAACCCAGCCCGTCCATCCGCTCGACCAAAGAAAACCGAAAGCTGAACGACCTGAATCAGGCCTTGTAGAAGCCACGGCTCTCCTGTGCCATCACGACAAGCGGATCCGCAGGCGCGAAGCGCGCGCCCAGGCGTTTAGCGTACTCGCTGAGCTGCTTGACGATCGTCTGGGCACCGATCGTATCGGCGTAACGGAGCAACCCGCCGCGGAACGGAGGAAAGCCCGTCCCCATGATCATGCCCAAATCCACTTCGGCCGCCGACGCCACCACGCCCTCGGCCAGGCAACGGGACGCCTCGTTGATCATGATCAGCACGCAACGTTCGCGGATCTCGTCATCCGAAACCGCGCCGCGCTTAGGGGAAACTCCCAGGACTTCGTAGATCTTCGGATCAAACTCCTGGCGCCTTTGCTTGGCGTCGTAGGGGTAAAAGCCCTTTCCGTTTTTCTTGCCGAGATAGCCTTCCTTCACGAGCTTGTCGTTCAGTGCGGACGGCTGCATCCGCTCGCCGAACGCGTCGTGCAGGATGTGCGCGACCTTCGCGCCGACATCGATGCCGACTTCATCGATCAACTCGATCGGACCCATCGGCATGCCGAACGCAAGCATCACGCGATCGAGATCCTCGATCGGTACGCCTTCCGCGAGCATATTGGCCGCCTCGTTGCAGTAAGGCATGAGCAAGCGGTTCACCAGGAAGCCCGGAGCGTCCTTCACGACGATCGGGGTTTTGCCCAATTGTTTCGAAAACTGGAAGATCGTGCTCACCGCCTCATCGGAGCTCTTATCGCCGCGGATCACTTCGACGAGCGGCATCTTGTGCACGGGATTGAAAAAGTGCATCCCGACAAAACGTTCCGGATGCTTCAATGCCTCCTGCATTTTCGAAATCGAAAGCGAAGACGTGTTCGACGCGAGCACGCAATCCGGGCGGACATAACCCTCGAGCTCGGCCAGCACCTTCTTCTTCACATCGAGATTTTCGACGATCGCCTCGATGACGGCGTCCGTGGACAAAAACCCGCCGAAATCCAGAACCGGCGCGATGTGATTCAGCTTCTGCTGAAACTCGCGGCGGTTGATTTTCTTCCGCTGGAGATTTTTTTTGAAAATACCGGCCGCCGCTTGCACTCCCAGAGTCAGCGCATTCGCATTGAGATCCTTCATGCGCGCTTCGATGTTCTTGTCGGCAAGCAATTGAGCGATGCCTCCGCCCATGACACCGGCGCCCAAAACGCCCGCGGTTTTGACCTTATGCGCTTCCGCCGTTTTCCCGGCGGGAAGCCCCTTCGACTTTTTCACGCCTTCGGTCAAAAAGAAGAGACGAACCAGGTTACGCGAAACCTCCGTGACGGCAAGCTTGCCGAACGCTTGGGCTTCGCGCGCCATCGCCTGATCGCGAGCCTTACCGCGAAGGCGCTCGCCGTAGCAAACACCGGCATCATGGATCACATCGATCGCTTCCAAAGGCGCGGGGTAATGACCCTTGATTTTGGAAAGAACGCCCTTTTTCGCCTGCGAAAAAATGAGAGCGCGGCCCATCGGCGTTTTTTCCATCATGCCGCCGAAAAGCCCCCCGGAGCCGCCCAATTTGGGCTCTTTGGCCAAGCGCTGGCCTTCTTTGAGCGCTTTCAAATTGGTTTTCACCCAGCGAAGCGCGGAGGTCTGAAACTCCTGCTTAGGCAAGCAGACTTCGGCCAGTCCGGCGCGAACCGCGCGATCGCCGTTTAAAGTCTTGCTCTGCAAAATCAGCTCAAGCGCCGTCGCCAAACCCACCTTTTGCGGAAGACGGATGCAGCCGCCGGTGCCGGGAACAATCCCCAGCATCACTTCGGGCAACCCGATCCGGGCGGCGGAATCGTTCGACATGACGATCGCCGAACTCGCGAGCGCCAACTCGCAGCCCCCGCCCAAGCACGCGCCGTCAACGGCGGCGATCGTCGGAAAGGGAAGATCTTCCCATCGCGCGAACAACTGATGCCCCGAGCTTGAAAGCTGAACCGCTTCTTCGGCCGTCTTCAGCTGGACGAACATCTCGATATCGGCGCCCGCGATGAAGTTTCCCGTTTTCCCGGAAACCAGGACCAGGGCGTCGATTTTTCCGTCTTTGCCGAGCGCCTCGAGCCGATCCAGGATCGGCGGGAATTCCTCGACCACTTTTTTACTGAGTTTATTTACTTTTTCGTTCGGCGTGTCGAAGACCAGCGTATGGATCTTCGCGTTCAATTCGTCGGAGTGATCAAAAAGCGTGAAGTGCGGAGTCGAGTGAATTTGGGTTGGCATGAGCGAATCATAACAACGGAAAGAGCCGCTCACAAGTCAAAGGGGCTCATCTTATAACGCGCTATAAGATGAGCCCCTCTGCGTCATATCAAGACAGTATCTGCTTACAGCGAGAACGAGACGCCCGCCATCAGCGTGTAAAAGTTGGCGGTCGCCAGCGAGCTGCCGACATAAGACTTATCCGGCGTCGGAGCCGCATAAGGATTGCCGTAGAACGCGTAGTTATTGAAGTTGTTGTTCTGATTGCTCGAAAGAACATCGAAATACTTGAAGTCGACGCCGATCGAGATGCTCTTCGTCAGCTTCACGTCCGCGCCTGCTCCGACGTAACCCAGATATTGCGTCACATCATAATCCGTACCCAGACCCTGCAAGGACGGATTCGCGTTGATGTAGCTCAAAATCGTGGAATTGTAATTCACATAGCCTTTGGAATAACCGAAGCCGCCCGTGACGAACGGACGAATCTTCGAATCCGGGCCGAGCAAGTTGATCTTGACGCCCGCATCCATGACGTTCTGGTTCATCTGCAGGGTCTGCGGATTGCTCGCGCCGTAGTAATACGAATTGGTCGTGGCCAAGGCGACGCCGTATTGAGAGTAGGTATATCCTAACTCAATGCTGACATAATCCGTCGCGGCAACGCTGGCAGCAATCCCCGTCGAGAACTGCGGCGAGATGTTGTAGCCGGCGTTGCTCGAAGTGAAATTCGAGATACCCGCCCGACCGGACAGAGAGAACGTCGCCCTATCCGCATCACTTGGAGCATCGGTTGCTCGAGCCGTGCTCGTTCCAACCGCGCCGATTTGTTCGGCCGAACTCGAACCCTGAAGCGACGCGACCTGCGGACCCGGAGTTAAGGTCGGTACTGCTTGCACGACGCCCGGATGCTCCGTCACGGGAGCCGTCAATGCCTGGGTCTGCAATGCCGGAGCCGGAGCTGGTGCTGGTGCTGCCACTGGCGCTGCGACAGCCGCGGCTTCATCGCCGGTGGGAATCGTTCCTAAAATCTGGCCCGTCCGCTTTTGCTCATCTTTCAGGCGAAGCTCTTCAAGCCGGGTTTGGAGGGCGTCTTCGTTTTTCAGCTCCTGCCGCAGTCTTTCACGACGAAGCATTTCGGAGCGAGACAGATTCTGGGTTTCCGTCGGAGCTACCGCGCTTGAATCGATCGCCGGCAATGCCACAGCGGGCGCTGCCACCATAACCGGAGCAGCAGGTGCTACAACGACCGGTGCGGGTGCCGCGGCTGGCGCTGCCGCCGCGACGACCACCGTCGCGGGAGCGGGCCGAGCCACAACCGCCGGCGCCGTTACCGGCAGGTTTTGCACTTGAACCGCTGCCGGCGCTTGCGCCTGCAAAGTAATCTGTGCTTTTTGGGAAGCATCTAACGTCTGACGAAGCGCCGCCCGGTCATCCACCTGAGAGGTGACCTGAGTTGGCTCAGTCGTCGCGCCGTTATCGTAAACTAGCTCAGCATGCACGCTAGGCAACATTGCGAGGCTTGCGACTGCTCCCGCACCTAATGCCGCGATCCAGGCCTTTCGATTGAAACGGTTCATTTTCCCACTCCTTAAAAAGAAACAAAAAAGTTTAAGTCCCCTACCTCACACCCATCAACGTGGCGCGTTATAACAAAGACGTAACCGAAAGGCTATAGTTTTTTGATGCGCTGCATATATATTTACAGAATGTTTACAAATTAGACGGTGGGTGTGCGAAAGTCAGGCAATTGGACCGGCGCTACAACAATTGCAAGTGACTGTAATTTATAGATATTATAAGATATGGCGACTTTTTGCGTCATCCACCTGGAACGGCACGAGGGTTGCTTTACTAGTAGGCGTGACTGACGGACTAGCTGGTTACCCCCTACCCCCCAAGTCCCTGAAACCAGCTAGTCCTTCAGATACAGATGGCAGATACAGGCAATCAGCGCCCGATAATCAATTGATGAAGATTCGAACCGTTCATTTGCGTGGTGAGCTGAGTGCTCACACCGGACCAAACTTTACTGATCGCCGGTTTCAAGACTCCGATAAAAAAAGTCAAAAACACAAATACCGAAAACAACAGTGTCAGAATGTATTCGACGGTCGTCTGCCCGGAGTTATCTCTCAAAAAAACGCCGATACGACTCATCGCTTGCTCGGCTTGCGACGCTCGCCCGATAGCGCCTGACGGTAAATCTCCCGCACGTTCCGCAGCTGATACTTCAAGGAGCCAAGCTCCCGAATTTTCGCCGGCGTAAGCCTTTTAGTGACTTCCGGATGTTTCAAAAGCAGGGAAACAAATTCCCCCTGTCCCTCAAGGCTCCCGATCGCGCAACTTTGCACCCACGCGTACGCCTCTTCGCGAGTCGCCCCGGCCTTAACGAGCGCCAGCAAATAATGGCCCGAGAAAACCGTCGAACCCGCCTTTTCCAGATTTTCGCGAATCCGCTCTTCACGCACAGAAAGCTGCTGAATCACCCGATCCATGCGGGATATCGCGTAGTCAAAAAGAATCGTCGCATCCGGAAACGCCACGCGCTCCACCGAGGAATGGCTGATATCGCGCTCATGCCAAAGCGCCACGTTTTCAAGCGAGGCGGCCGCGTAAGATCGCAACAAACGGGCGCAGCCCGAAATATTTTCCGAGGAAATCGGGTTCCGCTTATGCGGCATCGCGCTTGAACCCTTTTGTCCGGCCTGAAAGCCTTCAATGACTTCTCCCACTTCCGAACGCTGCAAATGCCTGAGCTCGACGGCCATGCGCTCCAAAGACGATCCGCAAATCGCCAAAACGGAGAGAAACTCGGCATGCCGATCTCGCGGCACCACCTGGGTGCTCACCGGCTCGCGCCGCAATCCCAGGCGAGCGAGCACCTTGCGCTCGAACTCAGGCCCGAAATGAGGATTGGCCCCCACCGCGCCCGAAAGCTTACCCGTCCGTACGCCATCCAAAGCGCGATCCAGGCGCTCTAAATTGCGGCGCCATTCCACATACCAGCCCAAGAACTTGAGCCCGAAGCTGGTCGGCTCGGCGAAGATCCCGTGCGAGCGGCCGATCGTAGGCAGATCCCGATACTCCCGGGCCCGCCCAAGCAGCGTCTTCATCAAGGCTTCGATGTCTTTTCTTAAAATCTCGCCGGCCTCGAGGATCAAAAGCGAAAGGGCCGTATCCACCACATCCGAAGAGGTCAGCCCAAAATGAATATAGCGCGAAATCGGACCGATTCTCTCGGCAACCGCAGTTGTAAAGGCGATCACGTCGTGGCGGGTGATCGCTTCGAAGTGATCGACGCGCTTGGGATCCACGCCCCCTTCGCGTATCAACCGGTCGGTTCTTTTCTTCAGCTCGGCAAAATCTTTCCGAGGAATGACCCCTTCGTGCTTGAGTTCTTCGCAAACCGCCATTTCGACTTTAAGCCAAGCCAGATAACGATGCTGATCCTGCCAAACTGCCGCGATTTCGGGACGAGAATATCTTTGAATCATAGTGAATTTGTACTAACCATAACAGAAGCCATGCACATTGTCCTCTATCACGATGCCCTGATTCCGCCTCCCAAGTACGGAGGAACGGAGCGAATCGTTTACTGGCTCGCAAAAGCCTTGCTTCAGCTCGGCCACCAAGTCACTTTGATTGCCCGTCCCGGAAGCGCGATCGAGGGAGCGACGGTCATCGCGCTGGAAAACGGCGACAGCGTGCCAGGCGGCTGGGAAGCCCTCATTCCCGCCGATGCCGACATTGTTCACCTTTGGGGCACCCCTGCGACGCCGCCGAAGAAACCTTTTCTGGTCACGATCCAAGGCAACGGCCGGCCCGGCGAGCGCTTCCACCCCAATACGGTCTTCATTTCCAGGAAGCACGCGGAAAACCACGGCGCGACCCACTTCGTCTACAACGGCATCGACCCGGATGAATATCCGTGCGATCCGGCCGGCTCACGTGAAAACGCGCTCGTATTCTTAGCGAAGGCCTCTTGGAAGGTGAAAAACCTCGTCGGCGCGATCGAGATCGCCCGAGCCGCGAACCGTCCTCTCTACGTCATGGGCAGCCGCGACTGGCCCAAAGGACTTCATCGTTTTCTGCCGGCCTTTGGCGGAATCCGCTATCTCGGAATGGTGGGAGACGCCGAAAAACGAAGCTATCTTCGCAAGGCCTCGGCACTGCTCTTTCCGGTGCGCTGGCCGGAACCTTTCGGCATCGCCATTACCGAGGCGCTTGCCAGCGGCTGCGCCGTTTTCGGTACCCCATACGGATCCCTTCCCGAGATTGTCACACCCGACGTGGGCGCCCTAAGCCACGAAGCCTCAGTGCTGCTGGAACGTCTCATGAACGGAAACTATTCTCCCGAGACTTGCCGCAAACGGGTCTTTCAAGGCTTTACGCATATCGCGATGGCGGAAAGCTATCTGAAGCTGTATCGCAACGTGCTCGATCGCGGATCGCTCGGCGAAAACCCGAAAACTCCGCAGCCCGAGGCGCGCTTTCAGGAGTCGGCGGAAACGCTCCTACCCTGGAAGGGTTTGCGCTCTTGAGTCCGGCCCGGGTCCGTTTGCAAACGGACCCGAGATCTGTGAGCGCCGCGCGGCCCAGTTCACGCCTTCGATCGCGCTGACCGCGTAGCCTAGCGACCCAAGCTCAGGAAAGCTTTCACCCGAGGAAACAAACAGGCCCTCGATCCCGGTCTGAATGCCGTTGCCCGACACCCCGAAACATAGGAGATTCGAGGGAATCGCCGTCAGGGACGAAAAGCCATACACCTCAGCGAATTCCTGCGATTCGTCCGATCGGAAATCGGGATAAATCCATTCGATATGGTAATCCAGGAACGGAAAAGTCTCGGTGAGCTTGCGAAGCATCCGTGCCGCCGTCAGGCGCTGCGTCTGCGAGGTCAAACTTTCCGGCGTCATGGGCATCACCGTTCTCGCCATGATCACGCAGCGGCTGGAACTTGACTCGCGGACTCCGTAGCCGCTTCCGCGCGTCAGTTCGATCTCGATCGAAGGCGCGCCCTCTTCGTGCCAAACCATCCGGCGAGAGCTGCCGGGAGGAATCGCTTCCGGATGAACCGAAATCGCCAGCGTCAGCTTCCAACCATCGGGAATGCTGCGCCCTTGAAGCTGGATCGGACTTCCGGTCCCGATGTTAAACGAAACGCAAGGGGCGGCCAGCAGTAACGGAACCCCCAACATTGCCCCGCTTCCGCTGATCATTCCGCCATGCCCATGGGGTTGCACTCCGACAAATTTTCCATGAGAAACGAACACGGCCTGGCACTCGGCTTCCAGCTCGACGTCGGCCCCGTTTCGTTTCGCGAGCTTCAGCAGCAGATTCCGAAAGGCCGCGTTCCCTCCGCTAACCGACACCGCGCCCGCCCGCAAAGCCGCGAGCTGCAAAAGCTGAAACCGACGCGGGCTCGAGAAACTCGAACCTCCTAGGCCGGCCCATAACCCCTCGAAAAAATCCGCGTGCGCGTGATTTCGCAAACGCTCCCGAGAAAACCATTTCCCGGCAACGGCCTTGTCCTTGAGCCCCCGAGAGCTCACCGAAGCCAACGCTCCCGCATGCCGCGCGGATTTCGGGAACAATCGATCCAGCGCCGCCTGCCCAAACGACTTTGACTGAGCGGCCTGTGCGTAGGCCTCAGGCAACAGAGACCAATATTTTTGAATCCCTTTTTCAGAGTGAGCTAGCGCCGTCGCCCATCCCGAGCCTTTCAACTCTTCGTCGCCCCATTCACGCCGAAGCTCCTGGCTCATTTTCTCGGCGGACCCCATGGCCTGAATCCGGCAATGAGGCGTAAGAACCTGAGGAAGCGCGTCTTCGGCAATAAAAGCCGAAAGCTCCGCTGCGGTAATCCCGAGCTGCTCCAAGCATCTTCCCAGCAGCCCAAACCCGCTATCGCCGCCGTCGTCCGGCTTGCCGACTCCGAGCAGAAGATTGCTTTCCGGGTCCAGAAACTTATCGTTCTTGGTTTTCAAAACCCCGCGCGACTTCAAAAGCGGCAACACCAGCACCGAAAGGCCGAGCTTGGCGGCAAGCCCCGCGCTCAGCAATGCACCTGGATCATCTCCGACCACGATCCAGTCATATTGATCACCGTGCTTACTCAAAGCGCTGGCTCACGATTTCTGCTTCCTTTGAAGCTCAAGAGGAGTCACGCACGTGCCCCGGGCTCGACACACCACCACCGGGGTCGAGAGCACTTCGGCGGAGGAGACCGCCAACCCTCCTCGCTCGCGGGGAAGCGGCTGAATGACTTTTCTGGCCTCAAACTCCATCTCGCGGGAGGTTTTTCCCACCCGGACGATATGCCCTTCGACCTCGATGTAGTCCCCGGCATAGACAGGAGCAAGAAACTCGACCGAAGAATAGGCGCGAAACAATCCTTCATCACCGTCGTGACGGATCAAAAGCTCGGTTGCCACATCTCCGAACAACTGAAGCATCCGCGCCCCATCGACTAAACCGCCCGCGTAATGACCATCATGGGCGCTCATTCTCAAGCGAAGACAGACTTTCAACGGGGCGACTTGGCTCATACCCAGAATGCTACCATAACCCCGAACGAGGTCAAAAGCGCGCGACAATCCGGGCGGCCGCTCCCCGCTGCAGGAGCGCCTTCTCTCGCCAGGCCTTTCGCTGGGCCTCCGGTACGGCACGCTGATTCATCCAGCGCGCGCAATCCTCGGATTGCCGCAGAATCGAAAGCTGGCCCCACTCTCGAAGAAGCTCGACCTCCGGAAACCGCGTTATCCCCGCGGGCCCGCAAGCGACCGGGATGCCGTGAATCGCCGGCTCGATGAGATTATGGATCGACTGACCGAAGCCGCCACCCACGAAAGCCCATTCCGCGCTCGCATAGAGCTCGGAGAGAAACCCCATTTCATCCACTAAAATGCAGGGCAAGCCGCCGCCCTCAAGCCAGCCGCCGAAGCGGGACGTTTTCAAAAACGGTATTTTCCACGCATCGAAAAGCCGCTCAAACCGCTCGATGGAATCAGTTCCGACTTGATGGGGCACGACCCAGACCGTCCCTGGGTGCGCAAAAAGATCCTTTCCCAAAAACTCCAGATCTTCGATCCATGCGCTTCCGATCACGCCCCACGGCTTAGGCAAGCCTGCAAGCCCTTGAGTCAGCGCCCGAGCTCGGGGATGACTTTGCGATGTGCGAGCAAAAACCCGCTCCCAACGAGGATCGCCCATCTCCTCGACCTCGGCATCGGGAAAATCGGCGCGCAACCCCTCGACTTCCGAGCGATCGACCGTGAAAAACTGAAAGAAGGGCAGTCGGCCTCCGAAAAGCCGAACCAGCCGTCGAGCCGTCCTCAGCGACCCGCGCGAACGGGCCCCGACCACCGAAAGAGGGATTTCACGCGCGCCAAGCGCGGCCCAAAGCTCTGGCCAGGCTTCATATCTCGCGGTCACAAAGCGATCCGGTTGATAGAGAGTCAGCGCCTTCAGCCATTCCCCCTCCCAGGGGGAGTACCCGGCGTAAATCAAACGCGCCTGGATCCGTTGCCTCGTTTGCTCCGAAAATGCCGCTAGAGCGCTCTTTGCCGACTCGCTGAAGATGCTCAAAATCAGCTCGGCATCTTTTTGGGCTTCAAGCCACGACTGAATCACCGGAATCAGCATTTCAAGCTCGCCGACGCTGGCGGCATGAAACCAGAAACGCCCGCCTTTTTTGCCGGCGGGTTTTGTCGCGAAAATCGCCTCACGCGCCGATACGTCGCTGAAAAACCTTTTTTCCAGAAGCGGCTTCAAAACTCGGACACAACACCAGCGATAAAGCTCAAACACGAGTCATCGCCCGTAAGTTTTTCACGACCTCATCCGCCGAAACCTGCTGAAGGCAGGCAAAACGATCATTCACGCGAAAACAGAAACGCCCGTCCTTGCCGCACGGGCTGCACCAAAGGGATGAGCGCACCGAGCGGCTCTCCGATCGCCAAGGCCCAAAACCCATTTCAGGCACCGTGGGCCCGAAAACCGTGGTCACCGGCTTACCCACCGCTTCCGCTAAATGGGCAAGTCCCGTATCGTTGCCTAGAAATCCTTCGGAACGCTCGATCACGAGCGCAAGCTGGACAAAATCAAAAACCGCGACCCCCGGATAAAATGGATGGCCTGACTGCTCGAGCAGTTTGATCAAAAGCTGGCTTTCGCGATCTTCGCGGCCGCCCAAGACAACGACGGGCATCCCAAACTTCAACAGGCACTGAAGAAACTGGCGAACCGGCCATTTCTTTCCCTCCCATCGAGAGGACGGCATGACCACTAGATAGGGGCGAGACGCGAACGCCAGAAAATCCTCCGGCAGACTCGCGCCTTGTCGTAAAAGGTGACTCAAATCCGGCCGCTCGCTCCCGTCTCCGCCCGCGACTTTGGAAAATTTCTCCACCAGCGCACCCGGCCTCCAGTCCTCGGGCCAAAGCGCCCGAAAAATAAAATAGCCGTACAGGCGAATTCTCTGCTTATCGAGCGTGCGCCACTCGGGCATCGGGGTCTTGGCAAGCCTTGATGAGGCAAGCTTTGAGCGGACAAAAAAGTAAAGCTTCGCCAGCTTCGATCGCAGGGTGGAATGAAGATCGATCACTTCGGAGAAGCCTTCCTGCCACAGCTTCTCGCAGAGTTTAAGCCAGCCCAGAAAACCGGTGGAGCGATCGAACTCCCAAAGCCTATGAATCGCCGGATGCCCACGCAAAAGCGAGGCGTATTCGCGAGAAACAACCCAATGAATTTGAGATGGGCTTTGCCGACGCTCCGCGGCCGTGAGGGCCGCACTTGCCAAGATGACGTCGCCCAAACTGCTCAAGCGAATCATGAGAGTTTTGCGTGGAGTCTGACTGGAAGGCGACACTTGCGTCATGTCTTTGTAAAATAAGCTGATTAGCAGAAAATAAAAAGGCCCTGCTGAATCATCGCTTCATGAAAACATGCGCAGATGAAAGGCAGGGCCTTTTGAAATAAATGGGGGCATCGAGCTAGGTTAGCGCCGAGCTTCCTCGGTACTAGGATCGCCGTGCGCGGGCTTAACTTCTGAGTTCGAGATGGGATCAGGTGGAACCCCGCGGCTATAGACACCCCCAAACTGGTTGA
>JARLHE010000049.1 GCA_031292385.1 Oligoflexia bacterium
CGCAACGACCGACGCGATCACGATCACGCTTAAAGATGCGTATGGCAACCCTGTGCCTGGACAGACCGTGGCGTTTTCGGCCACGGGCTCGGGCAACACTCTCACGCAGCCAGCGAGCGTGACCAACGCCTCGGGCCAGGCAGTGGGCGGGATCGCTTCAACTGTTGCCGAGACGAAGACACTTGCGATCTCAACCCCATCGGGTTTTACGAGCGATACGACCACGGTCACTTTCATCGCAAGCAGCGTGTCGGTTGCGAACTCCACGATCACGGGCACGGGACCGGTCACGGCGAATGGCTCATCGACCTCAACGATCACGATCACGCTTGAGGACGTGAACAGCAACCCCGTGAGCGGCATCACACCAAGCTTTGCGGCTTCAGGCTCAGGCAATTCCTACGGCGCATGCTCGGCGACGAATGCGAGCGGTGTTTCGACCTGCACGATGAGCTCAACCATTGCGCAGACCGAAACGCTTTCGATCACGGGTCCGATCTCAAAATCAGGAGGGAGCGTAAGCTTCGTTCCGGGGCCTGCTTCGCAGCTTGTTTGGACCACGACTCCTTCAGGAGGTACGGCGGGAACGGCTTGGGGCACTCAAGGCGTGATCACCATTGAAGATGCTCAAGGAAATACGGTGACCACGGGTGCCGATGCGAGTGCGAGCATTACGCTGACACTTGCTTCAGGGACGGGCACGCTTTTGGGAACAACGAGCGTGAATGCGGTTTCGGGTGTGGCCAATTTTTCAGGCCAAGGCCTTAAGATGAACGTCTCAGGCGGTAAAACACTTTTAGCGACTAAGGCCGATACCTCGGGCTCGGGCGGGACGGCCTCGTCGACGGCGACCTCGAGCACGTTTACTATTACCGCTGCTGCCGCAAGTACGCTGGTTGTTTCAGGTTACCCAAGTCCCACGACCGCGGGCACAAGTGCGAGCATCACCATCACGGCGCAGGATACGTTCGGCAATACGGCAACCGGCTATACGGGTACCGTGGCCTTCACTTCGACCGATACGGCGGCCACTCTCCCCTCAAGCTACACCTTCACCACCGGCGATGCGGGGGCGCACGCCTTCTCGGGCGTCACCTTAAAAACGCAAGGCTCGATGCTCTCGATTACGGCAACCGATACGGTAACAGGCTCGATTACGGGCACTCAGTCGCCGATCATTGTTCAATCGGCAACAGCCGATCACCTGGCTCTCATCGCGGGCAATAGCCAAAACGCAACCGTTGGAACTTCGGTCGGTACCCAGCCCAAAGCGCAGGTGCAAGATATTTACAATAACCCGGTCTCGGGCACGACTCTCACCTTTACGCCAAGCAGCGGCGCATCGGTTGGATCCGGTACGGGCACCTCCGATGGCTCAGGCTATGCCGCAACGAGCTTTACCGTAGGCACGGTATCGGGAAGCTACACGCTGACGGTCGCGCGCCAGACGACCGCCCTTCCGGGAACGCCTGCGACACTCACCTTCACTGAAACGGCCATTCCAGGACCTGCGCAAACGCTCTCATTGACGGGATATCCATCGTCAACAAACGCGGGTACGGCCAATTCGTTTACCGTGACCGCCTTGGATCAGTATTCAAACGTCGCAACTGCCTATTCAGGCACCGTTCAATTCAGCTCCACTGATGTGAACGCCGCACTCCCCACGAATGCAACGCTCACCTCGGGCACGGGCTCGTTTTCCGGCACTTTTAAAACGGTCGGCACGCAGACTCTGAGTGCAACCGATACGGTGACCGGAAGTATCACGGGAAGCGAGAGCGGAATTGTTGTAAGCCCTGCAGGCGCATCAACGCTCGTTCTCTCGGGCTTTCCTTCAAGCGTGAACGCGGGAAGCTCTAATTCGATCACGGTCCTCGTCAAAGACCTCTATGGCAATACGGTCACCGGCTATATGGGGACGATTGCTTTCACTTCAAGCGATGCCAGCGCCACGCTTCCCTTGAATTACACGTTTACCGGCAGCGGTGGAGATGCGGGCACGCATACGTTTTCAGGTCTCATCCTGGCCACGGCCGGCACGCAAAGCATTACGGCAACCGATACAGTCACAAGCTCCATTGCCGGAACCGAGAGCGGCATCACCGTGATTCCTACGGTGAGCTTCTCGGTTGCAACGCAAGATATCGCGATCAACCAGGGCACGGCAACCGTCACGGTGAGCCTCAATAGCCCGGCAACAGGCTCGATCTCGATTCCGATCTCGGTCAATGGCTCATCGACCGCCGTGAACAATACGGATTACACCTACACGGCAAGCCCTGTCGCTTTCAGCTCGGGTCAAAGCTCGCAGACGATCTCGATTCCGATCCTCGATCAATTAAGCCCCGCAACTCCCAACGCCACGATCGTTCTCAACATGGGAACACCGACGGGCCCGGTGGCCTTGGGGTCGACGACCAGCCAAACGCTGACGATTCGTGAGCCTTCTTTGGATCTGAATTTTGCGACGATGATTTATCCGACCCAATCGAGCCTTGCGTCGGCGGGAATTACGTTCACGCGCGCATCGACCGCCACCTATATGGATTGCGACGGGCTGATCAAAACCGCAGCCGTCAATCAGCCGCGGATTGACTGCAATCCGACGACTGGGCAGCCGAATGGGCTTTTGATCGAGCAGCACAGCACGAACGTCGTCCTTCCGTCAGTGATGGCTTCCGGAAGCGGGGTCAGCGGCGAGGTTACGACAGCCGACAGTGCGTGGGCGCCCGATGGAACATACACGGGAGCGCTTCTGAATCAAACAACCACGGCTAACGGTTATACCGGCACAGGCGCGACTATCGCCAACGATTCGTCTTCCTGGACCTGCTCCGTTTATCTCAAGCAAGGAAGCGCCGCTCAAACGCTAATTATCACAAACCTTTACAACGGAACCGGCATTAACCAAGGCGCCAATATCACGTGGTCCAACCATTCCCTGAGTGGTTGCACCGCAGGGACAAATTGCTCACTCACCAATGCCGGAAACGGTTGGTATCGACTGAGCGCCACTATTGCGAACAACTCCAGTGGGAACACCCATGCCGCGTGCCAACTTTACCCTTCGGGGTTCAACTCGACTACCGGTACGGTTTACGCTTGGGGTGCGCAGCTGGAAAACTTCGCGTTCCCGACAAGCTACATCCCGACGGCAACGGCATCCGTCACCCGCAGCGGCGACAGTGCGGTTGTTTCAAATATTTCATGGTACACGCAGGGGACGGGTACGCTTTACGTTCCGTTTACTCACTCGGCAGGATGGTCGACCTCGAGTTGGCCTTGGGTCGCCGCATTTGACGACACCACCAGCAATAACCGTTCTGGGTTTTTTATCAATGATCCAGGTGCTCACACGATCAGTTTTGTAACCCGCAGCGGCGGTACCAATTATGGATACCTATCGCCGGGCACCGTGGGTCTTGGTCAAATCAACGGTACCGCAGCGACATTTACTACCAACAATCTTGCGGCGACTCTCAATGGATCCTCTTTGTCCACTTCGAACAGTGCTGCAATCGGAAACGCGACGAGATTGGTGCTCGGCGGAGGTGACTATACTTTAAATGGAGCCCTCACACGCACCACATACTATAATCAGCTTTTATCCGGAAACACGGTCACGTCGTTCAGCAATACCTCTAATTATTTCCGTACCTACCAACCAACGGCTAATCTGACGCTTACCTCTCAAGCCGTGATCGATCCGCAAGGAACGGTCTACGTGACCGCGGCGCTCTCTGAACCTGCAACCACTGCGATTACCGTTCCCTACACGGTGGGCGGGACTGCCGTGAGCGGAACAAACTATGCCGGTCTTTCAAACGGGAATTTTGTATTTGCAGCCGGAAATAGCCGCGCAACCTTGAGCTTTACATTGATTGACGACGGCTCGAGCACGAATCCAACGATCACGGTGACTTTAGGATCGGGTACTGGCTACACCGTGGGAACGAACTCCTCTCAAACGATCACGATCCAAAGACCTGCTTTAGATCTCAACTTCGCTGCGATGTACAATCCCGCAAGTCAGATCAGCCAAGCGCCGTATAATTCGATCACTTTCGCGCGCTCCTCGACCGGAAGCTATATGGATGCCACGGGCCTCATTAATTATGCGGCGGCCAATGTTCCCCGCATCGATCACAATCCGACAACCCATCAACCGAACGGACTTCTGGTCGAAGAGCTCCGCGAAAACTACTTATTGAATTCATCGAATCTGACCGCGGCTTCCTGGACCGCCACGGGAGGGACTCTTACCTACCCAGGCGTGATGGCGCCGGACGGGACATCTTCAGCCACGTTACTGACCGAAAATACTTCAAACAGCGCGCACAAAGTTTGTCAAACCGTCTCGAGTGTGACTGATGCCCAAACATGGTCGACCAGCTTCTATATCTTACCGAATGGGCGAAGCCAATTCGTTATTTACCTGGCCGACGCCGGAGCTACGGCCAACACCGTGTACGCAGTGGTCACGTTAACGGGATCCGGCACTCTCAATGCGTTCAACAACGGCGGCAATGGCACGGGGGTAAGCAATTCCACCGTTTTCTTTACTCAGCTGCAAAGCGGCTGGTATCGGGTAGGCTTTTCGGGCAAACCCGACACTTCCGGCACTTCCTTAATTGCGTGCGCGCAGCTTGCCTCGGGCGGGAGCGGGTCGTATCTTGGGAACGGCGCTTCCGGCGCCTATGTCTGGGGCGCGCAACTCGAGGTCGGCGCCTTCCCGACGAGCTATATTCCGACGACAACCGCGGCCGTGACCCGCCAGGCGGATGACGTATCGAGCACGAGCTTTTCGTGGTTTAACTACACTTCCGGTTCTTTCTATACGGAGGGCATCGCCGAGTATCCCACCTCGACCTCCGGGAAATATCCGATGTGGTTCGATATGTACACGAGCTCGAGCAATCGATTCGAGCTTGTCAGCCAGAGCGCTTCCGCAAACGTTTACTGGGAAACGGCTTATAGCGGAACGGTTAAAAATTTCTCGAGCGGAACATTTAGCTCGTCCGCCGAAACCCCGATAGCGGTGGAATACAATACCGCTGATTTTACCTCCACGAACAGCGGGGTTCTGACGGGCACGAGTACCGCTCTAACGATCCCTTCAAGCTTATCTACGTTCTATATTGGATCTCAAGCCGGTGGAAACTACTTCAACGGTGCGATCGACCGCTTGACTTATTATCCTGTTCGCTTATCCAACCAACAGCTTCAGATGCTGTCGAACCCAAATCAATATAGCCCGCGGGTCTACACGCCCTCGGTGACACTCACGCAATCGTCGCAATCAGTGATGCAGTCGGATGGCCAGGCGTTCTTCGTGGCGTCGCTCTCGCAGCCCGCGATGTCGACGATCACGGTACCGTACACGATTTCAGGAACAGCGGTTTCCGGCACGGATTACTCAGGCCTTTCGAGCAGCGGCACACTGACCTTCACCGCTGGGCAGAGCATCGCGCTCGCGCAATTCACAGTGAATACGACTTCCAGCAATAATTTGACTGTCATTATGACTCTTGGCTCACCGACGGGCGCTACGCTTGGAACGAATACGAGCGAAACGATTTATCTCGCCAACATCAGCACCGGGCTTGCGCTGACGACAAGCTCGGTCATCAACAACGGCAGCACGGTCACTTATTCCGGCACCTGCGCGCCAGGGTTGACGATCACGATCTCTGGCGCGCAAAGCAGCAGCACGACTTGCTCGAACTCAGGCACGTGGTCATGGACTTCGAGCACGGTTTCGACCGACGGCAATTACACGTTCAACTTCACTCAGTCGGATGGAATCAACACGAGCTCGACATCGAGCGGCACCTACGATCGCGATACGACAGCGCCGAACGCGGTCGGTACTTTCGCGGATGGAAACTATACGACCAGCCTCACGCAGTCACCACTCATGACCTGGAACGCGACGACCGATTCGGGCTCGGGCGCAAGCGGCATCGCTTACTACATGCTGGCGATTGGATCGACAGCGGGTGGCACGGACATCGTGAACTGGACGAATGTCGGCAACGTGACTTTTTACCAGGTCACGGGTTTAAGCCTCACCGATGGTAATATGTATTACGGTTCGATCAAGGCCGTCGACAACGCAGGAAACGTCTCCTCCGTCACGCAGGGCGATGGCTTCGCGGTCGTGACAGATACGCCGACTCTGAACCTGAACTTCATGCAGAGTTCGCTCTCGAACCAGAACACGAGCTATCCTACCGTAGTACAGTTCACCAATACCGCAGGCAGCGGTATTTCCGCTCCGATGTATTACAACTCTTCCGGAACCCTTACCGCGGCTGCCGAGAATTTCGTGAGGAACAACACGATGGTCGGAGGAAGCGCGCCTTCGACGGTGCCAACGCATTGGTCGATCGGCTGTAGTGGCGGCCCCAGCGCGAGCTACGCTTATGGCACGGAGGACGGCATTTCTTATATCGATATCGCGTATTCCGGCACGTTCACGGTGAACGGTTATTGTTGGATCATTCCGGAAAGCTCGACTTATATCGCCGCATCTGTCGGCCAAAGCTGGACGATGTCGTGGTACACCAGAATCTCGAACGGCACCGCCCCTGCTGGTTACCAGGCTCTGATTTCCGCGACCAAATCCGGCGGCACGGGGGCTTCCGATGTGACCAACGCTTGGAACAGTCCGACTTCTTCTGCTTTGGCGACCCAGCGGTCGACGCTTTCGGGTACAATCAGCGACGCGACCACAGCTTACGTTTACCCTCACTTTGTCTATTACTACAATTCGGGGCAAACGCTGAACTATACGCTTCGGATGGGCTTGCCCCAGCTTGAGCTAGGATCCTCGGCTTCCCAACCGATCGCGACCTCCGGGTCTCCCGCCTACGGCCCGCGCTTCGATTATGATCCATACAGCGTAGGATCGCTGAAAGGCCTGTTGATCGAAGAATCGAGGACAAACTCGTTGCTTTACAGCGCCGCAGTCGGGGGCACGAGCTGGTCGCTTTCGGACGAAACAATCACGTCAAACGCCTTGACAGCGCCCGACGGCACGTCAACCGCCACCTTGATCACCGAGGGAACCGATGGCAGCAGCAGCCATCATGACGTGTATCAGGATGCGACGGCAACGGTCGCTCAAACCTGGACACTCAGTTTTTATGCGCACGCATCAAGCCGGAGTCAGCTTGAATTCTTCATCTACAACAAGGCGAACACGGGAAGCGGGGTCGGCGGCAGGTTCAACCTCACGAGCACTGGAAGCACGTTCGCTTTATCCAATTTCGGAAATGGAAGCGGGGCCACTGCATCCATTCAGGCGCTTTCAAACGGATGGTATCGCTGCACTTTATCAGGTCAGCCCGATACTTCAGGAACGTCAGTCCGTGCATTGCTGCGAATCGTGAGCGGCGGATCGGATTTTTATCAAGGCACCGGAGTGGCGGCGGTTTACGTCTGGGGCGCGCAGCTCGAACAAGGCGCGATGATGACCAGCTACATCCCGACGACAACGACCGCGATGACCCGCTCCGCTGACATCGCTACGATTCCTTCGTTGGGCTCCTGGTTCAATGCGTCCGCGGGAACGGTGGTTTCGGCAGGAATTTTCCCGACGTGGGCTTCTCCGAACGCCAACCGGATGTTCATGTTTGATGATGGAACCACCTCGAACGGGATCGGCATCTTCTTGGGTTCGACGACCAGCATGACCGCGCAGATTAAATCCGGTGGCACCCAGCAATTCACACCGAATTTGACGGCCTCCTTAGGGAGCGTCATGACCGGCGCGATCGGCTACCAGACCAATAACGTGGCTGGAGCGGTGCAAGGAGCGATATCGACATCCAGTAGCGCCACGATTCCGAACGACTTAACCGAGCTGTGGATCGGCAGTATCTCTGGGCCTGGATATTTTATGGATGGCTGGCTCCAGGCGGTGAACTACTATAACACTCAGCTCACGAACGGCGCGGTCCAGGAACTCACGCATCCGTAGCGCCGAACAGCGTAACGCCGGTTCTTAAGTGAGCAAGAAAACCAACCCGAGCACCATCGCGTAATCCGTCCGCGCCTCGTGCGCGGCCGCCCAAGCGCCGTTGTGAAGCAGAATGGGAACTTTCGTTGTTACGATGGCCACCAGGATGTCGATCAAAAGCGGGAGCGTCGCCAGGCGGGTCATGATGCCCAGCAGGATCAGGCATCCGCAGATGACTTCGACTCCACCGACGAACGGCGCGAGCAGGCTTGGAACTGGGAGTCCGATTCGGGCAAAACGCCCCGCGCCCAGCTCAGCGGGAAAAATAAACTTCTGAATGCCTTCCGAAAGGAAGATCGCTCCGACCATGAGACGAATCAATCCGGAATCGGGCTGCCAAAAAGGTTTTGCGAGTCGTTGAATCATAATGTTTCGAATCAAGGATCGCACGTCGGCTGGTACTTTGAAAGGCCGGAGATTCCGAGCGAACCGGATCTTGCATTCGTTTCGCTTCATGAGCTCTAACTGCAGCCATCTTGCTGAAATCCGAAACGTGGAACCTCGCACGCCACAAGGATGTGAAGATTGCCTGAAGTCAGGCGACGACTGGGTGCATCTCCGGCTTTGCCTCTCTTGCGGGCATGTCGGTTGTTGCGACAGCTCGAAGAATCGCCATGCGACGGCGCATTTCCACACGACCCGGCATCCGATCATCCGCTCGTTCGAGCCGGGCGAGGATTGGAAGTGGTGCTACATCGATGAGACGATGATCGAACAGGCGGCTTGAAATGACAATGAACGGCGCTGGCAGGTGGGTCGAGCTCGATTACGGCAACTGGCGCGAGACCGCGAAAACCCTGCATCTCTGGACGCAGATCGTTGGGAAGGTCCGGCTTTCGAAATCCCCGCGGCTCAATCATTCCTGGAGCTCGACGCTTTACGTGACGGAGCGCGGTTTGACGACTTCCCTGATTCACGCTGACGGGGTCTCGTTCGCGATTGATTTCGATTTCATCGCGCATGTGCTGCGGATCAGCCGGAGCGATGGCCGCGTGAGCGAGCTGCGTCTGGCGGCTGAGCCCGTCGCATCCTTTCATGAGAAGTGCCTCGGCGCGCTGAGCGAGTGCGGGATCGCGACCGTGATTCACGGCGCCCCTAACGAGCTTCCCGAAGCGGTGCCTTTCGCACAGGATTTTTCTCATCGCGCGTATGATCCCGAGTATGCCCAGCGTTTCTGGCGCGTGCTTCTGGAGTGCGACCGCGTGATGAAGCAATTTCGTTCGTTGTTCAGCGGGAAAGTGAGTCCGGTGCATTTCTTTTGGGGCAGTTTCGATCTGGCGCTTACCCGCTTCTCGGGCCGCCGCGCGCCGGAGCATCCTGGCGGCGTTCCGCATCTGCCCGACCTGATCACTCGCGAGGCGTACTCGCACGAGGTGAGCAGCGTGGGATTCTGGCCGGGGAGCGATGCCTTCCCCCGCGCCGCATTTTACAGTTACGCCTATCCGCAGCCGGCCGGATTCGAAGCAGCGCCCGTTCCGATCGGTGCCTATTACGATGCGCGGCTCAGGGAGTTCATTCTTCCTTACTATGTCGTTCGTGCGTCGCGATCTCCCGACGCCTTGCTGGCCGAGTTTTTCCAGCGCACGTACGACGCTGCGGCGGATCTCGGCCACTGGGACCGCGAGGCGCTTGAAAACAGTCCGTACCTGAAGGCGCTCCAGACGCGAAAATCCAAAACAGAGCGGAAGGCGGCTTAAAACAGCCGTTTATTTTTCTCCGCCAAAGAGAGGAAAATGAAAACTGATGCCGGCAAAAATGCTCTTTTCGCTGAGATTGACGATCGAGGTGTTTTGGTTGCGTTCGACATATCCTGCGTCCAAGCGCACGCCGTGTGATTTTTCGGTGCCAAAATCCTTTTCCATATAAAGCCCGCCCGAGTAGCTTGAGCCAGCATGCGCCGAATATGCGTCGGTTGTGACCGGGCCCAGGAAGGCGCCTGAGGCTTCGACACCAAGGCTTGTGCTTTTTTGGCAATAGAGCTCGGCACTCACCGCAAGCTGTGCCATTGGCACGGCGAACGAATCGATCGTTACGGTGTTCGTGGTCAACCCGCGGACGAAGAGCTGATCGCCATAGCTAAGCGATGGAGCGAAGGTGAGAGGTCCTGCGTGTATGGTGGCCCCGAAGCCGAGTTCGGTTGGGGTATTCGAGCTGTTTGCTAGTGATTTATCCGGATTGGTCGATTGCTCAAAACCAATTGAGTCGATTGAGAACCGGAAGAAAGTCGAAAAATTCGGGTTCCATCCTTGCTCCCAAGTGGCCGAAAGTTCAACATCGTGGTTGCTGAGCAGCTGGGCCGAGTTTCCTGTAACTGGATCTACGGCTGAAAGTGTCGTCAAACCATAGCCTAGGGAGAACGAAAGCGAGTGCATGACATCGCCGATGCTATCCGCGGGAGAAGCGGGTGCGGCCGAAGGGATCGGAGCCGGAAACGGTTCGGACGCGATCGCGCGGTTCGCAGGCTTGGGTGTCGTTTGGGTTTGCACGATTTCTCGTAAGGGTAGGCGGAGCTTTGTACCGGGATAAATCAAGTCTCCTTCTTTTTCGATCAGGTTGCGATTGAGTAGCCATGTCGCTCTGACAAAACCATGAGGCCCCCAAAGGGGCGTATAATCGAGTTCTTGTAGGATTTCGCCCAGAGTTTGGTCTTTCTGGATAATGACATAGGGGCTACCGCTTGAATCGTAGGAAATCGTGTCAGGCATTTGGCTCTCGGCGAACGTAGGCGCTAAATTGGCGCCGGGGGCAGTAAACGCGGGTCTGCCCGACCCAAAGCTCAGCGCCAAGGTAATAAGAAGAACGGCCGCATTGCCTACCCGTTTGAGGATAGGGCGATAGGGATTCCTGTTACTGACACGCATAAAAGGGCGCGCTTTTGCCCATTAATTAAATCGGTCGAATAAGCGAAAGACTTGAATTTTACTTGGATTTTTAACAATTATTTAAGCTGACCGGCTGCGTTGATGTCGTTGAATTAAATAGTTAAAATATAACAAAATCGTCGCTGGCTCGGGTGGAGAGTCAGAAGGGAATATCTTTTAGCTGATGGAAAGCCGGTTTACCCGGCCTTCCATCGCATCCATTCAGATCTCAGGCCTTAAGAACTCGACGAGCAGAACAATCCTACGCAAGGTGTAGGGCTTGGGCTCGGGCTGCTCGTTACCGTCGGAGTCGGGCTTGGTGAGCTAGTCACTGTCGGAGTCGGGCTTGGTGAGCTAGTCACTGTCGGAGTCGGGCTTGGTGAGCTAGTCACTGTCGGAGTCGGGCTTGGTGAGCTAGTCACTGTCGGAGTCGGGCTTGGTGAGCTAGTCAC
>JARLHE010000050.1 GCA_031292385.1 Oligoflexia bacterium
ACGCGTAGTATCTCGGCCCACCACCTATCGGCGCATCCAGATCGCCTTAGAAAGTGCCACGCACCAAAACGACAAGTTTTTACAAAAAATAAAATCCAGCACGAAAAAGGGAAGCTCGCCGTAGAGAATGATGCGCCGCAAGAATGACTTTGATGTAGCCTGTGCACCCAGCACGAGTTAGAACCAATGATTATGTTAGCTGCCGAAATTCGCTCCAAATTCCTGAAATACTTTGAAAAGAACGGCCACACGGTTGTCGCCAGCTCATCGCTGGTCCCGCAAAATGACCCGACGCTTCTCTTTACGAACGCCGGCATGAACCAATTCAAAGACGTATTTCTCGGAAAAGATCCGCGGCCGTATACCCGCGCGGCGTCCTCGCAAAAATGCGTGCGCGCGGGCGGCAAGCATAACGATCTCGAAAACGTCGGCTACACCGCGCGCCACCATACCTTCTTCGAGATGCTCGGAAATTTTTCCTTCGGCGATTATTTCAAAAAAGAAGCGATCCACTTTGCCTGGAAATTCGTCACCGAAGAATTGAAGCTCCCCAAGGAACTGCTCTACGTCACCGTCTTCGAAAAAGACGATGAAGCGGCCGAGATCTGGCACAAGCAGGAAGGCGTTCCGCTCGAACGAATTTACCGCTTCGGCGAAAAAGACAACTTCTGGTCCATGGGCGACACCGGCCCGTGCGGCCCGTGCAGCGAAATCTTCATCGATCGCGGCGAAAAATACAGCTGCGGCAAGCCCACCTGCGCCATGGGCTGCGATTGCGACCGCTACATGGAGTTTTGGAATCTCGTCTTCATGCAGTTCGACCGTGATTCAACCGGCAAGCTCAATCCGCTGCCCCGCCCCTCGGTCGATACCGGCGCGGGCCTTGAGCGGCTCGCCTCGATCCTGCAAAAAGTCGACACCAACTACGACACCGACATCTTCCAATCCATCATCGCGCAGACGGCAAAGCTCGCGGGCACGCCGTACGACCGGAACTCGCCCTCGGCGTTTTCGTTCCGCGTGATCGCCGATCACTCGCGCGCGACCACGTTTCTCATCGGCGACGGGGTTTTGCCTTCGAACGAAGGCCGCGGTTACGTGCTCAGACGAATCATCCGCCGCGCGATCCGCTACGGAAAGAAGCTGGGCTTTACCGGCCCGTTCCTGCACAAAACCGCCTCGTTCGTGATCGATCAGATGAAAGAAGCCTATCCGGACCTGATCGAAAAGCGCGCGTTCATCGAGAAAGCGATCCTGGCGGAAGAGGAACAGTTTTTCCGCACTCTCGAGCGCGGCTTGGCGCTGCTTGACGAAGAGATGCAGAAGCTCGGCAAGGCCGGCTCCGTGCTCAGCGGCGAAGTCGCCTTCAAACTTTACGACACCTTCGGCTTTCCGCTCGACCTCACGCGCGTGATCCTGAACGAAAAAGGCTTCTCAGTGGATGAAGCCGGTTTCGAGACGTCGATGGAACGGCAGCGCGAAATGGCGCGCAAGAACTGGAAAGGTTCCGGCGACGAGGCCGTGAACGCCGCCTATCTCAAAATCACGGCCGAGCTCAAAGCCGCCGGCAAGCTTCCGAAGTTCGTGGGCTACGACAAGATCGATGAAGAAGGCGAATGCATCGCCATCATTCCCTCGAACGACAAGGCCGAGGACGGCTCGCCGGTCATCGAAGCCGTGTTCTCGAGCACGCCGTTTTACGGCGAGAGCGGCGGACAGAAAGGCGACCGGGGCCGCGTGATCTCGGACAGCTTCGAGGGCGAAGTCGTCGACGTGCAGCGCCCGACCCCGGAGCTGATCGTCGCGCACATCCGTCCGCGCAAGGGCATGCTCAGCGTGGGCAACCGCTACCTGCAGCAGACGGATGCCGAGCTTCGCGCGCTCACCGCGCGCAACCACACCGCGACTCATCTTTTGCACTGGGCATTGCGAGAAGTCCTTGGCAAGCACGTCAAGCAGGCGGGATCGGTGGTTCAATCCGATTTCTTGCGTTTCGACTTCAGCCACTTCCAGCCGATGACCGAGGCCGAGCTCACCGAAGTTGAAGACATGATCAACCGCAAGGTCTGGAGCGCTTTCGCCGTCTCCAAGCGGGAGATGAACAAAGATCAGGCGATCGCGGCGGGCGCCATCGCGTTTTTCGGGGAAAAATACGGCGACCGCGTTCGCGTCGTCCAGGTCGGCGATTTTTCGACCGAGCTTTGCGGCGGCACTCACGTCGACAACTCGAGCGAGATCAGCCTTTTCAAGATCGGCAACGAAAGCGGGATCGCCGCCGGCGTCCGCCGAATCGTCGCGTACACGTCGAAAGGCGCGTTCGATTATCTGCGCGCGCGCGATAACGACCTGAAAGCGATTCGGGACAAGCTCAAAGCTTCGACGGTCGAGGAAATCCCCGGCAAACTCGACAAGATGATCCAAACCGAGCGCGAGCTTCGGAAAACGATCGAGCAATTCCAAGCCAAGAGCGCGAGCGGCGAGGTCGATGAAATGCTCGCCAAAGCGGTCGAAATTCCCGGCGGACGAATCGTGACCGGCATCGCGACCGCCGACGCCGCCGGCATCAAGCGCCTGCGCGATCTTGCCGACCGAATCAAGCAAAAGGCCCCCGATTCGATTCTCGTCCTCGGCATGGACGAAGGCGGCAAAGCGTCCCTGGTTGTGGGCGTGGGTCCGCAAGCGCCGAAAATCATCGGCGCGGGTGACTTGCTCAAGGAATTGGCGCCCCTGATCGACGGGCGAGGCGGCGGGAAGCCTGATTTCGCGCAAGCCGGCGGCACGAGGGCTGCCGGGCTGCCGGAAGCCATGAAACAAGCGATTTTACGGGTTAAAAAAGGAAACTGAAGACATGAAGCTAGACCAACTGTCCCGCTGGGCAACTCCACTGATGATCACCTGGGCGGTTTGCGCGATCATGACGACATCCTGCACCCACAAGAAGCATCCCGAGGACGCCAAGCTCGCCGTATTCAGCGTCGCGCTGGTCGATGACGTCAAAACGATGGACCCGGCCAATGCTTACGATTCCGTGAGCAACGACGTTTTGCCGAATATTTTGGAATCGCCTTACCAGTACTCCTATCTTTCGGACACCGTCAAAGTCGAGCCGCTGCTCGCCGCTTCGATGCCGCAGTACTCGAAAGACCGCCTCACCCTGACCGTCCCTCTTCGTCACGGAATCCATTTCGCCGATGATACCTGCTTCAAAGCGACGAACGGCAAGGGCCGCGAGCTCGTGGCCCAGGACCTGGTCAATTCCATCAAGCGCTTGGCTATCCCCTCGATCGACTCGCAAGGATGGTGGATCCTCGACGGCAAAGTCGCGGGCATCAACGCCTTCCGCGACTCCCTAACCAAGGCCGGCAACTACAACTCGAAAGAATTCGCCGCGGCCTTCGCGCAACCGGTTGAAGGCATCAAGGCGATCGACGATTACACGGTTCAGTTCAAGCTGCTGAAACCGTATCCGCAACTCGTTTACATTTTAACCATGGGCTTCACTTCGGTCATTCCGCACGAAGCGGTCGAAGCGTACGCCGACGAAAAAGGGAACATCTTCGAGCACCCCGTCGGCACGGGTCCGTTCATGTTGAAACGCTGGGATCGCAATCACGAAATCGTTTTGGACCGCAATCCCGGCTTTCACCCTGACTTCTACCCGACTCAGGCGTCGGCCGAATTTCAACGCAAAGGCTACCTGGCGGACACCGGAAAAACGCTGCCGTTTCTCGATCGCATCCGCTTCGAAATCATCAAAGAAGGCCAGCCGACCTGGCTGGGATTCTTGAAAGGCGATCAGGACGCCATCCAGCTCCCCAAGGACAACATGGCTCAAGCCATCGTCAACCGCACCAATCTCGCGCCAGACCTGGAAGCAAAGGGCATCCGGCTCACGATTGAAACGGGCGTCACGGTCTTTTACGTCAGCTTCAACATGAAGGACAAATTGGTCGGCTCCAACAAGTACCTCCGCCAGGCGCTTTCGTCCGCGATCGACCGCGAGCAGTTGATCGACCTTTTCACCAACGGCACCAGCAAAAAGCAAGTGACCGCGCTTCCGCCCGGCGTCGCCGATCGACCGGACGTCAAAGAAATCAAATACGACTACAACCTCGCGCGCGCGAAAGAGCTGCTCAAAAAGGCCGGCTACCCCGACGGCAAGGGCTTGCCGCCTTTGACGATCGAAATGCAGGGATCCGCCACCACGGACAGGCAACTCGGCGATTTTTTCACCAAGGCCTGGAGCGCGATCGGCGTCCACGTCACTCCTTCGCTCAATACGTTTCCCGCCTACCTGGAAAAAATGAAGCACGCCAACTTCCAAATCTCTTCCGACGGTTGGGTGATGGATTATCCGGACGGAGAAAATATCTACCAGCTGCTTTACGGGCAGAACGCATCGCCGGGGCCGGCGAACGCGAACTTCAATAACCCGGAAATGAACAAACTCTACTCGCAGATGGCCGTGATGGAGTCGGGTCCGGCGCGAGCGGCGATCGTCGCCAAAATGGACGAGATCCAGCAAGAAGAGGTGCCTTGGGCTTTAGGCTACTACTACGCGCGCTACGATCTTTCGCATCCTTGGATCTCGAATTACCGCACCGGGGACATCATCCAAAACCGGTACAAATACTTCCGGACGGATGCGGCGATTCGGAAGCGGTATCTTGGTAACTAAGGAGCCTGCGCAAGAAAAGGGTGTCGGGCAGCCGTTCCGGTGATTCAGGGTCAGTTAGCTGGAAACAGGAAGCTGGCTCTGGAACTGAAACTGTGAGCGAGCTCCGCCCCTCTGGTAGCAACTCGTCGCGAATCTTGCTTTTTGAGTGGAACAATCGGACATTGTCGTTCTGACTTTTCCGCCATTACAGCTGCGTCTTTCGAATGCTGGGCACTCACGCAACATAGATCCACTTAAATTGTGGCATCCGGCCGTGCCGGCATCAATGCAGCAGCTAATTCACCCTGAGCCCGAGCCGGCCCCCGGAACCAGGGCCGGTTTCCCGCTCCCCGCTGACCGCCCCTGTAACTCTGATTACCCGGCTTTTTTCGCCGGCGGCGCCTGGCGCAGAATGACCGACGCCAGCATATCGACCAAATGCCGGTCGAACTTTCCCGGGTCTTTACGAAGAATCTCGATCGCCATTTCCGGCTTGTACGCCTCGCGATAAGGGCGTCGGCTGATCAAGGCGCTGAACGCATCGGCCAAGCCCACGATCCGCGCGGGATAATACATGGTCGGGCCCGATATGCCGTTGGGGTAGCCTTTGCCGTTGGGCTGCTCGTGATGCTGATAAATGATATAGCGCACTTCTTCGGGCACTTCGCCCGTTTCGCCGAGCATTTCGAGGCCGAGCTTCGGATGCTTTCTCATTTCTTCACGCTCGAGGGTGCTGAACTCTTCGGTTGAATTCATGATTTCCGGAGGCAGCTGCACGGAGCCGATGTCGTGAAGGAATCCTCCCAAGCCCACCAGCTCCAGCAAGCGCCGGTCAAACATGCCGCTTGCCTTGGCGATGAAGAGACTGAAGATCGAAACCGCGATCGAGTGATAATAAAGATAATCGGCGTGCGAGGCGAGCTTCAGGATCAACGCCAGGCTCTGCGGGCGCTCGCCCATCACCTTCACGTAGTTGCCGATAAGTTTGCGGGTATCGGCCACGGTTTCGTCGCGGACCGACAGCTGGACGAAAATTTCGGCCATATTCTGCTCGGTCATATTCAGAAGCGTCGCGATTTTTTTCTCGTTGGTCGTGTTCGGGTCGTTAAAAATCTCGATCGCGGGCCGGGAAACGAATGCTTGATACGCGGCCAGATCGTGGGCGCGGATAAAGAGATGCGTCACGCCCTTCTGAATGTAATGAGCAAGCCGCTTATAATCGACTCCGGTCGACTTCGAGAAGATATGCGCGACATTTTCGTCCGACAGCTTGAGAAACACGTCGAAGTTGATATCGCGAGTGGCGCTTCGGAAGGTCTCGATTGGAATAGGTATTAATTCATCAGCCATGATCTCTTATCGGCCAGCCGAAGCTAAAGCTGAGCGACAAAATACTGGCGCTCGACGATCCGGCGCCGCACTTCACACTCAAGCTTTTTTTACCGACTCCGATAGATAGGTCAGAGAGGACACGGAAATTGAACTCGCCCCGTAACCGAGCCATCACGATCGCGCTCATGACCGCCACCATCGGCGCCGTGCTGAGCGGCAATCCCCGCATTTGCCGCGCCAGTGACTTCGTCGTCTACAGCGTCTATCAAAGCTTGTGGATGGGTGACCCCAAAGACGTGCCCCAAAAAGATTACTACGTGAATATGGGAAGCGCCGACGGCATCCGGGACGGATCCGTCCTGGAAGTGATGCGCAAGATTTCCACCTATGACCTGCTCAGCGAAAAGCTTTACAAAGACATGCAATTTCCCATCGCCCGACTCAAAGTGATTCACGTCGAAGGGAACGCGGCGATCGCCCGCCTGGAAAAGCTACTGCCTCCGGAGGCGACCCCCGCCCTCACCACTCACGCCGTCCTGGTTGGCGATTCAGTCAAGCTCGCGCGTTAAGGATTCCTCAACCGCCGTCTCCGATTCCTTGGACGCCCGGCTCGCCCCCACGCTGAGAAACCCAACGCTGTCGGCATGGACTTCAAAAGCCACTCGCTTGACGTTGTCTTTATCGACGTACTTCCGATTTCGAAGCGACCCCTCAATAAAAACCGAGTGTCCCTTGCGAAGACGCTGTGCGCAAACCTCCCCCTGACGGCCCCAGGCAACCACTCGGTGCCAGATGGTCTCGTCTTTATAGCCCGAGGGATAAACCGACGGATCCAGCGCATTGCCGCTTTCCGCGTCTGTCCTCGTTCTGCGAGCGGTGGCCAGGCTGAACTGGACCAGGGGGATTCCGCTTTTGGTTTCCCGTTGCACAGGGTCAGCGCCGAGGCGCCCAATGAGAATAATTTTATTCAGGTCTTTCATGATTCGATCTCCTTAGGCCCGGCGGAGTTGCGAGCCCCATGCTCACGAAAGCCCCGGAGAACGAACAAGCCGCAAAAAATCCATACAGGAAGGCGTGATTTCAGACCACGCAACCTCAAATATGCTTTTCATTTCAGATAGACTGAAATATCCTGAGGCAAACCTTCGGAGGAATTATGACCTTTCGCTTTAAGCGTTTATCTTTGATTTCAGGACTTGCCGGTCTTACGGCCATCATTGCTTTGGGCATCGGATCCGGATGCGCCAGTAAAAAGACTCAGGCGGAAAATGAAAATGCACCTGTGATCGCCAACGCGGACGAAAATGCTGCCGGCGATTCGGACTCGGGAAAAGCCATGGGACTGGAAACGGTTCACTTTCCTTTCGACTCATTCACCTTGGACAGCAAGGGAAAGAGCACCTTGAAAGCGAATGCGGAAATCCTGAAGGCTCACCCCAGCGTGAAAATTCAAATTGAAGGGCACTGCGATGCCCGCGGCGGTATCCAGTACAACATCGCCCTCGGTGAAAAGCGCGCGAACGCCGTGAAGAATTACCTCACCGACATGGAAATCTCCGGCGACCGCGTGACGACGATCAGCTTCGGCAAAGAAAGACCAGTCGATCCTGGAACGACGGAAGAAGCTTATGCCAAAAATCGTCGCGCGAACTTCGTCATTACCTCTCACTAAGCGGTTCTATGCGAGCGCGGCCCTCGTCTTCGTGACTACGGGCGCGCTCGCATCGCTTTTTTCCTGCTCCCTCGCCGCCACTCGCCCTGTCCAAGAAATGTCCGATGCCAGCGCCGCGATCAAGGCGGCTAAGGGCATTCAAGCCGACACCATCGCTCCTGAACTTTATCGCGAAGCGAACGAATGGTGGAGACGGGCACGCCACGAATACCGGTTCAAGAATTTCGATCTCGCTTCGCAATACGCCAAAAAAGCGAGACTGCTCGCCGAACAAGCCGAATTTGAAGCCATGCAAAGCAGCGGACAACGGGCCGAAGCTCCGGCACCGGAGCCAACCCCCACCTCCACGTCGGCCCCCTATGCTTATCCGACTCCCACGGCAATTCCTGCCGAGTCAGTGCCCAAAGGCACTCCGGGCGGCGGCATTCCGACGCCGAGCGGCGGCGGCTCATGAAGGGCATTGCCCGAATTTGTAATGATGAGCTATTCTCACAGGATGCATGCAACCATGAAAAAGAATTTCCCGATTCAATGTGTTTTCTTGAGCGTTCTCCTGGCCGCTTCGGGCTGTTTGAAAACCCGGGCGCAACTCCGCGAGGATAATACGAATCCGGATGATTCCACGAACCGCTCGGCGCAAGCCAATGGCGCGACCGCGCCGCAGCCCGGCCGAATCGTGGACGCCCAGCCGCAAGGCGCTTACGCGATGGACGAGCTCAGATCCGAGCTGACGCAACTTCAGGGCCGCGTCGAGGACGTCGAACGCGCGCGAAAAGACGCCGACGAAAAGGCGCAAAAAGAGCAAAGCGGCCCGGCGGCCCAAGCGCAAAAAGACCAGTCCCAGAAATTCGAAGCGCGACTCGCCGCTCTCGAGCTGGCCCAGGAGAAAATCCTGACTCAGCTGCAGAAAATGCAGGAAAGCCAGACGGCGGCGGCCACGATGAGCCCCGAGGACGCGCTGGGAGCCGGAAAAGTCGCCATGGAAAGCGCGAACTACGACGCGGCTATCGAGAGCTTTTCGACCGCGCTGAAAACGGCCAAGGGCAAAACGGCCGAGGACGCGACCTTCCTTCGCGCCGAGGCCTACTTTCAGCAAAAGCAGTATAAGAAAGCCATTATCGACTTCTCGAAATTCCCGGAAAAATACACCCAGTCGAAGTACATGTCCCGCGCCCTTTATCGCATCGGCCAATCCTTCGACGCATTGGGCATGAAAGACGACGCCAAGGGCTTCTATCAGGAGCTCGTGGACAAGCACCCCAAATCCAAAGAAGCCAAGATGGTCCGCGCCAAGCTCAGGAACTAGGAACCACGCCTCAATGCTTCTCGCGCTTTTGCTGACGCTTGCGAATATTGCGATGCCGCAGGCGGCGCGCGCCGACGTTTTGATCGTTCATTCGAACGACGTTCTCGGTGAAATCGAGCCGTGCGGTTGCCGAAGCAACCCGCTCGGAGGGATGGCGCGAAAAGCGAATCTGCTGAAGAAACTCGAGCAAGCCAACGAAGTCGTTCAACTCGACGCCGGGGACCTGCTCTTTCCCAGCGACTCCCTGCCGCCGATGCTCGAAAAACAATCCGAGCTTCAGGCGAAATTCCTGCTCTCCGCGATGGACCAGCTTCATCACGACGCGATCGTCCCCGGGGAAAAGGATTTCGCCCTGGGCTGGAAAACCTTTCAAAAGCTCCGCGCGGGCTCGAAAGCCAAGTTTCTCGCCGCGAATCTCTATTTGAGTAAATCGAATTCGCCGGCGCTCGCGCCTTACGCGATTTTCGAGCGAAAAAACCGGGACGGCAAGAAGATCCGGGTCGCCGTCATCGGGCTCGTAGGCGAAGACCTCAAATGGCCCAAAGAACTCAAAGCCTCGCCGGCCATTGCCGCCGCCAAGCGGGAAGTCCACGCACTTGAAGGCAAAGCGGATTTGATCGTCGCGCTGACCCACGAAGGGCTCGAAGCCGATCGGGCGCTCGCGCAAGCCGTGCCCGGAATCGACATCATCATCGGCGGGCATACCCAATCGTTTCTGCAAAACCCGCTGGTCATCGGCAAAGCGCGGATTTACCAAAGCTCGTTCCGCAATCAGTACATCGGCGTCTTGCCGGCAAAAAAGCCGTTTAACGGCGAAGGATACGAGCTCGTCGGCCTCGATCCCGCCTACGACTCGCCGGCGGAAAAGCCCAGCCAGACCGACCGGCTGGTGCAGGAATTCAAGGCCGGTATCGCGAAATTCAACCTGACCGAGGTCGCCCAACAAACCGAAACGAAGGCCCCGCAGGCTCCCGCCGGAAGCGCTCCGAAATTTCAAACCTGGGTCAGATGCGCCGAGTGCCATACCGAGCAATTCGATTTCTGGCGCCGAACGCCGCATGCGCGCGCCCTCTCGCCGCTGGTCAAAGCCGGGCAATCAGCCAACAAAGAATGCCTTTCTTGCCACACGGTGGGCCTGGGTGACCCCGAAGGGCTTCTCGACATTTCAAAGCTCGCCACCCTTCGCGGGGATAAGGCCATCTCCACGCCCGAGCTCAACACGTTTTTGGAATCCATGACCCAGGCAAAATCGATGGATGCGCCGGTGACCCTGACGCCGCTGGATCCGCCGATGCCGCTCAATCAAGCCATCAGTCGGATCGACCGTTCTTGGACTCCCGTGCAATGCGAGAACTGCCACAAAGGATCGCAAGACCATCCCTTCTCGAACCCGATGAGCGAAAAAGTCGTCGTCACCACCTGCGTTCAATGCCATACCGCCGAACGCGCGCCCGCCTGGTACACCAAGGACGGCAAACTCGACGAGAAAATCGCCGCGGAGAAAAAAGCGAAGATCGCCTGTCCCGCGAGCAATTAACGCGATATAAAACCGACTTGCGAATGCGCGAAAAAGCGCGCGTTGAACGCGGGATCGTCGCCGCTAGCCAACCGCGGATTCAACAGACCGATCGTATCAAGCACCGAGCGCCTGAAAAGAAAAGAGCTGGAAAGCCCCGCTCTCTCGCTGCACGTGACTCCGCCATAAGCGTCATGACGGGGATCTTTCAAATATTCGACTCTCTCGAGCAAAAAGCCTGGATCCCATGAATCATCCGCGCCATGAATCACCAAGTAATCGCTGTCGGAGGTCAGAATGGCGAAATTCAGCGAAGCCACCATCCCCACGGGCCGAGGAAGATGAAGTTTTTTGAGGCGACCACGGAATTCCGAAGAAAACGACCGAAGAACGCTCTCGACCGCATCTCGACCTCCTCCATCGTTCACGACGACCATCTGCCAGTTTTGATAAGTCTGTTTCAAAACATTCACGCAAGCCCTGCGCAACGGAAACGATTGGCCGTCCGTGTAACGGATAACGACGACTTCTGTGCTGCTCTGTGAAAAACTCATATAATCGAGCACTTATATAAAAAATACATTGTATGTCAACCAGAAAGTATTGCGTCATACAATAACCGAGTCATACACTACAACAAATGCCTCTGCCTTTGATGCCCAAACGAGAGCCCCGTGCCGTGCCCGTTTCCGTGCGCCTTTCCAAACGCGCGGCCGAGCAGCTCAAGCGCCTGGCCACCCACCACAACATGAGCCAGGCCGACGTCATCGAGAACTTGCTCGCCCAAGAGTACGAGCAATTCGAAAAATCCCTGAAAAATCTCAAGGCTGCGGATTCCGCAAATACGCACCACAAATAAGATTTTAACTGTTGTAATAGTAATTGCGTGACTGACTCGACCCGAATCACCACAGTTTTAGGCATAGAATCTTCCTGCGACGAATGCAGCGCCGCGGTGGTCCGCTATGAGGGGCCGGCTTCGGTCCGGTGCCTGAGCGTTTCGACTTTTTCGCAGATCGAAATTCATCGGCCCTACGGCGGCGTCGTACCGGAAATCGCTTCGCGAAATCATCTCGAGTCGATCAACCCGATGATCGACCGGGCGCTCGCGGATGCCGGCGTCGCTATCGATGGCATCGCCGTCACCAATCGCCCGGGACTCGTCGGCGCGCTCCTCGTGGGTGTCAGCGCGGCGAAAGCGCTCGCCTACGCCCATGCAAAACCGCTGGTCGCCACCCACCATCTCGAAGGGCATGCGGCGAGCATTTTCCTGGATCGCGAGAAGGACGCGGGAGAAATCCCGCTGCCCCTGCTTCTTGCGGTCGTCTCCGGCGGTCACACCAACCTTTACGTGATGAAAAGCCTGCCCGCCGGATGGAGCGAAACTTTTCTCTCGGACTCGCTCGTCGGACGGTCGCGCGATGATGCCGCCGGAGAAGCGTTTGATAAAACGGCCAAAATCCTGGGCTTCCCGTACCCCGGCGGAGTTTGGATCGACCGCACGGCTCAAGCAGGCAACGCCGCTGCTTTTGACTTCCCTCGCGCGCTTCCGCAAAAGACGAATTTCGATTTCTCCTTCAGCGGCTTGAAAACGGCGGTCGCGCTCGCCGCCGAAAAAATCCGGAAAGAGAATCGGCTGCAGGAAAACCTGCCGGACCTCTGCGCATCCCTCCAGGAGGCGATCGTGGACGCCCTGCTCGGAAAAATGTACCGCGCCTCCCACGAATATCGATGCCGGTCGCTGGCGATCGTCGGAGGAGTCGCCGCCAACAGCCGTCTTCGCGGCAGGCTCGACGCCGAATGGAAAGCGCAAGGATACGCCGTCCCGCCGCTTTTTCCGAAACACGCGTATTGCACGGATAACGCCGCGATGATCGCGGCGGCCGGTCTTTTCAGGCTGCGGCAGGGCCGCGCGCTGGCGCAGGCCGATCTGCTCACCCTGAACGCCATCGCGAATCCCGAGCGATAGAAACGATAGAGATGATGAATCCCGCCCAAACGAAACGTCGCGCCCTCGGACAACACTTTCTCAGAGACCAATCGATCGCCTCCGAGATCGCGACGACCGCCTACAACGAAGCCCGCAAAACGGGCTGCTCGGCGATCCTCGAAATCGGCCCGGGGCGCGCGGCCATTACGGATCCGCTGCTCGATCTGCTCCGACAAGCCGGCCCATCGGCGCCACCGCTCATGCTCTGCGAACGCGACGTTGAGCTGGCGGCGCAATGGCAAAAGCGCGCGGAGGCGCTTCGCGATCAGGGAATCGCGCTGACGGTCGAGTCCGCTGATTTTCTGCAGCTCCCCGAAGAAGTTTGGCTCCCGCCCTCGCGCGTGCCGCTCGCGGTCATGTCGAATCTCCCGTACTCGGCGGGAACGGCGATCCTCACCCGAATGGCGGCGTTTCCGGAAAAAATCCCGGTCATGGTTCTCATGTTTCAAGCCGAAGTCGCCCGCCGCGTCCGCGCGGAACCCGACACGAAAGCCTGGGGAAGCCTTTCGATCTGGATTCAAAATCGCTGGGATGTGGAAAAATTGCTCTTTGTCCCTCCCGCCGCCTTCAATCCTCCCCCCAAGGTCGACTCGGAAGTCGTCGTCTTGCGGAGACGAGCGGCACCCCGGGTGAACGTTCCCCGGGATCCCGCATCGGAAAAGCTCTGGGAAGGCCTCCTTCACGCGGCTTTTGCGCACCGGCGCAAAATGCTGCGCTCGGGTCTTCCGCCCGGAAGCCCCTATAGAATCGCCTTGGACGAGGCTGGCCTCGATGGTACAAAACGAGCTGAAGCGCTGAGTTGGGACGAGTGGTCGCTTTTTTTCACCGCGCTTAAGGCAAAATTGTCATGAAAAAAACCATTCTCACCATCATCGCCCTGCTGAAGTCCAACTTCCTGGCGGGAGTGCTGATCGTCATCCCTTTCTGCGTCGTCACCTGGATCATCGTCCGGATTCTCGCATTGGTGTGGAGCTTACACGGCTTCATCCCGCAGCAATGGTTGCCGGACGCAATTCTTGACAGTTCCGTCATTTCCACTTTCGTCAATTTCATCCTGACCTGCATGGTGGCCTTGCTTTTGGCCTTGGGCATTTCCATGCTGGGCTGGTTTTCCAAGCGATACATGGGGCGCAAAGCGCTCGGCTATGTCGCGGATTTGATCAGCCACATTCCCGTGATCCGCAGCGTGTACAGCGCGCTCGACCAGCTTTTGAAAACGATGTCCGCCAACGGCGAACAACAATTCAGCCGCGTGGTCTACCTGGAATTCCCCCGCAAGGGCGTCTGGACGCTCGGGTTCGTCACCGGCCCCGCGCGCGGGGCGATCGTGCCGGAACATCATCTGAATGTATACGTGCCGACCACGCCGAACCCCACCGGTGGCTACTACCTCATCGTCCCCGAAAGCGAAGTCCGCGAAAGCCATATGAGGGTCGAAGACGCTTTCAAAAGCATCCTCTCCCTGGGCATGGCTCAAGGAGATCGCTGAGTGGCCGAAAAAAAAGGCGAGGGCGGCATCAAGCTCATCGCGACCAACCCGATCGCGCATTCGAATTACTTTATCTCCGAGGTGGTCGAGGCGGGGATCGCGCTCACCGGCACGGAGGTTAAAAGCCTGCGCACCCAATCGCCGAACCTGCGCGACGCGTTTGTCGAGGTTCGTCCTTCCAAAGCGGGAGCGAAATCGGGATTCGAAGCCTGGCTGATGAACACCCATATCGGACCCTACTCGCACGGCAACGTCTGGAACCACGAAGCCACACGCCGGAGAAAACTTCTTCTTCATACCCATCAGATCGAACGGCTCTTCGGCGCCATTCAGCGCGAAGGGATGACGGCGGTCCCGATCCAGATGTACTTCAAGAGCGGACGCGCGAAAGTCGAAATCGGCTTGGGCAAAGGCAAAAAGAAACATGATAAACGCCAGGACCTGAAAAAACGCGCCGCCGAACGAGAAATGGATCAAGCCAAGAAATGCCGGTGATCCTCCGCGCCACGATCGGTCAGATGTTTCTTGCCCGGGTCGAGAGCTCTTCCACCCGCACCGCGTTCCGTTACAAGCCCTCGTTCAACTTCGAGACGGGCGACCCGGTTCCGCCCGCTCAGTCGAAATGGACCGATTTGAGCTTTCGAAGATTCTACGACCGGGCGAGGCTCGCCTCGTTCGGCCTTCTCTCGCTGGGCGTGCAGCCGGGCGAAAAGGTCACGCTCTTTTCCGGCACCCGCGTCGGAGCGGCGTTTTCAGAAATGGCGATTCTCGGCGTCCGGGCGACGATCCACGCGATTCATCCGCTAACCGCTACAATGACTGCGGCAGCCGATTTAGCCGGTGCACGGATCGCGATCGCGGGGAATTCGGAGCAGCTTCTGAAGCTCCTCGAGATCGAGCACCCGAAGCTCGAAAAAATCGTCGTGATCGACCCCGGTGCCATGCGGGTCGCGCCCTTGCGCCAATGGAAAAGCGCGTTCGATCCGAAAAACATCCTCACCCTCCAAGCGCTCATCGAATTGGGGCGCAGAGAGGAAGGGAGAGGGCCCGCGCGCTTTAACGACCACCTCCAAGCGGCGTCACCGAACGAGATCGCCTATTGGACCGCGGACGCCACGCCGCTCACTCACGCGGAGCTGATCGACGCCACCGCCGATCTCATCAATCAGTTAGGAACCGGCGTGCGCGCCGATCGAGAATGCGCGCTCTCGCTTCTGCCTCCGTCCGATTTATTCGGAAAACTCGAGGCGCTCGTCAGCACGTCGCTGGGATCGGTTCGGGCTTTCGGAAGGGACCCATCAAAACCGGAACGGGATTTTCTCGATATTCAACCGACCCTTCTCTTCACCCGCCCCAAGCTTTTGGAAAACGCGTATCTCAAAGCCGAGCAGCAAGGCGCTTCGCCGCTGCTCGATTGGCTGCGGCCTCGGCGTCGCACCCGAGAATTCGGATCCCGGCTCCGTTATGCGATCTGCGAGGGTGAGCCGCTTTATCCGGAATCAATCCCGTTTTTCGAACGCTCGGGCACCCAGCTGATCATCACTTCCGAGCCTCGGGAAGCTCAAGAGATCCTCGTTCTTGAAACGGGCGAGAAAATCTCGCCGAGAAAGCTGGAGCGAGCGGTCCTGCGGAACCGCCCCATTCATCAATGCGTCGTCTGGGGCGACCGGAAGCCTTTCGTGACCGCCCTGATCGTTTTGGATCAAAAGCAGGTCCTCGCATTCGCGACCGAAAACCACATCCTTTTCAGCGAATACTCGGAATTGATCAAAAACCAGAAAGTCATGTTCTGGGTCGAAAAAATGATTGAGCGCGTCAATGAACCGCTCGCCCCCTATGAACGGATCCGAAAGTTTTTGATTTTGCCCGAGGAGCTCCGGATTGACCGAGATGAGCTCACGCCGGACTCGGAAATTCGCCGGGAAATCGTCCAAAGTCGATACCGGACCGAGTTTGACAAACTCTATGAGGCTTGATAACAACCTCGCATGGCACGCGTTACTATCGAAGACTGTCTGGAACACGTAGACAATATGTATGAGCTGGTTCACTTGGCCACCAAGCGCTCCCGCCAGCTTTTCAAGGGCTCCAACCCCCTCGTGAAGAGCAAAAACCGCGTGATCGTGACTGCCCTGCGCGAAATCGCCGCTGGTCGAGTCCTTGCTCAAATGGAAGATTCGAAATCGTCGTCCGCTGAGGACGATTTGATGCCGCTTTCCAATTAAGTTCAGCAAATAAACCTCCGATCAGTTCTTTGATCTGGCTTGTCAAGCGTAGGCCTGACTCGCAAGATGGAGAATTTTTCGGATGCATAGAAAATTGATCGTCAAAATATTAGCAGCGGCTCTGACCGCAGCCGGCCTTTTTCTGAGCCTTCAGGGATGCTCGCTGCTCCCGACGCGGGGCGAAGAAAACAATTCAGCCGCGGATGCCTCCGTCGATCTGGTCCCCGTGACCGCGGAAATCGCCGTCGATCTGACGAAGAACGCGCAAGCATCCGCAACTCCGCCGCAACCGGAAAAGCCGAAATCAAAATCGCTCCGCACACCGGCCTCGGCCGGTACCGCGAATTCGGATTCGGATTCGGAAGCGAAGAGCGCTCATCGCGCCCACCCGAAGAAAAGGGCAGCCGAAGGGGAAATCGTCCAGTACACGGTCAAAAACAACGACACCTTGATGAAAGTGGCCTTCGAAGTTCTCGGAAATGTCTATCGCTGGCACGAGATCTACGAGCAAAACCGAGAGAAAATCGGGAAATTCAATTCGCTCGTACCGGGAACCACGCTCACCATCCGCAGCGCCGGCGCGGTCTCGGTGACGAAAAGCGGCGACCCTTACCTGATCAAACACAAGGACACGCTTTGGAAGATTTCGGACAATATCTACGGCACGCCGTGGAAGTGGTCCAGGCTCTGGAACAATAACCGCGAACTGATACACGACCCGAACCACATCTACGCCGGATTCTACCTTTATTATTTAATGACGGACGAAGAGCGCAATCAGCGGCACCTGCTCCTCGGAAACAGCCGAATACCGGCTTCCAATTAACGGCTTTGGCCTTTTTCCGCTAAAGAGACCTTCAGCTTGAACGACAACACGGCGCTCTCCGCGATCGAAGCCATTTCCGCGATTTTTTCCTCCAAATCGGCGCGGTTCGGTCCGACCGAGAAATACGAATCCTGCAGGCGGTGAACTTCGCTCACCCGGTCGCGGGCGTCTCTCGCGAGCTCGAAAAGCTCCTTGAACTGAGAGTCTCCTCCCGACGCGCGCTGGGATTCGTCATTCAGCTGATCTTCGAGCGCCTTCCATCCGCGATGAAACGATTTCCAGGAGCGCTCGGCCGTCTTGGACTCACGGCGCCCCTGCTCCCAGAGAGTCTGGAAAGTCCGGTCCGTCTGGATCAGCTGATTTTCAAGCGTCGCCACATATTGCTTCAGCTCGGAAAGCTCCGTCCTGGCCTGCTCGCGAACGACCTCGTGATAAGCCGCCAGCTGGCGGGCGTACTCTTCATCGCGAACCCCCCCCAGAAAGAACGACGCGCTCGCCATTTCGCCGCGTCCGTCCCCGCGAGGCCCTTCGACAGTCACCTGGTATTCCCCCGGCGGCAAAGACCGCTGGCCTTCGGCCAGAAACGGATGCGTCTGGGCGGAACCGTTCTTCGCGAAAATCAATTCCTCGGCCGCATATCTTGGAAGGCCCACCAGCGTGCCGGCAACGCCTTCGACCCGAAGCTGTATCGGCGAGCCATCCGGAAGGTCCGTCCAAATCGCGAACGAAGTGGATGCGGGCATCGATAGAAGCAGGCGGGCGCCCGCTGACCGAGGGGCGACGCCGGCGCGCGAGCTGAACAAGATAAAGCCAATCGCGACCGCAAGCGGGACGGAAGCCCATTTTAAATCAGGTTTTCTTTTCGGCGAATGCTTCCGCTTGGCGTACGCCCGATACGCGGGCCGGGGAGCCGCGCTTCTCACTGGAGGGGGCACGGGCATCGGCGCCGGATTCGATAGCGCGTCTATGACCGGAACCCAGCCGCTCATCCCTTCCTTCCAAAGATGATCCGACGACGACAACGTTCCGTTCTCGAACCGCTGCCTCACCTGATCGGTGGAGAAAGGGCCTTCATGACGGTCTTGCGCATAGACGAACCACTCGCAATCGAGCGAAACCGAATCGGGGAATGCGTCCCTGGAAAAATCCGTCGTCACAGAATTGAGTTTATCCCGGGACGACGGGAAAAGCGAAACCGATCGGCCCGCTGCCCGCTGCCAATCGGCTGACGGCGAGACCCTGAGAATGGATCGTGCGGCAGAATTATTTCGGTGTAAGATCAAGGCGTGCAACTCAGCTTCCGGACGAGCGTGGTTCTTTGGGTCACTTGCATTCTTTATTTTTCGCTGATCCTGGCGGGCGGGTTTTTTGCTCGTATCTATACAAACGAAAAATTGGCGAGCACCTATTCGGAAGACCTCTCGAGCACATCGCAATTCGCCGCAAGCTTCGAGACACTTTTGTTGAAGATCCGGGACATGCGCGCGAACGAAGTTCCGAAATCGAAACAGATCATTTTGATGAAAGAAAACGCGTGCAGCGACGGGGTCGCGACGCAAGTCGTCTCAGCGGCAACGTTCACTGCTTCAGACAGTTTCGCGAAGGTCATCGGCGAGTCGAAATTCTCGATCGATCGGGTTTTGGGAGGCGAAGAGCTCAAGGACCTCTGCCGAAAAGCGAGCGTCAAAGAGCCCGGGATTTACCCGCTTCAATTGAAAGCTCCTCAGAAATTCATCGTGCCCTACCTTTTTGTCCTCTCAGCCAACGCGGGGCGAGCTGATCTTTTCATGATCTCGATGGACGCGGGATCCAACGACGGCTCGGAGCTTTTGGAGCTGGTGACGCCGGAAGGCGTATCCGTTTGGAAAAGCCTCGACGATCGGGACGCAAACGCTTTCTTCAAATCGCGCGGTGAGCTCCAAGAGCAGGCGAAAAAAACGATCGCATCGAACCTGCCGGGACTTTCCTCGTCCGGAAGCGGTCTTTTCGCCTCTTATGCCCCTGTTCTCGGAAAATGGGCCCTGTTTTCATATGGCTTGAAATCCCAGGTGCTCTCGACCGTCTATCGGCTCGAATTCCAGTTCCTTTGGTTGCTGCTCGGCTCCTCGCTTCTCATCGTCATCTGCGCAAGACGCATCGTTTCGCGGCTTGCCCAGCCGCTCACGCAGCTTGCGAAGGCATCCGAGCACCTGGGGCGAGGCGACTTCTCCGCTCGCTTGTCGATCGGAGGAGACCCCGAATTCCAATTGGTTCAGAAAACTTTCAACCATATGGCCGACGAGCTCACGCGGCTGGTTGAGGTCGCGAAAGAAAGCAGCCGGATGGAGTCCGAGCTCGCGCTGGCGGAAAAGGTCCAACAAGTCCTTTTACCCCCGATGAGCCTCAAATTCGAGCAGCACGAGATCCAAGGAATCAACAAAAACGCGGCGGAATGCGGCGGCGACTGGTGGGGATGCATCGAAGTGGCGGCGGGAACACCGAAGTCACGGCTGCTCCTGATGATCGGCGACGTGACCGGCCATGGCGCCCAATCCGCCCTGGTGACGGCGGCCGCGCAAGGATGCTGCTCGACAATCTCGGAATGGGTGCAGAACGATCAGAGCTTGGTGGAAGACCCCAGAAAACTTTTATCTCTTTTCAATAAATCCGTGTTCAGGAGCTCGGCGGGATCCCTCACGATGTCATTTCTTGCCGTTGTACTCGACCCTCTGACCGAGACCTTGACGCTCGCTAACGCTGGGCATTGCTGGCCCTATCTGATTTCAGGCGATGGAGCGGCCGCGCCCTCCCTCAAGCCCATCGGCGCGGCGTCGCCCGTTCTGGGCGCAACACTCGACCAGAGCTTCGAGCATATCGAAACGCACCCGTGGAAGCGCGGGAGCAAGCTATTCCTTTACACGGACGGCCTGATCGACTGTTATCGAGGAGACCAAAACCTCTTCGACAAAAGAGCGATGCTTCGCGTCCTGCGGGCCAATATGGGCAAGCCCGCCCGTCCTTTGATGGATACGCTCATGCGCGAGCGCGACTCAAAGACGATAGGCTTGCCTCGCGCCGACGACGTCACGGTCGTCATCTGCGCGAATAACGGGGGAGCGTCGTGAAGCTGCTGAAAATCAATCGCACCTACCTCAACAAAATCGTCGATCTCGCGCTCTCTTTCGGAGCGATCGCGTGCTTCACGACGTACGCTCTTCAGGTCCATTCGATCGAGAAAGGGATCGCATCGGGCCAGAGCCTGGCTCAGCTGATCGATGGGACGATTTTGAAGAAATCCGCCGGATCGCCCGTTTTCAGCGAATTCTCTCCGGAAGCGCTTCTCTACAATCGTGACGTGGTTTGGGTCGAGAGCAGCCCTTCGGTGAAGATCCGCTTTGATGAGGGATCGACACTGACCGTCCAGCGCGGAAGTCTTCTCATCATCAGCCGCTCTTTGTTGAGCACGAACGCCGGCAGCCGCATCCAGCTTCTCGCAGGCGAGATCAAGCTGGAAAAGTCATGGCACATGCCTTGGGTAAAAACCGATTACGAGATTTACTCCGGGGATCGTAAAGTCGCCATCGATGAAAGCCAGCGGGATATCACCGTCCGCACGGAGGATAAGCCCGCGGAAACGGAGAAACCCCTCCCGCCGCAACAGACGGAGCCATCACTCGCCACTGCGAAAAAACCGCAGCCAGTTTCGTCCGCCGCACCATCCGCTCCCCCGGAATCTTCGCGGGCTCAACGCCTGGATCAAGTACCGATGAGCGTGCATCCCAAGCCGAACTCCATCCTCTTGAAAATCGGGGGACAAAAAGCGATCGTCTCGTTCATCTGGCCCAACCCGGTGAACGGCAGCCTTGAGGTGCGGGCCCTGGAGAACGCAAGCGCCGAGAAGTCCTTGCCGCTCCATCAGGTGACGAGGACGTCGATTCCTCTTGGCGTCGAGATGCGCTATGAATGGGTGGTGAAAGACGCCACGGACGGCCATGTTCTTTATGGGCCTTACACGTTCAAAGTTTTGTCGACGGAACGGCACAAGCTGGGACAACTCATTCAAACGGAGAACAAGGCTTTCATCGAAATGCTCCCGTGACCGGCGGGAATTCTTCCGTCTGAATTTTGTCGGCAAAAATCCGATTAAGTAATAGTTAAAGCGCTCCGATAGATTAATTGGAGATTTAACGGTTAATATGAGCGCTTCCACTGAACTGACCAAAACCGACGCGCACGAGGATTTCGACGCCGTCGAATCCTCCGTTGACGAAACCGATTACGAGCGGATCCTCCGATCCCAGCTCGCCGAACGGCAGAAAACCGTTTCAGCCTTGAAAAACACGATCGCCGCGCAGGCGCTCGAGATCAAACGCCTGCGCGAGGCCGAAACGGCGCTTTTCGCGCGTTGTGCCCGTGAGGCGGCGGCCGCCGAGCAGATCTGGGAGGAACTGGAACGAGCGCGCGCCACGGTCGCCGAACGCCAGAAAGATTGGAACGAATCGAAGATTGAAGGCCATGCCTTGCAGGAAAAGTCGAGCCAACTGGAGCGACAGAACAATCGTTTGGCCGAATATGCGGAATCGCTCAATCGCGACAAACGCGCCGTAAGGCTGCTGGCGCGGCAACTGGCCGAGGAGATTCGCGCGGGACAGGCGATCCACCCGCTCAACGATTATCTTGCCTTGACCGAATTCGAGCTCGCGAAAATCGAGCTCCAGCTCAAAAAGACCCCGACTGCCGCGCCGGAGCGGACCCGACTCGAGGAATCATTGACGGAGCTGATCGCTCAAAGGGATTTCCTGAAGCCCATCATCGAGGCATCACGCAACGAGGCCGAAAAACAGGCGGCAGCCCTCGCGAAGATCATCCAGAATGAGGCTCTGGCGCCGACGCCGCCGGTGCCGCCAAAGGCTCCGAGCGCTTCAACAACTTGATCACCACTCGGCGGTTTTGCGCCTGATTCTCGGGAATCGCGTTTCCGGCGCTATCCCGATTCGGCCCGATGGGCCGGGTTTCGCCGTATCCCACGGCGGTCAAATTATTTTTCGAGAAGCCGGCATCCTCGAAAACCTGCAGCACGCGGCAGGATCGCACGCTCGAAAGCTCCCAATTCGATCGATACTGCAGGCCGTTGGAAATCGGCACGTCGTCGGTGTAACCCTCGACCGTGATATTGAAGGTGGTCGATTCCCCCTTGATGATCGGAATGAGCTTCGAAAGCAACAACGATCCCTCGGGCTTGATATCCGCCGAACCGGAATTGAAAAACACGGCGCCCAGGAACGAGATCTCGACCCCTAAATCGGTCTGTTTGATGTCGAATTGATTGCCGAGCCCCAGCTTATCCAGCTCTTTGCGGATGCGATTGGAAATATCGCCGTACGGAACCTGGTAAGTTCCGCCGAACTCACGGGTGGCCGCCTGCTTGATTTGCTCGAATTTTTCTTCATCAATAGTTGAAAAGCTCAGCAGGATCACGAAAAATCCCACGAGCAAAGTCATCATATCGGCGTAAGAAACGAGCCAATTGCCTTCGCCCTCCTCCGCCGAATGACTCGAATGCCCCGCGTGGGGCATATTCAGCTGACGGGACCGCTTCCTTTGCGGCTTTTCCTCGCTCATGCGGGCGCCGCGGCGGCTTTCTTAAGCTTAGCCCGCTCATTGGGCAGCAGGTAGCTCTTCAGGTGCTCTTCCACGAGCTTGGGGTGTTCGTGGTCGCGAACCAGGCGGATGCCGTCGATCACGATCGAGCGGATCGTTTCGTCCTCTCGGTTGATCATCGCCAAGTTCTCGGAAATCGGGATCAGAACGAGATTCGCCAGCACGATCCCGTAAAAAGTCGCCACCAAGCCGACGGCCATCGCCGGCCCGAGCATTTTCTGGGAATCCTTCCCGCCCAGCTGCTGCAGCAGCGAGATCATGCCCAAAGTCGTTCCCATCAAGCCGAAGGCCGGCGGAAATTTGGCGATCGTGCGAATCACGTTGACGTCGTAATCATACCGCTTCGAGTGCGTCGATGCCCGCTTGAGCAAGATAGTCTCGAGATCGTCCTCCGAGATGCCCCCCTGCACGATGAGCTCGACCGCATCACGGAGAAACGGGGTGCGAATCGATTTCACCTTTTGCTTGAGGTAGTCGGGGTTTTCCCGCGCGCCGCGAGCCAGGTCGGTGAGCTCCGTGATCACGGTTTCGTAGCGAGTCGCGTAACTACCGAGAAATTTATTAACGAGAACCCCGCCGATTCGCGTGTAAAAACGCAGCGGGAAGCACATCAGCCCGGCCGCGGTTGTTCCGCCGATCACGCAGAGAATTCCGTGAGGATCCAAAAAGACCTGAGCCGATTTGGATGAGGTAACGATCGCGACGACGACGACTGCCAGGGCTGCGAAGACTCCGAAGATCGACGAAAGGTTCATATCTCAATAGCTTACGATGGTGAGTGGATTGCTTTCAAGGTGGATTGCTGCCAAACTGAATCATGCTTCGGGTAGCGCTGCATACCTTGATCATCCTGCTTTCCTTACCAAGCGCTTGGGCCGCTCCGGACACCGCTACCCTTCCCTCGCCGACGCCTTCGACATCGCCGGCGCCCCCCCCGACTCCCTCGGGCGAAGAGACCAAGCCGACGCCTTGGACGGCCCAGCTCCGCATCAAAAAGACGGCGCTCAATAAAGAGATCGCCGGACTCACTTTCGCCGAATCGGAAGTCCCGATTTCGCTTCGGCCCCAAGGCGACAAACTCCGGCCCTTGATCGCCGTTCACGGTCATTTCCGGCGCCCCGGCTGGGCGCTTTATGCGGGTAAAGTGCTGCTCGTCCCCGCGGGGCCGGCGGACGCCAATCGCGCGGATTTCTCGCTCTATCTTTATTTGAAAGATCGTTACGATACCGCCACTTTCACCGCTCGCGGCCCCAAAGGCGAAACGGAGACCGAGCAAATCATCGTGCTCTCTCCGGATGCGCAGGAATTCAGCATCCGCCCCGGCTGGGGCGAGCTTGTTTTTTCGATCGGAGCGACCTCATTTTATTATTACCAAACCCAGTACGGTAACTTCAGCTCCCATACCGGCCTGTTGCAACTCGCCTATACAACTCCTGACTGGCGCTCCAACTTCGGCCTGCTCGCCAAGGTGCAGACCACGCTACTGACCTTCTCGTCCTCGCCATCGGGATTGGGCCCGCAGCTGATCGAGGGCAAATTGGACGGCAGCTACAAACTTCGGCCGCTGCTGAAAAAGAAACTCGAGCTCAAAGCTCTTCTCGGCGTGAGTTATCTTTCGATGCTTTCAAACGGGAGCCCGTTCGGGTTCGCCAATTTATTGGCGGGCGAAGCAGGCGTCAGCGCGACCTACTCACTCGGGCCGAGATCCGGCCTGATCGGCGATTTCCGCTACATCCCTCTTTCCGGAATCATCAGCTTCTCCCAGTGCGGAGTCGACATGGATTTTGGATGGACCCGCACGCTGCAGAACCGACACCGTGTCGAAATTGGCCTAGGTTATTTTGGATACGCCTACCAGCCCAACACTACTACGGTTGTACGCGCCAGCACGCTTTCCCTCCGTTTAGGCTACAGCATCTAAGCTATCTATTTAGACCTTAAGGTCTTTCCCCAGACAACCGACAGGTAAACTGAAAGATTGGATTCTTTAACGGATTGATTTGGTCAAGAACTATGGTTAAACTTAAAGGGTCAGCAATAGCGATCTTTAAGTGGCCAGGGTCATTCCTGGGAACAGAGGTACGTGAAAGGTCGAAGGCATGAAGTTCAGTCTCGCAAGCAACATAGAGTCGCGCCATGTGCTCCGAGTCGCGGGAATCGCAATCGGAGTCGCGCTCTCCGTATTTGCCGGCACGGCTTGTATGCCTGTCGAGCAGGCTCTTCCCATTCCATCGCCGACACCGGCCGCTTCAGCCATTCCACCCGAGTACGCGGGCTTCACGGGTCTTGTTTCCGCGAACACGACGGGTGCGACCAAAGTAAAGCTTTCCTGGTATCAATCGAACGATCCGAAGGTCGTTGCCTACAACATCTATGACGTGACCAATCGCTTCAGCCCGAAGCTCGTCAAAACGGTTTCGGTCCCTGCGAGCTTTACGACCATCACCAGTCCGACGGTGGCGAATGAAACGCTTTACGTCTTTCGCGCCAGGGCCGCCGACGCTCAAAACAACGAAGACAGCAATACCGTCGACCTTTCAGCGATTCCGTACGGCGGCGTGACGGGTGCGACCGTGCAAACCAGCACCTCGGCCTTGATCACCTTCAATGACGGAAGTAACGCGGACCAAGTCAACGTGTACTGCTCGACCGACGGCGGCCAGACCTATGTCCTCATGTCGGCGCTGCCCAATTACACGCAAACCTCGACGACGCTGACGGGCTTGACCTCGGGTACGACGTACACTTGCCGGGTCGCGCTGCAAATCGGGAATTTCGTCGACAATAATACCAATACGGTGACGTTCACCCCGATCGGACAGGCCACTCAACTCGTTTTCGACACCGAACCTGGAGGCGCGATCGCGGGTATCCCCCTGGGGCCTCAACCCGTCGTCAAGATTTTCGATACGAACAATAATCTGGTCACCGCGGGACCGGACGCGAACGCGACGATCACCCTCAGCATTTCGACGGCTTCGCCTTCGGGCGCGGCCGGGACGGTCGTGGGAACCTTGACCGCCACTAAAGGCGTCGCGACATTCTCGAATATTACTTTCAACACCGCCGGCAATTTCATTTTGACCGCGACGAAGAACGACACCTCTTCCATGACTTACGGATCCGGACCGCTCACGGCGGATTCTACCCAATTCACCGTCACTCCGGGCCCGGTATCGCCCGCGTTTTCGACCATCAGCACGAGCGTGACCGCTCCGGCCGTCGCGCCGCTGGTCGCCAACGGAACCGCCGCATACAACGTCAACATCACCCTGGCCGACCAATTCGGAAACGTCATCACGGGAGTGAAGCCGCAGTTCGCCTCGACCGTCGCCGCGGATACGACTTCCCAACCGACGAGCGCCACGAATGCCAGCGGTCAAACGAGCGGGAATCTTTCTTCCACGGTAGCAGGCACGCGAACGATCAGCATCAGCTCGCCTGCGGGACTCACGTCCGTCACCAGCAGCGTGGTTTTCGTTCCTGGCCCCGCCACCAAGGTCGGCTTCAATCAACAGCCGGTCACTTCTCCGGCGGGACCGGCGGGTTTGAATAATTTCCAGGTCGCGATCGAAGATGCGCAAGGCAATATCGTCACCAGCTCCACCGCGACCGTGACGGTTTCCATTTTCGTGAACCCAGGCGGAGGAGCCCTAAGCGGCACCGCCTCGGCCGCGGCGGTCAACGGCATCGCCACCTTCACCGGCTTGGGCATCAATCACACCGGCACGGGTTATAAACTGGTCGCCAACTCGACCGGCTTGACGGTTGCCTACAGCAACGCTTTCAACATCACTTCCGGCGTGCCGGCCAAGATCGGCGTCACCGGCCCGGCCACCGTGGTATCGGGATCGTGCAGCACCGCGATCACGATTCAACTTCAGGACTTCGCGGGCAACCCCGCGAACGCCACCGCCAACACGCCGGTCAACGTGACCGGCCTGGGCAGCGGCGCTTTGTATACCAGCAGCTCTTGCGCGGGAACCGCGAGCTCAAACACGATCACGTTCACGACCGGTTCCAACACAAAGACTTTCTATCTGAAAGACAACGCGGCCGAAGCGCTGACGATGACCGTGACCGATCCGGCATCGGTCATGTCATCGGGCTCTCTCGCGATCGCTGCGACGCCTGATCAGATCGCCCTGGGCGGCCCGGCTACCGTCGTCGCCGGTAAATGCTCGAGCGCGTTCTCGATCGTCACCGCCGGAAACAACGGCAATCCGGGTCCGGTCGCCGCCAATACCACGGTGGATATCACCGGAATCTCCGGCTCTCACGCCAGCCTCTTCACGGATTCCGCCTGCACGACATCCGTGAGCGCGACGAACGTTACGCTTGCCGCGGGAACCAGCTCGACGAATATTTACCTGAAAGACAGCACGTCGGAATCCCTCACCTTAGCCGTGTTGGATCCCGCCAGCATCATGACGACGACTTCGGCGTCACTGAACGTCACTATCACTCCCTCCAATATCAACTTCACGGGGCCCACCACCGTGGTTTCCGGAACTTGCGGCGCTAGCACCGCCTATACCGTCCAGCTCCAGGATGCCGCGGGCAACGCGGTCGTCTCGTCCGCTTCCGCGACGACGCTCACCATGAACGGACTGGGCGGCACTCAGGGTGTCTTTTACACCTCGAGCTCGTGCACCGGCGCCGCGATCGGAACGACGGTGACGATCCCGATGAACTCATCGAGCGTCACGCTTTATTTCCGCGACAACGCGGCCGAGACCTTGCATCTTTACGTCTCCGACCCGGCCAACAACATGGCGAACTCGCAAACGATCACGGTCGGCGTTTCGCCGTCCGCGCTCCAGATCACCGGCCCGAGCCCTGCTTCGGCCAAGACCAATGTCTGCGCGGGACCGTTTACCGTGAACACGATGGATGGCTCGGGCAATATCGATGCCGCGATCACGCCGATCACGGTCAATCTGAGCGGCGCCGGGAGCTCGGCAAGCTTCTATAGCGACAGCGCTTGCAGCAATACCGCGACGTCCCTGAATTTCACTTCGGGCGTCAGCGCGAAAACCTTCTATTTGATGGGGCTCTATCCGGCATCCAACCTGGTCCTCACGGCGACGGACGCCGCGAGCGTGCTCAGCAGCGGCACCATGAACTTCGCGATCACCGCGGCACCGGGCTTCGTCGGCACGCAAAACGGAAGCCTGCAATGGTTCCAAACCGGAGTCACTCCGGTCGCCGCTCGAATCGATGGGCCGCAAGGCGTGCGCGGGCTGCACTTTGATTCCACGCACACTTATCTTTACGTCGCCGACCTGTCTGGGCAACGGGTATTGAAATATAATTACGCGACTCAGAGTTACGTCGGTTGGACCGGAAGCTACTCAGCGTCCGGTAGCATCCGCATGACCGGAAGCAACGTGAACCCCACGATCAGCGTCGAATGCCAAAACTACGGGCCTTCGCAAGACCGAGTGGGCCTCCCGGGCTGGTGTACCGGCGGCACCGCCAGCAACTCCTGGGGGACAGTCACTGGAGGGGGCTTTTACTCGCCGACCGCCGTGACGGATGACGGCACTTACCTCTACATCAGTCAGGCGAACGGCAGCTCGCTTGCGAAGGTGAATGCCTCGACCGGACTTTTTGTCGGCTGGATCGGTCGAGTCAATGGCTCAAGCCCGACCGGCGCGGCCATTCAAGATGGTAGTGTCGCGGGCTGTACGTCCACCACCACCGGCAATGTGACTCCAGGCTGGTGCTACGGCGGCAACAATTACAATACGGACCAAGGAAGTGGGACAGTTGGCGGAAAAAATCCTTATAACCTCGGAGACGGCGGTATTTACAGCTCCAATGCGATCACCTACGCGCAGGCCGCGACCGGTAATTACATCTACGTGGGCACGCAGGGAATGATCAATCGTTACAATGCCAGCACCGGCCAGTTCATGGGTTGGATCGGATGGGTAGGCAATAAAACCGGGATGTCGAATCCAAGCGACTTACCGACGGGTACCTGCTCAAGCGCGTCCAATAACGCCGTCACTCCGGGTTGGTGCATGAACGGGGTTTCAAGCAATATCAATGCGGGACAAAATCCGGGCGCCGTCAACCAACCCTCTGGCATTTATGCGGATCCCGTCCATGACATTCTCTACGTGGTTCACACCGATAACGGCGGCACCGTCACGATGTATCACCTGAATTCGGGTGCGCCTTATACGAACTTGACTAGCCCATATGCAGGCGCCGGCCCGATTCTTTTCACTAACAAAGGCTGGGCCGGGCCGAATGCGATCACCTACGACAGCACGTCGGGATTTTTCTACGTCGCCGACACGAACCGCGTGGTGAAAATGGATATTTATGGAAACGTCTGGGGCTGGGTCGGCAAGGTCAGCAGCACGAGCGGGCTGAGCGGTGCCTGCTCGACCTTGGTTGTCAACGCCGATACCCTGGGCTGGTGTACTGGAGGATCAACGAAGATCGGCATGGACGAACAATCGTTCAATTACCTTTGGGCAATCGAGAATGACGGAAGCGGAAATCTGCTGACCGGCCAGGGCATGTATTTCCCGGCGATCAAAAAATGGAATATCAGCAGCGGCGATTACGAAGGCACCCTGGGGCTTGCAAGCACAAGCGCCAACAGTTGGTCGGCCGATGCAACCAGCTACGCTTCATTGTACGGATACGATGACCGATCGATGTACACCCCTGATGCGATGTACAACGATGGAACCTATCTCTACATCGTCGAGCGGTACGCGGCTCGAATCAAGAAAGTCAATATGGCGACCGGAGCGGTCGTCGGTTGGATCGGAGGCATTACAACCGTGCCGACTGGAGGCGCATCGGGCTGCACGAGCGCGAACCCAATGGGTGCGTCACCCGGTTTCTGCTTGGGAGCGCTTTTTCAGCCCACGTCTCAATTTGCAAACCTTTGGGGCCAGATGATCAGCGCGAACACCGACGGGATCATGGATCAACCCTTTGGGATCACCGGTGACGGCACTTATCTTTATGTGACCGATAACGCGCTCCATCGCATTCAAAAATTCAATGCCTCGACCGGCGCTTACATCGGCTGGGTCGGCGGCATCGGAACTTCACCTACCGGCGGCGCTTCCGCGGGACAAGGAACGGGCACGGCTACGCTGGGTTGGTCGACCGGCGGCATGTCGCAATCCGGAACGGGCGATGGATTCCTCTGGAACCCGGTGGCCATCACGACCACGGGTGGCACGCTCTATGTCGTCGATTACAATAACGAGCGCATCGCATCTTATAACGCGGCATCGGGTGCTTTCTTAGGATGGATCGGCCGGCCAAACGGAACGCCTACTCAATGCACTACTTCAAGCAACGGTCAATATACGGTCTCGACGAACTTCGCGGCCTTGACCACCTCCAACTGGTGTAAAGGCGCAACCGCGCAATACGCCGCTGGAACGGGTGGTCACTCGGATTACGGTGGGGGCTTTGCCTTCAATATCCCGAATATTTATGGAGACATGTGGGCTGGTATTGCGACCGATGGATCGAATCTCTACATCTCCAACCCGGGTAATTACCGCATCGACAAGTTCAATCTCCAAGGAAACTATCTGGGATCGACCTCGAGCCAGTGGCTGAATTACACGTCGACGTGGACGACCAATACGGCAACGCTCGGAGCTTGGTACAATTACACCTGCTGGTACCCGCAAGGCTTGTGGATGGATACGAGCCAGACCCCCCCGGTCCTCTACGGAACCGGAAACGGCGATTGTAACACGAACGGCGCGAGCGTCGCTTGGAAACTGAACGCGAACACCGGCACGATGATCGGTTGGCAGGGGGCCATTCTTCCGCAAGGCGCTCCCTATTACGGAAGCACTCCGACCGGCGGCGCGGCAGGCTGCTCCGGCGCCTCGGGCACGACCCCGGGCTGGTGCCAAGGCGGAACGAGCGCTCTGGGTTATACGCTCGGCGGTTTTGTGAACGGCTTCAGCATCAATGGTGACTCTAACTTTGTGTACATCAGCGATGAAAACACTCACCGGGTTACACGCCTGCCGAAATAAGCGATGCAAAAGGATCTGGATCGCATCACACTTATCGCCGTCATCGCGCTGGCCAGCGGCTGCCGCGTGGGAGGGGGAATCACCGCCAGCCCGCCCACCCAGGCGGTCGTGCCGATCGTCACGATACCGACGATCGCCGTTCCGGCGACCACTCCTTTTTATTCGCAAGGCAACTCGGTCAGCATCAGCGGAATGTGCATGACCGGGGATCGGGTCATTCTCGGAAGCGATGGCTCGGATCAGCAACTCTGCGAAAACTCCGCCTTCAGCTTCACGGTCAACCGCTCGACCGATGGCGTCTACACGTTTCTGATCACGCAGGAAGACACGTATCAAAATATCTCAAAACCCGCGTCGTTGGTCTGGGTACGGGCGACCAGCATCGCGCCTCCCATTATCACAAGTCCCGCGATCACTCCGTTCGCCTCTTCGGCGAGCTCCCTGACGATTGCGGGCAGCTGCGAAACCGGAGCGACGGTTTCTCTTTCAGGCGATGGCACCGGGTCGACGGTTTGCGTGAATTCCCAGTTCAGCATCAACCAGCCGAAAGCCGCGGATGGGGATTACTCGATTCAGGTTTCACAAACCGACCCCGCGAGCAACACGGCCAGCACGAATCTGGTCTGGAAAAAGCACGCTCTGACCCTGACCCCGAACAACCCGATGCTGGTCGTGAATACGAGCAATGTTTTCACCCCGAGCGGCGGCTCGGGGACCTACACTCTTTCGCTCACGACCAACAACTCCGGTGCCACGCTCAATACCGCGACCGACACTTATACCGCCGGGGTCGTCGCCAAGGCGACCGACGTCCTCAAGTTGACGGACTCGCTCGGCGCCAGCACCAGCGTAACCATCACGACGGAGGCAGGAGCGCCGGATCATCTGATGATCTCCGCCTCCGGTAACGCGCAAACCCAAAGCATAGGCAGCGTGCTGACGACTCATCCGCAGGTCCAGGTCGTCGACCAGTTCGGAAACGGGGTTTCAGCTTTTGAACTTTATTTCCGTGTCACCAACGGCGATGCCCAAGTACTCAGCTCCCCCGTCCAAACCTCCGACAGCAACGGCTACGCGTCGGTTTCGATGCGACTCGGCTATTCGGCAATCGTAAATGACTTGGAAGTCTCCGGCTTCACCAGCGTGCTCCCCGACCTGGCCGCGACCGGGAACGCTAACGTCATTCTAACCGAACAAACGAGCAATGTCGGAACCGGGAAGTTCGGATCGGCCTTTCTGGTCGGCTCAAGCCCCGGGCAAATGATCTTGGCCGATTTCCGAGGTACCGGGAAACAAGATATCGCGCTCGTGAATTCCAGCGACTCCGATGTCGGCATTCTGCTTTCGAACGGTAACGGGGTCTATCAGGCCATGACCCATTACTCGACCTGTGCCAGCCCGAGCGGCCTCGTTGCCGGAAAATTCGCGACGAAGACGAACAATAATGTGGATCTCATCGTCACCTGCGCCGGATCGAATGAGTACAGCGTACTTCTCGGCAATGGAAACGGGACATTTCAAACGACGGCACCCTATTCCGTCACCGGGGCCGAGTCCGGGCCGGTTGCCATCGTCGCGGGCGATTTCAACAAGGACGGATATCTCGACTTCGCCATCTTATCATCGGCCGGAGCGGGCATTTACCTGGGAAATGGCGATGGCACCTTCCAGGCCCCGACGGTGGACTACGCGGCCGGCGGCTCTCCGAGCGCGATCGCCGCCGGCGATTTGAATAACGACGGCTATCCGGATCTGGTGGTCACCAATTCCGCGGATGGAACCGTCAGCGTACTGATCAATAACAAAGACGGCACCTTTGCCCCGCAGGTCGTGACGGCGGTTGATGGCGACCCGGTTGCGCTCGCGATCGCCGACGTGAATAAAGACGGTTTTCTCGATGTCGTCGTCGCCAACACCGCCACCAGCGACGTGAGCGTATTGTTGAATAACGGATCGGGCGTATTGGATGCCGCCGTAAACTTGCCGGTAGGAAACGCGCCCGATGCCATCGTGGTCGCCAATCTCAACGGAGACACTGATCCCGATATCGCTGTCGCCAACAGTACGGACAACACGATCGAACTGCTTTTTGGCGCGGGTAACGGGACGTTCCCGACCTCGGCCACGTTTGATGTCCTTTCCGATCCGGTGGCGCTGGCTGCCGGAGACGGCAATGGCGATGGAAACATGGATCTCTACTCCGTGAGCGAAGGCATGCAGGAAGTCCAGTTCTTGCCTGGAAGCGGTTCCGGCAGTTTTGGCTTCGTTTCGACCGTGCCCACCAGCCCGATCGCGGCTGCTGCCGCGGATTTTAACGGGGATGGCAAACAGGACATGGTCGTGGTGACGAGCGGCGCGAACAATAACGTCAAAATTTTCCTGGGCTCCGGCAATGGCCTATTCACTCTCAAATCGACGCTATCAGCGGGCAATATGCCATCAGCCGTCGTCACCGCGGACCTTGACGGGGATGGCAATCCTGACTTCGTGGTCGCGAACAATAGCTCGTCCAATATCAGCGTCTTTTTCGGCAAAGGCGACGGAACGTTCCAAACGCCGGTTCCATACGGCGTAGGTGCCGCTCCGACCGCGATCGCCGTTGGCGACTTCAATGGCGATGGCATTTTGGACTTGGCGGTGGCAAGCAGTACCGCGAACAGCGTTCGAATCCTGCTGGGAAGCGCGGGCGGCACCTTTACCATCAAGGGCGATTACACGGCCGGCGCGTCCCCACAAGGTTTGGTCACGCTCGACTTGAACCACGACGGGAAACTGGATCTGGTCTCGGCGAACGGAAGCGACGGCTCCGTGAGCGTTCTCCTGGGGAACGGGGATGGGTCGTTCCGGACCCATGTGGACTATCTCGCGGGCGGGGGAACCAGCGCGGTCGCAGCCGGCGATTTCAACGGGGACGGGCTGGTCGACGTCGCTGCCCTCAATAGCACCGACGGCAGCCTGACCATCTTCATTTCAAACGGAGACGGCTCGCTGAAGAGCGGCGCCACTTATTCCGCGGGCACCTCGCCCATCGGGCTGGTGACAGGCGATTTCAACGGCGATGGCAGGCTCGATATCGCGATCACCAACGGCGGCGGGGCGAACACCCTCAGCCTGCTCCCAGGCGTCGGCAATGGCAGTTTCAATATCCTGAACAGCTATCCGCTCACGACCACCCCCGGCGCGCTGGTCTTGAGCGACTTCAACAACGACCAGAAACTGGATTTCCTGATCCTCGATTCGAATACCAACGCGGTCGAATTCTGGCCCGGCAATTGATGCCGCGGCGCCGGGTCGGCCACGACCCGTGTCCGATCATACGCAGGCATTTTAAAATTTATTAAATAAGCTAACTTTAGCAATTAAGTGATTGTTTTGCTAAACTATTAGTAAGAACTGTCCGTTTGTTGTAACAGGCTCATCGATGAAACGCATTGTTTATAAATATATAAACTTTAAGAACAACCTTGGCCGTTCCGGTCTAAGGTCAGGGGCCCTCTTGACGCTGGTTTCGGCGGCGTCGATTTCTTGCGTTTCGGGCGGAAGCCCGGCTTCGAACAACGGGCCGCCCGTCACCCTGGACTCGCTCTCGCTCGTGACCTACGACAATTCGAGCGCCACGCTCAACGTCCAGGGCCAGCTGCAATCCGCCGGCACCACGCCGCTGAACGTGGTCGCGATTTACGACAACGCCTCTTGCGTCGGCTCACCGGTTGGGCAGGGGATCGAGAGCCAGTTCGTGAGCTCGGGCATCCAGGTTCAGGTCTCCAGCGTTGTCAGCACGGATCTCTACGTCGGCACTAACACGCTGCAAGGATGTTTTTTTCTCGTACAATACGACCCCTCGCACGCCGCCCCGGCTCCCCCGACCTTCATTTCGACCAGCCCTTCGTCTCCCTCGCGCACCTCGACGACCCCGGCGATCTTTGGCAAGGCGGGCCCAACGACCGCGCAGGTCCTGCTCTACGACGACGCGACCTGCACTCACCAAGTCGGCTCCGGCACGGGCGCGAATTTCAGCACGTTAGGGATTCAAGTGACCCTGCAGCCCCACCAAACAAGCTCTATCTACGAGAGGGCAGTCGAGCCTTTCGGAAACGCATCGGCCTGCACGCTGCTTTGCACCTTCACCAATAGCTCGACCGGCCCGGCGGCGCCGGCCTTTTCGAGCGCGACTCCGGCCTCTCCAAGCAACGTTTCCGTCACGCCCATGATCGTCGGAGCCGTTGACGCGAACACGGTCAGCCTCAAGATCTTCAGCGATGCGGCCTGCGCGAGCTTTCTGGTTCAGGGAACAAGCACGGACTTCACCGGAAGCGGCCTCACCGTTTCCGTACCTGGCAACACATCGACAACCCTTTATGCGGAAGCGTTTGACTCCCAAGGCAACCCCTCGGTCTGCACCTATTTGACGACTTATATCAACGACACGGTTTCACCGTCTGCCCCGGCCTATGTATCGGTGAACCCGCCCACGCCGACGCGCCTTACGATTTATCCCCAGGTTGTTGGCACCGCCTCGGCGGATACGGTCACGGTCACGCTTTTCAACAGCTCGACCTGCGCCACTCCGATTGGCTCCGGCACCCGGAATGACTTCACCGGTTCAGGCATCGTCGCCAGCGCGGTTTCCGATGCCACGACCACGATCTACGCCGAAGCGTTCGATGCGGCCGGAAATGCTTCGCCTTGCGTCCATTTCGTCGATTTCGTGAACAACACCATCCAACCAGATCCGCCGGTTTTCGTCGCCACGACCCCCACTTCGCCGAACAACCAGTCCATCACGCCGTACGTGCAAGGCAGCGTCTCGGCCGTCACCGTCGGCGTTTCGCTCTACAGCGATGCCGCCTGCACGGTCGCGATCGGATCGGGAACCGCGGATCAGTTCGAAAACGCGGGAATTCAAGCGACCGCCGCCGCGAACGCGACCACCATGATCTACGCCCAAGGGGTCGACAATGTCGGAAATCTTTCCGATTGCACCCTGATGACCCCCTACATGGAATCGAACCTGGCCGCGCCGCCGCCGACATTCACGAAGACCGTTCCCGCATCTCCATCTCGAGTCTCAAAGACTCCCCTCGTCTTTGGCAGCGCCCCCAACACTGTTTCGACCGTGAAGCTCTTCAAAGACAGCGCATGCTCCAGCCAGATCGGTTCCTCCACCCGTATCGGTTTCGCGACGAGCGGCATCCAAATTTCGGTGCCTCAAAACTCAACGACAACCCTCTATGGGAGGTCGACCGATATCTACGGAAACGATTCGAGCTGCGTTTTGCTCGCCACTTACATTAACGAAACGCGAGCGCCCCTGACCCCGACGCTGGCCTCAGTCACGCCGACATCGCCCAACAACACGTCGACATCCCCGGTTCTGGTCGGAACGGCGGCTTCAAACCCGAGCAGCCAATTGCCGGCGATTCAGGTTTCTTTTTACGACAGCTCGATTTGCGTCAACAAGCTCGCCACCTCGACGCCAAGCGCCTTTTCAGGCGCGGGAGTCACGGTGAACGTACCGGCGAACGTGGACACCGCCATTTACTCCGAATCATTCGATGCCGCCGGGAATTCGAGCGGATGCACCTATCTCACTGATTACATCAACGACAGCCTTAAACCAGGAAAACCCATCCTCACCTCGATCACGCCCGCATCGCCCTCTTATAGCGCGCAGATCGCGATCGTCGGAAGCTTTGGCGCGAGCCCAGACTTTGAAGGCATCGCCACGGTCGGAATTTATTCGGATGCCGCCTGCGCCAACCTTGTTGCCTCGACTCCTCCTTCGCTATTCACGACCACGGGAGCTTCGGTTACGGTCGCTGAAAACGCCACGACCCCCCTTTACGCGATG
>JARLHE010000051.1 GCA_031292385.1 Oligoflexia bacterium
ATCTTTCGCTGGCCGTGGCTGACGAAATTCAAGACATCGACTCGCTCCACGCCTTGCTTGAGCAGGCTGTAAAGCGCGTGCGAATCCTTTGCCTGAAACATGGCGACAAAAAGATCGATCGGCTGGATTTCGTCTTTGCCGGCGGATTGAACTTGAAACAACGCGCGCTGAATGAGCCGTTGGATGCTCAGGGTCGCGACCGGATGCTCGATGCGCTCTTCCTCGGAGCTGAGGGGCTCGGAAGGCTCGGCGCCGCCCGCGCTTCTTGGCTCCGGTCCGGGCGCCGCTTTCGGAATTTCCGTCGTCAGATACGCTTCGAGCTCGCCCAAAAGCTTCGGTACTTCGCCGCCACAGGCCTCGATCGCTTCGGAAACCTGTCGTTCGGCGAGCAGACTCCAAAGCACGTGCTCAAGCGTAAAATATTCATGCTCGTGCTCGACTGCATACCGAACTGCCCGATTCAAAACTGCTTCGGCCTTGCGACCAATCATTTTGAAAACTCCTCACCCTTTCGCCTGCGCGAAAGATGCCATTTACTGCGCTTCCACTGTGCAGCGCAAAGGAAAATCCTTTTTGCGAGCCGCCTCAGTCACTTGCAAGGCCTTGGTCTCGGCGATTTCGAAGCTGTATATGCCGGCAAGGCCATAGCCAATCTGGTGAATGCGCAGCGTAATCTCAGCCGCTTCGCTGGCCGATTTGTGAAAAAAGCGGATCAAAACCTCAACGACGAACTCCATCGTCGTGTAATCGTCGTTGTGAAGCACCACCGCGTACTTGGGAGGTTGCGCGAGCCGGTCGCGTGCGTCTACCGATTCGATGACTTCGGTTTCAGGTGCCACATATTTAGGTTAACATAAATAGGCTCGATATGCGAAAATGGCCACATGCCATTTGACGCACTTCGCAGACAACTTGAAATCGCTCGCTTCGACCGCGCCATGGAAGTCGCGGAAAGCCTTGCGGCTTGCCGAGCCTTGCTCACCACGACCGAACTTGCGCGCATCAACACGATCTTGACCGGCAAAGACGATCAGAGCACCGATCCGTGGCGTCAGGATCCGGTCACGATCACGTTACCGTCCGGCAGGGTCGAGACCCTCAAAGTGATCGCCGATTCGAAAATCACCGCCCGGGAAAAACTGCATCGAGCGACGGAGCTTGCCGAAAGCGGAGCGCCGATCGAGGCCGCGGTTGACATTTATGCCGGACTGGTTCTTTCCCACGTTTTCGTCGATGCGAACCGCCGCACGGCGGCCTTGGCCGCGCATTACTTCCTGAATCGTTACGGCGTGCCCGTCTCAGGCCTGGCCCTGCACGAAATCGGCCTGGGCGATTTGCGCGAGGAAGGCCAAATCGAGTCCTTGCGCGAAACCATCGCGCAGATGGCGAAATTCGGCCAAAAACGGAACAAGAAATAGCTTACTGCAGCAAACGGACTATCGAACTCGCGGGTGCTGTAAGCGAAATTTCCGCGTGTTTTCGAGCGCGCGGGTTTATCAGGTTTTGGTTACGCGACCGCCGAAAAATAGAAAGGGTCATTCGCTGCGGGTCTGGCCGAATGAGGACGATTTGTCATCTTTAATCGCCGCGAGCAGTTCGCTACCGGCTGCCGTAATGCATAAAAATCAAGCGACGAACAAGCTTGAAATATGCGATTAAAGACCAAGAAAATTCATATTTATGTCGAATGCTTTTCGAGTCACGCAGCCGACGGAGACTCCGTTAAAGCTCTCGATCTTGTCCAAAATGGCTTCGGCTTTTTCGTCGTGAGCCGAATAAGCGATAATCATCCCATCTAAAGGGATAGCCCGCCCATCGAGCGCGGCGTTGGCGTGATCAAATTGGGCAATCACTTTGAAACCATCAACTTTATTGAGCAGTTCTCGAATTTCCATCAGCACAGTCTGCCCCTTTTCGGAGTCGATCCTTCGATAGCCCTGTACGAAAAAATTACTTTTGCAATGAATAACATCAAGCACTTCGGCGGTAGCCACGCGCGACAGACCTAAAAAGATACCAATAGAAATACAGAGGTTCATAAGCGCTCTTTGAATCATTCGTTTATTGTATGACTGAAGAGACTGGAGCGCGCTCGGTAATTTATACCGACAGTCCATTGCCCGCACCAAATTAACCAGAAAAATGGCCACAAATGATTATCGACAAAATCGCGTACATGAATACTGAAGGGTCCTGATCCACAAGCGCGAAAATGTCCGACTCATTACGCGTTCGACATCCAGGTGCGATCTTCAAAATAAATATTGACGATATGTTTAGAGCACTCTGCCGAGCTTTGTTCGTCTGAAATTAAAATCACCCAAAACGCTCGTAAATGTTCGCTGTCGCAAAAAATCAGGCGTCATAATTTCCTTTCTTAAAATTCCAAAACGCACCCAACAGCGGCCACGCCAGGGGCCCCGAAAAACGTATGTTACGGATATGCGCATGAATGAAAACATCAAAGTATTAGATGATCAAAGTTTGATTTCCTCGACTCGCGAGCTTGTGAAGCAGGAGCTGAAAATCACGGCCGAAATCCTTCACTACCTGCGTGAGATCGAACGCCGCAAGTTATTTGCCGATTTGGGTTACGGGTCGCTCTTTGAATTCTGCGTGCGCGAATTGAAATACTCCGAATCAGCCGCGCAGCGGCGGATCTCGAGCATGCGCCTCCTCAAAGAGCTGCCAGCTCTTGAAGCAAAGATCGAAACCGGAGCGCTTTCCCTGACCGTCGTCTCGCAAGCACAGACCTTTTTCAGGAACGAAGAAAAAGCCGGGAATCGACTGAATCCGGAGCAGAAAAAGGAAGTCCTATTGGAACTTGAAGGCGCGTCTTCACGCGAAGCCGAGAAAGTCTTGCTGACCAAGAGCAGCAAGCCGGAAGCTCATATCACCGAGCAAGTCAGGGCGATCACCGCCACTGTTTCTGAAGTAAAACTGGCCTTAAGCGAAGAAACGTTGAAAGACTTGGAACAACTCAAGGGCTTACTTGCTCATCAGCATCCTCATCTGAGCTTGAGTGAGCTCGTGTCGATCTTGGCCAAAAAGATGCTCAACCAGCTCGATCCAGGCAAAAAAGAAGTTCAAACTCGTAAAGCCGCCAATCCACTGCCGGCGCCGGCAGTGCGAAAGCGCCAGTCCATTCCCGCGGCGGTTCAACGAGCGGTTTGGAAACGCGATGGCTCACGCTGCACACATGTTCACTTGGGTCGACGTTGTGAATCGACATATCAGCTTCAGATCGATCATATTCTCGAAGTCGCCCGCGGCGGCGGCAATGAAATCGAAAATCTGAGGCTCGTGTGCCGGCAGCATAATATTCGCTCGGCGATGGACACTTTTGGAATAGACGAGATGGAGCGCTATTTAGCTTAAAATCGATTCAACCAAATACAACGAAACTAGGGTTTCTGAATCAACTGAATTGATGCGTAGCGTTATTTGAATTAATGTGCCGCGCAAGTTGGTGTTCAAAACTTCTAATGGAGAAAAATATGAAAAAAACCATGACCGCGGCGCTGCTCTGCTCTTTCGCGTCCCTCAGCGCGTTCGCCAGCACGGACTACACCTGCGCCTTGACCCAAACGTTCGCGGGCAATGCCCCTGAGCTGCGCACGGAAAAAAGCGATGTCTCGGTCGAGCATTCGTTTTTCGACGGCAATAACCTTGTCGTCTATGTTTACGGAAAATCTAGCGGTCTGGCACCTGACAAAATTCCGCTAAACGCCCTGCAGCCTGATGCGGAAGCTACCCCGGGCGAGCTCTATTACGGCGATTACACGGTGGATGCCGGCCTCTTGTCCGGCGCCGCGACCGGCACGATCCTCATCAACAAAGCCCCGCTTCTTGGAATGGGATCGGCCATTGACTTCACCTTGAACTGCCAGCTCGTTCAATAACTCGCTCTATGTCTCGTTGAACAGAATCTCAACTGTAAAAATTCAGGATATACCGATAGAAATATATTAATATCTTTCCGAGGTGAAATCTCTGCTTTCTTTTAAGGGCGCCGTCAAGGCATTGGTACCGGTATGGCTCGCAGTGGAGTTGCTCGTCGCTTGCGCGTTCGCGGACGGAGCAACAACGGATCCCTATCTGCCCGACGCCGTGGTGCCGAATGGGCCCCACAAGGGACTGCCCATCTACGCCAAACGTAAGCGCCCCCTCGTCATTCTCCCGCCCGAAAAGGCAGCGCATTATGACCCTGATCCAGAAAATTTGGTTTTCGCGAATTTTTACTCGGAAGGGAAGCTTTGGATCGCCAGTCTTCCAAAAAACGCGGTCGAGTCCGTCATCTTCCAAATTGACGAGGATCACTCGATGGGCATAAAGCCTCTTATCTCGCACGTACAGCTTCGCTTCAAACTCAAACAAGGAAGAGAACTGCGCTTATTCCCTCAATCCGGAGCGTCTCCAAAGAACGCCTCGGTAAACGACATCGTCCTCAGTGCGGAAACCACCATGCCCAAGGGGGTTGATTTCAGCCTAGTTAAAGGCTTTCTGAATCATTACGTTCGAACCGTGAGACTGCTCAGTTCAGCCGATGCTTTCAAAATTGGAGCGGTGATGTCTCATCATCGCTTCGAGCAAGTACTTCTCTCCATGGACGACGCGAAAAAGTCTCAACTCTTGGAGCAGGCGATACGCCTGAGCGATGAATCGCAATTCAAAATAATGTATCATACCGCGGTCAAAAACTGCAGTACGTTCGTATTTTGCGACTTATTTGGGAACGTGTTTCAGTCAGACTCCGACGCCAAAGTCGCCAAAAAAGTCAAAGTACCGTTACTCACTTTTGGTCCTTTATTGAAGACAAACCTAAGACGTCGAGGCCTGATTGATCCGGTGACGAATGGGCGGCTACCGGACTGGAATGACGAATGGTCTGATCGCATTCCTGCCGGATCGAGGATCTCAAAAAAGTCGACCGTTGATTGTATAAAGACTTTGTTAACTGAAGGCTTTAAAAAATGGACCGGAAAAATATCCGAAATGCGGCCCTAACATTTACTCATGAACGAGTTTCTTGAATTTCACCCGATGCGGCTGCGTCGCCTCCGCGCCTAACCGCCGCTTCTTGTCTTCTTCGTAATCCTGGAAGTTGCCTTCGAAGAAGGTGACTTTGGAATCACCCTCGAACGCCATGATGTGAGTACAGATACGATCCAAGAACCAGCGATCGTGGCTGATGATCATGGCGCAGCCGGCGTAATTGGACAGGGCCTCTTCAAGCGCGCGCAGGGTGTTGACGTCCAAATCGTTCGTGGGCTCGTCGAGAAGCAAAAGGTTTCCGCCCGATTTCAGCATTTTGGCCAGATGCACGCGGTTTCGCTCACCGCCCGAGAGCATCCCGACCTTTTTCTGCTGGTCGCTCCCGCTGAAATTGAAGCGCGCGCAATAGGCGCGCGAATTCACCTCGCGATTGCCGAGCAGGATCATTTCGTTTTTGCCGTCCGAGATCTCTTCCCAGACCGTCTTTTCCGGATCGAGCGCGTCGCGCGATTGATCGACGTAGGCGATCTTCACGGTATCGCCGATTCGGATCGTCCCGTCGTCCGGCTTCTCGCCCCCCGTGAGCATTCGGAAAAGGGTGGTTTTACCGACGCCGTTCCCGCCGATGATGCCGACGATCGCCGCCGGCGGAAGCATGAACGACAAATCATCGATCAAAAGCTTATCGTCGAACGCCTTGCGCACGCCCTTGGCTTCGATCACGAGGTTGCCCAAGCGCGGCCCGGGCGGAATGTAAATTTCCATCTCATCGATCTTGTCCGGACGATCCTCGGACAGAAGTTTTTCGTAAGCCGCCACGCGGGCCTTGCTCTTGGCCTGGCGCGCGCGCGGGCTCATGCGAATCCAGTCAAGCTCGCGCTCCAGGGCTTTTTGGCGCTTCGTTTCCTGCTTCTCTTCAAGGGCCAGCCGCTTTTGCTTCTGATCGAGCCACGACGAATAATTGCCTTCCCACGGAATTCCATGGCCGCGATCGAGCTCCAAAATCCAGCCCGCGATGTTGTCCAAGAAATAGCGGTCGTGGGTGACGGCGACCACGGTGCCTTGATATTGCTTCAAGAATTGCTCGAGCCAGCCCACCGACTCCGCGTCCAAATGGTTGGTCGGCTCATCGAGAAGCAGAATATCCGGCTTGCTGAGCAGAAGACGGCAAAGCGCCACGCGCCTTCTCTCGCCCCCCGAAAGTTTCGTGACCGCGCTATCGCCAGGCGGGCAGCGAAGCGCATCCATCGCGATATCCAGCGTGCGATCGATTTCCCAGCCGTTCGCGTGCTCGATTTTCTCCTGCAGGTCGCCCTGCTCGGTCAAAAGCTTTTCCATCTTGTCGGGATCGAGGTCGGGATTTGAAAATTCACCCGTGATTTGCTCGTAGCGCTTAAGCCATTTCACCAGGTCACCCATGCCGGACGCCACGTTGTCGCGCACGCTGAGCTTTTCGTCGAGCTGGGGCTCTTGCGGAAGATAGCCGACGGTGATGCCGTCGCCCGGCTTGGCCTCGCCGTTGAAGTTCTTTTCCTGACCGGCCATGATTTTCATCAAGGTCGATTTGCCGGAACCATTCAGACCCAGAACGCCGATTTTCGCGCCGTAAAAAAACGAAAGGTAGATGTCCCGGAGAACCTGCTTGTTAGGCGGATAGATTTTTCCTACGCCCTGCATCGAAAAAGCAAATTTTTGCGCCATGGTCGTGAATTAAAACATATTCGTTCACCGCTGGCAATCGCCGTCATTCCGCTTGCAGCGCACAGCCACGCGGGTTTAAAAGACGGAGCATGAAAATCGTCAAAACAGTTTTGACCACGGCCCTTTGCGCGCTCATCGGCGCCCAGGCAATCCCGGCCGCCAGCTCCATCGTCGCGCCGGCCGATCTTCCCGATCTGGTCGAAAAAATCCTACCCGGCGTCGTCAATATCAGCTCCACGACCGTCACCAACTATCAAGTTTTCGGCATGGATGAATTTCTGAGGCTTTGGGGAGTGCCGCAGGAACGAAAGCAGACCTCGCTGGGCTCCGGGTTCATCATCGACGACGACGGCTATGTTTTAACCAATAACCACGTCGTGGCCCATGCCACTGAAGTCCTGGTCACACTTTACGACAAGCGGAATTTCAAAGCGAAGATCATCGGTAAAGACGATAAGCTGGATTTGGCCCTGCTCCAGATTCGCGGACCGAACCACAAACTTCCCGCCGGCATTTCCCCGGTTCCGCTCGGGGATTCCGAAAAAGTCCGGATCGGGGAATCCGTTTTCGCCGTGGGCAACCCGTTTGGGTTTCAACACACGGTCACCGCGGGAATCATCAGCGCGAAGAACCGGACGATCGGCCAGGGGCCCTTCGACAATTTCCTGCAAACGGATGCCTCGATCAATCCCGGCAATTCCGGCGGCCCGCTTTTTAACCTCAAAGGAGAAGTGATCGGCATCAACTCCGCGATCATCTCGAAGACGGGCCAGAGCGGCGGGCTGGGCTTCGCGATACCAATCAAGGCGGCCAAAGATATTATTCCGGACCTGAAGCGCTACGGACGCGTACCCAGGCCTTGGCTTGGCGTCCTTGGCCAGACGATCACGCCGGCGCTGGCTCATATGTACAGCCTGCAAGTCGAGCAAGGCGTCGCGATTTATAACCTGGTCGAGGGCGCGCCCGCCGACCATTCAGGGCTGATGCAGGGCGATCTGATCATTGGTATCGACGGACTGAAGGTTTCTGATATCTATGAGCTCGAGCGGGATCTCGCCAAGCATCGCCCGACGGAAAGCGCGCAGCTGGAAATTCTGCGCGGGCACCGTAAACTAAACCTCACCGTTCAATTGGAAGAGCTGCCCCGGCTCGAGGATCTTCCACAAGGAATTATTTGATTATGGAAACGCAATCTCGCAAAACCCATCCGGGAAAAAAATCGAGCCCACTGCCGCTCGACTACACCAAACTGGTGAATGGCGTCTTCGCCACGAATTTCGATGCCTCGCTCAAAGCCCTGGCCAAGCTTGCGAAGGGGAAATTCCGGTTTTCGACAACCGGTGGAATCTACCCTGACGAAGTGATTCTCCGCGTTTCGCTTCTCGAGGAAGGACAACTCGCCGCGACTTCGGTTTACGCAAGCTGCGACTTTGACTCCAAAGCCAGCACACCGACCATTCAAGACCTCCTCTCGGCGGGAGTCGACGCGGTCGGAGCCGTGTTCGCGCAACTTTTGGACCCCTCCGACGTTAAAACGCTCGGAAAAATCACCGATCGATCGCTGGCGGCGCTGGATAAGGCGCCGTTGGAGTGGACCGAAATTGAAATCGAACGAACGCGCGTTTGGGTGCGGGTCGATAAAGCTAACCCCGAAATCGATCGGATGACGGACGATTGGCTGGCAAAGAATGATCCCGAGCTCCAAGGCCTACTCGATGAGGAAGAGCGGGAAACCTCCGAGCTTTTTTTCACCGGTCCCAAAAACGTCGACGGCTCGAAGCCGGATGACGATGATTCCGGGAACATTCACTGATCGATCGGACAAACGACTCAGCTAATTTTCTTGGCTGAGGGGCTACTAAAAACCGGTGTCGCCTTCGTCGTCAAAGTCGCGCTTGATCGTGTCGATCACGGCCTCGAGCGATTCGCCCTCGGCATCAAATTCATCCACGCCCTCATCGAGATCGAGATCGTAAATGACCTTCGCGAAATCCTTGTCGTTCGCCAAATCCTGGCGAATGGCTTCGATGTATTTATCCGGATACTTGGCAACAAGCTCTTCAATATATTGATTGAGCTTGCCTTCCTTGAGGATCACTTCCTTGCGCTTAATCTTTTTCCAATTTTTGATGTAGTGGAGACGGCAATAACCGCCGGTGGTCGAAAGACCTTCGCAAGCGACTTCACGGCAAACTTGTTCGCTGACTTCCTCGCGGCGAACACCGCCGCTTTTAGAGGCGCGAATATTCGCGGTCGCGGATGCGAGAGCCGCTGCCGGGCCTGAGAGCTGGGCTTTCTTTCGATTCCCTTTGCCAGCCGGCGCGCTCGGCGCTGGCGCCGCCGCTTTGGCCGCGGGAGCGGATTTCGCCGGGGCATGCGCTGCCTTGGTTGCAACGGGCTTCGCGGCGACGGCCTTCACTGCAGCGGTCGATTTCACGGGGTGGGCAGATGCCTTCTTGGGAGCCGGTGCCGCTTTCGCAGCCTTTTTTCCGGCGGCAACGGTAGCCGCCTTTTTTGGCGAGGTTGCGGCTGGGGCAGCCTTTTTGGGTCCCAAGCCGACCAATTTCGCGAGCTTGCCGAATTTGGAACTCGCTTTCGACGGCTTAGCGGCCTGAGCGGCGGGGCGCGTCGATTTCTTAGAAGCTGCGAGTTTGGCTTTGCCTGATTTTTTAGTTTTCATGATCTTGCCCTTTTTTATGGTAACTCTGGTTGGGTGCCACGCCCAAAAAGGCCCGTCAAGACCAAACGTTCGCCAAGTACCCTCCTCCGCGCAATCGGCACGGTAGACCTCCATTTTCACGGGGCCTTCGGAATCGACCTTATGACGGCCAATCCGGCCGAGCTCAATGAACTCGCGATCCGTCTGGGCGATGCGGGAGTGGCCGGCTTTTGCGCCACCACCCTCTCCGCACCGGCCGACGAGCTTCGGGCGGTCACCGAGAAATTGGGAAAATGGATTCGCCGCGAACCGAATTCAAAGCCCTCATCGGATCGCGCGGCCTTGCCGCTTGGAATTCATCTCGAAGGACCTTTCATCAGCTCGGGAGCGTGTGGCGCCCATCCCCCCGGGGCAATCCGGCCAATTGACCTGAGAGAAGTCGAGAGCCTTTGGGAAATCAGCCAAAAAACCCTAAAGATCATGACAGTTGCGCCGGAAGCGATCGCCCCAAAGGATCGCGCGCGTTTCTTTCGGTTCTGTCGAGACCGGGAAATTCGGCTCGCCCTGGGCCACTCCTCTTGTTCAGAGCAGATCGCCCGGGAGGCCTTTGACCACGGATTCGGCGGAGTCACCCATGCCTGGAATGCGATGAGTTTCCACCATCGCGCGCCCGGGATTATGGGCGCCGCGCTCGGGCGCAAAAGGCTACATATCGAGCTGATCTTGGATCAAATTCACGTCTCCCCCACCCTGTTACGCTGGACTCTCGATTTGCATCGGCACGCCGGGCCCGTCTGCTTTGTTTCGGATGCCGCTCCGGCGGCGGGAACTTCGGGCCGGAATTGGCACCCGTTCGGCCCCCTGAAAATTCGCTTTCAGGACGGCGCCTCCCGCCTTCCGGACGGAAGCCTGGCTGGAGGGGGCATTTTACTGCCGGAAGCCTATCGGTGCTGGCTGATCCAAGAAGCCGCGCATACCGGTCAACCGATCGCTCAACTGCTGAAGAGAACACTGAAACATGTGACCAGCGACCCGCTTTCCGTGCTTTCCGTCCCTGCCCGTCGCCTCGGGAATCGCCGTTTCGTATGGAAAGTCGAAGAAAATCAACTGAGCTTTACACGGGATTCCATTTGACTAAACCCGCCTAGAAACGTTACGACTCGGCGTCAGTAAATGAAAATTTATCTGAAAGAACTGAGCGACCAGGAGACCGAACTCGACTTCTCGGAATCGGAAACCTGGGTCAAAGAAGCCGTCGAAGCCGTCGACGAATCGCTGGATGATGTGCCAGGCGCCATCCCCAAGCGAGCGGGATTGCCTCGCGCTCCCCGCGAGATCCATACCCATTTTTCACTCCGAAAAGTCGACGATGTCATTGTCGTCTCGGGCGATGTCAAAACTCATATCGAACTGGTTTGCAGCCGCTGCGCGACATTGTTCAAAATGCCGTGCTCGCCCCACTTCTCCGCGCTCTTCTGTGACGACCCCGTGATGGCGGGCGTCGGCCACCTCGAAAGCCAGGGCAAGCCTGCCGGACAGAACAAAGGTTTTGCCCGCCACGCCCACGACGAGGAGGCGGATTCTCTTGCCGAGGACGGAAAAGATCTGGATATCACCTATCTATCGTCCGATTACATCGACCTCCGGGAACTCGTGACCGAGCAGTTGCAACTGCAAGTCCCCTTTCAACCCCTTTGTAAAGCCGACTGCAAAGGCATGTGCTCCAATTGCGGAGCTGACTTAAACGTTGGCCGCTGCGCATGCGCGAAGCTAGGCAGCGCGAACGCATTTCAAGCCCTAAAAAATCTAAAACTATGATCGCTACCAACTTCGGCCCCTTTGCATCGCGCATTACCGGAACCGGCTCCGCATTCCCTGACCAAAGACTCACCAACCTCGAACTGACAAAAAAAATCGACACAACCGACGAATGGATCCGCGAGCGCACGGGCATCCAGGAGCGCAGGATCGCTCAAGCCGGATCGGAAGCCGACAGAAACTCCTCTCTCGGCGCGCGCGCGGCGCTGGCGGCCCTTGAAATGGCCGCCAAGACCGCAAGTGACATCGATCTGATTCTTTACGCGACGTGCACTCCGGATACCTTGATTCCATCCACCGCCTGCTGGCTGCAAAAAAAGATCGGCGCCACGAAGGCCTGGGCATTGGATGTCAACGCGGCTTGCTCAGGGTTTGTTTTCGGCTTGGCCACCGCGGATAGCTTTTTGCGTTCGGGTCAATTCAAGACCGCCCTCGTGGTCGGCGGAGACATTTTGACCTCTATGACGAATTGGGAGGATCGCGGATCCTGCATTCTTTTTGGCGACGGCGCGGGCGCCGCGATCGTCGAGCGGACGGAAGCAACCAATCCTCGGCGAATTCTCTCCGTGCACATGGGAGCGGATGGCCGGCACTGGGAGCTTTTCCACGTTCAGGCGGGTGGCTCGAACATGGAGGTCACCGCCGAAGTTCGCGCTAAAAAGCTGGATAAAATGGAAATGAAAGGCCGCGAAATGTTCAAAGTTGCGGTCCGCACCCTGGGCGACTACGCCGTGCAGGCGCTCGAAAGCAACGGACTCGCCTTAGGCGACTTGGATTGGCTGGTTCCGCATCAAGCCAATCTGCGCATTATCGAAGCGGTTGCCAAACGCCTCGAGCTTCCGATGGAAAAAGTTTTGATCAATATCGACCGTTATGGAAACACGAGCTCGGCCACGATCCCGACCGCCCTGGATGAAGGCGTTCGCAAGGGACTCGTCAAACCGGGAGAAACCGTTTTACTCGATGCTTTCGGAGCCGGCGTCACGTACGGCTCGATTCTCATGAGGTGGTGAGGTTCAGAATGCAAAACAAGACCATTGCCCTTTTTCCAGGACAAGGCTCCCAATTCGTCGGAATGGGAAAAGACCTTCTCGATAATTTCAAAATCGCGGGCGAGGCCTTCGAAGAAGCTTCCGAAGCGGTGAAAAAAGATCTCAAGAAGCTTTGCCTCGAGGGACCTGAAAGTGAGCTCGTGCTGACGGAAAACACCCAGCCCTGCCTGCTCGTCACTTCTGTCGCCGCGTTTCGAGTCATGGTCAAAGAAACGGGCTTCCAGCCCGCGGTCGTCGCCGGACACTCGCTCGGAGAATACTCGGCGCTCGTTGCGGCTGGAGCGCTCCCGCTTTCAACCGCGGCCTATTGGGTGCGCGAGCGCGGACGCGCGATGCAGATCGCGGTTCCGGCAGGACAAGGCACCATGGCGGCCGTCATGGGACTCGAAGACGCGCAAGTCAGCTCGCTTTGCGAAAAAGCCACAGCCGCCGCGAAAGCCAAGCGCGCCCCAGGCAGCGAACATTCGGTTGAAGCCGTGGTTGAACCCGCCAATTACAATGCTCCGGGACAAATCGTCATCGCGGGATCGACCGATGCGGTGGCCGAAGCGATCGCATTGATCAAAGCCGGCGGTGATTTCGCGGGCGGAAAGGCGATCCCGCTTTCGGTCAGCGCCCCTTTCCATTGCCGTCTGATGCGCGCGGCGCGCGACCGGATGGCCGGACTTTTCTCGGGCGCGGCTCCCGCCGATCAGCCTAAAACGCCGATTTGCCCCTATATCCCGAACCGCACCGGCCGCATGACCCGCGAGCCGGGCGTGATCTTTGAGCTGCTCGTCGAACAAGTCGATCATCCGGTGCTTTGGAAGCAGTCGATGACCCACCTGATTGAACTGGGCTATACGACGGGCATTGAGTTTGGTCCCGGCAAAGTACTCGCCGGACTTGCCAAGCGAATCGCTCAAGCCGCCGGAGGCAGCTTAACCGTGCAATCGATGGGTGATTCGACCCAATTGAAAGCACTCAGCGCTCAATCAGGAGCTAGTTCATGACCCCTTCTTCTTCCCCTATCGCCCTCGTCACCGGCGCTTCGCGAGGCATTGGCGCCGCCATCGCTGCCCAGCTCGCCGGCCAAGGCATGCACGTGATGATCAACTACACCTCGAACGAGCAGAAAGCCCAGCAGCTGCGCGCTTCTATTCAAGCGAGCGGAGGCAAAGCCGATCTCTGCCAGTTCGACGTTTCGAAATCCTCCGAAGTCGACGAAAAATTCGAATGGATCGCCAAAACGTTCGGCCCCGTCGCCGTGCTCGTCAATAACGCGGGCATCACGATCGATTCGCTTTTGATCCGCATGAAGGACGAGGATCTCGATCGCACGCTGAATATCGACCTGAAAGGCGCGATTTATTGCTCACGGGCGGCCGCGAAACAGATGATGCGCGCGCGCCAGGGCAGCATCGTCCAGATTTCCTCGGTCATCGGTGAAAGCGGCAATGCCGGCCAAAGCGCCTATGCGGCCGCGAAGGCAGGCCTGATCGGTTTCAGCAAGAGCATGGCGAAAGAGCTCGCCAGCCGCCAAATCCGAGTCAACGTCGTGACTCCCGGATTCATCCAAACGGATATGACGGACACGCTCACGCCTGACCAGAAGGAAAGCATTCAAAAGAGCATTCCTCTCGGCTTTTTGGGAGAATCTCAAGACGTCGCTTCACTCGTCGGCTTTCTTGCGTCCCCGGCAAGCCGGTATATCACCGGACAGGTGATCGGAGTGAACGGCGGCCTGTACATGTAGGCTCAGGACGGCTGTTGCATTTAGTGTAACTTTTCGGTAGTGCAATAAGACTTAAGTCAATTAAAAGGAGAACACGATGTCCGCTTCCGTTGAAGAGAGAGTAAAAACGATTATTTGCGACCAACTCGCCGTTGAGGCCGAAAAAGTCACGCCGACCGCATCGTTCATCGATGACCTTGGCGCGGACAGCCTCGACATCGTCGAACTCGTCATGACGATGGAAGAAGAATTCGATCTCGACATCCCGGATGAAGACGCAGAGAAAATGAAAACCGTGGGCGACGTCGTGAAGTACATCGCTTCGAAGGCATCCCACTAAAAGGACGATGCAGGTGACAGATTTTCGTGGCCGAAGACGCGTTGTTATTACCGGTATCGGAGCGGTAAGCCCGTTGGGCTTGACTGCCCAAGAAAGCTGGAAGAACGCGATTGAGGGAAAGAGCGGCGTTGGCCGAATCACGAGTTTTGATACGACTGACTGCCCGGTGACCATTGGCGCTGAAGTTCATGGCTTCGACGTCACCCGCCCCGTGGGGCCGTTTCAGCCGAATCTTCACGATCCCGCCACGAAAGTCACCCAAGCTTGCAACATCAAAGAAGCGCGCCGAGTAGGCCGTTTCGTTCATTTCGGCCTCGCCGCGGGTCTGGAAGCCTACGGTGATTCAGGCCTGGACACGGTTCGCTCGAGTTTTGCCCCGGACCGAATGGGGATCAACATTGGCGTCGGCATGGGCGGCTTGAACGAAATCGAGGATGTTCATAACGATTTCCTCGCCAAAGGCTACCGCCGGGTCACTCCGTTTTTCATCCCGCAAGTCATTGCCAATATGGCCTCGGGGCAACTTAGCATTTTGCTGAACGCCCAAGGGCCGAATTTGTGCAACGTCACCGCCTGCACCTCGAGCGCGCACGCGATCGGCGAGAGCTACCGCATGATTCAGCGGGGCGATGCCGATATCATGGTTGCCGGAGGGGCGGAAGCCGTGATCGGCAAGCTCGGCTATGCGGGCTTTGCCGCAATGAAGGCCCTTTCTTCCCGCAATGACGAGCCCGCCAAAGCCTCTCGCCCCTTTGATCGTGACCGCGACGGTTTCGTCATGGGAGAAGGCGCGGCCGTTTTGATTTTGGAAGATTATGAATTCGCCAAAAAGCGCGGTGCGAAAATTTATGGCGAAATCAAAGGCTACGGGCTTTCGGGTGACGCCTATCATATGACCACGCCAGCGCCGGAAGGCGAAGGCGGTCGCCGGGCGATGGCAATGGCGCTCCGTGACTCAGGACTGAATCCAGAGCAAGTAAACTATATCAACGCTCATGGGACTTCCACGCCTGCGGGTGACGTCGAGGAATCCCGTGCGATCGCGAAGGTTTTCCCAAGCGGCGCGAAGCACCTTCAGGTGAGCTCGACGAAGTCGATGACCGGCCACCTTTTGGGCGCCGCCGGCGCGATGGAAGCGATGTTCTCGACGCTCGCCGTGCAGCATGGCATTATTCCGCCGACGATCAACCTAGACCATCTGGATCCGGGCTGTGTCGAGCTGGGCCTTGATTTCACCGCTCATACGGCGGTAAAACGGCCTGTCGAAAACGCTCTTTCCAATAGTTTTGGCTTCGGAGGCACAAACGCCTCCCTCATTGTTGGAAAAATTTAGAAGCAAGGAGGCCTTGCCATGCCGGGCTCGAAGAAAGTTTTGATCGCTTCGGATCACGCCGGAGTCGACCTCAAAGCCGCCATCCAAAAGGGACTTCCCGATTGGACCTGGGTGGATCTGGGCCCGGAAACTCACGCCTCCGTCGATTATCCCGACTACGCCGCTTTACTTGCGAAAAAAATCGAGGACGGCGACGCGAGCCAAGGCGTTTTAATTTGCGGCAGCGGGGTCGGCATGGCCATGAGCGCGAACAAGTTCAGGCATATCCGGGCGACCCTGGTTGAAAATCCGGTCACCGCGCGGCTTTCTCGCCAACATAACGACGCCAACGTGCTTTGTTTAGGCTCACGGATTCTGGCACCCGAATATGCAATCGGGATCACCCGTGTTTTTTTGGAAACCCCTTTCAGCGGCGAACCGAGGCATCAAGCTCGTATCGATAAAATCGGACGTCTCGAACTCGAGGATCACTCATGAGCTTCACGAAAGACTTCAATGCCCCGCTTAAAACAGTAGACCCCGACATTTACGCCGCGATCGGACGCGAATCGCTGCGCGAAGAGGACGGTCTCGAAATGATCGCTTCGGAAAACTACGTGAGCAGCGCGGTCATGGAAGCTCAGGGGTCCATCCTGACCAATAAATACGCCGAAGGCTATCCGGGCAAGCGCTACTACGGCGGCTGCGAGTTCGTCGATCAAGTGGAGCAGCTGGCAATCGATCGCGTTTGCCGGATTTTCGGGGCGGAGGCGGCAAACGTCCAGCCGCATTCCGGCTCCCAGGCGAATATGGCTGTGTACATGAGCCTCATGAAGCCGGGAGACACGCTGCTTGGCATGAGCCTTTCGCACGGCGGACACCTCACTCACGGAAGCCCGGCGAACTTCAGCGGGAAGATTTTCCGCGCGGTTCACTACGGACTCGACGAAAAGACGCATCGTCTGAACTACGACCAGATTCGCGAGATCGCCAAAAAAGAGCGCCCGAAGGTTTTAGTCGCCGGCGCTTCGGCCTATCCGCGCATCATTGATTTTGAAACCTTGGGCTCGATCGCCAAAGAAGTGGGCGCGGATCTCGTGGTCGATATGGCGCATATCGCGGGACTGGTCGCCGCTGGCCTTCACCCGTCGCCGATTCCGCACGCCAAATACGTCACTTCGACCACGCATAAAACTTTGCGCGGCCCGCGCGGCGGCTTGATCTTGAGTCGCAACGAAGACATCAAGGCCGTCAACAGCGTGATTTTCCCAGGCATCCAAGGCGGCCCTTTGATGCACGTGATCGCCGCGAAGGCCGTGGCCTTCGGCGAGGCGCTCGCGCCTGATTTCAAGGCTTACCAAAAGCGGATCATCGAGAACGCAAAGGCCCTGGCTGAAAGCCTCATGTCCGCGGGTTTCCGTTTGGTGACCGACGGTACGGATAACCATTTGATGCTCGTCGATCTCACGGCCACCGGAGACGGCAGCATCTCCGGAAAAGACGCCGAAACCTGGCTCGATCTCGCCGCCATTACGGTGAACAAGAACACGATCCCGAACGAAAAGAGGAGCCCGTTTGTCACGAGCGGCATCCGCATCGGCGTTCCCGCGATCACCACGCGGGGCATGGGCGCCTCTGAAATGAAGAAAATCGCGGCCTGGATCGGTCAAGCCCTGGACAGCCGCGGCGACACCGAAAAACTGGCCCGAATCCGAGCCGAAGTGCGTGAGCTCTGCCACCACTTCCCGCTCTATGGTAAAAAATGAAGTGTCCTTTTTGCTCAACCTTCGAGACGAAAGTCGTTGATTCGCGGCTGAACCAACAGGGCGATCTTACCCGCCGGCGGCGCGAGTGCACGCGTTGCGAGGGGCGTTTCACGACTTACGAGCGCGTCGAAGAGATCATGCCGGCCGTGATCAAAAAAGACGGAAGAAGAGAACCCTACTCGCGCGAGAAGTTGATGGGCGGGATTCATAAAGCGACGGAAAAGCGCTCGATCCCCACGCAAAAAATCGAAGAAATGATTACCCGGATCGAAAAGCGCCTTCAATCTTACGGATTGAAGGAAGTCCCGACGCGGACGGTCGGCCAAATGGCGATGATCGAGTTGCACCATCTCGATAAGGTTGCTTACGTTCGCTTCGCCTCCGTCTATCGGGAATTCAAGGACGTCGAGGAATTCGTCGCCGAACTTCAGGAAGTGCCGGATCCGCCGGGCGGGACCGACTCCGAAACCGCGACCTTTCCGTTTGTCGAAGAAGCATCTCAGGAATCAAACAACGGGCAACTCCCCCTTCAGAAAGGCCCAACTCGGTGAAAGCTAGACATCGCGCTCGTGAAGTTGCGCTCCAAATTCTTTATCGCTACGACGTCGCGGCTCAGGCCGACGGAACCCCGATTCCCACCGGCGCCGCGCTGGCCCAGGACCTCACCCGCCACTTCGACCATTTTCAGGTGACGGCCGACTTGCGCGAATTCGCGGCCCAATTGGTTGCCGGAACCTTGACGGCGCGCGCGGAGCTCGATGCCCTGATCGAGGCCGCCGTTTCGAACTGGAAATTGAATCGTCTCGCCGTCATCGATCGCAGCCTGCTCCGGATGTCGGCTTACGAGATGAAGAACTTCCCCGAGACCTCGATATCGGTCATCATCGACGAAGCGGTGGAGCTCGGCAAGCAGTTCGGCAGCGCGGACACTCCGGCATTCGTCAATGGCGTGCTGGATGCCTTGAAAAGCTCGCTGCGCGCGCCCTAAAATTACGTCAATCGTTTGACGACCAACCGTCATCAGTCATTCGCCGGAAACTCATAGCGCTTGCCTCAGGTATACGCGCCCAGCTAGAATTTATAATGAGGAACCAAGAATGAGCCGGCCCGCGCAGCATGAGCATACCCAGCTTGAAATCGATCCTGAAGAAGCGCTTTTCTCTCAGGTCGACGGCTGGGTTGCGGTCTTTCACGAAAATGAACGACCGCTCCTGGGCCTTGCCGGACGATTGGACTGGCGCTTTCGCGGTGAAATTTCGAAATACCTGAAGGCCGGAGCCATCTCCGGCAAATTGGGCGAATGCGCTTACATTCCGCTTTCGTTACCGCAGCAGCCTAACCCCATCCGTCATTTGATTCTGATCGGCGCGGGCCCCTCGCCTGATGACGGAAATGACGGCAGAAACGATGGCAGACGGCGCGAACTTGCGGATCTAACACCGGAATCGGTCAAACCCCTGATCAAGAACCTTCAGTCTCTCGGGTTGAAAAAAGTCGGCGTTTCCCAAAGCGATTTCGGCGGCATCGATCAGGTCAATTCTCTTTTTCATTCCGATCTTCAGGGAGTCTCACTTTGGATCACCCCCTGAAGAATCCAATGAAGACGCGGCCTCGCATGAGTGAAGACGAATGGTTCGCGATTCAACGCGAGCTCCTGACGCCATCAGCGCTCGAAATCGGCGGCCAAAGCAAAAGTGCCGCACTGATTGAAGCCTTGGGCGCCCTCGAAGGACTCGATAAAATCACGCGAAACTCGCTCGCGCCGCCTGCCGCCTCGAGCGCGACCGCGGCGCCCACGCCAACACCCGCGCCGGCGCCGACTCAAGCATACGCGCAACCCTCCCGGCCCGTCCCGGCGCGAAGCCCCGCCGCTTTCGGCACCGCCCGGCATGAATATCAGTCCGCCCTGGGCAACCAGGGCTTGATCGAAGCGCTTTTGCGCTATCATCATCGCGCGAAACCGAAGCCCCACTCCCCGAAAGGTTTCTCTTCCGAGCTGATTCCCGAGGTGGAGGTCGAGACCAAGGGCAACCCGTTTCGCCGATCGAGCGGAACTTCGGCGCCGGTACTGAGAAGCAAGAAAGATCCGAAATGAGGCGCGATCCGCCCGATCACATCAAGGCGGTTCTCCAACGAATCGAACCGCGCTGGATCGAGTCTTCCCGGCTTCCCGCCAAGAAACTTCTGAGGCTTGCGCTCACGCGCGACCTGGCCCGATCGCTCCATACCTTGCACTCGCAATTTCTTGCGACCGGAGACGAACTAGCCGCGCGCGACGCGATCGAGCGGGAGAAGTTCCTGTCCGAACGCTTCAACGAGCTGGGCCTCGACGCCAATGACACCGCCATCGCGCAAATCTACGCCCAGGCCGTGGCGGGACCGAAGGGCCAGAAAAAGGATTTGATCGCCGTCAGCCCGATCGACCCGAAGCTCAGCTCTAAAATAGACGCGACCAAGCTTACGCGCGCCGATCGCCGCTGGGAGGCGGCCATCGCGCACGAAGCCCTGCAGCTGGACTGGAACTTCTGGACCCTCGAATCCTGGGTGAACGTGGACGAGGTCGAAAGCTGGGGCGAAAAACTGCCGGAATGCCTTTGGCCACAGGGAATCATCCTATTCGTCGAGAGCAGCGCATTCGAGGAATCCCGCTGGCGCGGCAAGTGGTACCTGGTGCTGAATCCGAAAATCAAGTCGCCGGAAAAACTCCCTGTAGAGCCCCCCCTCGCTTACAGCGCTTCGGAAAACCTTGAGCCACCGAAGTGGACCCGACTCGGATAAACAGCTATGCGATTGGTGGAATTTCTGATTTTGGTGCTCGGCAGTCACAGCGAAACGTTGATGCGCCTTGCTGCGCTTTTCGAGGAGGAAAACCTCGTCGAGCTTCTTGAAATGGCGGGCGACATCGAGCAGCCGCCGATCCGCGTCCCGGCCGAATATTTTGAAAACCCTTGGCCTCATTCGACGCCAAGCGATCCGTACATGGAGCTCGAAGGCGCCGTCCGGGACATGAAACTGCCCGCCGTCCTGCAGTTCCATCTTTGGGCTTACCCTTATTATCGAGCATTTATTGAAAGTCCGCTCGACTTGAACGCGCGGCTGCCGGCCCCGGGCGGCGATGCCGGCGTGGCGCTCGCCGAAGACGCCATCGCCCAGGCCGAGGCCTGGGTCAGGCGGCTGCCCATGAATCCGCAGGTCATGGATCAAGCTTGCCGGGCAGCGCAGGTGCCATGGCTGAGATTCCGCGTAGCCGTCCTGAAGCGCGTGGGACGACGGCCCCTCGGACCCGTCTATTAAGAGCGCTCTGAGCATGGCGCGAAATTTGAAGTTTCTCCGGTCATGCCCCATCGACCTGTGGATACGACAAATGCATTCATCAAGCCTTCCGGCACCGGCGACGAGCGGGCTGCCGCGAAAAAGGCACCTCTCAGCGCCAGGCTATCCGCCTATCTGGGAGGAGAACTGACATCGGACGCGCTGGAAACGGCCGCCACTCGAAAGCGCCCTTATCCGGTTCATAAAGTCACCGCGAGCGGCGAACAGACAAGGCCGTCTCGAGAGCTGAAAAGGAAGTGAGCAGTATGTTTTTCATCGGCACTTTCGCGCTTCTCATGATCGTGCTCGCCTTTTCCGCCTATAACTACTGGAAATGGGCGAACGAGCAAGACTCGCAAGGCCAGGTGATTCCCTTCCCGCGAAAGGACTCCCAAAAGAACGAACCCGAAAACAAGCCCGAGAACGGACCCAAAGACGAGGCCAAGGCGCGGGAAAAGCAAGCTTGACTAAAAGGCTGTGTCGCCGCGGACCCATTCCCCGCCCGCTAAGCAGCTGTCTAAAAAGCATCCACGCGAAACAGCGCTAACTCGAAGAAATCGTCTGCAATACCAGGCAAAACCGCATTGGTCCCTCGTTTGCTATATGACTGGCATGAGCTTCATGATCGGTTTGCTGAGCCTGAGCTTGAACCTGCTTTCGCCGCCGGGAGCATTCGCCGCCGGCGCGGAGGTTTCCGTGCACCGCCTGTACAACGCTCAATCGGGCGAGACGATCTACAGCATCCACCCGACCCAAGGCACCGACACCCAAGACCAGGACGAAGGCGTTGCCTTTCACGTTTTGCAAAATCGCGAAACCGACACGACCGGCCTGTTTCGCTGCATGACCCTTCAGAGCGGAAAATACTCCGTCGCGAATCAACCCACCTGCAACGGCCTGATCACGGAAAGCCTCTACGGCTATGTCTACGCCGGCGCGGGCGCCGGACGGGTCGCGCTTTACAGCCTCGTGAAGCCGGAGAGCGGCGATCAAATCGTTACGACGAACCCGGAAGAAGCCTCCGCTCAGGGATATACCTCGCAGAGCATTTTGGGCTACGTCCCGGCCAACTAGACTCTAAATCTCCTGCCAGCTTTTCCCGATCCCTGAATTCACCGTCAGAGGAACCATCAGATTCATCGACGACCCGGCGTTCACCATGATGCTCTCCACGAGCTTGCGCGCCTCCTCGGCCTCGCCCGCGGGACAATCCAGCACGACTTCGTCATGCACCTGGATGATCAGGCGCGAGCCCAGGTTGCGTTTACGGATCTCGGCATCGATCTCGATCATCGCGAGCTTCATCAGATCGGCCGCGGTGCCCTGAATCGGCGTGTTCATCGCCATCCGCTCGGCGTTTTGCCGGACTGCGGCGTTCTTGGCGTGGATATCCGGGAGATAGCGCTTGCGACCGAGCAGGGTCGAAACCCATCCCCGCTCGCGGGCGTCGAGAATCTGCTGATCCAAGAAGCGCTTCACCGCCGCATAGCGCTTGAAATAACGATCGATCGTTTCCTGGGCCTCGTACCGCGGAATCTTGAGCTCTTGCGAAAGGCCGAACGCGGTTTTTCCGTACATGAGGCCGAAATTGATGGCCTTGGCGATGCCGCGCTGGCGATCATCCACCTTCTCCGGCGGAATGCCGAAAATCTCTCCGGCCGTGCGCCGGTGCACGTCCTCGTTCTCGCGAAACGAGCGCGAAAGCTCGGGATCGCCGCTCATATGCGCGAGCAGCCGAAGCTCGATCTGGCTATAATCGGCCGACAGTAAAACATTGCCCGGCGAGGGGATAAACGCGCCGCGAATGCGCATGCCCCGGTCCGAGCGGATCGGAATGTTCTGCAGGTTCGGCTCCGAGCTCGAAAGCCTTCCCGTCGCCGCCACCGTCTGGTGAAAACCCGCATGGATTTTGCCCGTTTTCGGGTCGCGCAGCTGCGGCAAAGGGTCGACATAGGTGCCTTTGAGCTTCGTGATTTCGCGATATTCGAGCAGCAGGCGCGGGACTTCGTGATGAGGCGCGAGCGCCTCGAGCACCGAAGCGTCGGTTGAAAACCCGGTTTTCGTCTTCGACTGCGTGGGCAGGCCCAGATTCTCGAACAAAAGCTGGGCAAGCTGGCGGGTGGAGTTCAGATTGATCGGCACCGCCGTGAACGGCTTGGCGTACTCGAAAATCTTTTCCTCGATTTTCTTGAGATCGCGCGAGAACTCTTCGGAAAGTTTCTTGAGATAATCGACATCGATGCAGACGCCCTGCATCTCCATGCGGGCAAGCACGTCCACCAGCGGCAAATCGATATCGGTGAAAACATTCAGGACATTCTGCTCGATCAGGCGCGGCTTGATCTGATGCCAGAGCCGAAGCGCGACCCAAGCGTCTTCCGCCGAATAACGGGTCGCGAGATCGATCGGCACGAGGTCGAAACCGATCTGGTCCTTGCCTTTGCCGCAAACCTGCTCATAAGAAAGGACCGAGTAATTGAGATATTTCTGCGCGAGCGTCTCCAGGTTATGCCGGCCTTCGGGGGCCAGGACGTAATCGGCGACCATGGTGTCGGCACCGATTCCCACCGGCTTCAGGCCCTGGGCGTAAAGAACGCTGAAATCGTATTTCAGATTCTGGCCGACCTTCTGAAGCTTCGGATTTTCGAGAATCGGCTTGAGCGCGGCCATCACCTCGTCCAAAGCCAGTTGCGGCACGGAAGTGCCGCGATGACCGACGGGAACGTAATCGCCCGATTTTTCGTCGGTGGAAAAGGAAAAACCCACGATTTCCGCTTGGCGCGGATTCAGCGAGGTCGTTTCCAGGTCAAATCCGAATTCCGAAGCGTGCTCCAGCCTCCGTAGCAAATCAAGGAACGCTTCCTTCGTATTGATGGTTCTGAACTCACCGCCCGGAGGCGCCTCGGCGACCGCCTCCTCAGGAGGGGAATGATAAGTTTTCGATTCCACCCGCCAGCGATTCAGAAGGGAATGAAAACCCAGCTCGCCCAATAAGCGGGCGCAAGATTCATCGACATGAAACCGATACGCCAGATCTTCGCGCCCCACCTCCACCGGCAATTCGTCCATGACGGTGGCGAGCTTGGCCGAAAGCATGGCGTCCGCCCGATGGTCGACCAGCACCTTTCCTTTTTTTCCGGAAATCTTTCCGTCCGCGGCGGCGCTAAGAACCGAAGCGAGATCATTATACTCGCGCAAAAGATCGGACGCGGTTTTGGGGCCGATCGAAGGAACGCCCGGAATATTGTCCGAGCTATCGCCCACGAGCGCGAGGTAATCGCGAATCTGGGACGGCTTGACGCCGAACTTCTCGACGACTTGGGTTTCAGCGTAAATCTTGTCGTTCATCGTGTCCCAAAGGCTCACGCGCTCGTTCACGAGCTGCATCAGGTCTTTATCGCTGGAAACGATCACAACCCGGTTTTCAGGCGCCTGCTCGCGCCATTCGCGCGTGAGGGTCGCGATCAGATCATCCGCCTCGACCCCCGACTGCCGGTAGGAATGAATCTGAAATGCCTTGATCATCTCCTCGATCCGCCCGAACTGCGGAATGAGATCATCCGGCGGGGCCTGACGATTGGCTTTGTATTCGGGGTAAATTTCCTTGCGAAACGACTTTTCTTTCGAGTCGTAAACAACCGCCAGGAATTCCGGTTTCGCGTCATCCGCCAAGCGGGCGAGCATTTGCGCGACTCCGTAAACGGCGTTCACGGGTTCGCCGTTCGGAGCCGACAGCTGACGAATGGCGTAATAGGCTCGAAAAATAAACGAACTGATGTCGATGAGATAGAGGGTATGCGCGGGATCGCTCAAGCGCGCGGCTTTAGTAGGACTTGAATTCTCGGGGCTCTTCTCGGGGGTCATGCTTGACCTCTAACACTTCCGTATCGCCCATAACATCCCCTAATCGACGACCGCCCTCGGCCGTGACCATGAGATAGACCTCCATGATCATGAGCGGGACGCCGACCAACCCCGAAATCAGCCAACCCCAGACCGGGATAATCGCAAAAAAGGTGGCCACCCCGACCGGCGCGTTTCTCAAAAGAGAATCCCGTACCGTCGCCGGAGCCCGCTGCTTCGTACTCACCACCCGCAATTTCAGCAGTTTCTTGCCAATACTTTGGCCCTTGAACGGGCCGAAATTCATGCCATCAGCGGCGACGCTGTAGAAAAAGCCGACAAAAGGGCCCAAAGGGTACCGAACCAAAGCGCTCAGGGCCATGACGACGACCAAGTCGATCATTTTGGCCATAATTCGACTCAATACGGCTACTTCGACCCGAGTCGACATAGATATTGCGGCGCTCCATCTCCATCGAATTCGCACGCATCGGCATTTTGACAATCATCTAAACTCGGTGCTAAATTCGATTGTGAATCTATTCTAGCCGAAACCATGGGGGTCTGCAAATGTCCGGAGCAAATCATCAAAACGTCCACACCGCAACCGATGCCAACTTCGAATCGGATGTGATGAAAGCCACGCAACTCGCGGTTGTCGACTTCTGGGCGGAGTGGTGCGGCCCCTGCCGGCTTCTCGGCCCGACGATCAATCAGATCGCCGACGATTTTCAGGGCAAAATCAAAGTATTTAAAATGAACGTGGATGAAAACCCGTCCACCCCGTCACGCTTTCACATCCGCGGCATCCCGACCATTCTTCTGCTCAAGAACGGCCAGCTTGTGGATCAGCTCGTGGGCAATCACCCTAAAGACGTGATCATCCAAGCCATACAGAAACATCTGTAATTCAGCATTTTTCAGGTTCCTTTAAAATACCTGACGTCCTGTCGGCGGGCGCATCCTTGCGCCAGGGACCCGACGGCCCATCCATGGGCCCCCTATGCCTCAGACTTCAGGTATTTTAAAGGAACCTGAAAAAGGCGGATCACAGGTTTTCCTCTATGCCTAAGCCCAAACATTTTTGCCTACGCAATAGATAGTTGACCGGCCAAGCAAAACCGGTATCCTTTTATTATTAGTTAGGTACTCGTAATCTAAGGAGCAAGCTATGGAACAGGCGGGCTTTATCAGCAATATCATTCTAATGTTTAAGGCCGGTGACGCGTGGGTGCTTTGCATCGCCATCTCACTCGCATTTTCGGTAGCATTCGTGCTCGAAAGATTCGTGCGCCTTTACCTGCATTACAACGTGGACGGAGCATCGTTCATGTTCGAGGTGCAAAAATACATTTTAGCCAACGACGTGGACGGAGCGATTCGCCTCTGCAACGGCGCGGGACGCGCGGCGATGCCGAAGGTCATTAAAGCGGGCCTTCAGCGGGCTTCGCGCACCGAGGACCAGATCCAAAACGCGATCGACGCCGCGAGCCTTGAAATGATTCCGAAGCTTGAGCGCCGCCTTCCCTACCTGGCCTTGATCGCGAACGTCGCCACCTTGTTCGGCTTGCTCGGAACGATCAGCGGCCTTATCAAAGCCTTCGCGGCGATCGGCGTCGCCGATCCGGCGCAACGCTCTGCGATTTTGGCGACCGGGATTTCGCAAGCCATGAACGCGACCGCCTTCGGTCTGATCACCGCGATTTTCACGATGATCGCCCACAGCGTCCTGACGAACAAAGCTAATAAAATCCTCGAGGAAATCGACGAGTTCGGCGTGAAGCTTCTCGACCTGCTTTCGGCCCGCAAATATCGTCAGAGCGGTCAAAAGGCGGACTAACCGGTGCTGAAACGCCCGACTTCCCGGAGAAAAAGCTCGTCCGAAGGGATCGTCCTCAACCTCGTGCCGATTCTCGACACGATGGTGACCCTGATCGGCTTCTTGCTTTACACCACCGCGTTCTTTTCGCTGGTCAGCATTGAGTCCCCTTTTCCGACCGCTTCGACGGAGGAAGTCCAGCAAAAGCTGAAAGAAAAGCCTCTTCAGCTGACGCTGACCCTGCGCGATACGGAAGCCGAGATCTGGAGCCCCTTCGAGAAGATCAAGTCCCGCACCATTCCGAACGCCTCTCCAGGCAAGCCTGATATCGTGAAGATCCACTCGGAACTTCTCGACGTGAAGAAGGACTTCCCGAACGAGACGAAAGTGGTCATCGTTCCGACCGCGGGCATGACTTACGACATCCTGATATCGGTGATGGACGGGATTCGCGGCGTTGACCCGACTGATCCCCCGCTTTTCACCAAGAACCTGGCCACCGGAAACGACGAGCCCGTTAAAATTCTCTTTCCGGAAGTGATCTTCGGCAACCTCCTGGGAGACACCTAAGCCATGCGCCGATCCATTCGAACCCGCAGAAGCCGCAAAAAAGTCGGGCAGGCATTCGAACTTCAGCTCACCAGCATGATGGACGTGCTGGTCATCATCGTGGTTTTCCTGCTCAAGAGCTACGCCACGACGATGAACAACTTCACGAGCGTGCCCGGGATCAAGATTCCGATTTCCAAATCGCAAGACGAGCCGAGCGACTCCCTTCAAGTCATCATCACCCCCGAGAACATGACTTTCGAGAACCAGAAAATTCTCGAGTTCATCCAGACCGCGTCCGCCGCCGGCAGCGCGGACTCGGATTACGAGTTCAAAAAACAGGATCTGGACGAAGGCAGTCGCCGAATCGTCCCGCTTTACGACGCCTTGATGAAAGCGCGTGAAAAGGCCGAAGTGCTTCGCGAGAAATCGAAAGCGCGCGATGCCCAGGGCCGCCCCCTGCCCTTCGAAGGCATCCTTGCCATCCAGGCCGATAAGCGTGTCCAGTACGACACGATCCGGAAGATCATGTATACCGCCGCGGCCGCGGGCTATAAGACGTTCCGCTTCCTGGCGCTCAAGCAGGACTCCTAAAAGGTAGGCCGTACCTTTTGGTTGAGGTACGCGTCAATTGTGTCTGTCCTGACACAATTTCGGCCACCTTCTATCTTCGCTAAAATGATAGAACGATGTGGCACCAGCGTTTTGCGCTGAACTTCAGGCCGGAGGGGTCCAGGCCGATTGCAAAGCCCTTTTGGGCGCTCTTGCTCCTACTCGCGGCAGGAATGCAGAGCTGTATGGCCACCTCCGGGAACCCGACGAATGTCCTTGCCGCCGCGAACAGCGCCGTCACTTCCACAGCCACGACCCTCGCTTTGTCGCTTTCGCCGAGCGCTCAAACCGTAAGCCCAGGTTCCTCGATTCAATTCACGGCCTCCGGCGGCACGGCGCCTTACTATTACAGCGTCGTGAGCGGCGGCGGCACGATCAACTCAAGCAACGGTCTTTACACCGCTCCGAGCACGCCCACGACGAACTGCACTCAGAATCCGATTTCGATTTCCGTGGAGGATCACGCGGGAACCGTGGCCACCGCGCAGGTTTGCGTTTCGGTCTCGAACCTCACGCTGACCGCTGCCTCATCGTCGGTCGCGACCAGTTCCACGCTTCAATTCACCGCCTCGGGCGGAACCCCGCCTTACACGTACGCCGTGGCGTCCGGGATCGGCAGCATCAACTCCAGCACCGGGCTTTATACGTCACCCGGCTCGAGCGGCACGGCGCAAATTTCGGCCACCGACTCGGCCGGATCCGTGAGCTATACGACGATCACGGTGGGATTTACCATCAATGTTCCATCCGATACGATCGCCATCAATTCGACCGTGCAGATCACCGCCACCGGAAGCACCTCGTACACCTACGCCATCGTCTCGGGCGGAGGAACCATCAGCGCAACCGGCCTCTACACGGCTCCCGCTACTCCCGGGTCGGTCGAAATTTCCGTGACGGACGCGGCGGGCGCCACGCTCTATACGACTCTCACGATCGACAATTTGACGATGACGGAAGCCTCGACTCACGTCGCGGTCAATTCGACCCTTCAATTCACGGCCAGCGGCGGAACCACCCCCTACAGCTTCACCCTCACCCCGTCCGGCTTCGGCACCATCAGCTCAAGCGGCCTTTACAAGGCGCCCGCCACCAGCGGTACCGTGAAGATCACCGTGACCGATGCCAACGGCGCCACCGTCACGTCGCCGCTCATCACAGTGTCCAACCTTGCGATCTCCGCGGCTTCCTACTCGATCCCGATCAGCACATCGGTTCAAGTCACCGCATCCGGCGGAACCGCGCCCTATACCTTTAGCATTTCCTCGGGCCCTGCCGGGGGCTCGCTGTCGGTGGTCAATTCAACCAGCGATATTTATCATGCGCCAGCTTCTGACGGCACCGCTGTGATCGGCGTGACGGATGCGACCGGAGTCACCGCCTATACCCCGCCCATTCTGGTTGGCCTAGTGATCAGCGCGCCGACGACCACCATTGCGGCGTCGACCAGCACCAAAAGCTCGACCCTGCAGTTCAAGACGGTCGGCGGAACGCCTCCCTACGCATATAGCGTGAAATCGGGACCAGGCACGATCAACGCAAGCGGTCTTTACACCTCGCCGACGACAAGCGGAGCCGCGACCATCCAGGTCACCGATTCCCTCGGCGGTATCGCAACCATCGCGATCACGATCACCAACAGCTTGTCCTTGAGCGAGCCGACAACCAGCATCCCGTCATCCACCTCGGGCACGGCCTCGACCCTTCAATTCACCGCGAGCGGTGGTTCGGGAAGCTACACTTACTCGATCTCGCCCTCAAACTTCGGCTCCATCAACTCATCCGGCCTCTATACCGCGCCTGTCGGAAGCAACGGCGCCGTCGTCATCACGGTCACCGATTCAACCGGAGCCAAGGTGAGCTCTCCCACGATCTCCGTGGGCCTTGCGTCGACGTTTTTGATGGGCGTCAACGCCACCCTGACCTTCACCCCGAATTACGGCACGAGCCCCTATTCGTTCGCGATCACCTCGGGCATCGGTACGATCACCGTGAACTCGAATAATCTCTCCGCCGTCTACACCTCGCCCGCAACGACGGGCTCGGCCGTCATCACGATCACGGACAGCAAAGGTGTCACCAATACCACGAAGATCACGATCGACCTCGGTCTAAGCACGACGAGCATCGCCGTCGCCAACGGCGGCACCCTGGTCTTCACGGCCTCCGGCGGCACCGCGCCTTACACCTATGCCTTGGTGGCGGGCGGCGCCGGTGGATCAATTAATTCATCAAGCGGAGTGTATACCGCGCCCGCGACCGGCACCGGCGCGGTCTCGATCTCCGCCACCGACAGCGTGGGCACCGTTGCCTACGCCGTCATCACGGTCGGCCCTGAAATCACGACGAATAACCTAGGGACCGGATCAACCACCGCCTATCTCGCCAACTGGGTCGGCGGCGATGCCTGCTACGCGAGCGGAACATTCACCTCGGCCACCCCATCGGCCGCGCCCTACCTGATGGAGGAATTTCCGAGCCCGGTCACGGTCAGCACCGTGCACCTGATCGCGGCCTCCGGCGGCTTTCCGACCAATTACACAATCTACGTCACCGACCAGTACAACTCACAATGGATCCCGCTCCAAACCATCGCCACGACGGGAACGCCTGCGGCGGGCTCCACGGTGAACGACACGCTCGGCGGCACCTACACCACCTGGGGAATCATGATCGTCGCCAACACCGTGCCTCAGGTCGGCGCAAGCTACGAGTTCGAGCTCTGCGGGTTGTCGGCGGATTAAGACCCCGCCCCTCCCTTTTTAGGGACGGCCGTCGCTGAAACCCGCGCTCAGCTGATTGATATCCGAATCGGTCAGCATCACCGATTCCACGCCCTTGACGGGATCGAGTCCCGAATGGCTCCTTAATTTCGCCAAGCGCTTATGAAGGGAGTTCAAGCTGTTCTTGAGGATCCGCCGCAGGGAAGCCAAAGTTTTTTGCTGTTCCGGGTTGTTCGTGTCGAACGCGGCGGCGCCGCGGTCGCTATCAAACCATTTCTTTCCCGCGGAAACCTGATCGATCGTCCGGAGGGTCGCTTTGATCAAAAGCCCGTCGGCCACGCCTTCCGACCCTTGGTCTTTGAGCGCCGAGGTTTTCGTCACTGTCGTCGAGAGCGCCAGCAACGACAGCGCCGGACTAGCCCTCTTTTCGGCGTTGAGCAAGCGGCTGCCTGGCTGATCCCGGCAAGTGATCACGAAGGAGGCGAAGCGCAAATCATGATTTTTGATCGGATACTCAATGGACGATAGAAAGATCCCGGTGGAAAAGACCGAGTTCGAAATGCCTACGTTCTTGAAGCCGTCGGCCGATACGCCCAAACGCGAGTAAATCTGCTGCTCATCGATGCCGGGGACGCCAGGAAAGGCCTCGCTGTTTCCGGCAGCGCTCGCGCAGACTTTGTCGATCATCGCTTCGAGCTTCGCGGGAACCGGAATCACGGAGACATAGTCGTCCTCAGGCGAAGCCAGCGCGCGCCGAAAGATCGTCCAGCTCGTTTTGATGCCCTCCAAAGTCGAGATCCGGCTTTCCACTTTGCGATCTTTGAAGAACAGGGTCCCGGGCTCGCCGCTCAACGAAAAGACTTCCCAGCCTCCCGAAAGCGATTGTCCCCGCCCCAGGCTCGAACTTGAAGGTCCGGCCGACGAGCAGGCAGTCGCGAACCCGAGCAAGAGCAAAAACGAGGCGTTCAGAGCACGAATGGCCGGCTCCCCTTATTTCACCGGCGCGAACTTGAACGGATACGCGACCTGAACCACACCGGCCCCGCGCGGGATCGGGAATTCAATGCGACGAATCACGTTCAATACACAGCGCTCGACATTGGCGTTTTTGAGGCTGGTGCTGCTGATACCGGCTTGCGTGACCCGTCCGGTGGCTCCGATCACGAAAGTCGTCGCGACCGAGCCGCCGATGTTCGGGGTCTCCGCATTGATCTCCTTCTCGTAGCAAAGACGAAATTCGTCTTTATGCGCGAGGATCGCGGCCAGGATCGCGTCCGCGTCGATCGAGCCCGTCACCACGGTTTCTTCCGGACCGCCCGTGCGAAGAGCCACGCGCGTTCTGCCGCCGATGATGCCGTTCCCGCTTCCCGCCGCGCCCATGCCGGTACCGATTTTTCCGCCGCCACGGCCCTTATCGCCCAGGCCTTGCGACAGATCGGACGATCCTCCGCCACCGGCTCCAGAGCCGGAAAGCGCGAGACCGCCGTTTCCTTGAGTGGTAAAACCACCGAAGCCTTTGAGTCGCTCACCGCCCTTGCCGAGCTGCGCGCCGGCGTTGCCAAGAATGTCCTGGATCTTGCCCGTCGCATCTTTAAGCACGTCGACGTTGCCGACATCCGGAACCTGGCTATGACCGCCACCCGCGCCGGTTCCGCCATTGGCGGAAGGACGAACGGCTTTGTCCTGATGAGGCGCGACCGCGGACTGAGGCGCGTTCTTCTGGCCCCGGGTCCCTTCGGCTCCCTTGGCCCTCGCGCCTTCGCCTTCCTTCGCTTCGCTCTGATGCTGCGTACTGCCCGCCGTTTTAGTAACGTCTGCCTTAGGCGCGATTTTCTGCTCCACCTTCACCGGCGTCACGTGCATTTCCTTCGGCACCGGCTTCGGAGTCGGAATCGCTTTCGGCGTCAACGTCACCTTCACGGTCGGCGTCGGCTTGGGCTGCGGCTTGGGCTTGGGAGGTTCAACCTTAGGCGGAGGAGTGACTTCCCTCTCCTTGGGCTGCGGCTCGGCCCGAACGATCTTCGGCTTCTCCACGTACTTCTCAGGCTGATATAAAATCGTCGCGATGCGCTCGGGAACCTGTTCGGCGTCCACCATCGGCGTGACGTTGATATTGACGAGAGCGGCGACCACGGCGGCGGTCATAGCCATCGAACCCAAGAAAATCTTGAAAAAGAGCGGGTCGCTGTCAAAGAGCTGGCGCGTTTTCAAGGTGGGCGGAGCAGCCGTATAACTCAGGTAGAAATCCACCTCGCCGATACTGAGTTTCGCGAAATCGTCGTTGCCCAGCGCAAGCTGGCCGCCGCTACCGCGAAGCTCTTCCAATGTTTCAAGGCGACCTTTGCGCTGCACCACTCCGCGCATCTTGGCGTCGAGATTGAGCGTGAATTCCTCGCCTCCGGTCCGACTCGCGATGGCGTAGGTTTTGGATCCCAGCAAGGGCGGAATGCCGAAATCGCTCTTCCGCGTCGTACCGACGGTGACGGTTTTCTCGCTGACGAAGTGTTCGACGTCGAGCACGGTATCCCGCCACGACATGACCACCTCGAGCGCCCGCTTTTGCGTGGCCTTGTAGTTGAAAATCTGCCGCACTCCGCGCTCGTCCTCGAGCAGGAGCGGGGAAAAATCCTCGTTAGGGTCGAGAAAAAGCTGGCGGCCCTCGATCTCTTGGGTCGGTTCCTTTTTCAGGAGATTGACCAGCTCATCCACCTGAAGAGCCAGTTCATACGAGCCGATGCGGATCTTGTCTCCCGAGTGAAGATCCTGAACCACGATCTTTTGATCGTTAACGAAAACACCCGACTCGCTGGCAAGGTCGAATATCTTGGCCTCGCCTATTACTGCGCCGGCCGCATGCGACGGATTGGAGACCTCAAGCACCGCGTGAATCGGCGCAATCCCCTCGCCTGAAAGACGGACATCGGCTGAAACCACCGACCCGATTACCAGGCGCTCCTTATGAAGCCGAAAAGCCTTGGTTTGCCCATCGCCGCCGCTGGTAACGACGAGGGTGACCACTTTTCCGCCCGGGGGAACGTTCTTCAGCGCGGCCTCGTCCAATTTTTCCGGTAAACTCAGGTCCTGATTCATATTTAACCTCTTAAGGACTTCTCACTAAGGGCTCATTAATCCGTCGCGCAACATCTCGCGATGGAAATTCTTACGCCGTTTGACGAGTGAATCGAACTTCTCCTCTTCACGATGCTGGAAATAAAACTCTCCCGGGCTTTTCAGCTCGCCTTGAATCGCGAGCCCCTCGAAATCGAGCTCCGTCTTTTTCGGGTAAACCACTCTCGGGCCGCCCGACCGTCCCGAAGCCGCGCCGGAATCATCCGCGGAAGCGATTCGCGACGACCAGGCGATCCCCGCCGCGAAGGCCACGACGCCGACCGCGCCAAGAATGAACGCGAAAACCGCATAACGAAAAGCCGGGTTCAGTTGCTGTTCGTTTTCCATAAATTGCAGCTCCTTTTGAGGTCATTTACAGCTTGCGCTTCGAATCCAACCAGGTTCGATTCCGAGAGATCGCCCAAGGCCGAAAGGCAATCGGAGGCCGTCTTAGCGCGCGCCGCGCGATGATAGACGTTGGCAAAGCGCGAGGATTTCAACCCTAGATCAGTCGCCTTCCCGAACTCGGCCTCGGCCTGCGAATTCGCGCCCAACCCTTGCAACGCGACCGCCAGCGCGTCATGCGCCTCCGGGATGGGATTGCGGACCAGCACCTGCTCAAGCGAAGGCCTCGCCTTTTCAAAGAGACGATAATAATTCAGCAGCAATGCCCGGTTCAGCTTGGCGGTCACGAAGAACTCATCCCGGCGCAACGCTTCCGAAAACAGAGCGGAAGCCTGCGCCGCTTTGAACCAGTCGTCTTCCGCCGCGTCTTGCTCCAGACCGCGGCCCGAAATCAAGGTGACCGCGCGATTGTTCAACGCCACCGTGCTGCGCGGATCCAAGGCCGACGCGCGCTCGTAAGCGATCTGCGCCAGCAGCACATGGCCGCCGCCCCAAAGCAGATTTCCGTAATCGGCCCACGCGGCCGCATCTTGCGGATTCTTCACGAGACGGTCACGGACTTTCTCGAGCGCCTTCTCGACTCCCAGGTCGCCGCCGTCGGCGGAAATTCCCGCCAGGCGGAACGCACCGTGAAACCCCTGTGCGCGCCCGGGCAGCTTCGCGCCCAGGTCGGAAACATGATCGGCGATTTCCGGAACCGCGGGACTCAACGCCTCCGCCTGAACCGCCTTATGATAAGCGTCCACCCACGTGTCCTGCGCTTTCTTGCGAAGCGGAGCGCTGACCGAAGCGAGGCTCTTGCGGAACTGCGCGATGCCCTTGTCGTCGAGCCCGGCCGGAGGCGCGATATGATCGACATCGTCCGCGAAGGTCGCAGCCCAGCGTGCCAGGCGATCCAAAGCCGCGACCGCCCAGGGTCCGCCGGCCTCAACGACCGAGTTATAAGCGCGGCTCAGGGGTTCGAGAAACTGAACGCGCTCGTTGATCCCGGCCTTCAGCTTGGCTTCCGGCAAGGAAAGAGACTCGAATTTGCGGGATTGCTCCAAAGAATCGGCGATGCGGAATCGCGCGTAGCCGACGTAAGGAGAGAGGCTCGAAGAAATGACTCTCGATCCCTTGCGCGTGCTCGTGGTGCCCTGGGAAGCGATTTTCCGCAAAATCTCGTTGGCTTGCTCGGTATTCTTCAAGCGCCCCAGGAGATCCGCCAGATGCACGCCGCATTGAGCTTCCCATTCCGCGGAAACGCTCATGCAATCGCGATAAGCTTGGACTTCCTCACGATCCATCTGCTGGGCTTCGTACAAATGCGCCAAGCTCAGCAAAACCGCCGGGCGCTGCGCGGAGTTTTTAAAGGTCCGCGCGTGATAGGCGTAATCGGCGGTAGCGCGCTGGGTATCGCCGATGGCTTCCAGAATGCGCGCGGCGGTTTCGAGCGAATCCGCGTCCGCCGCTTCCATGCCCAGCTTTTCGAAAAGATGGGCCGCGACGTCGAACTTCCCTTGAATCAAAGCGCGTGTCGCGGCGACCTTATAGTTATCGGCCGCTCGCGCGCTCTTGGGAAATCTCACCAGCCATGCGCCCAGCACCCGTTCCACCGAGGGACCGTCACCTGCCTTCAGGTAGGCGCCAACGGCGTTCGCATAAGCCTTTTCGCTGATTTCGCGATCCTTCGAGTCCTGAGCGAAACTTTCATAGCCCTGCGCCGCCACGGTGAAATCTTTCGACTTCTCGGCTTGCGCGATCGTCGAGATTTTCGTCCGCGTTTCCTGTTCGCTGATGGCCGCATGAAGCTTGCCTTTTCCGGTATCCGAATCCGCCGCCATCAGGGCCGAATTCGCCGTCAGCTCATGAATCGTATCCGTGATTTTCGACGAGTCTTTCGGATTGTCGACCGCCAGTTGCAGCCAGAGCCGCGCCGCCGTATTGGCCTGGGGGCTGGCCGGATTCTGGTCAATGATCTTTTTGATTCGCTTGATCGCATCCGGGCGCGTATTGCCGTAACCGGCCAGGATCTGGGCGGCCTTCAAAGCGGCCTCACGCCCCTCCGCGGTTTCGCCCAAAGTCCCCTGGAGATCGTCCGCGGCCTCGACATATTCCTTTTCCAAAGGCGAAGGATCGGTGGAGTTTCTCGAGGCGCCGCTTGCGGCCGATTTCTTCACGGCTTCGGCCAAGCTCGCGGTCCAAAGCGCCGCGGCCTCCTTGGCGTACCGCTTGTCGCCCGACTCGACTACGACGCGATAAAGCTCCGAGGCATCTTTCGATTTGCCGAGCTCACGCTCGACTTCCGCAAGATACATCTGAATTTCGGGCGTTTCCTTGTGGGCGTCGTCCTGGGCGAGAAAAATCTTGAGATAAGCGGTGTAATAAGCCTCGGCAATGCCTAAAGCATCCCGATCGCCCTTCTTGCGGAATTTCTCATGATGTTCGGTGGCCGTGCGCCGGACCATCGCCCGCAGATTCTGGAGCGCGACCTGAGTGTCGTTCTCTTTGGGCGCCTTCGGGATTTGCGCGCCCTGAACGCGGGCAAGCGCCTCGCGAAAACGGAAGCGACGAAGATCGAGATCGACCAATTTGACCAGGACACGAAAGGAGGCTTCCCCTTCCGGATGGGTCTTCAGCAAGGACTCGTACACTTGCGCGGCTTTCGCCGGCTCGACGTTCCGCTCGTACTGACGGCCCAAGCGCTCCAAGACGCGCGAGTAGTAATTGGGATCGGGCACGGTCTGCTGGAAATAGCCGATCGCCTCGTCCACTCGCCCGCTCTCGGTCATGAACACCGCCATGTCGCGCAGGGCTTCGTCGTGCAAAGAAAGATATTTCTCGCCGCTTTTCTGGGATAGATCGATCGCCGTCTTCATCGAGGAAATCGCGCGATCGAAATCCTTGGTACGGTAATGGGCCCACGCGAGCTTATGGTAAAGCCGGGGCTTATCGTCGGCGCTCGAGCGCTGAATCGCCTGTTCGTAATCATTTTGGGCTTTTCGGAATTGCAGGCCGTCGACCGCCTGATCCCCTTCTTCGCGGTAGGCTTCGGCCACGAACGGGCTCGAAGGGAAGCGCTTCACGATCTCGTCGTAGTACTTCAGGCTTTCCTTGCGATCGCCCAGCTCGCCGTAATTGAAGGCCAGAAAGTAATAAACCTGATCCAGATGCTCGTACGGAATGCCGGTAGCCAGAATCTCCTTCGAAGCGCGGACCCCAAGGGAAAGATACGGCTTCGAATGGCTGTGGTCGATCGTCGGGGACGGCTCTCCGTGCGCCAAGCGCCGTTCGTGGACGCGACCTTCCTGCAGATAGGTCTGGCGGTAGGCTTCGAGATAAAGCACGGCAAGCCGGTAATACAGATCGGCCCGGCGGTTCTTCGGCTGACGCCGCCCGAGCGTGACGCGCAGCTGGGAAATTTCCTGATCGCGAAGACTTCGGATTTTCGCCTCGTCCGGGGTCTCAACCGAGAGGATTTCCTGGTCCGAATACGAATTGAGGCCGGCCACCGCGTCGCTGATCACGCCGAAATGCAGGTGCGTCGAGGGAACCGCGAGCAAACTCGAGAAAATCAACGCCCAGATCGCGGACTTCCTGAGAAGCTGGATGTGCATTGCCTGAGCGCTCGTTTTTTTCATCTCAACTGGTCCCGCTCCCGTTACATTGTGACTGTAATCCGAAGACATAATCCCCCAGCTCATCGCTCCAAAACTCGCCGTTAAACGACCAATAATACTGGTAATCGCGGCGCTTCGGCATAATCGTCCCGACCTTGCGCCCCGACGCCGCGGTGTGCTTGTAAATCAGCTGCTCTTTGGCCCGTTTCAGCATCTCGAGATTGATGAACGACATCTTCTCGTAATTCGAAATCAGCTCCGAATGATAATCGAGCAAGCTGTTCTTCACGAACAACCCGCCTAGCTTCTTGATCGACTCCCTCCGCCACGAAAGCACCTGGGAGAGAAACGGCGCCAACCCCTGGCCCGCATCGCGCTGCTGCACCCGTTCGAATCGCCGGACCATCTGCGCTTCGATATCCACCTGCCGCTCCGAGCGGATCAAGCCGGCCATGTAGGGCCCGCGGACGAATCGATTGAGAAGGCGGTTAAAGCCGCGATCGGAAGAAATCGGCTCCGAAAGCGCTTCCTTGCCTTTGCTGTAAAAAGCGCCCGGATCGTTGGCATGCTCTTCGACGAAGCGCTTGACCTCTTCGCCGACGGGCGCGTACTTCGAGTTGAACTCGTTGATCACTTCGCTGGCGTCGCTGTAGTAGCAAAGCGCGAGGTAGGACTGGGCACGGAGAACATCGACCTCCGGATTGAACACGAAAGAGAGCGCCGGACTCTTGTAGGAAACCAGTTTTCCGAGAGAACGGTTGTATTCGCCGCGGGCAAACGAGTTCCACGCCTGCTCGAAAAGAATATCCGGCCAAACGATGCTCGACTTCTGGATGCGGTCGTAAGCCTGGTCCGCTTCGTCGAAATGATTGAGCTGATAAAGCGTTCGCGCCTTGCCCGCCTGGCAACGGGCCGTCAGGTCTTCGGCTTCGCTCTTCATTTGGCGATAGCGCTCGGTCGACGAATCGACGTCATCGGTCAGGCGCCCGACATTGTCGGCGCAGTCGCCGAAGGCGTCGATCGCACGCGAGCCCTCGCCCTGGATCGCATAGGCGGTGCCGAGAAGCTCGAGCGAATAAGGCCAAAGCCAGCTCGATTTGCGCACTCCGCTCAGATAATTCATGGCATGCCCGAGATCGCCCGCCAGCAAGGCTTCCTTGCCCAGCGCATAGAGCAAGGCGCTTCGGTTCGGGGCGTTGTAATCGTCCAGGCTCGAATGAGCGACCAGATATTTCCGCAAAACATCGGCGCCCACGTATTCCAGAAGCAGTTCCGAATCGGTGAGCACGCGGCGAATCGCGTTCCGGTTGTCGGTCTCCAGAGTCTTGATGAAGAAGTAAGAAGCCGCGTTGTACATTCCGGCCCGGACCAGGCTCAGCGTTACCCACGAATAGGCTTCGGCCCGCGTCTCCGGACCGCTATCGAGCGCGCCGAAGGCGTAACGCGCGGAGAGAAAAAAATCGCCCTGGCTATAAAGCGCTCTGGCGCGCGAAAGATCCTGCGTGCCCGTATCGGCCTGACTTGCGGTCGCTCCGAGCGTGAGCCCGAGGGAAAGCCCAAGGATAAGAAAGACTCCCAGCTTCATTGTCCGACTCCGCGACCCGCGCTTTTTCACAGGCGTACCCCGAAGCCGAGCTCGAAGCGGTAATCAGAAAACATGGAGCTGCTTCCACTCGTGCCGTAAACCGGCGACGAATAATACATGCCGGTCAGATCCCAGCGGATGATGAAACGCTCGTTCAAATAAAACTGCTGACCGGTCGTCGCGATGCCCACGGTTTGGCTGCTGCTGGTGACGCTGGAAGGCTGGCCCGACGAGTTCAATGTCGTCAGATTGGAGCTCATTTCGCCGCCACCCACGCCGAAAAGCCAGTCGAAATAAAGGATTTCATTGAAAACGTTGATCTTCGCGTACCACGGAGACCAGTACAGGATGCCGCCGAAGACATTCGAGACTTCGCGGATTACCGGATAAACCGAAGCACCCGTTTGAGTCAAAGCGTTATAGGTATTGTTCGGGGAATTGAAGGTTTTGTTGTAAAAAACCTCGATGCCCCAACTCTCGCTGAAAAAATAATCCATTCGCGGGGTGAGCGCCCACGACGTACGATAGGCGTTGCCGAACTCAGGACCGCCGGTCAGGCTCAGCGAAAGGCGATTCGCCTTTTGATAGCGGCGGTTCTGAAGCACGTAAATCTTCTTTTCCGGATCCAGCCATTTGAAATTATATTCATCGGAAGGCTGCGGTGACGAATCCACTTCCGCGGCACGGGACCAGGTCGCGGCCAAAAGCAGCAACCAGAACATGCCGACCAGGCAGACCGCGGAGCGCACCGCCCAGGCCCGTTGGCGTTCACTGAAACGCTCGGAGAAACGCTCGGATAAAACTTCGATGAGCGGCAAAGGAGCCGGTTTTTGCTGCGGAGGGGTGACTGGCGCTGAACGAGGTTCAGAACCAGGATCAAGGTGTCCGTCTTTTGCCGCTGATGAAATTTTCTCCGCAATGCCCATGTGATCGATCTCCGTGATCTCGAGGTCGCCTAATTCCGTGGCGTTTCACTACTTTAAATACAGTGTAGAAGGAGATCTTTACCGCGGCAAGTTTTTCACGCCACGGAGAGACATAAGTTCGTCATTTTTTTGACCTCACGATTGGGCTTCCGGACAAAGCTCGCGGAACTCGCAGATGCGGCAAAACGGGCCGGGACGAGGACGCCCTTCCCCTCCGGCCACTATATCGGCCGCGCTCTCGGCGAAGGCGGCAAGCTTGCGCGAAAGCGCCTCGGAGTCGTCCAACGGGATCTCGATTTTCTCAACCCCCGCGGGCGAAATATTCACGATCCAGGCTTCGCAAGGCAACGCCTCATAGGATGAGCCCCGCAAAAGGGCCCGGACCGCCTCGACATAAAGCTCAAGCTGCGTCTGATAGCTCTCTCGCCAAGCCTCGGGAGTTTTGGGCTTATCCGTGACCTTGAAGTCAATGACCGCCACACCCTGCCGGGTCAAAACCAGGCGGTCGATCGCGCCGACAAGAACCTCCCGGCCGATCTTGACTTCAAAAGGCAACTCGGACCAAACCTGCTGCTCGGGGCTCGAGGGAGCCATCCATTCCGAGTTTCGCGCCCATTCGATCACGGCATCCGCATTCAAGCGACCGTCGCCCGCTTCGGCCTCGAGCGCGCGCAACCCCTCCTCGTCGTTTCGCTCCAGGCACGCATGCACGCGGCTGCCGAGCTCACGACGCGTGAGCCCCTCGGCCGGAGCAGCCGGCTCGGTCGCGCCACTCCGGGCCTCCTTGGGCTGAGTCACCTTGGGCCGAATGAACGTCCACTCGTATTTGCGCGGACAAATCGAAAGCGAATTCCACTCTGTCACGCTATGCCTTGGCCGGCGAAAACGAGCCGCGGGAGCCTGAGCCACCGCCGCTGACGCCGCCGCGGCAACGCGCGCGCCCCTTCCCGGATCCAGCTTCGCGATTTCCTCGACGGAAAAAATCCGCGTAGGCACGGGCCCGTTCTCGACCCAGGCGCGCCAATCGTCCGCCGCATAAGGCGATTCGTCAGCGTCTTTTTTCGGTTTTTTAGGAGCGGGATCGGCCACCTCGACGAGCACCAGGCGCTCTTGCGCGCGGGTCAGGGCCACATAGAAAAGCCGCTTGCTTTCGGCCAGCGATTTGAACTTCTCGTCGGCTCTCCATTTGATCTCAAGCGGATCCTTCGGGTCGCGCTCGCCGTCGCTGTCTCGCGGGGCGAGAAACGCTCCTTCCTTGCGATCCCAGAAAAGCAAAGGCGCGCTCGCTGCGCGGCGCTTGCCGGCGAGATCGATCAAAATCACGTGACGAAACTCGAGCCCCTTCGCCGAGTGGAGAGTCAAAACCGAAAGCTGCCCCTGGTTTTTGGGCGGCGGCACATCTCGCTCGCGACGCTTTTCATCGCGCGCTCGCGTCAGTTCGCCGACGAGCTCGCGAAAATCCATACCCCGCATGGACAGCTCTTCCGCCCGATGCCACAGGCCCAGGAACGCGACCCCGAGTTCAGCTTCCACTTCGGGGGAGATCAGAAGCACGCTGAGAAGCTCGCCCACCCGCAAATTTCTTCCGCGAAGCGGCGCGAGCACCCGGGCCAGCGGATGCCCGGACTCGAAAAACGGAGTCAGGAGCGTCGGATCTCTTCGAATCCACGCATCGATCTCGGCATCCGGAACCCCCACCCACGGCGCGCGCAAAAAGATCGCCGCCGAAAGCGAATTGGAAGGATCCTCCCACCAGCGCAAAAACGCGACCAGCTCCCGCACGCGCGGATCTTCCCAAAACAGCCCGCCGCTGCCGACCGCGATCGGGATGCCCGCGCTCGAGAGCGCCTTCAGCCACTTCTCGTTGCCGCGGATCCGGCGCACGAGGAGCGCCATATCCGAAAGCGAAACGCCGCGCGCCTCTTCGGCGCGAATCCAGCGCGCAAGCCCTTCCGGGTCGCTCACCTCGAGCTTGACGACCGGATCAAACTCCGGATTCGCCGGCAGCTGGGGAACCAAAGGTTCGTAGATCAGGCCGCTTTCCGGAAACGCCTCGGCGCAAAGCCCGTTGGCGTAATCCAGAATTCCGGGACGGCTTCGAAAATTCCACGTGAGCGAATGACGCTCCGGAAGGGAGGCGCAAAATTCCTCGAACAAGCTCACATCGGCGTCGCGAAAACGATAGATCGACTGCTTGGGATCGCCCACGACGCAAAGATTCGAAAGATCTTCGCGGCAAAACGCGCGGATCAGCTTCGCTTGGAGCGGGTTGGTGTCTTGAAATTCATCCACCAAAACCAGATCGAACCGGCTCCGAAATGCGGCGCGCACTTCGGGATCTTCGAGCGCGCGCTCGGCGCAGATCTCGAGATCCGAGAAATCGAGCATCCCGGCTCGCCGCTTGCTGCGCTCAAAGCGCTCCAAGACATAAGCCGAAAGCCGCGCCAACGCCTGGGATCTCGGGTCTTCCGCCTGCCGGAGTCGCTCGATCGCGCCGAAGGCCACGAGCTCTTTGACGCGCGCCAGGAGCGAGGTCACGTTATCGCGGCTATCGCGTTCCAATAAAAGCTGCATCGCTTCGCGAATCGGCTCGGGCAAATCGTCAAACCAAAGCGAATCGAGCGCCCGCTCCCAAACCAGGACTGCTTCGCCCGAAGAAAGCATCGTTTCCCCGCCGTCGCAACCGGCCTCCCGCGGAAACTCGCGAAGAATCGCCGCGCAAAGCCCGTGAATAGTCATGACCCAGTGACCGGAGAGCGGAAGCTTCTTTGCCAGCTTCGCCTTCAGATCGCTGGCCGAGCGTTCGGTGAAGGAGACGGCGGCAAAGCGCGCATCGGGCTTCCTCCGTAAAAGCTCCGCGCACTTCTGCACCAAGGTCGTCGTCTTGCCCGCGCCCGCGCCGGCCATGACGGCGACTCCCCTGCCCCAGGCATCGACAACTGCTTGTTGCTCCGGCGAAAGATTCACTCGCTCTCTCCTTCGGCGGACTCGCCCCCTTTGCGCCGAAACCCGCAAAGGTCGGAAAGCGAGCAGGTGCCGCACTCTTTGTCTTCTTTTTTCGGAGCCGCCTCGAACCGGCCCTGAATGAACGCGCGCCCGTGCGCGAGGATCTGCTCGCGCATCAGCCGCCAGACCTCTTCAGGCGATCCGCTTTTGATCAGGCTTTTTGAGTTAGCCGTCGTTTTGGTAAGCTTGCCCGGCTCTTTGCCATTGAAGCGCGAAAAAAAGATTCCGCTTCCGCGCGAGCCCTTGCGCGTGAGCTCGACGAACTGCACGCCGATCACGGGCTTTTTCAGCTGCGCTTCCGCCGCCAACGCGTAAAAAGGAAGCTGCAAGCGATAGCCCAGCTCGATCATCTCGGTCCCGTTGGGAGAGGCGCTCGAGCTTTTGTAATCCATCACGAAAAGGCCTTCCGGGGACTCTTCGATCCGGTCGGGGGTTCCTTTGACGATGAAATCGCCGAAATCGACGCGAAACTTCAAATCGTCATCGAGCACCAGCGTACGCGTGCCCGCGCGCGCTTGGAACTCGTCCTCTTTCTCGAGAAAAACCTCGAGCACTTTCTCCAGCCGCGATTTGACGTAGGCTTCGATTCGATGCCCGCGCAGCAGCCCCTTAGGCCTTCGAGTTCCCCACGCCAAGTCCAGCGCGCTCGAAGCTTTCAGGGTGATCTTCCCTTCCTCGTTACGCGAGGCCACGAGTCTTTTGACGGCCTGGTGAAGCAGCGTCCCCTTCACGTCCGGCCAAAGATCGGGCTCGGGATCGCGCGCGTCCTGCAACTTCCAGCGCTGATAGCCCAACGCCTGAAACGCGCAGCGGCTGTAACGATCGAGATCGGATGCCGTGATCTCGGGCACCCCTCCCGCAGCGGCACTCAAGGGCGGCAAATTCACCTTCTGAGGCGGCACCGGGCGAATCGCCGAATAGCTCGGAGTGAATCGCGGGTGCGAGCCCATTTCAGCGACCGCTTCCTCTTCGACCCGCTTCGCGAGCGACCCCAGCTTCAGCTCGGTTGCGATCTCGCGCAAAAGCGGCAAAAGACTTTCGCGCTCTCTCGCGTCCCACTCATAATGCGCGTCCAAAATCACCACTTCGCGCGCAGGCGCAAACCAGCCTGAAATCGCCGCAAGCCGTTCGCGCCTGACCTCGAAGCCGCTTCGAATGCCGAATTCCGTGCTTAACATCTCGCGCTCGCGCTCGCTGTACCAATAATCGCCCGTGCCCGCGCCGCCAGAGCTTGAACCCGCGCTCAAAAACTCGGGCGAAATCCCGAAAAGCCAGACTTTCTCGAACTTCAAAAGCGAGGACTGATGAAGACGGAAAACCTGCACCCCGGCTTCGGCCTTGAGGGGTTCCATCGGGGCTGGCGCTTCCGCGATGGCCGCCTTCAAGCGCTCGAGCCAGTAGCGAAGCGGGGCACGGCGATTTGTCTGATCGAAGCGCGATTGGTCTTCGGAAAGATCGTCCCAGAGTCTTTCGAAAAATCCCAGAACCCAAACGCTTTCCGAGCTTCGAGCAACTCCTTCGCGCACCAAATCGAGATGAAACCGCGAAATTTCCTCGAGCGATTTCTTTCCGCCCAACCCGTCTTGAAGCGCCGAGAGCCGCGCATGAAGGTTCACCAAAAGCCCGCCGGCATAGTGCATCAGCCCTTGCCGGATTCCACGCGCCGAGATCTCGGCACTGAGCCGGCTCACGCTCTCGGACTCGGCCGCCGGCCAGGTGCGCAGCCAGGAAAGGACCTGCACGCGCTCGAAATCGCCGCTGACGAGCTCGAGCGGAAGAAGCGCCCACTTCAAAGTTTCATCCAAGCGCAAGCGGTTGGGATCGCGAGCATCGGCGCTCACGATGCCGCGCGCATCGAAGGCGCGTTTCAAAGACCTGCGGATGGCCGTATCGTCGGGGATCAAAACCACCTGATGCCCGAGCGAGCCCGCTTCCAGCAAGCGATCGGCCAAAGAATCGGCGGCGTCATCGAGCGTATGCCAGCGCTCCCACTGAAAATCGATCTCGCCTAAATCCGGCTTCGCCTCAAGCGGGCCCATGCGTTTGAAACTCAGATGTCGTCCCAATTCCTCGCAAAAAGCGCGCTCCAGGGATTCCGAAGCCGCGCCCGTGAAATAGAGAATTTCCTCGGGAACGCCTAAGCCCTCGGGCCAGCCCCGAGAAGCAAGACAAGCGGTAGCCTCGCGCAAAAGTCGGGGCGCATCCCAGAGAACCTGCGGATGGCCTTCCAACCACGCCTCGTAAGCGCGAGCGAGAAGCCTTACCTCATCGCGCAAAGGCCGGTACTGTCCGGCACCTAAGCGCTGCAGCAATCGTTCAGTCAGCGCTTCTTCTTCGTCGGGATGAGCGCTCGCCATTCGTCCGGCCTGGATCGCGCGATCGAGCTTCCTGAAAAAGCCGGTTTGGCGCCGCAAGCGCTTGATCTCGGGTAAATGAGCCAAAATCCGGCGATCCGCGACCAATCTTCGCAAGGCCTCTTGGCTCGAAGAAGATCCCAAAACCGCTCCGATCGGGTTCGCGGCGCGATCGGCGGCCCGATCAGCGGTAAGAATTTTCGAGGCGACGTCGGTGAGCGAGGTGATCGCATCCGCCGTCAACGCGTAGCCGGCATCGAGAATGACGCTTTTCAGCTCTTCGCGAGAAAAACCGCTCCCGACCGCGATCCAAACGCGCGGCCAAAGCCCAGCGACTCGGTCTACGGGAATATCAACTAATGACGACACTCCGGCCGTTCTCCCGGAGGGTGACTTCGGAATCCGTGGCACCACGGCGCTTGCGCGTGACCTCTCCCACGATCCAAGCGGTCTCGCCGGCGCGTTTGAGCTTTTTCAAAACGTCACCGGCCTTACGCGGTTCCACGACGGCGATCATTCCGATGCCGAGATTGAAAGTCTGCGCAAGCTCCTCCAACGGAAGGCCCGACCGATCCCGGATCCAATCGAAGATCCGCGGCCGCTCATCGGCCGAAGGCAAATTGATTTCGTAACTGACCTTGGACGAGATCCGCGGCACGTTCAAAAACCCGGAACCGGTGATATGAGCCAATCCTTTGAAGGCGCGCGCGGCGATCAAAGGCCCGAGGCTCTTGGCGTAGATCCGGGTCGGGGTCAAAAGCTCGCGCGCCCTGATTTCGAAGTCCGGCTCGTTCTCGAGAAGCTTGCGTAGCAAGCTGTAGCCGTTACTGTGGGCGCCGCTCGAGGAAATTCCCAGAAGCACATCGCCCGGTTTCACGTCCTTCCGCGGCAAAGCGTCTTTCGGCGCGAGCTGCCCCACCGCGAACCCGCCCAAATCATACTCGCCGTCACGGTAAAAATCCGGCATTTGCGCGGTTTCACCGCCCACCAAAGCGCAGCGCGCTTGTTTGCAGCCTTCCACGATCCCGGCCAGAATCCGCTCGGCGATTCCGGGCTCGAGCTTGCCGGTGGCCAGATAATCGAGAAAAAAAAGCGGCTCCGCTCCCACGCAAAGCAAATCGTTCACCGACATCGCGACCAGATCGATTCCGACCGTCGAATGCTCGCCCAGCATGAACGCGAGCTTGAGCTTCGTCCCCACTCCGTCGGTGGAAGCCGCAAGCCAGCGCTTCTTGTCGAGCTCGTAAAGCGAGGCGTAACCACCGACCGCGCCTTTCACTTTTTTGTTCAACGTCGAGCGCGCAAGCATTGCGATCCGTCCGACAAACCGGTCGGCCGCCGCTCGATCCACTCCGGCCTGGGCATAACTCAGAGTCTCGTTCTTGATTTCCATCGCGGTGTCCTAATGTTTGAAGTGACGAGTCCCGGTGAACGCCATCGCAATCCCGTGCTCATCGCATGCGGCGATGCTATCGGCGTCTTTCAAACTCCCGCCGGGCTGAATGATGAAACGGATTCCCGCCTCGAATGCCGAGTCGACCGTATCGCGAAACGGAAAAAACGCGTCGCTGACCATCAAACACTGCGCGAGATCGGCACCCATGGCTTTGGCGCGCGGCACGGCCAGAATTTTCAACGAATCGATGCGATTGGGTTGTCCATGACCCGCGCCGGCGAGCTGGGCCGAACCGGTGATGCCTGGAATTTCCCGGACCAGCGCGATCGCATTGCTCTTCAAGGCGCGCCCCAACGCGATCCCGAAGCGCGAGAGCTTTTCGCGGCCCTCGGGCCAATGAATCTTGGTGACCGACTTCAGGGTCTCGCCGGTTCCGGTATCCGGAGTTTGATAGAGCTTCCCTCCCGGCACCGAGACAACCGCGACCGTGGTAATCGCCTCATACCGGCGAATCGCCACGGCTTTGAGGTTTTTACGCTTTACCAGCATCGTTTGAAGCGCGGGAGTCTTCGCCGCAAGCCCTGGTGCCGCGACCAACTCCACGAACTTTTCCGAGAGCCATTCCGCGGTATCCGCTTCGATCGGGTCGGAGAAAATCAGCACGCCGCCGAAGGCGGAAACGGGATCTCCCTCCCAAGCGCGAAGCAGCGCCGTCTTTTGCGCGCCGCTTTGATTTTTCGGAATCATCGCCACGCCACAGGGATTGTTATGCTTGACGATCACCACCGACGAACAGCTCGAATCGATGGCCTTGAGATCGGCCATCAAAGCGTAGGCGGACGAAAGATCGAGAATGTTATTGTACGAAAGCTCGGTCGGCGTGAGCGAGGTTTCCCAATCGATCGGACTGTCGGACGAGAATTCGAGCCGGCCCTTTTGATGCGGATTTTCGCCGTACCGAAGCGCGCGAACTTTCCGTTCTCCAAGGCGCGCGGCGATGGCGGAATCATATTCAAAAACCCGCTCCCAGGCGCGCGCGGCGCATTTTTCAGTGATCGCGGCCGAAACCGTGCGGGAGCCCTCGAGGCTTTGAATGACTTCGCCGTACTGAGCAGGGTCCGTCAGAACCAGAGTGTCCGGCGAGTTTTTCGCCGCCGCCCGCACCAGCGTCGGACCGCCGATATCGATCTCTTCGATCAATTCTTTTCTCGAAATTCCCTCGCGTGCCGCCGCGGCCTCGAAGGGATAGAAATTGACGACCACGCAATCGATCTCCGGAATCGACAGGCGTTTCAGATCCTGCTCATCGCTCGAGTCGCCCCGTCGATAGAGAATCCCGCCGCAAACCGCGAACGAAAGCGTTTTCATCCGTCCCTGAAAAGCTTCCGGAGTGCCCGATACCTTTTCGATGGGCGTGACGGTCAGGCCCGCATCGATCAAAACGCGCGCCGTCTTTCCGGTCGCCACGATCTCGGCGCCGGAGGCCGCAAGCGCTTTGCCCAGCTCCACCACGCCCGTTTTATCGGAAACGCTCAGCAGCGCCCGCCGGATCTTGAGACTACTTGGCATTGATTGCCTCCTTGTAAGCATTTTCAAACACGGCAAGACCTTGCCCAGGGGCGCTCGCGCGTCCGGGCTGCTGCGTCCATTCCGGATGCGAAGTCCACCGAACATAGGCCTCCGGATGCGGCATCAAACCGAAAATCCGGCCCGTCAAATCACACAAGCCCGCCAAACGCTCGTCGCTTCCGTTCGGATCGCCCTCGTATTGAAGGCAATCCATCCCGAAGCGCTGCATTTTTCCCAAGACTTCCGATTTCCGTGTCGGGGCGATCACGATGCGTCCTTCTCCGTGCCGGATCGGCAAATCCAAAGATCCCAAGCCCTTCAGCCAAACGCATTGCGAGCCCCGCGGAGTGACCTTCACCCAAGTATCCAGAAATTTACCGTGCACGTTGGAAGTGATCGAAACTTCCTTGCCAAAAAGCCCCATGCGGATCAACGCCTGAAAGCCGTTGCAAATCCCGAGCACCAAGCCGCCGCGGCTCGCGTAAACGTTCAGGTCCCAATTCAGCTGGTGCGAAAGCTTCAGTCCCAGAACTTTTCCCGAGGTCAGGTCGTCCCCAAAGGAAAAACCGCCCGGAAGCGCCAGAACCGAATAGCGGCGGCAGAGATCCTCCAGCCGCATTCGCTCGGCGATCACGTCGTTCAGGTGCCGGATCTCGGCTCCGAAACCGGCCATCCGGAATGCCTGAGCCGTCTCTTGCTCGCAATTGATGCCGTCGCCGGTCAGTACGAGGACTTTTGCCTTTTCCGTGTCGCTCATTTCTTACTCCCAGTATCCGCTCTTGCGCCAAGCCGAACGCACTTGTTTGATGCTCGTGCTCCATCGCGCCGATTGGGCCGCGCCGCTCGCCGTCGTAACCTCAAGACGGTCACTCGAGGTAACAACGCCCAGGTGCACGAACGGCACCTCGAGCGCCATCCACTCGGCTTCCATATTGAATGCATCCGCCTCGGAGGCCGAAGCGACAAAGGCATGAAACCCTTCGCCGAAAGAGGCCTCCCAAGGATCCCGTCCCGGCGGCAAGGTGATCTGCGCGCCGTAGCCGCGCGCGATCAAACATTCGGCGACCGCGACCATCAAACCGCCGTCCGAAACATCGTGCAGGGAGCGAAGCTTGCTTCGCTCGCGCCCCATGGCGCCGCCCAGCCAGGAGTAAACCTTTCTGGCCAGATTCCAATCCGGCTCCGCCACGCGCATCGGCACGTAACCCAGATTGGAGTTGGTCGCCATCACCTCGGAGCCCCAAAGGCCGAAAGAATCCGAGCCCAAGAGATAGATCAAATCGCCGGGGCGTTTGAAATCGGAAGTGAGCGACAAGCGAATATCGCTGATCTTCGCGACCGCCGTCATGAGCAGCGTGGGCGGGACGGAAATCGTGACCGGCTGCCCGCGCAGCTTGCCGCGGAAATCGTTCTTCATGCTGTCCTTGCCCGAGACCAGCGGCGCCGAAAGCGCGAGCGCGGCGCTTCGCATCCCGTAGCAAGCTCGCACGAGCGCGGCCATCTTCGCCGGATCCTTCACCGGATCGGGCCAACAGAAATTATCGCAAAGGGCGAGCACGGAATCCGCCCTGCCGAAATCCGCTCCCGCGCAGAGCACGTTTCGAACCGCCTCATCGACCGCCGACTGGGCCATCAGATAAGGATCGACATCCGATAGCTTCGGATTGATGCCGCAACCGACGACCAGCCCCGAGTCCGAATTCAACTTCGGCTTCAACACCGCCCCGTCATTGGGCCCGCTCGATGCGTCCGCGGTGCCGGGGTTCACCGTATGAAGCGGCTTGATCACGGATGTGCCTTGCACCTCATGATCATACTGTCGGATCAGCCATTCCTTGGAGGCGATATTGGGGCGAGCCATAAGGCCAATCAGCGTAGCGGCAGCCTGGGCTTCGTAAGAGTTGGCGCCTCCGCCCGTACCCGACGCGACCGGCGCCTTGGGACGCCCCGGCCATTGCGCCGTGAGCTCGAGCCGCGGCACTCCATTGTGCAAAAACTCGAGATCCAGGCTTGCGATCAGCTTCTCACGATAGAGAATCTCCAGTTGGCCGGAGTTCGTGAACTCGCCCAGCTCGCTGGTCTCCACACCCCGTCGTTCCGCCAGCTCCAAAAACGAGTTGAGCTTTTCATGAGGAACCGCCAGCGTCATCCGCTCCTGGGATTCGCTCACCACGATCTCAAAAGGGCGAAGCCCCGGATATTTCAATTTACAGCGGCTCACGTCCATGCGCGCGCCGCCGCTCAGTTGGGCCAGCTCGCCCACCGACGAAGACAATCCGCCCGCGCCGTTATCGGTCACCGCGCGATAAAGACCCTGATCGCGCGCTTCCAGAATGAAATCGGCCACGCGCTTTTGCGTGATCGGATCGCCCAGCTGCACGGCGCTGACCGGCGAGCTTTCATCGAGCGCGAGCGACGAGAAGGTCGCGCCGTGAATTCCGTCTTTGCCGACCCGACCGCCGATCACGACGATTCGGTCTCCCGACTGGATCTCCTTGGTTTCGCAGGGCCGACCGGCGATCATTCGCGGCATGAAACCGCCCGTGCCGCAATAAACCAGGGGCTTGCCCAAATAGCGTTCGTCAAAAACGAGCGCGCCGTTCACGGTAGGAATTCCGCTCTTGTTACCCCCGTGCTCGACTCCGCGGCGGACGCCCTCTAAAATGCGGCGAGGATGCAGCAGGCGATCCGGCAACGGCTCTCGATGATCGAGCGGCGCCACACAAAACACGTCGGTATTGAAAATGGGCTTCGCGCCAAGGCCGCAGCCCAAGATGTCGCGATTCACGCCCACGATCCCGGTCAGCGCTCCGCCGTAAGGGTCGAGCGCCGACGGGCTGTTATGGGTTTCGACTTTGATGCAGAAAGCGTCGTCGTCATCGAAAGCGACGATCCCCGCGTTATCCGAAAAAACCGAGAGCAGCCACGGGCGGGAAAGCTCGCGAGTCGTTCCGGCAATCGTCGTCTTGAAAAGACTGTCGATCTCGGAGGGGATCGAACTCTCACCCTCGGCGCGATCGGCCGAGGTTTCGGAGTAGTTCACCTTCGCCCCGAAAATCTTGTGTTTGCAGTGCTCCGACCAGGTCTGAGCGATGACTTCGATCTCGACATCCGTCAGCCCTTCAAGCCCGAGCGCCTTGCGGCGCTCAACAACTTCCGAGCGGTTGAAATGGTCGCGCACCGCCCGCATCTCCTCGAGGCTGAGCGCCCAGAGCTTCCGGGAGGAAAGCTCTTGAAGCTCGGTATCCGACAGGCCCGAAAGATCGACGGTATCCACGGCCTCCGAGCCGCGAAACAGGACCTTGGGCAGGTCGCCCTTGATGCGCTCTTGGTGAAAGCGGTTATTGTTTTTGAGCTCGGACTCAGGAATGACCGTCCAGGTTTCGATGAGCTCGTTGCAGAACACGTCGCGCGCGATCAGCGCCAGATCGTCCTCGGTCAGCTTATCGCCTTCCAAGAGAAGCATGGCCCCGCTCGCATAGCGGCAATCCGGAAGCTTTTTGCCCAGGACGATTTCGAAGGCTTCCGCCGCCGTACGGGCGACATTATCGGTCACGCCGCCGCGAAAGCGACGCTCGAGCGCCCAGAATTTTCCCGGCCGATTGGGCGCGGCCTCCATGATGTCGAGCATCCCGCCATGCTTGCCGGTTGCCGATGGGATGAGATTGCCCGAAAACATCCACTGCAGAACGCGATCATAAAAAATCTCCGTGGCTGCGCGGATCAGGTCTTCTCGCGGCCCTGAAAACTCGATCCAGCAAACATCCATGAGGCGGCCCCAGCGGACCTTTTCGGCGATCGCGGGATGCACCATCTGGATCTTTCTCAAAATCGATTGGACATGGGGATCACTGAACTCGGGACGGACGGCGACTTCAAATCGGGCGAACACAAAGCCTCCTTACACTCGCGGTTTCTCGCTCTTCGAGCTTAAATTTTTCGGGCAGAATCCAAGAAAGAGTTTCCGGGTAAAGGCGATGCTCGAGCTCTTTGCCCAAGTCCTCCACCTCATGCACGCTCTCGCATTCGGAAATCGAAAAGGCGCCTTGCGCGCAGATCGGCCCCGAATCGAGGCCTTCGTCCACGAGATGAACCGTTACGCCCGCGATTTTCGCTCCATGCGCATAGGCTTGAGCGTAACCCGCCACTCCCGGAAACGCAGGCAGAAGCGAAGGATGGATATTGACGATTCGCGAATACCGGTCCGCGCGAAAAGCCTGAATCAAGGTCGATGTCATCACCCGCATGTAACCGGCGAGCACCAGAAACCGAGGCCTTCCGCCTGGCAAGGCATCGAGCGCCTGAAGAATTTTGCGGTCATGCGCCGCGCGATCTTTCTCGCGGGGCACGACGGCGGTCGTAATTCCGCGCAACCGGGCCTTCGCCAAAACGCCGGCGTCCGGAACATCGCTCACCACGCCAACGAGCTTCGCGGCGAGCCGCCCGCTCTGAACGGCATCCGCGATCGCCTCGAAATTGCTGCCGGTTCCGGATGCGAGTACCGCGAACGACGTCACGACGGCCTCCCGCTTGCGATGTCCTTGCGATAATGAAGCCCCGGCGCATGGATTTTCTCGATGCGCGCGTACGCTTGCGTCCGCGCGCCTTCCAAAGTGGGAGATCTTCCCATCGCTCCCAAAACTCGCCCGCCGGAAACAATGAAGTCTTGGCCCAAGCGGGCAACGCCCGCCAGAAAATAAGAAGGCTCGGAAGAATTCGCGTTTTCAAAAAGCGGTCCTTCGATGGGCGCGCCTTTTTGAGGGGCTTCCGGATAGCCACGCGCTGCCGCCACGACCACCACCGCAGCCTCGCGGGCAAAAGGCACCTCACTGGGCAGCCGTGAAAGATCGCCGCGAGCCGAGGCCTCGCACCATTCATAGAAATCCGCGTCCATCCGCGACAAAAGCACCTGGGTTTCCGGGTCGCCGAAGCGCGCGTTGAACTCAAGCACGTTCAAAATCCCGCGCTGCAAATCCACCATCAATCCCGCGTAGAGCACGCCCCGAAAAGGCGCCCCCCGACGAGCCATCTCTCTCAACGTCGGCAAAAACACTTCGTTTCGAACCCGCGCGGCCCATTCCGGGCTCACGCCCGGCACCGGACTCAGCGCGCCCATGCCGCCCGTGTTCGGGCCTTGATCGCCGTCATAAGCGCGCTTGTAATCGCGCGCCGGCTCCAGTAGCGCGCAACGGGTGCCGTCACAAAACGCCATCCAAGAAATCTCTTCTCCCGAGAGCCGCTCCTCGATCACGAGATGACCGCAATGCCCTTGCGCCTCAAGCGCGCCCAAGGCGCTCTGCGCTTCGGCAAGCGTCGCGCAAACATGGACGCCTTTTCCAAGCGCGAGCCCATCGGCCTTCAGCACCCAGCCCGATTTCCAATCCAGGTCCTCCAAAATTTTTTTCGCTTCGAGCGAAGAACGCGCCTCAAAATAATGCGCGGTCGGAACGCCTGCCGCGGCCATCACCGATTTTGCGAACGCCTTGCTCGCCTCGATTTGCGCGGCGGCCGCCGAGGGGCCAAAGGTCGTGATTCCGTGTTCTTCAAATACATCGACGATGCCATCCGCCAAGGGATTGTCAGGGCCGATCACCGCGAGATCGACCTTTTCTTCGCGCGCGCGGCGGGCAATAGCGGCGAAATCGGCCCGCGATCCGAGCGGCATCGCCCATCGTTCCCATTCCGCGGACATTCCGTCATTTCCGGGCACGATAATCAGACGCTTGACCTGAGGTGAGCGAGAAAGCTTCCAAGCCTGCGCATGCTCCCGACCGCCTGAGCCGATCAAAAGCGCAGTTTTCATTCACGACCCTCGCTGGCCAAAGCCTGTCGAATTCCGTCGACGACCTTTTGCAACGACCAGGCGTTTTCGAACCAGCGCCGCCCCGTCAACTCATTGGCCAGCGCCCGGTAAAGCTGGCTTGCCAGCTCTTTCTGTGTCGGCGGCAGCGCGGGCGGCTGCTCGGTCACGAATTTCTTCCACTCCGAGACGCCTTGGGCTTTCCCCTGCTCGCGTCCGCGCGAAAGTGCGGCGTACCACGAGGTTTGGCGATAATGAATGCGCAGAAATTCTTTCGAGAGCTGGACGCCGTCTTTCAACAAGCGCAGCTCATCCGGACCGATCGCGTCCACGAGGATCAACGAGCCGTGCTCATCAACGCCCCATTCGAGCTTCCCGTCTGCCAGCTCCACTCCGGCTTTCTGACAAACCGAACGCAACCACCCGGCCACCCAAGCCGTACTGAGGAGCAGGCGCTGCACCTGGGCCGCAGGCAAGCCGGAAATCGCGACGGCTTCGGTCAAAGAAAGCGAACGATCCATGGACTCGAGCTTCGTGAACATTTCAAGGATCGGGAAATCCCAGCTTCCCTCGCCCATCTTCCACTCCCCGAACCCGATCGAAGCCAGGTAATTCGGATCGCGGCTCACTCGATCAAAAAGCGAGGAGCCTGGCGGGCAGGAAAAACGAAAAACCACTTCCAGCGGCACGAGTCTCGGAGGCTTCGCCGAGCGAGTGGGAAGATAATCGGGAATTTGTCGCCCCAAAACGAGGCTCATTTCGGGACGAACGACATTCACCGCCCGTACGGCCAGGTGCCGCACCGGAGTTTGAATGGCGGAAAGCGCCAACGGCTCCGGCAGGTCCTTTAATACCCCCAGATAATGGGTACGGAGACCGGTGCGCTGCAAATCCTCGCCCAGCTCGTTGAACGTCGCGCCGAAGCGATTACCCTTGCGAAGCTGAGTCGCGGCCGGGCTGCGGGAAAAATCCTTCCAAGTCTCCGCAAGCTCGAGCTTCTCGAACCAGCTCGCGGCGATGAGCGCGAGCGATTCACCTTTATGCGGCAACAAATCGGGCATTCGCCCCCAGTCGAAAACCGAGTACGCATCCGAATAATCGAAGATCACACCCGGCACGGATTTCGAAAACTCCACCGGCCCGCGCAAGTCTTTGACGGAACCGCGATAAAGGACAGGATACGAGGAATCTTCGAATCGGGTCATTTTCTGCGATCTGCCTTTCGGTCGGCGGCGAAGCGATTGCCTGCGGATGCGACATCGGTCGGATAACAGCCATCCAGACAAGCGGTGCAGGGATTCTCCCCCTTCATGCGCGAGCTCGGATGCGCCACCCGACGGGCGGCGGCGATCGATTCTTTCAAGCCTTCGACGTTTTGATAAACCACTTCATCCGCTCCAAGCGCGTCCCGCACTTCGCCCTCTGTGCGGCCGGAGGCGATCAACTCGCTCTCTTCCGGAAAATCGATCCCATAGTAACAGGGGTGCTGAATCGGCGGACAGGTTGAAACGAAAAACACTTTCGAGGCGCCGGCGTTGCGAACGAGCTCGATGATTTTCTTCGAAGTCGTGCCGCGCACGATCGAGTCGTCGACGAGGATCACCCGCTTGCCCTCGATCTCGGAGCGAACGGGAGAGAGTTTCAAATTCACGGCCTTCTGCCGCTTTTCCTGCGAGTCGAGAATGAAAGTCCGCTTGATGTAGCGGTTCTTGATCAAAACCTCGCGATACGGAATACCCAGTTCTTCGGCCAAGGCGATCGCCGCGATCCGGGACGTTTCGGGAACGGGCACGATGATGTCGGCCTCGATCTTTTTCTCTTCGATTTGCTTTTTCAGCAGTTTGCCGAGCGAGCGGCCCAGCTGGATGCGCGTTCCGTAAACCGGCGTCTCATCGATCTCGGATTCGGGCGAGGCGAAATAAACCCACTCGAACATGCAGTGCCGGGGCGGGCGGGCATCCAGCACGCGCGTTTGCACGCGGCCGTCTTGGTCGATGAAAATCACTTCGCCCGGCGCGATATCGCGAACGATTTCGTAACCGAGGAAATTCAAGGCGACGCTCTCGGAGGCCAGGCAATGCGCGATTTTACCCGAAGGCTCGGTGCGCTTGCCCCAGACCAGGGGGCGAATCCCGTACGGATCTCGAAAGGCAACCAGACCCTGATCGGCGATCACGGTAATAATGCTGTAGCTACCGTTGACGCGTTTGAAGATATCGGAAACCGCCGAACAGACGGTTTCAAAAAATTGCTCGCGAACTTCCTCGCCAGTGGCTTTTGCCATGCCCTCGGCAAATAAATTGAGAACCACTTCGGTATCCGAATGAGTCAGCAGATGGCGGCGGGCGCGTATTTTCAGATCTTGGGCAAGCTCACTGACGTTGACGATATTGCCGTTGTGAACCATGCCGATGCCGTAGGGATAGCTGATGACGAACGGCTGAACATCGATCAGGTCGCCTTTGCCGATCGTACTATAACGCGCATGGCCGAGCGCTATGGAACCAGCCAGCGATTGCATATTGTCGCGCGTGAAAACCGACTCGACCAGCCCGAGGTTTTTAACCCGATGAAACCCATCGGAATCGTAGCTTAAAATCCCCGCAGCATCCTGACCTCGGTGCTGGAGGGTGGTGAGACCTAGAAAAGCTTCGCGCGCAGCATCCGAGGAGCCAACCAATCCGACGATTCCACACATAGATGCAGAGGGTATAGCACAGCGAAGCGAACACGCGGGGTCGAATTCGACAAAAAAATGCTCCCGCTGAACCGCACTCCACCGGCCACCCGAGCATGGCCGTCAGTTTTTTGCCAGTAGCTTGAAACTGCCCAGCCGACTCGTTACACTGAACAAAAGGTACAAAAGGTACGGCCTACCTTTTTGGTAGGGCCTACCTTTTTAACAGCGGCCACCCGTTCCGCTCCCACCCTCCTAGGGTGAAAAATAAAATGGGGATATCCAGGGAGGTCATTTTCTGAATGAGCGCTACGAACGGCGGAAGCCCCGTCACCGGTGTCATTGAAGAGGGTCTGGTCATTATCGACTTTGGTAAGCACGAAGGCAAAAGCGTGGAAGAAATCGCGGAAATCGATCCCGGCTTCTATGAACGCCTCGCCACTGAGAAAGAAAACGGCGTCTTCGCCATCCGGCGCCACAAAGACAAGACTTTCCGCCTCTACATCAACCCGCTCTCAGGCATTGACCATTAAAAAGGTAGGCCGTACCTTTTGGTTGAGACGCGCGTCATTTCGCCGCTGAACACCTCGCGGGCCGGCCCCTCCATAAAAACGGATGCTGGTTCGCCAGCTTTCGGACTCCAAATGATCTGAAGCTCACCCCCGGGAAGTACCACGCGAACAGGGGCATCACCTGGCGCCACTCTGCCGGTCGCAAGCGCGGCCACCGCTGACGCACATGCTCCGCTCCCGCAAGCAAGAGTCAGCCCGGTTCCGCGCTCCCAAACCCGTACCTTCAAAGTGCGATTCGGCAGGACCTGCACGAACTCGACATTCGTCCGCTCAGGAAACCGTGGGTGCCGCTCCACCACGGGGCCTACGGCTTCCGCCCCTAGACCCGGAAGCTCCGAAAGCGGTGTCTCGAGATCATCGGAAAAGAAAACCGCGTGGGGATTTCCCATATTTACTTCGAAAAAACGGGCGCGCGCCCCCAAAAGCGCGATCTCTTCCCCGCCGGTATAGAGGCCAGCGCCGAGCCAAGGAGGCCCCATATCAACGCGGATGGATCGGCCGTCATCGATCATCTCGATCACCTTGGTGCCGGCGAGAGTTTCAAACTGATAGCGCGTCTTCGGTGCGGGTGACCGACGATGAAAATAAAGCGCGAACGCCCGGATGCCGTTGCCGCACATTTCGGCGACCGATCCATCCGGATTGAGAATTTCCATTCGGGCGTCGTTGCGCGGATCCAAGGGCGGTTTCAGCCAAAGAAGCTGATCGCCCCCCACCCCGAAGCGGCGATCCAGCATGCGGCGCGCAAGCTCGGGCGTAACCCCCGGCACGCGCGGCTTCAGGAAAAAATCGTCGATCAAAACGAAATCGTTGCCGATGCCTTCGAGCTTAGTGAACGGAAAAGAAGCGCTCATGAATATGGATGTACCATCCCCTGCGCCCGGGAAAAATCGATTTTACTGAGCAGAATCACCTGAAGAGGAATCGCCGTATTGGTTATTATATTGCTGCATATGGTTCTTGAAGCTCGTCACCAAGGATCCACAATTCATGGTGCCCGAGTTGGCCATACCCTGCCCAAGGCCGGCCCCCGAACTGGCAACCGACTGATTGTACTGGGCCACCAATTGACAGCATTGATCGCCGCCGCCGCCGCCGCCGCCGCTCGAATCACAACCCGTGGCTATCTTTTGAACTCCTAAACCATTCGACAGCCGACTCCCGCAAGCGGCCTGAACCGTCGACAAGTTACCGCTCCCACTGCAATTGAGTTGAATTCCTGAATCGAGCCCCGAGCTCGAAAACGAATTGTTGGCGTTCGGGTTATTGGCCTGTTGCTGCAGGTAATTATTGAGCGAGGAAAAATCGCTCGACAGGACCGAGTCCGAGCAAAGCGACATATCCTGGGTAACGCAATTGTTGATATTACCTGCCTGGCTCCCTAAAGAGCTCAGCATGTTTTGCTGGTTCATATCCTGGCATTGCGCCTGCTCGGCCTGAATTCCCTGAAGATAGCTCGCAATCTGCCCGCTGTTACTCTGCTCCTGTTGCTCAGAATTCGCAATCGAACCCAGCCCGGAAGTGAAATCATTCCCGCTCAGCTGCAGTAGCGGCGGCGTCAGCGCGCCGCCCACGGTCGCGAGCAGGTCCGATGGCATTTGATAAAGCCCGTCCGAATCCTTCGTCAGCGGCGTCGAAGAATAAGTTTGCATATTGATCGGCGCCACGCCCAAGCCCGCGAGCTTAGAGTTCAAATTCTGCATCATCGTCTGGATGTTCTGGCTCTGCGGCGACAGCGCATTCTCGATCGTATTCAGATAATTCTGGGTTTGGGCGTTGGCCTGCGTGATGTAAGACTTCTTTTCGCTGCCCAAGCGGTTGATCTCGTTCGTGAGATTCTGGTTCACCGCCTCGTAAGCAGTCACGCAACCGTTGATGCCATTGCAGGTAAAGGAAATCGGCGATGAGCCAGCCATCGTATCGTTCGAAGGGATAGTGATCGTCATCTGCGAATTTGTGGTGTTGCCGGTCAGCAGGCCGCGCAAGATCGCCTGCTCGCTGGTAATGCAGCTCATCTCGTTTTCGAGCGTCGCGCTCGTGCACTGAGCCGTGGCCTTCGGTGTCGATGTCAGCGTCAGCGCGGCTTGGGCCCCGGCTTCCGCGTTCACCATGTCCTGAAGCTCCTGATCGACCGTGGCCTTTGCCGCGGCCTCGCTCGTTTTGATCGCCTGCGCCTGATTGTAAAGCGCGCTGCCCGGGGTGGTCTCCTCGACGTTCACCGCATTGACTTCGGAATTATAGCAATTGCGGAACTGCGACATGATGAAATCATGCACGTTCAAACGGCTCGTATTGAAAGACATCAGCTGCGAGCCGAAAAGGGTTTCGATATCGTTCGGGCTCGAAATGATATCGGTCGACTCTTGGGGGGCGACCAACGAGTTGGGATCCGACTGGGTCGCCGACATGGCGGTGACCTGCCCTTGGAAAGTGGCCGTATCGGAGAGAATCGAACTCAAAACCGCCTGAAGCCCCTGCTGCGCCGCTTGAGAGGCGGCCTGCGAAGTGGAGGTATTGCTGATGGTACCGGTCGCAGTCAAAAACTGGTTTTGTCCCACCCGACAGAGCGCATAGGCCTGGGCGCTCACCGGCGGACCATTCGGCGCGCACTGAAAGGCCGGATTCGGCGTGCTCGAAAAACATTGAGAGGTCAGTTGCATGGTCCGTTGATTCACGCTGGTCTGAAGCTGAAGGCGGGCTTGCTGGAAGCCCGTCACGGCGGCCTGTTGCTGCTGAATCGCGGTCGTCCATTGACTCAACTCCTGGGATAGCTGGGCCTGCACGCCCAAAAGCCCCGAACTCCCATTGCTACCCGCGGTGCCTAACCGGCTTTGCACCTGCTGCTGCTGCTGAGTGCGGTCGGTGACGACCGCGTCGATCGTCGCGACGTCAGTTTCCTGCTTGGTGATATTGGTTTGCAAGTTCTGGGAAAGCGCCTGGATCTGCGATTGCAGACCATTGGCCTGGGTCTGCATGCATTGCATTTGCGATTGAAGCGCGCTGAATTCCTTCAGCTTGCAATTGATCGTCGATTGGACCTGCTGGCCCTGATTGATCATATTGGTGAAATAGCTCGGGTTATTTCGAGCCATCGTACAGGCTTCGCCGTTGTCGTTATTCTGAGGCACCTGATCGCTGCCGCTGCAAGAACCGGAACCCAGGAGGCCCGAAGCGGCGCCGGCGATCGAGCTCGGCAACGAGGAACTCGAAGTCGTGCTGACAATCGAGCCCAAACCAGAGGCGGCGGAGCTGACGCACGAGCCGAAAACATTGGCGATGTTCGCCAGTCCTTGGGCGGAAAACTGAACGGAATTCGTATTGAATTGGGGAATCGAAGTCGTGCCCGCGGTGGACGTTCCCGTCGTCTGGGCGAAGGCGCTTTGCCAGCCCGAATCCAGCACCGCAACTAAACCAAGCGGTACCGCAACATATGCCGCAACCTGACGGATGCGCTTCATGGACACCATGGTTCCCCCAAAAAACACAAAACAATTTACTTATTTATAGTTTACTAGTGGAAAATGGCTTTGCCTAGACTTTATCGCACTGCGCGGTAATTACCGGATTTAACGTCAAAATACCATCACCCGCATCACACATGTGTCGTGGAGGACCCGGACGGGGCCGTATCGAGCGCTCGCGCGAGTTTTGCGACAGCGATCCGGCGCTGAACGATCCAGCGGCTGGACTCGACTTCTTTGATGACCGATGTCGCTTCAAGCAGTGCGAGCAGGGCCGCATCCACGCGAGAGGGCCAGTGATGAGCGAAGCCGCTGAGGGTGGCGTGAGCCACGACCTGAGGCCGGTCGATCGCGGGCCGCGCGCCCACTTGGGCCAGCGCGTGAAACTCGCCTAGGGTCCGCATCGCGTTTTCGAGTTCGGTTGCCATCCTAACTATGATTTAATCAAAAACATGGGCCTTTCGTCAAAAGCACTCGATGAAATCATCGCTTACCTCTGCGACGAGATCGGGGGCGACTGGCTGCTGGCGGGCGGGGCGCTCGTCCGCCTGGAATTTGACGCTGAACGCGGCACCGAAGACGTCGACCTGGTCCGGGTGTCCCACCCCGAGCTTTCGGACGAAATGGCTAAACATACGTTATTTAAGTGGCTGATCGCGCGCGGGTCGGGGCCCGAGTGGGTGAATTCCGCCGTGGAGCCCTTTGTGCGGGAGGTCCCGAACTGGCAAAATGAGCTTGTTTTCGTTCGTGCCGGCCGCAAAGGCCGGATTCTCCGCCCCACCCTGACGCTCTTCGCCTATCTGAAGCTCCGGCGGGGAACGGACATCGATCTCTCCGATATCCGTGCGGCAGTCGCCAAGTGCCCGGAAGGTTTTGATGAGCGCAAGTTCCGCCTTTGGGCCGACCTAAAGACGCTTTCACGATTCGAGCAGCACCGCGCAGCACTTGGTCTTTGACGAAATTCGCCCCAACCCGTCAATCGAGCTTGATGCAATGCGCTCATCCGCATGGCAAATCAAGGCGATGCGATCAAGCAACGACGAGATTTTTTATCAAAGGCTAAGAACCTTGCGCGAGCGCCGCGGACTGAGCGTTCGGGCCGTGGCCGAGACCATCGGCGTGCCGATGAGCACCTACCGCGAATGGGAAAACGGAAGAGCGGTCCAGGGAACCCGCTCGTACGCCCCCCTTGCCCAAGTCCTGCAAGTCTCGATTCACGAATTGCTCACGGGCGAAGCGCCGCAAGAGCAGGCAAAACACATCGCGTATTTGAACGCCGCAATTCAGGAGCTGGAAAACCTGCGACGAGTACTTCTGTCTTAGGCTCTGTCCGGTAAATAAACAACGACCGGCGCGAAGTTATTGTTTATTTACCGGACAGAGCCTAAATTTTTCTTTGACCGAGCGAACGAAAGCCTCGACATCGTCGACACGCCTCTCGACCCGCTCCTGCCGCTGGAAAAGGCCCGTCAGTCCCTCGAGCACCACCCGATTTTCCGCTCTTTGCTCCTCGGCAAGAATCAGTCCTCGGGTTACATCGGCGGAGAGCTTGTCAATTTTCGACTCAATCCTCTCGAAGCGCGAATCCACTGCTTCAAAGCGCGCATTCATTTCATGGAGCCGCGCGTTCACCTCATGAAAGCCGGCTTTCACATCGGACTTCAGCTCCGTCCGCACAAGATCGAGCATGCCTTGGGTCGAAGGCAAATCCCTATTTTTAAGCGTCACTCGAAAAACGGACTTTCGATCACTCGCCATCGCACTCATCCTCTGGAAAAACCCCGCCCGCCCGCACACGAGACCAGCAAGCAAAAACCAAGCTCGAAAAGAGCACCTGTCCCTACGCAATACGAATAGAGACCGGACTCGAAGGCCGAAAAACGAACCTAAGCCCGCTCCGCCGCTACTTCGCGAATCCCATGCAGAATCTGCTCAAGCTGAGGAGCGGAAGCCATCTCAAGAGTATCGGCCAAACCGATGCCGGGCGTGAAAGAGCCGGCGATCAGCCTCGGACGGGCTTCAAGATGATAGAACAACTCCTCGACCGTGCGGCGGATCAGATGCTCGCCGAAGTTGGTGACTTCGGTATCTTCATTGACGAAGATCACGCGTCCCGTCTTGCGGATCGACTCGGAGATCATCGCCCAGTCATAGGGCCAAAGCGTGCGCATATCGATCACTTCAGCCGAGATATTCTCGGATTTCAGCTGATCGGCGGCTTGCGCGCAGATCGGCAAAGTGCGGCCGTAGCTGACGACCGTCACCTGGCTTCCCTCGCGGACGATCTTCCCCTTGCCGATTTCGACCGTGTAATCGGTCAGCTCTTTCGGGAAACGCGCCTTCCAGGTCTTATGAGCCGCGCTTCCGAGAATCGGCATGTCGATCATCTCGCGAAGCTGCTTTTCGCCTTCCGGCGTGAGCGGCGGCTCGCCCGGGATGCCTTCGGTGCCACGGATGCGCAGAAGCGCCTTCGGCTTCAGGTACATCGTCGGATTGTTTTCTTTCAGGCACGCGATCATCAAACCGTACGCATCCAAGGGATTGGACGGCATGACGATCTTCCAGCCCGGAATATGGGTCATCGTCGCATCGAAAGAATGCGAGTGATAAATCGAGCCGCGAATCCCGCTTCCGACCGGAGTCATCACCGTCACCGGCAACGCCCAGTCACCGTTCGAAGCCCAGCATTGCATGCCCATCAGCTTCAAAAGGTCGATCGTGTTATAGATGTAATCGCAGAACTGGATCTCGGCGACCGCACGACGGTTGGCAAGGCCCAAGCCCATCGCGGCCCCGATGATTCCACGCTCATCGAGCGGGGAATTCCAAGCGCATTCGATCCCTTGGGTGACCGTGAAAACGCCGCCCAGGGGCGGGCCCACGTCTTCGCCGAAGACCTCGGAGAGGCCCAGGTTTTTCTCTCCGTAGTGGAGCGCCATTCTGATTGCTTGCGCCATGGTCGCCATTACCAGTACCTGCCCTTCTGTCCGTAGTAGATATGATCGTAAATCGTGGATGGCTCGGGCAGCGGCTCTTGCCGGACCTGCTGCCACATCGCGAGCATCTGATCGCTATATTGCTCGCGCGTTTTTTCCATCTGCTTGCGGGTAAGAACCGCACCGTCTTCGAGCTCTTTTTCGAAGTCGACCAGGCAATCCACTTCTCCCGAAATATAGTTTGCGCCGGTGGCCGAGCTATGACCGTAAAGACGCGAAACCCGCGCCTCGATCATAAAGGGCTTCCGTTCTTTGCGAACGTACTCCATCGCTTCCTTGATCGCGAACCATGACTCTTCGGTATCGTTGCCATTGATCGAGGCCGCCTTGATATTGAAGGCCTTCGCGCGATCGATGATCTTATGCTCGCCGTGCTGAGTGGCGGCTGGGGTCGAAATCCCGAACTGATTGTTGGTCACGATGATCAAAATCGGAAGCTCTTGCTTCGGACGGCTCGCCCAGATCAGGCAGGAGGCGAACTCGCCTTCCGCCGTCCCGGCATCGCCCCCGTTCACGATCGAGATTCCCTTGCCGCCGTGGCGCTTTTGCGCGATGGCGGTGCCGATCGCGGAAGCATACTGGGTTTCGATGGTCGAGGTCACCGGCACCACGTTCCAGTCGTGAATCGAATAGTGGTTCCCGAAATTGCGCCCGCCCGAGAACGGATCCAAAGCCACGCTCTTCATCTGGCGAATCGGGCCGATCGGGTCCATGCCCATCGCGGTCAGGATCGCGCTCGAGCGATAGTGCAAATGCAGATAATCATATTCGACCCCCTGTCCTTTCAGGACTTGGAGACCGAGCGGGACATTGAAAGACTCTTCACCCGGGCCGCCGATCCAGAAGTAGCCGTCCGACTGCTTGTACATTCGGATCAGACGCTCTTCAAGAACGCGGGACTTCACCATTAAGTCGTGAATTTGCACCAGGCGTTTGGGCTCAAGACGAAATTTCGATTTTTTCATGGGAGAGGCAGCATACATCAGCTTGTAGGAAGGATCAATCTAGTGCTACGAATCTAATTATTGATATGAACGAAAGCTTGACCCCGAATTGGTACCGAGGATTTATCCAAGGTAAGACCCGCATCGCGCTCGCCTGGATTTTCGCGGCGCTCTTAATCTTTTCCGCCCGCAATTATCCGACCGCGCCCGGCATCATTCTCTGCTTCTTAGGCGCGACGCTTCGGTTTTGGGCCAGCGGATACCTGAGAAAGGACTCGCGCCCGGCGGTGGGCGGCCCCTATGCCTGGGTGCGCAATCCCCTGTATCTGGGAACGTATTTGATGGCGCTCGGCACGGCCTGGGCGATTCAAAATTACGTTTTGCTGGCCGTGATTACCGTTCTTTTCGCGGCGATCTATCATTTTATTATCTTGGATGAGGAAACGAAGCTCACGCGGATTTTCGGCGAGCCCTACGCCATTTATCGCTCGGCGGTGCCTCGCTTCTTTCCGCGCCCCTGGCCCGCGAAACACTCCATGCTCGAAAAGGTCAATCCCGAGGCCGATCACTGGCGCTTTTCGTATGAAATCGCGGTGAAGAACAAGGCGATGGAAGCCTACTATTCGTTCGCTGGATTAATCGGTTTCGTTGCGCTGATCGCCTGGCTATGGCACTGGTCGGGGCGCGCTTAAATTGACTGGTTACTAAAAAATTATTTCCGATCTTTTTCGGGCGAAGTGGCGATCGCGAAGCGCTCCGCGCCCGACTTGCGCGCGGTATCCATCACTTCGATCGCGCTGCCCAAAAAGGCCTGCTTATCGCCCTCTAAAATCACGAGCCGCGACGTGGTCTTCTTGAAGGCGGCTTCGAGCTCAAACCCCAATGCCGCCAAATCGCCCTTCGGGAGGCCTTTGCCGTTCAAAAGGATCTGGCCCCCCGGAAGCAAAGTAATAATCACGCCCTCGGGCTGGGATTGCGAGGTCGCATTGCTCGCGCTCGGCAAATTCACATCCACGCCGTTTTGGGTCATCACCGAGCTCGTCACCATGAAGATGATCAAGAGCACGAGAAAAACGTCGGTCAGCGGAGTGATATTGATTTCCGCGACGATCTGCTCGCCGCCCAGATCCGGATCGCCGTCGTGCGAGCCGCCTCCGACTTTAATGGCCACCGGACCCTCTGCGCGGGTCAAGACCCGCAAGAATCTCGGCGAATTCCTCGCAATGAATCCGCACTAAAACCACGAGCGAGCCCCAGCGGGTTTGAAAAGTATTGTACGCCAGCACCGCGATCACGGCGACCACGATGCCTGCCGCGGTCGCGATCAAAGATTCGGAAATACCGGCCGCCACGACGGCGAAACCGCCGGAGCCCTTCGCCGCCATTTCCTGAAACGATCGCAAAATCCCGACCACCGTTCCGAACAAGCCCACGAACGGCGAGGCGCTGCCAATCGTGCCCAAAACCCAAAGACCCTGCCGCAACTCCTGATTGACGAGCTGACGCCTGCGCTCCATGCCCTCGACCCAGCGCGAGCGGATTCGCTGATCACCCGATGCAAGCCGATCGACGCCTACCGAAAGCACGCGCGCGGTCGGAAGCTCCGGGTTTCGGTCGCAAAGCCGGCGCAAATCCTCGAGCTGGCGCATCGTATAGCCGTCTTGCGCCGAGCCCGCGGCCGGATTCTCCGTGGGTTCGCCACGCCTGTCGGTCGCGCGAAGCAAAGCGTTCAAGGCTTCGAGATGAAACGCGCGCAGATCATGCCCCAGCTTTCGATAGCGCCAAAGTCTTTCGAGGATAATGACCCACGTGACCAGCGAGAACGCCAGCAGTGGGTACATCACAAATCCGCCCGTCAGAAGAAGGTGCCAAATACTGGGGTCGGTTGCGTTCGAAAACATATCGCTTGCAACCCTATCGGGGCCTTCCTAGGATGTCAACGTCGTGAAAACAAATGTAAAGCAAACCCGCTCAGCGCAAATTCTTCCCCTCATCACGATGCTCTTGACCCTCTTTCTGGGAAGCTGCACTCGGGGTTGCGGTAACGCGACCTCGCCCACTGCCGAGTCGGCGAGCGGAAAAGTCACGGGGCATCCGGCGCTGAATTTCGATTATCGCCAAGCCACCGGCTTTCTTTTCACTGCTCATGACCCCGTAAGCGGCGATCGCTGGACCACGCGAATCGTGCGGGAAACGCCCGCCGACTTAAGTGGCGAAGGGGGCGTCTGGAAGATCTCGCTCGCCCCGGATGGGCGCACGCTCAGTGACACATGGGCCAACGGAAACTGGATTTTGCACCTTCTCGATACGGTGCGCACCGCGCAACTCAGCGAAGCTCCTTTCTCGGGCTCGCTCGAATCGTTTGGCCTATCCGATCCGCGAGTGGCGCTTCGCTGGACGGTCGGCTCTTCCGATTATGAGCTGCACCTGGGAGCTGCGGCCAAAGACGGTGGTTTTTACGGACTGATCGCCCAATCGCCGCTTGCGCCCGCCTCGATCCGACAGAAAATCTATGTGGTTCAGGGCGCGGTCATTCAAATGCTGGAGATGATCTCGACTTTCGACTCACTGAGATTGCGCACCCTGGCCACTTTTTCGGCCGACGACGTGGACTCGATCGAAATTTTTTCGAACGGCAAAACTCGCTTCTCGTCCAAACGCGACGGCGACGGCTGGACTCGATCCGCCGATACCACCGGCTTTCTGGGGCAGCTTTGCCACCTCAGAATTCAAAACTTCATCGATGACCTCGACCAGGAAAAAAACTTGGCGCGCTCCCTGGATTCGCACCCTATGTATGTCATCGAGCTCAAAGGCCGCTCCCAGTTTCACGAAAAAGTCCGGCTGATCGCCAGCCAAGGCCATGCCTATGCCTCGGTCAGCTCGAGAACCGGGCCCGACGCTTTGCCGTCGGCTTTCGAGGTACCGACCGAAATTTTAGGAGCACTGGCCGTTCTCTTACGGTAAAACAGCGAGGTGAGCGCATTGACCATCGAAACGGTTATTTTTGATCTCGACGGAACCCTGATCGATACCGAACCCGCGGCCGCGCGGGCCATCCAGAATTGGTTCAAAAAATGGAAAATCGATCTCAAGGCGGAAGACGCCGAGCATGTCACGGGCCGCACCTGGGGAATGGTATTTCAGTATTTGTTTTCGAAATACGAAATTCCGGTTTCAGCCGAACAAGCTTCCCGCGAAGTCCTTGAGGCCTATCGCGAAACGATCGAGACCGACCTGACGATCGTTCCCGGAAGCGTCGAAGCCGTTCAGGCGCTTGCCAGAAACTATCCTCTCGCTCTCGTGTCGGGCTCTTACCGTGCGCAGATTTTTTGGGCGCTCGAAAAACTCGGGGTCCGCGATCTATTCAAAGTCGTGCTAGGCGCCGAGGATTACCCGAGAAGCAAACCCGCGCCGGATGGCTACCAGTTGGCTATGAAACATCTCTCGAGCGACCCGTCGCGAGTGCTGATTTTCGAGGATTCTTACGCGGGCATCACTTCCGGAATCGCGGCCGGAGCCTGGGTGGTCGCCATTACAGGGACCAATCATTTTGGTCAAAATACTTCCGCGGCACATCATAAAATTGAGGACCTGCGCCCGGTCACGGCGGAGTGGGTCAGAAATCTCGAAAAAAGACTCGCTCGCCAACGATAAAAAGCTGTGTAATTGTAGAATCCCAAAGAGAGGATACCGAATGCGTCTAGCCCAATTTGCCGTTCTTGCAGCAGCAACAACAACCTTTGCTCTCGTGTTTTCCGCCTGCACGAAATCCGAGACCCCGTCATCATCCGCCCCAAGCGATACCGCTCCCAAGACCGAAGCCGTTTCGGCTTTGAAGTCTGAAGACCTTCAGGTCGGAAACGGCGCGGAAGCCGCCGCGGGCAAAACCGTCACCGTGCACTACACGGGCTGGCTCACCAACGGAACGAAGTTCGACTCCTCGGTGGACCGCAAACAGCCTTTCTCGTTTAAGCTCGGCGCCGGCCAAGTGATCTCGGGTTGGGACCAAGGCGTTGCCGGAATGAAAGTCGGCGGCAAGCGCCGCCTGACGATTCCGCCGCAATTGGGCTACGGAGCCCGGGGCGTGGGCCCGATTCCTCCGAACTCAACGCTCGTTTTTGAAGTCGAACTCCTCGGCGTCCAATAATTTATTTATCAACGAAAGGAAAAGATCATGGAAAATCAAAATACTGCAGCTGGTGGCGAAAGCGAAGGCGGAGAAGTTCTAGTCGTCGCCTCGAAGCTCAAGGCTTACATCCGCACGAAGTCCGGAATGAACACTTCGTCGGCCGTGATGGATGCGGTTTCCCGTAAAATCCGCGTCCTCTGCGACCAAGCCATCGAAAACGCGAAGAGCGAAGGCCGCAAGACCGTGATGGACCGCGATTTCCCGGTATGAAGAAAACGGGGATCACGCCGGAGTATCTCCATGGCTACACCCCCGAAGAGCAGGATCGACTCTATAGACAGGCCCGCTTTTTAGAAAAAAGCGTCTATTCCCGGATTGATTTCTCGAAGCAGAAAAATATCCTGGAAGTCGGATGTGGAGTGGGAGCGCAGACGGAGATTCTCCTTCAGCGCTTCCCCCATCTCCAGATTCAAGGCATCGATGCCTCACAGAAACAAATTCGAACGGCACGCGCCCGTTTGAAAGAGGCGGTCACAAAGAAAAAAGCCCGATTCGACGTCCAAGACGCGCTTCATCTCAGCTACGAAGACGACTCCTTTGACGGCGCCTTTGTCTGCTGGTTCCTCGAGCACGTGCAGGAGCCGGTCGGAATTTTACACGAGATCCGCCGAGTTCTGAGCCCTGGCAGCGTGATCTACTGCAACGAAGTTCTGAACGCGACTCTCTACCTCAACCCCTACAGCCCGGCCACGCTTCAATATTGGTTCGCTTTCAACGACCATCAGTGGACGATCAAAGGCGATCCGTTCGTCGGGGGAAAGCTTGCGAACTATCTGCTGGCGGCGGGTTTTCAGGACGTGGAGACCGAAACCAAAGTCGAATTCCACGATAATCGCGCACCCAAGCGCCGGGCCCAGTTCATCGAGTATTGGGCGGAGCTTTTGCTGAGCGGCGCGCCCGGGCTTCTGAAAGCCGGCAAAGTCACCCCACAACAAGTCAAAGACATGAAAGACGAGCTCGGGCGCCTCAAAGACGATCCCGACGCCGTTTTCTTTTACGCTTGGATTCAAGCCCGTGCCCGCGCGTTCTGATCACAAACCGGAACTGTCGCTCTCAAAGCCCGCCCTGCGGGCTATTTACCAAAACATCGGCGGCGCCGACGGGCTCCGCGCGATCCTGCGTGATTTTTACGCGCGCATGAAGAAGGACATTATTGTGGGTTTCTTCTTCACGGGCTTCGATACGGACCTCATCGCCGAGCGCCAGCACGCATTCCTTTCGCGCGCCATGGGAGCAACCCCCTCATACTCGGGCAAACCGCCGGCACAGGCCCACTTAGAATTGCCCCCCATTCTGCCCGGGCACTTCGACCGCCGCTTGCGGATTCTCGAGGAAACGCTTCGAGATCACGGCGTAAGCGCCGAGGATATCCGAATCTGGGTGGAGTTCGAAAGCACCTTCAGGCCGGGAATCGTGTCGCCGTCATCGGATTGACGAAGAATCTTGACCTAACTCTTAAGGCCCCGTTCTCCTTTTCCGATAAAATAAAGGAAGATGAGAGCAAAAACCAATCACGGAGTGCTCTGGGCCACCTCTGTCGCGGCGCTTTTCGCGTTCGCGACTTCGAGCTATTTTCTACATCACTCATTAAAGCAACTCACCCTCACCGCGCCCCCGGAAGACACTTCGCGACGAATCGACTTATCCGGGGACTGGAGCTATGCGCCCGATGCCGCCGGCAGGGCCCCGGGCGACGCGCCCTCGCTTCCGGAAACCGGCTGGAAAAGCTTCGACCCGAGCGAGAATTGGAGCGCGATCCGCGGCCTGCATTTTTTCGCCCCGAAATTCTCCGGAAAATACTGGCTTCGCACGCAGTTTGAGATCCGCTACCCGATTCAAACGCCCGCTTTGGTCTTAGGCGAAATTCCCGGCTCCTACCGTCTTTTTCTGAACGGCCACCTGATCGGCGAAAGCACCGCCGACGACGGAGAGCCGACGCCCTACGCGGTTTTTGACCCGTCCTATTTCAATCTGATCGGACCGAACCAGATCACGGTTTCGGTGCGCGAAAACGCCGCTTCGTTCATCGGCTTCGCCAAAGTCCCGGAAGTCGGCGCGTACATCGGCGATTTCAACGACGTACGAAAAACCGTCTCCCTGGGAATGAGCCACGGACTGATCGCGGTCTCGACTTTCTTCGCGGCCTGCTGCGGCGTCTTCGGCATGATTCTGATCGTCTCGCTGACCCGGGCGTTGGCCTTGCTCTCGAGCGGCGCCCAAGAGCGCTCGACCGACAAGGAAACGGAACCCGCCGCCGAGCCGCACCCGATTCAACAACAGCTGATCGAAGCCCACAAAAAAATCGCGGCGCTCGTCAAATCGAAGCGCTCCTCGCTCTACGTCGCTTCATATACCGCTTCCGGCGACGGAAACTCGGCCGGGCTCGAAGCGGTTTCGTTGATCGGCGACACGACACTCATCCGCCAGTCACGTCCAATCTACGAAGACCTTATCGGGACTGCCTGCAAAAAGCGCAAGCCCTGGCTCATTCGCGACATCGGGGACGTGGTGAAGCTGGGATCGAGAGCGAACTACCGCTCGCGCTCTTGCATGATCATCCCGCTTTGCTCGAAAACGGATTCCAGCATCCTCGGGGCGATCACGCTCGCGGACAAAGAAGCCTCGGTTGTTTTCAGCGAGCAAGACCTGGCGCTCGCCGTCGAGGCGTCGTCCAAGCTCGTCGAGCTCCTCGATACGAACACCCTTATACGTAGTCGCCGCGCTTGATCTTATCGACGATGATCTTTTCCGGCATCGTCGGATCTTTCGGATCGACCGTGAAGAACGCCTGCTGCTCGCAGCGTCGCTTGTTCTTCAGCAGCCAATTCAGGATCTCGGCCAGACCCTTATTGCGCTTGTCCTGAAAGAACGGATCGTTTTTCAACGCGTCCGCGGCCTTTTTCAAAGCGCGCGACTCCTGAGGGTCGCTTTCTTTGACCGGGTAGTCATTCAAATCGTATTTCTTGATATCCGCCGGTAAAACTCCCAGAAAACGGACATCAGGCGCCGAGTAATCCGAATTGCGGATCAAGCTTGCGGCCGAGCCCGCCTTCAGCGTGCGATAGATGTTCTGGAGCGTGTAGGCGTCGAGGTCTCCGAAGAAATACAGCGGGATTTTCAGCTGATCTTGGATCAGCTTGCACCACCCGCGCACCGCGTTCGAGGGAACGCCCTGCGCGCCCATCAAAATGCAGTTATGCCGCTTCGTGAAGCCGTTAGCGACCAAGGTATTGGCCGTGCCTTCCGATTCGACGACCAGGCCGAAATCGATCTTCTTGCGGGCCGAAAGCTTCAGATTCTGGGGGCGGTTTTTCGGCTGGAACGGAGACGTGCCCAGCATCGAGAGATCGATCACGGCCGTGTCCCCGTCCGTCAAGGTCTCGGTCACCACCAGCTGCTGCGAATAGGTCTGCCCGCCGCGATCGTTGGCGAAGCAATTCACTTCCTCGCGATAGATCTCGAGCATCTCGCAGATAAAATCGATGATCTCGTCGCTCTCGTCCTGATCGGCGAAATCGAGCGGCTTCAGCTTGGAGTCGTGCTTGATGTAACCTTTGCTGATGTAATAAAGCTCGCGCTTGGTGTTCACCGCGCCCGTATCGATGTTGCGAAGCAGGATCTCGAGCATGAAAATCGCGCGGGACATCTTCTTCACCGAACTCACGTTGAGTTCGGTCGCCACCTTTTTATCGCCCGGCGTGAGATAGCCGACCTTATGGTTATAAATAGCGTTATCGAGCGAGCACTTGGTTGCGTAGAGCACCGGGCGCTTGGCGCGCTCCAGGTCGCTCAACAAGCGATTGCAAAGCTCTTTGGACATCTTCGGGATGGAGTCGTCTAATTTCTTCGAGCGACCCGACATTAAACCAGCCATTACGCTCTAGCCTCTTTTTTCGCGTTTGAACGCTTCGGTTTTTTCACTTCGATCTCGTCCGGTCTCGCCGCCGTCGCGCCTCCGACCAGGACCTCGCCCAACTTTTCGCTCTCTTTTTCCTGATGGGCTTTCAGAACCTCTGAAGCTTTGTTGAGCTCGGCTTCGGTCGCCTGGGCATCGCGCCCGAGCAACTTCAGAAGACCGTCCTCGGCCTTTTTCTTGCGGCTTTCGGGGGCCTCGAGAATGCGGCAAAGCCCTTCGACCAACATCGGGCCGAATTGCTCGATATGGCGAATCTTCTCTTCGAGCTCGTTGGCCTTGTCTTCGCGACGAATATGCTTGGAAAGCTTTTGCCCCGCTTGAATCAAAGCCAGACGCAGCTCCGCGACCAGCTCATCCGACGCATCGATCGTTTCTTTGGACGCGTTCTTGAATTTGATGAAGGGCGACACCACCGACACCGCGACGATATAAGGCCCGCTCGGAACGGAGTCCTTGCTCTGAGCCAGACCATAAGAGCGCCAATTCACGGACTCGATGGACTGCACGATCGCGCAGGCCGCCTTATCGAACTGCAACGGCACTCGATTGGCGAAGCGCAGAACCTGCACCGGCTCGTCGGCTTCGGCCGCTTTGTCGAGCAAGCGCGCGATGGCGACTTCCACCTGTACCGGCTTGAAATCGCAAATCGCGGGCTTTCTTGAAACCACCGCGAAAAAGTCGACCGCCCCCAAGCGCTGAATGCTCTTCGCGAGCGACTCTTCGCCGATCGAGAGCACCGACTTGGTCGATGGCGCCATCAGTTTCTCGTTTTGAATGGCGACGAAAATCGCCTTGAAATCGACCTCATTCAGCCCATCCACTGATTTCTCGAGCAGATTCGCGTTCAGCCCGTTCTTGACGAGATCCTTCAAAACCCCCTCGTGAATGCGGGAGAACCCTTCTTTCAACCAGCTCTTCACCTTCACTTTTCCGAACAAATGGGAATGGGCGATGAACTCGCCGAGCTTCATCGTATGAGGATGCGGCTCCGTCGCTTCGGGAATCTCCGGGATGGTCTGCGAAACGCGCTCGACGCGAACCGGCTCTTGCTCCGGAAGCTTGTAAGTCAGCGTCAGATGGGGATTCACCAAAGTCGTGGCGGCCAGGTAATTCAAAAGACCGGCATCGCCATTCAGCTGCACGCGGCCATCGACCAAAAACTCGACCGAGCTGCCGTTCGGGCGATCCCAATCGATCATCTGACGGTCTTTGACCACGCCTTTGTTGTGCTTGATGTCCACCTCGACCATGCACGAAAGCGCCTTGCGCATGTTCTTGGTCTTGGTGATGACGCGCGCGCCGGTCGCGCTCGTGAGCTGCGCCCAGGTCGTGGCGGCGGAAATACCGATGCCTTGCTGCCCTCGCGAGCACTTGCCGCGCCCGAACTTGGACGATGCCAGGTATTCCCCGAAAACTTTCGGCACGTCGTCCGGATCGATGCCGGGGCCGTTGTCTTCGACGCGGACGCGAATCGAATCGGAATTCTTCAGCGATCCCGGGCCGACCTTTTCGATCGTGACGTTCACTTCCGGCAGGATGCCATGCTCTTCGCACGCATCCAATGAATTATCGACGGCTTCCTTCAAAGTCGTTAGGACCGCTTTGGTCTGGGAGGAAAAGCCGACCTGTTGAAGATTTTTGGAAAAATACTCTGCCGTGCTGCTGGTGCTGATGCCCGCTGCCTGCTTTGTCGCCTGTTTGGGTGCCTGCTTTGCCATGTGGCGATTGAAGCAAAACGGCAGTCATCTTGCAAGTGCAGGCATCATGAGCAACGCGCAATCTGAGAAAAACAAAGAACAAACCGGTCCGATCACGCTCTTTCATGGTACTAACTTGGGCACTGACTTGGGTACCGGCGGCGAGGCGGGGGAATCCGCTCCAGCCTCCGTCTTTCTCACCAACATCGCGGAAATTCGCAACCGGGTTCGCCAAAACATCATGAGCGGCGCGGTCACTCCCGATTACAAAGGCGACCTGAAGCTTACCATCGCCATCCTGAACGAGGCGCTTGCCACGGAAATCGTCTGCACGCTGCGCTACCGAAACCACTTTCACCTGGCCGAAGGTATCGAAGCGCAATCGGTCGCCCAGGAATTTCTAGAGCATTCGAACGAGGAGCTGAACCATGCCGAGCTCATCGCCAAGCGCATTCGGGAGCTCAACGGCGAGCCCGATTACAACCCCGCCAACCTTTTGAGCCGAAGCCACTCCGAGTATCAAACCGGCGCCACGCTCACCGAAATGCTTCAAGAGGACCTGATCGCCGAACGGATCGCGATTGAAAGTTACCGGGAGATCGTTCGCTACTTCGCTCCGCACGACCCGACCTCGCGACGCATGATGGAGGACATCCTTGCCCGGGAAGAAGAGCACGCCGAGGAAATCCAGACCCTGCTTTCGCAAACGAGTTGGAAATCCAAGGAGCATCTGAGACAAAGCTTCGAGGAATCGGGAGAGATCGACGAAAGCGAATCGACCGAGGGCCGTAGCGCTTAGCGTGCTCCTGAGCTTAATCCCCATCGCAAGGACCCGCAACGTTCCTTATGTCGCGTTGCTCGCACTTCGGTAAGCCTGTTCAAGAAAAGGTGAGGGGGTTCTTGCGGCAGGAGGCCGAAGCCCGAGCGGCAGCGAGGGCTCAAGAAGGCCCATGGATGGGCCGGCCCACGACACCCTTTTCTTGAACAGGCTCTTAATCGCTGACGACGTCGACCAGCACCAGGAAAAGCGACGCGATGATCGGTCCTAAAAAGACGCCGACAAAGCCCAGCACCTGCAACCCGCCGAAGGCGGCGATAAAAGCGAGCAAGGGATGCAGATTGGCGGTGCCCTTCAAGAACCAAGGGCGAACCAAATTGTCGAGCATCGCCGTCAGCACCGCCGCCGCCAGGAGCACGGCGCCGCTGACGGTATGACCGCTCAGCAACTGGCCGAGCGCCATGCCGAAAGTCGCCGGGACCGCGCCGATCACCGGAATGAAGGAAGCGAAAAAGATCAGCGAAATAACCAGGATCGCGTTCGGCGCGCCCGTTACCAGCATGAAAAAGCCATAAAAGACCGCCTGCGCGAGGCCTGAAATGACCGCCGCCAAAACCACCGAACGGCAAACTCCGGCCAGAACCTGCAACAATCTTTCGGTCTGAACCGACGGGAATATCGATTTACGCCGCACCCAGTTTCCAAGCCGGTGGGCGTCAACCAGGAAGAAATAAAGGCTCACGACGACGATGATCAGATCGAAGGCCATCTTCGGCAAGGACGCGAGCAATGCACCCAAGAGCTCGGCGGCCCGAATGCCGACGCTGCGGACCGTGTCCTGGAGGGTTTCCGTCAAATCCTGAATGCCGATCGGAAACCAAGCCGTGACCTTGAGCATCAAAGAATGAACCGTCGGGCTCTCCAGCAGAGCGCTCGTCCAATCGCCCACGGGCCGTTGCGGAGAATCCTTCCAATGCTGAAACTCCTGCACGCCGCTTTTCGCGCCCTGGTAGACGAGGACCGCGGTCGGAATGAGCACGATCAAGGTGATGCCGAAGGTGATCAAGAAAGACGCCAAGGGTGCCTTGATGCCTCGACGCTCCATCCGCGCCGCCAGCGGAATAAAAAGAACGGCAAGCACCCCGCCCATCAGCACCGGAAGAATCAGCGGATAAACCACATAGAAGAACGCCCCAGCGAGAAGCACGAAAAAAATCCAACGAGCGACCGAAGCGGAGCGCGTCGCGCTCAGTACGCTTGAGACTCGGTTCGAAGGATCGGATTTGCTCATTAAGATTTCTGCTGGGAAGGCTTCCGCTGTGAGGACAGCGAGCGGAACACATAGTCCCAAAGCGGCGAGCTCACGCCCCAACGAGCGTCATGCTCGACGAAATGATGAAGCATATGGTGCTGCTTGTTCCAACGCCCGAACCGGGTCATTGGCTTGAAATGATGAACGGCATAATGGGTATAATCGTAAGTCAGGTAGCCGATCGAAAAGCCGAAATAAAACGGGTCCACCCAAGCCGAGCCGAGAACGGCTCTAAAAAACAAATACAGGATCGTTCCGATGATCAACGAGCCCGCCGGAGGCATCACCAAGCGCATTGGGTCGTTCGGAACCACGTGATGGTTTCCGTGCATGACGAAATAAAACTTCTTCCGCCACGCGCTGGTTTGCTTCAAATGAAAGACATAACGGTGCAACAGATACTCCGTCAGGGTCCAAATGAAAAAGCCGAAAACCGCGATCAAGCCAAAGACCGACGGCGTGAATGAATCGACGGCAAAACTTCTCCAGCCAAAACAAATGACGATCGGAGTCCAAACGATCAAAGGCACGATCGGGTGAACCCGGGTCAATTTTTCCAAATAGGGATTCTCGAAAATCCGAACGCTCTGTTGTGGCTTCATAATTCTTTTCTTTCTATACAACGCAGTGACCGCCATTGTCAGCTTATCTTCAAGATGTTAGCCGTAGGAACACTATGCTTTTGACCATCGGCCTCACCCTTTTCTGCTTCGCGATCCTCACCGCCCTGCTGTTCCTTTATGCAGGACAATTACGGTCGGGAATTATGTACACGATCCAGCAGTCGCTCCTTGATATTTCCGAAAGAAACTCCAAAACCAGTGCCGAACTCAAGGATACCTTGGCCGATCGGCTCGAAAAAAGCATGGGCGCCAACCGGCAAGAGCTCCAGGCTGGGCTTTTCAAAACCACCCAAGCGCTCGAATCCAAATTCCAGTCACTCGAGCAACAAGTCGGCTTACGGCTCGAAACTATTGGAAAAAACGTAGAAAACAAGCTCAACGAAAACATGAAAGAGGGCTTTCTCCACTTCGAGAAAGTGCAAGAGCACTTGAAAGCCGCTGAGCTCAAGCTCGCCTCTTTGAACCTCGTGGGACAATCGATCTCGGACTTAAACCAGCTTTTGAAGCTTCCCCACCTCCGCGGGGGCTTTGGTGAAGCCACCCTCGAGCGGCTTCTCGCCGACTTCTTACCCGTGGGCTCATACGAGCTGCAATACACGATCGTTCCGGGCTCGACCGAACGGGTCGACGCCATCGTCCGGATGGCCAGACAGGTCCTGCCCATCGACAGCAAATTCCCCCGCGAACAGGTGCTGCCCCTTTTCGAATCGCAAGACCCCGCCCTTCTCGAAACCGCCCGCAAGGCGCTTTCGGATTTCGTGAAAGAACAGGCCAAAAGCATCGCCGATAAGTACATCCGGCCCGAGCACGGAACCTCGGACATGGCCCTGCTCTTCCTGCCCAGCGAAACCCTGTATTTTGAAGTGATCCGAAACGGTAAGCTCTTTGAGCATCTGGCCAAGCTCCGGGTCTTTCCGGTTTCGCCCAATACCCTCTCGATCGCGCTGAAATCGGTATCGATCGCCCAGGAATATTACGAGCTCGCACGCGGAGTGGAACGCACGATCGAGGACGTGAAAAAAGCCCGAAAACACTTCGAACACTTCGGAAACAAATTCGAGGAAATCGGCAAAGGTCTCAAAAAGGCCCAGGAAGCCTTCGAGACGGCCAACACCCACCTCAACCGCTACGAAAGCTCCGTCTCGCGGCTCGTCGGCGAAGCTGAAGCGGAGACCAAGGAACTCAAAGGACCGGCGGAAACGCTGCCGTTACTTTAGCGTAAAACCTCGATAGCCGATGGCCGGCGCAGCCCCTTTTTTCTGGTGCGCCGATTCGCCGTTGAGCATTGGTTTCACGGTCCAGTTTTCTTAATCCCATGGGAGGTACGTAAATGATTCGGAAGAAATCCCTTTTCAGGATATTTGCATTTCAATCCTGGCGGCCGGTCTATCAATGCTTCTAATCCTTCCTGAGTGTTTGGATAACGACCACAAGCCGCACGAAAGTTCTCTAAGCTATACGCGACAGACTCGATAGTAGCCATCGTGGTCTTCTCTGGTGAAAATGCACGATCTTGAGGTGTTGACAACAAAAGGAAAAACCACGTAAGGACTAAAGCTAGCCCTACTAGGCACAATAACCATTTTATCCTAAATTGCGTCTTGTGATCATCCGTCATTTGCGTCTATCAATCGTTATTTAAAACGACTTCCCCAACGAGTGACCATCGCCAAGGTTCAAAGAAAGCCTTTCCCATTCCTCGCGCTCGGCATCCCGATCATCGCCATCACGAGCGGGCACGAGCTTGGACGAGATCGGGTCCGAACTGGACCGACGAGACCACGATCTGGCTGGGATCAAAGCTCTTCGTGGCCGGGATCAAAACGCTTACCTTGCCGGTCGGACTTGCCGGGTTAATTGGAGCGCAAGGGGGCCCGTAGCTATTCCGGTGACGAGTGTTTGAAATTTAGGGCTCTCAAAATCCCAGTCAGGGCAGTTTGGTAATGGTTCGTCGTCGAGCGGGCCGGGCGTGGCTGACGGAACTCCGGTATCGCCTTGCGCGTTGTATTGGATCAACCCCGGAGCGTTCGGGCTTTGAAACCCAAACCCCGATACTTGTCCACCCGGAGAAATGTCGACGGACTTGTATTTACCACTGGGAACGCTACTCCAAAGTATGTGGGGCGGCATGTTGCTTAAGTTGATAAAATCGGACAACCAGTGCTCAGAGCTTACAAATTCAGATGGCGAGTATGGTAAAATGGCGATTCTTAATTTAAGTGCTTGAGATGTTAATAAGACAATATTTATTTCTCTGTGCAAACTAGGATATTCGTCCATAAGTTAATAATTGGATGTTTTTCAGTCATGCCAGCGATTCTCTTCGGGCATTTTCTCAAGCTGGAAATTCCATGAAAATCAAAACCGAGACCTAGGTCGGCCAGGAGCTTGGGGACATTTTTTGGGGCGATCACCTAGAATCGCGAAAGCAACAAAACCAAAGCACGGTCCGCATCGTTCGCTTTCATTTTCAAAAGGCTCGTCTGGGCGCAATTTTAGTGTTCGATAGGTATTCGATGTCGGCCAATTATTTCTCCAGATTCGATATGAAACACTTTGAACATCAGAATCTTAAGTTCAGGCCGAGAAAGCTCGCGATAAGGTTCCAGCAATTTAGAAGAACGTCTAACACTACTCTCATTAACACCACGAACTCACGAACTCTTGAACTTCAGGGGCGTAACGTCGCGACTGCGCTCGACCACTGTGATCGCAATCGCGCCGACTTCCTGGACTGACTCGGTAAAATCTTAAACAGCGCTTCCAGTGTCAGGATTCACGCCACGGTTCAACGCCACCGCGAGCGATAGCCACTGCAGCTCGACGAGCGACGGCATCCACGCGAGCGGCGTGCTTCCACGAATATCCACTCGATAAGCCGAACGGATGTCGGCATTGCGAAGGTCTTTGCCATGGCTCACATGCCAGATCGTATCTTCGGGCGTCAGCGCGGCACGCGGCCCGTGGAAGAACTCCTCGCTGCTGTAAGCGCGGGTCGGGAGGCGCGCCATCTCGAGCAGCTTCAGCGACGTCTCGCGCGCAAGCCACTCCCCTTCCCACTCGCCCAATAAAATAGAAGGCCCCATGCCCGCGCGGCTTCGCAAGACTTCCAAGTTCGGATCGCCGATGCTGCGCAAAGCGTCCCACTCCTCGACCGCCTTGGCGCCCAAGAACAAGGTCGTGACCGCGCAGATCGCCGAGGTCATCGAAATCGTGTGAGGCTCGGTTCTTTCAAGCCGGCACGTCGGCAAATGATAGCGCACGCTTTCGAGCTCGGTCGCTTTTGAGGCCTCGGCGGCCGCGACTAAAATCGTAAACGCTCCCGCGCGGTCGCAAGTTTCAAGCGCCCTCAGCGTCGCCGCCGTTTGTCCGCGATGGCTGAATCCCACCGCCCAATCGCCTCTTTGAGGAATCACTTCCACGCCGACACCCATGCTCGAGCACGCGACCGCGGGCACGCGCACGCGATCTTTCGCGCGGGTGAGCGCGAAACTCGTCAGGCGAGCGGCAAAATGGCTGCTTCCCACGCCGAAAAGAAGAATGCGCTTGGGCTGCTCCGGCGGAAATTCACGGCTCGAGAGCGCGGCCACGCGCTCGGATACTTCTTTCCAGCTCTCGCGCTGTTCGCGCAAGGCGTTTTCAACTTCGCTGATTACGGCTTCCATCGTTGTGCAAGCTCCTTAAATAGGTGAATCTGGCTCAGCGACGCCTTTTCAAGGTCGCTGACCAGCAAACTTTCATTTTCCCCGTGCGCATCGGTATAGGGATCTTCAATTCCCACCAGAAGCGCCGGCGCGCCGCCAAGCGCATCGGCAAAAGGCTTCACGAACGGAATGCTGCCGCCGCAACCGATTTTGAGCGGCGCTTTGCCGTAACCGGCGGCCAAGGCCTGATCGGCGGCCTCAAAGGCCCAACCCGCGGTCTCGGTCGCCCAGGCCCCGTTCGCGGCTTCCACCTTGAATGAAACTTCAAGTCCCCAGGGAACCAGCGAGCGCAGGAAATCCTGAAGCTGGCGGGCGACTTTCTCCGGATCCATATCGGCCACCAGGCGAATGGTGACCTTCGCCCATGCCGCGTCGTTGATCACGTTTCCGGCCTGTTTTCGCGACGAGGCCTGGATCGCGTTAATCGAAAGGCTCGGCAAGCGCCAGATCTGGATTCCCGGCGAAATGCCATTCGAACGCAAAAGCTTCGCGCCGGGAATAATCCCGCATTGCTTACGGAAATCTTCTTCGCTGTAAGGGATTTTCGCGAACTCCGCGCGCTCGCGATCGCTGATGGGCCGAACATCATCTAAAACGCTGGGAACGGCGATCTGGCCTTCCTCATCGGTCAAACGGGCCAGCATTTTCGATAGCGCCGCGGCGGGATCCGGAAGCGGCCCGCCCCACATCCCCGAATGCACGGTCTTGGTGAGGGCGCGCACTTCCACTTCAAGGCCCACGAGCCCGCGCAAGGCGACGGTCAAGGCCGGCACCCCGCAGTCAAAATTGGAGGTATCGGTCAAAACCAGAACATCCGCATCCAGCTTGCTGCGATAAGTCTCGAGAAACTTCGGCAGATGGGTGCTGCCGATTTCTTCCTCGCCCTCGATCACGACTTTGACGTTGACCGGAAGCTCGCCCACCGTTTTCAAATACGAATCGATCGCCGAAGTATGAATGATGATACCGGCCTTGTCGTCGGCGGCGCCTCGCGCGTAAAGCCGGTCTCCGCCGGGCCCGGGCTTCAAAGTCGGCTCAAACGGAGCCGTTTTCCAAAGCTCTTCGCGCCCGGGAGGCTGCACATCGTGATGCGCGTACAAAAGCAGGGTCGGTTTGCCTGGCGCGCGAAGCCGCTCGCCGTAAACGTAAGGATGCGCGCCGGGAAGACTCAAAATCTCAACGTTCTCCAGGCCCCGCTTGCGCAAGAGCACCGCTACCGCCTCGGCGGATCTGCGGACTTCGGCCTCGGGAAAACCGGCAAAGCTCACGCTGGGGATTCGGACCAGGGCCTTTAAATCCTCGAGATACTCCGGAAACGCCTTTTTCAAATGCTCGGTTGCTGTCGTCATGTCTTTCGTTCTACCTACCCGGCAGTTTCACTCAAGTGTTGGGAACTTGACAACAGAAATCACCCAAAGCAAGAGTAACGAAAGCAATCTCATGAGTACTCTGACCACCCGAATCAAATTGAACAATTCATTCTGGAAGCATCCCAGCTGCGTGCCCTTCTCGGAAGACGTCGTGCCCTCCAGCCTGTTTTTGAAACACCGGCATTTCCTGGTGCTCGACATCGAAACCCAAAGGCTCGTCCAGGAAGTGGGCGGTTGGGACCATGTCGACAAACTGGGAATTTCCGTCGCCTGCGCGTACGACAGCAAAACGGACGAATTCTTGTCGTTCCGTGAAAACGAGATCCCGAAGCTCATCGAACTTTGCGAAGAAAGACTGGTCGTGGGCTATAATATCCGCGGCTTCGACTTGCCGGTCATGGTCCCCTACGGGCTCGTCATCAAGCGCGTCGACGCGTTCGACATCATGTACGATCTCGAAGCCTTGACCCGTCAGCGTTTCTTGAAGCTCGAATCGGTGGCGCAAGGGACGCTCGGGGCCGGAAAATCCGCCGACGGCTTGCTGGCCGTCGAATGGTGGAAAAAGGGCGAAGTCCAAAAAATCATCGACTACTGCATCCAAGACGTCAAAGTCACTCGCGACGTCTTTCAATTCGGAAGACAAAACGGCTTCATCCGCATCCAGCGTTCCGAAGCCAAAATCGTCGAAGTTCCGGTGCAATGGAACTAAGTTAAGTTTGGGGCTCAAATGCTGAAATCTTCTCGATCCCTTTTTCAATCCGCCGCAAAAACGCTCCTTGTCGCCACAAGCGTACTTCTGGTCACCCTCTGCTCCTGCAGCGGACACCCCGAAAAAATCGTCGCCAGCGATAGCGCGAACTTCGAGCTGATCGCCATCGTCGGCACGAACGATCTGCACGGAGCGCTGGCTCCCATGGATTTCAAGACCCGTGATGTCACGGCAACCGATTATCAAGCCGGAGGCGTCGCCTATCTCAGCTCCTACCTCCGCATCATGCGGGAAGAGCTCGGCTCCCGAATGCTCTGGCTCGATGCCGGAGACGAATTCCAGGGCACGATCGAAAGCAATCCCAACCGGGGGGCGGCGATGGTGCAGTTTTTCGATACCGCGGGAGTTTCGGCGGCGGCCATCGGCAATCACGAGTTTGACTTCGGAGCCGAAGCTCCGGACACCGACGATCTGTTAAGCTCACTGAAGCACCGGATGAAAGAAGCGAACTATCCCTTTCTCGCGGCCAACATCACCACGGCCTCGACCGGACTCCCCGCCGAATTCCCGGGCTCAAGCGCTTCCCGCATTTTCCAAGTGGGGCGAATCAAAGTCGGCGTCATCGGCCTTTCCACCGTCGACACGCCAAAAACAACGCTACCCACGAACATCCGATCCCTTCGATTCAACTCATTACACGATGCCGCCGTCCAACAAGCCGACCTCCTTCGCAAAGGCGGCGCCGACATCGTGGTCATCACCGCCCATGCCGGCACTTTTTGCGACCCGCACGTGCCCCAAGGCCATTCCGTGCGCAAACCCACCGATCCGCAGGGCGAGTGCCACGCCGATGATGAGATGACCAAGCTCCTCAAATCGCTGCCGCCCGGCGCCGTCGACGCCGTCGTCTCGGGCCACACGCACTCGATCGTTCATCACTGGGTCGCGGGCGTTCCCGTCATCCAAGGCGGCGCCTCCGGCCGCTACTTCAACGTAATCTACCTTACTTATGACCTTCAGCATCATAAAATCGTGCCCGACCAAGCGCGAATTGAAGGCCCCATCCCGGTTTGCCCCAAGGTTTTTCAAAACCAGAACGACTGTAACGGAGACCGCCCGGCCCCTAAGAACGGCCGTGGACCACTCGTGACGCCGCAGTTTCATCACATGCCCATCGAGGCCGACCCCGCGATCATGCGGCTCCTGAGCCCCACGTTTGAGATCGCCAACCGCACTAAAAACGAAGTCTACGGCCAGGCGGCCACGCTGCTGAACGCCGCGCGCGAGACCGAATCCCCGCTCGGCAATCTTTTCGCCGACGCGATTCGGGCATCCGCGAAAACCGACTTCGCCTTCATGAACACGGGCGGAATCCGCGCCAATATCGAGCCAGGGCCCATTACCTACGGCGAGATTTTCCGAGCCAGCCCTTTTAACAACACCATCGTCACGATGAAAGTCACCGGCAAACAGGTTCGAAACCTCCTGCAGGTGGCCGAAAGCGGCACTCGCGGCTTTCCCCCGGTTTCGGGCTTGCAGCTGAAGCTCATTCACCCGGACTCGGACGCCCCCTCGAGCGATCTCAACGAGGACGACAAAACAGACGCCTGGGAAATCAACCGGCTTCTGGAAGTGCGGCTTCCCGATGGATCGCTTTTGGACGACCGCAAGACTTACACGATCGCCACCATCGACTTCCTGGTCTTGGGCGGGGACGATATGGCCTGGCCGATGTCTCAAATCCCGACGGACCGCTTTCAATATACCGGAATCCTGACCCGCGACGCGCTTGCTTCGTACATCAAAACATTGACCCAGCAGCAAGGAGCGATCAACGGCCCCGGAAACCTGCTGGTCAGCCCCGAGAATCCCCGGATGATTTTCGTCAAGAAGGCGGCCAAAAAACGCTCTCGACGGAGAAAAAGGCGGCATCGCAAGACGGTATAAAACCGGCGTGGTATACTTGAAGAATGGCGACCTTCACCACCCATATCGACCAAGAGCTCAAAAAAGACTTCGAAACGAACCGCAGAATTCTTTCTTTCGACGAGTATCTCGCGCTTCTCGCCGAGAACCCCGAAAAGCAGACCCGCGGCTCCGCCAAATACGTCGCCGATATGATGGACCACTTCGGCAAGGACCCGGAAACCAACCGCTTCCGGCTCTTTGACCAGAACGCCGACGGGCTGGCCCGGAAGGTGGTGGGGCAAGAAGTCGTCCAAAACCAGATCTATCGCGCGCTTCGGACCTTCACCCGCCAAGGGATCAACAACAAGCTCGTGCTCTTGCACGGCCCGAACGGCAGCGCGAAGACCTCGACCATCCACGCGCTCATGGGCGGAATGGAGCGCTACTCGAACGAGCCCGAAGGCGCGCTCTACACGGTGAACTGGATTTTCCCCGTCGAGCGCTACACCAAGGGCGGCATCGGCATCAATCAATACGAGGGCGCAAGCACCAGCCGCGACAAGCTCACGAACTACGCCAAGCTCCATGACGATGAAATCGCGGCGCGCATCCCCTGCGATCTCAAAGACCATCCGATCCTGATGATTCCGCGCAGCCACCGAAAAAAGTTTCTCTCGGAACTGATCGGCGAGAAAAAAGCGGACGCTCTTTGGAAAACCCTGCCGAACTACATCGCCAACGGCGATCTCTGCCACCGCTGCCGCCAGATTTTCGATGCTCTTCTGACCGGCAATAACGGCGACTTCCACAAAGTCATGGCCCATGTCCAGGTGGAGCGTTTTTATTTCGCCCGCCGTTACCGCAACGGGCTCGTCACCATCGAGCCGCAGATGCACGTCGACGCGCAATACCACCAGCTCACCTACAACCGCAGTATGGGCGCACTGCCGGCATCGCTTCAGGCCATCAACCTGTTCGCGCTCTCGGGCGATCTCATCGAGGGCAATCGCGGGATCATCGAATACTCCGACCTGCTTAAGCGCCCGGTCGATACGTTCAAATACCTGCTCACCGCTTGCGAGACCGGCGCCATCAACATCGGATCGAGCATCGCCTATCTCGACGCCGTGATGCTGGGCTCGACGAACGAAATCCAGCTCGATGCCTTCAAGGAATTTCCCGATTTCATCAGCTTCAAAGCGCGGATCGAGCTGATCCGGGTTCCCTACCTCCTGTCGGTCAGCGCCGAAGAAGAGATCTACTCTTCGCAACTCGACCAATTCGCCGGCGAAAAACACATCGCCCCCCACGTGGCATGGACGGTCGCCCTTTGGGCCGTGCTGACAAGACTCAAGAAGCCCAACAGCATCAATTACGCCCCGAACGTCAGCACCCTGGTGGCCAATCTCACGCCGCTCGAGAAGGCGCGCCTTTACGACACCGAAGAGGTGCCGCCCGCCCTTTCGGCCGAGGACCGGAAACTGCTGCGCTCCTCGCTGCGCAATATCGCCGAGGAGTACAATAACGTTCCTTATTACGAAGGCCGCATGGGCGCGTCCGCGCGCGAGATGAAGTCGATTCTCTTCGATGCCGCGCAAAACCCGGAGTTCTCCTGCCTCTCGCCGCTGGCCGTCCTCCGCGAGCTCGACGAGTTCGTCAAACGCGTCACCGAGTACGAATTCCTTAAGCAAGACGTCAAAGACGGCTACCACGACGCGCACGAATTCATCACGACCACCCGGAACGAGTATTTGAACAAGATCGACAGCGAGGTTCGCGACTCGATCGGGCTTTACGACTCCAACCAGTGGGAAGAGTTTTTGCGCAAGTACGTCCAGCAGATCTCGGTCGTGCTTCGCAAGGAAAAGGTGAAAAACCCGATCACGGGGAAGCTCGAGGATCTCGACCACTCGCTCATCGACGAGCTCGAGCGGATTGTCGAGGCCCCGCAGGACAGCTCGGCCAAAGAAGCGTTCCGGCAAGGAGTGATCTCGCAGATCGGCGCCTGGTCGCTCGATCATCCGAAGGAACCCGTGGTTTACGCCAAAGTATTTCCGGATTTCTGGCGCAAGCTCGAAAAACATTACTTCGAATCACAAAAAGCGCTGCTCACCAAGATGCACAACGCGCTGACCCAGTACGACCCGTCGGTTCCGGAAAGCGGCGGCAACGACGAAGGCATGCAGCTTGCCCGCCTCACGATCAAGAACATGATCGCCAAGCGCGGCTACTGCGAGCACTGCGCGAAGGAAGTCATCGCCTTTCTCATGCGCGCGCGCTACTAGGATTGGTGCCTATTCAAGAAACTCAGGCCACCCGCCCTCCTGGCTAAGGGACCCTAAAAACGGGACATCCTGTCCCTTCCCTAGTGACTGAGTGTTTTATAGAAATATGCCCTAATACCGAGTACGCACGAAGATAGACAAATAAATCAGAACTTGAGTTCGTTCAGCTTCTTCCAGAAGCCCACGCTCAGCGAGTCCTGCCCGAAAAGATAAACCTCTTCTTCATGATCGCCGCTTTTGGGCGATTGCTTGCGGACATGGAGTTCGGAAGGCGTCGTTCCGCTTCCGCCGTACTCCTCAAGCCAATGCCGGCGCACCAGCAGCGAATTGCTGATCAAGGTCCGCGGTTGCGAGGTCTCCGTTTTCGCCGCGCGATTGCTTTTCACGGCGTATTCGTACGAGCTCATCACGCTGAACTCCGATTCGTTTTTGAAGGCGTGCCATTGCAAGGTCTGATAGCCGAGCAAACGCGTGTAACCGTATTTTTTGCGGCCCGGCTCGCGCGCCGTGAAAATCACGTCGAGATCCCCCTGAAAAAATTTTTCTTCCAGCACGTTCAAGTCGAAAACGTCCAAATCAAGCATCTGGACCGTGGTTTCGGTCAGGATGTGATGACCGAAGCGAAGCGCCACCGGCACCAGCCCCTCGAGCGTGCCGATATGAATGAGCTTAGGCTCCGTCCCCTCAAGCAGTTTCAAGACCTGGCCGTTCAGGCTACGCACGGATTTGAGATAAGCTTCGGCGATTTGGTGCGCCAGCGGCGTCCACGCCGCTTTTCGGCGCGAAGAACGATCCAGCAAAATCGACTCGAATTCGGCCTCAAGCCGGTGCAAAATACGAGAAAGCTGGGGTTGACTGAGGCCGATGTTCTGAGCCGCCCCCGAAAGATTTCGATACACCACCGCTCTTGAGAGCACGGAAAGCTCCCAGGACAGGTCTTCTAACGATAAACGCTCCATATGACGCTCCTATACATTTGACGCATATTAACATGCGTCAAATGTATTGTACAAATATATAAGAGAGGCGTAGTTTCCGCGTCAGTTAAAGGTAACGATTTATGAAAAACCTCAATACGTTGTTTATTTTCAGTGCCCTCTTCCTCAGCACTCTCTGCGCAAAGGCAGTTCTCGCCGACGAGAGTTCGAACCTCAGCCCTTCCGACACCTACTGGTGCGGGACCGAGGACCGTGAGTTGGAAGTGAAGACCTATCCGGATCGCGTCGTTTTGATCAATCCTTCGGCCGAAAACGGCCCTGCCGTCATCATGGAGTCGAGAGAAGTCAAAGTGATCAACACCCCGGACGGGACGCTCTTCAAGAGCTTGTCGACGTATCAAACGCGCGAGCAGGTAGAACGCCCGTACTTCATCAGCACCATCAACCCCAACGATGTGGCCGCGTTCCGGGTATTTATCAGCCCTTCGCTGGACGGCTGGATCTCGATCAAGCAGCTGGATGGAAGCGTCGCGAACTACGACCTCACCTGTATCGCGAATTGAAGGTTGATATTGCGCTGCGGCACAGGTATGACCTGATTTGGTGTTGTCCCAAAACAGCTTTCAGTCCGAAAACCATTATCTAGTCACTCACGAAGTGAGACAGACTGGCGTTCGCCTGGATGCTTTTTTGAAAGAGCGCTATCGCAAGCGATCCCGCGAGGCCATCCAGCGCGCAATCGCGGAAGGCGCTATCACGATCCGCCGCACGCAAAGCCCGCACCTGGTGGTCGGCAAGCTCAAGCCCAGCTCCCAGCTCATCGCGGGCGATGAAGTCCTGGTCATGAGCGAGCGCAAGGAAGAGCCGACCGTCAGCTTCGATTACACGGTCGTCTTCGAGGACGAGACCCTTTTCGTGGTCAATAAGCCCGCCAATCTACCCGTGCACCCGGCGGGCCGGTATTTTTTCAATACCCTGCTGGTGCACCTCAAAACGCGGGGCCATCGCGACCCCCTGAATATGGAACGCGAGTACTACCTCGTGCACCGAATCGACAAAGAAACGAGCGGAGTCCTGGTCCTGACTCGCGACAAAGAGGTCTGCGCCGCCCTCACCGCCCAGTTCGCGGAAAGAAAGACCGAAAAACGTTATCTCGCCATTGTGTATGGACGCCCGCCCGAGGAGTTCGAGATCGACCTGCCGATCCGGCGCGCGGTCCGCTCCCTGATCGAGCTCAAAATGGAGACCGCCCCCCTCGAGGATGGCGGGCAAGAGGCCTACACGCGCTTTCAGCGACTCAGCACGCATAAAAACCGCCACGGCGAGTTTTCGCTCGTCGAATGCTTTCCGAAGACCGGCCGCCAGCATCAGATCCGGCTTCATCTCGAAAAGGCCGGGCACCCGATCGTGGGCGACAAGCTCTACGGTGTTCCCGAAGAAGACGCCCTTCGCTTTTACGAGCGCCAGCACCTCTCGCCCGAAGCCCAGGCGCGGATCATCCTCCCCCGCCATGCCTTGCATGCCGCGGGCATCCGCTTCACCCACCCGCTCACGGGCCAGAAAGTGGAATTTCAATCGGAACTGCCGGAAGACCTGCGGCGGTTCTTGGAAGACACCTAAGAGTCCGTCCATGAAAGGGATATCGGGGGCCGGCCCATCCATGGGCCTTCTTGCGCCCTCGCTTCCGCTCAGGCTTCGCCTTCCTGGCGCAAGAACCCCCTCTCACTTCATGCCGCGCATAAGAACATGCTAGCCTGACCTCAGAAGAAGTCCAATCCATTTTCACAATTATATTCTTCACAACCCATTGCCCCAATGTTATTAACCGAAAATGGCTTCCCATCAGCTCGCCCTTCCGGGCTTCAACAAAAAGACCGCGAGCGCCTCACACGGGGGCGATCTCGCCCAGAGCAAACGCAAGACGCGGCGCCCGATCGACCCGAAGCAGGCGTTGCATATCGTGCTCAGAGCCTCGATCGCGCGGGGCGCGCGATCGCTCCTGCATCCGAATCATTGCAACCACGTAGATACGTTTGTTCATAAAACTGCCCGAAAATGGGGCGTGCGCCTGTATCGCTACGCGAACGTCGGCAATCACTTGCATCTCCTCGTCAAAGTACCCTCGCGGACGGCCGCGCAGCGTTTTCTGAAAGAACTGGCCGGCGGGATCGCGCAGCTCGTGACCGGCGCTCAGAAAGGACGTGCCCTCCCTCGCAAAGCGGATCAAGAAAGAGGCTTCTGGGACGGCCTCGCTTTCACGCGGATCGTGCAGTTTGGGCGCGATTATGCGGGTGTTGCGCGCTATTTGGTTGGCAATTTGTTCGAAGCCGCGGGCATTCCGCTCAAACGGCTGCAAGCTCAAGGCTACCGAATTCAAATCGTCGGCAGGGCCGGCCCCTCGGCCCAAAACCCATAGCCGTCAATTCGCGGTACGCGCGGCGATCACGGCGTCGGCCATCTCGGCGAAGCCTTTGCCGCTCTCGCTTGCGGTGATCCATCGCGGCGGCGATTTCAAGCGATCCAAGTAGCGTGAAAGATTGGCAACCCCCACGGTATAGGGAAAGGCGGCGAACATCGGTTCGTCGTTCGGGGAATCCCCGATAAAAAGCCATTCCTTCATATTAGGAACTGGGGCTGGGCAACCTGGCGCGCCGCTCGAAAGCCATTTCTCGAAGCCCCGGCGCTTATCGAAATCGCCGAACCACGCATTCACGTGAATGCTCGAAAGCTTGGCATGCGCGCCTTCGCGCGCGCAAAGGGCGAGCAGCTCTTCCACGTCATTTGGATTCCAAGGAGGCACGTCCTCGCAAACATCGATCGCAAGATCATACTCGCGGTAGGCCTGATCCGAGGCCCATTTCGCGTGAGGAAACCGCTCCAGAATGGCCACGCCCAGCTTTTCAAGCCGCGCCTTCCGCCCGGCGATCGTGCCCGCGTCGGCCAGTGTGTCGATGCGCCTGCGAATGCCGCCCTCCATGAAAAAGGTGAAGGCGCCGTTCTCTCCCACGATCGCGTTCACCGGCCAAAACCGGGCGAAATGATCGCACCAGCCCGCGGGCCGCCCGGTGATCGGCACGACGATCAACCCCGCCTCTCGTAAACGCCAAAGCGCGGAGTAGGCCTCAGCGGTCAATTTGCCGTGAGTGGAGAGCGTATCGTCGATATCGAGGCAAACTCCACGAACCCCCTTCAGCTCGGCGGGTGCCGCGTTTTTCAGCGCCATCGGCAAACTCATGACTTCATCCTTTTCTGATAGATGGGACAGGTCAAATGGCAATCCGCTCCCCGCACATGCCGGCAAGGCTCGACATGAATGCTCACGAGCGCCTCCGAATAAAGAGCCAAAATCGCCTGCTCGATCTCATCGCAGATCTCATGCGATTGCTCGACGGTGAGCTCGCCGCAAACAACCAGGTGAAAATCAACATGCCGGAATGAGCCGCTTTTGCGCGTGCGCAGATCATGCGCATCGATCGTGCGGTCTCGAAAGCCATCCAGGATCTTGCGAATTTCCCGGACCTCGGCTTCCGGCAGCTGGGAGTCGGAGAGCTCATCGAGCGCGAATTTCACCTGGGTTCCGGCCACGAACAGAATATAGAGCGCGACCACAATCGCGATGGCCGGGTCGATCCAAAGCCAACCCGTGAACTTCAAAAGAACCAAACCGGCGAAAACGCCGACGCTTGCCACGACATCCGACAGGAAATGAAGTGCGTTCACCCGAAGCGCGCGGCTGTCGACTTGGGCCGACGCGACCGAATTCTGCCGATAAACCCAGTAACTGATGACGATCGAAACGCCGATGACGGCCATCGCGAGCCCCGGATACTCGATGGCCTGTAAATGATGAAAATGATTGAGCGCTTCGTAAAAAATCATCACCGCGGCGATGACCAGCAAAAGCGCTTCAAAGAGGCTCGAGATGGTTTCGAATTTGCCGTGGCCGAACGGATGATCCTCATCCGCGGGCTTGATCGAATGAGGCGCGGTATAAAACGTGACCCCGGCCGAGATCAAATCCAGGAACGAGTGGATCGCCTCGGACAAAACCCCTACCGAGCCGCTGGCGATGCCCACGCCGAGCTTCAAGGCCGTCAGCCCGATCGTCGCGGCAAGCCCCAAGCTCGCGGCGCGGGTGCGGATTTTCCGTGAATTCAGCTCGGCCTGATGCGAGATCGAATTAGGGGTAATAAGTCACTCCACCCGAGATATAGCTCTCGGAGTGGTTCATCTCGACGCCCACTTCGAGCGTGTAGGTCACATGCTCGGTTTCCTTGAAATTGGCGCCCAAAGCCAGAGTCGAGGTCACGTTGTAATTGCCGTCCGAGAAATCGAACCCGATCGGAAACGCCACGAACGGATCGACCGTCGCGCCCCCCGTATTGAATGCCTTGTGAATATAGGGAATGCCGGTGACTTCCAGCATGCCTGCATTCGGGAGGCGGTAATAAATGGGCTGCACGGCGATCCCGATTCCCGGCTGGTTTTGGACATCCGGAACAAAATCGAAAACCAAATTGCCGCCCACGCGGAACCGGCGCGGCCCGCTGCCTGTCCCCAAAATCAAACTGGCGTCAATCAGATCGGAAAGGCCTTGGGTGTAGCGGGCATTGACGCCGATCCCGGCGCCATCCGAAAGCGTCAGCACGGGCTCGAGCCCGAACGCCGATTTCCCCTCGGGAACGAACTCCGGAATATTGAAAACCGTCGCGAACGCCGGCGAAGAAACCAAGGCCCCCGCAAGCACCGCCGCCCCGAAACCCAGGCTGGCACTCAGCCGTGTTTTTACTAAAAATCTCACCGTGATGGCCTCCCCATAGGGGTTAAAAATGAGCCCCCCGCCGCAGCAAGTCAAGCAGAACCCGCCCCCCTCACGCCCAATCCTAATCAGGACAACCATTTAGCACACGGAGTTGACACAAAAAAGCCGACAAAGTATGAAAGGGACTCGCAAATTGCGTGGTGGCCATAGCTCAGTTGGTTAGAGCATCGGATTGTGATTCCGAGGGTCGGGGGTTCAAGTCCCCTTGGTCACCCCAATTATTTTCGCCCTCGGATGAAAGTCCGGGGGCAAATCATTAAATTCACAAACAATAGAATCAACAAGTTATCCGGGTCGGCTCGGTTTGAATGTCATCGAATATCATCGACTGTCATCCATGTTGGTGGGATTTTGGTGGGCATCTGGTGGGGCTGAGTTTTTACGCCAGCTTGATTTCAATGGTTCTTCGGTTCTTCTCGGTTCGTAGTGGGTCTTTTCAAAAAGCTTATCAAGAACATGCGTGTAGAAGCTGGATCCGATAGTTCTCGGGGTTTCTATACCCATAAGCCCTTCTTTTCAAAGCAGAAGCTTTGCAGTTAAATCCTTCGAGTTTCGCGTCCTTCTCGACCCATAGGCTTGTCGTTGCTTTGCCAATGATAAAGAAATTTGATTACGCGATTTTTCTCTAAGCTTCGTCATTTCGTGGCAGTATAGTGGTCCAAAAGAAAGAGGAGCGCGTTATGACCCCTTACGTGGTTTGGTTGGACTTAGGTGAAGCTAAAATTTTCAAACTGATCCCGAATGAAACGGAAAAAAAGCGAATGCGCCTTCATGGGCATAAGCATTTCAAACATCCTTTTGGAAAGCATGAGGCGCACCACCACCCCGATACCAACCGGTTCTTTGGCGAGATCTGCGAAGAATTGAAGGACGCCTCCGAACTCCTCATCATCGGGCCGGGCGAAGGAAAGACCCTCTTCAAGGGTTATCTCGAGAAGCACTTTAAATCCGGTCTTGCGACCAAGGTGATTGGCCTCGAAACCGTGGACCATCCCACCGAGAACCAGGTTCTCGAGCGAGCGAGGAATTTCTTCAAAGCTTACGACCTTTATCATGGAGAATAGCGGCCAACCGCATGAGCCGCGACTTCCGCTGGATCAAGGGGCTCTATAGGCCCGCACGTACTTCACGCCCATGACGGAGGGACTGGTCGTCTGACTTGTGTTCCAGCCGCCGCCGATGCCGAGATCGACGAGCATATAGTACGGGGTATTCATCACTGACAGCGTCGGGTGCTGCCAGACTTGGACGCCGTCGAAATAGAACGTCATCGTGCTCGCGGTCCAGAGCATGCCGTACGTGTGGTAGCCACTGAGAGTATTCGCATTGACCGTCGGGCAGCCCTGGGCGCTATTCGGCGTATTCGACCAGTCATGCAGGTTCGCACAGTAGGCGTTGTTGAATTGCGTGTAGGCCTCAATGATGTCGATCTCACCTTCACCCTGAGATTGGTTGGCGGGGAGCATCCAGAACGCAGGCCAGGTACCCGGGTCAGACGGGAAACTCGCGGCCATTTCAAAGTAGCCGTACTGCTGGCTGAAGCCGTTATGGCTACTATCGACAGTCGCCATCACACCGTAATTTTACCTTTGCTTTTACTTTTTCTTAACCAATCGCGCGATCGCGCGACCGAACTCCTCGCTATCGAAGGGTTTGGCCATGTGTTCCTGGAATCCTGCCGCTATCGCGCGGGCAACGTCATGTTGAGCGGCATATGCGCTCAATGCCATGGCCGGAACGCGGCCGCCCTGCTCGGGTGGGAGAGCGCGGAGCTTTTGAAGCAAAGAGTAACCATCCTCCAAAGGCATTGCGATATCGCTGACGACCACGTCAGGTCGAAACCGCTCGAAAGCGATCATTGCATCGTGAGCCGAGCTGCTTTGAATCGGCTCTCCGCCGAAAGATCGCACGATCTCAACGAGAGATTCCAGAGAGCTCGGCTCGTCATCAACGACAAGAACCCGCACCCCGGAAAGATCAGGCGGGACGGATTTGGCGATCCGTTTTTCTCCATCCAGCGAAGCGGCTTCCCTAAGCGCTTCGCTGGCCAGCGGGAGAGATACGCTGAACGTCGCGCCTTGGTCCCGCCCGGGACTTTCGGCTTTAACACTGCCGCCGTGAGAGTTGACCAAGTCACGCACCAGAGCCAGCCCGATCCCAAGCCCGCCATGTACGCGCGTGCTCGTGCTGTCTTGTTGGCTGAATCGGGTAAAAAGATTGGGGAGAAAAGCCGGATCGATGCCTTTACCATGATCGACAACGCGGATTGAAACAAGATCGCGGCCATGATCCTGGATTTTCTCGATGTGGACCTCGATTTTACTCCCTTCCGGAGAGAACTTGATCGAGTTCGTGAGCAGGTTCCAGATGACTTGCTGGAGCCTCGCCGGATCGCCTCGGACCCGTCCGATTTCGTGGCCGTCCAAAATATCAATTGAGATCCCCTTCTCATCGGCCAAAAGACGAACCGATTGGACGGCCGCCCGTACGATTTCATCGGGCGCAACCTCCGCCAGAGCGAGCGCGAGTTTTCCTGTTTGAATTCGTGATATATCCAGTAGATCGTTAATCAACTGGGCTTGAGCCCGCGCGCTTTTGTCGATCGTATCCAAACCGCGCTGGAGTTTCTCCGGGCTTACGGGACCTTTCTTCAAAAGCTGTGACCAGCTGTATATCGCCGTCAGGGGTGTACGGAGCTCATGGGACAAAGTCGCGAGAAAAACATCCTTGGCTTCGTTGGCGTGCTCGGCGTCCGCTTTGGCACGCGCGGCAACGCGCTCGAGAGTCCTGCGCTCGGTGATGTCTTCGATCGATAGCAGCATCGCTTTGGGCATCGCGTCCTGCCACCTGATTCGCTGGGCATTGATGCACATGATTCGGCGGCCCACCCCGGGAAAGTCGTGTTCGATCTCAAAGTCCTTCAGTTCCCGGTCTTCAACGATCACGCCCACCAAGAGACGTCGAAGACGAGGATTTTTCCAGGCCCCGGCCCCGAGAACCCCGATCAAATCCAATCCAACCTCCTTTTCGGGCGCAACGGCAAACTTCCGGCTGAACCCTTGGTTGATCGACAGAATACGTAACTTCTCATCAAGAACCACCAGCGGCAATGGCAGCGTGTCGGCGACGGAGGTCGCGTATCTCAGCGCGCTTTGACTCTCGAACAGACGGTCTTTGAGAAGAGTGATATCGATCAACGAAATGACTGCCCCATCGATTCTGTTATCCGTCGTCTTGTAAGGACGAACTTGGAGCCGAAAGATGTGACCCTCGCGGGTATGGACTTCCTGCTCTTTGACCGTGATGGTTTCTATCACTTCGGAGACGAGGGGCTGCAGATCAGGTTGATCAAAACCAGGCCGGATATCCCCAATGGGACGCCCGACATCGGCAGGGAGAAGATTCAAAAGCTTCCCAGCCGTGGGGGTGAAGCGCCGGATTCGTCCGTCGACACCCACCATGACAATCGGGAAGTCGACAGCCCCTAGAAGATTGACGAGATCATTATTAAGCCGGTTGAGATCGCTATTGCGATTCTGCAACTCGTCGTTGACGGTCGTAAGCTCCTCGTTCGTGCTTTGCAGCTCTTCTTTGGCGGTTTCCAGCTCCTCGTTGGTGCTCTGCAGCTCTTCATTGGTGCTTTGCAGCTCTTCGTTCGCGGACGTGATCTCTTCCTGGGTGGACTCAAACTCTTCCACCAACGTTCGTTGATAGACTTTACCTTCGGAAATTTGCCTATCGAGCTCCGCGATCCTCCGATCTTTCAATTCAAGGAGCCTCTTTGTGGCTCCCTTGACGCGTTTGCGGGTTCCTGCAAGTTCGATAGCCTCGGCCTTGAGCATTACATGGGCCGGTTCGAAGAGAATCCAAAAGTGACGATCTCTGTTCCCGGATTCGGCCTTGAGGGGAATGACGCTGATATTGAGAAAGTGAACTTGATTTCCATCATGGATGCTCAGGTCCTCCTTCCTGACGGCACTGCTTTGTTTTTTCGCGGCCTGGATCATCATGCGGAGATCCGAAACCAGTTCTTGCCTTGCCATCTTGAACAGATTGAGGCTTGCCTGCCCCGGCGTTAGTTTGAGGTAAGGGGCTGTTTCTCCACGAACGAGGACGATTTCCATGCCGTTATTGACCAGTACGCCGGGCGGCGCGTACTGCGAAATCAGCGCTTGGTCGGCTTCCCGCTGAAAGTCGCGCACCTGCATGTCATTTCGTGACACCGCTGCCGCGGGCTGCGGCGTTTCCGGCGTGTAAGTACTGGCACCGAACTGCGCACGCGGTTGAGGGGGCGCTGGGCTACGGAGATAGAACTTCTTGGCTTTGTCAGTGACTCGAAAAAGCGTGGAGAGGTTGCCCACCGATTCCGAGCGGCCGAGCCAGAGAAAACCGTCGGGATTCAGCGCGTAATGCAGAATCGGAAGCACGTGCTTTTGCAAGGCGGAGTCGAAGTAGATCAGAAGATTGCGGCAGCAGATGAGATCGACCTTGGAGAAGGGAGGATCGCTGGTCACGTCGTGCCTCGAGAAGAGGCACATATCCCGGATGCGCTTGGAGATCTTGTACCCAGTCTCCGTTTTTTCGAAAAATCGACTCAACCGTTCCGGAGAGACGTTCTTTCGAATGCTTTCCGGATATACGCCCGCGCGGGCCTTTTGAAGGGCCGATTCGCTGATGTCGGTGGCAAAGATCTGTATCGTGGCTTTCTGGGCTTCGTCCCCCATGACTTCCAGCAGGGATATCGCGACGGAATAGGCTTCTTCCCCGGTGGCACAACCCACAACCCAGATCCGAATGGGCGCGCCGGCTGGCTTGTGCTTCATGATTTTCGAGAGGACCTGTTTCTTGAGGGCGGCGAAAATATCCGGATCACGGAAGAATTCCGTCACGTTAATCAGAATGTCGGCAAAGAGGGCTCGAATCTCCTGTGGATTGGACTGTAACAGGCTAAAGTAATCTTCAAGCTTCTTGCTTTTTTGAATCACCATTCTTCGCGCGATGCGCCTTTTGATGGTTGATGGCTTATAGTGACTGAAGTCCACGTGAGACTGGTTGCGAAGCAGGGCGAAGATCTTGGTCAGGCTGTCGCCTTGGATTTGACTCGGAATTTTGGCGGAAGGAAGATTGACCTTGCTCGGGCGAGTCAAGAGAGGATGACGCGCGAGGCGGCTAAGCTCTTCAGCGATCTTTTGAGGCGTCAGGACTAAATCCACGGCGCCGGACGCAATGGCGCTGTGAGGCATTCCGTCGTATTTGGCCGAGATCGGGTCCTGAACGAACGCCAAGCCGCCTTCCGCCTTGATGGCCTCAAGCCCTTGGGTGCCGTCCGCGCCGGTACCCGAGAGAACGATGCCGATCGCCTTGTTCTTCTGGTCTTGCGCGAGCGATTGAAAAAAATAATCGACGGCCATGTGGGTCCCACGAGTTTCGGTGCGAGGCATTAGGCTCAAGACACCGTGAAGGATTGCCAGATTGTGGTTAGGCGGGATGATATACACGTGGTTGGCTTGGACCGTAATGCCGTCCTCGATTTCCTCGACCGGCATCCGGGTGATTCTCGACAGGATCTCGGCGCTCAGGCTTTCGTGAGACGGGTCCAAATGTTGAACGACAACGAGCGCAATGCCGGTATTGGGCGGGAGTTGAGCGAGCAATTGACTGATGGCTTCCAACCCGCCGGCAGACGCCCCGATCCCGACAATCGGAAACTGTTTAGGAGTCTTCGGCTGACGCTTCAGTGATTTTCTGCCATTCGGCATTACGCCTCCTTGAAAGCGAGCCAACGATCCGCCATTGGTTCCTTTCTAGCAAGCGATTAACTTAAAATCCTCTGCCATGGCCCCCGGCATACCGCCTCACCAAAGGACGCTTAACCGCTTCGACCAGCAGCAAATAGACAACCGTCATCGCAATCAGAAAGGCGAAGTACGTGCCTGGAAGAGGAGTGAAGCCGAGTGGCCTCGCGAGCGGTGTATAGGGAAGCAGGACGCCGACGGCCACCATCAGAAGCGTGGTAACCGTGAGTAAGCGGCTGGGGCGGCTGCGCAGCGGGTTTCCGGCGGTCCGGATAATAAACAGAACCAGGGTCTGCGTGGCGAGTGACTCCACGAACCAGCCCGTGTGAAAGAGGACCTCCCCTGCATGGAAGGTGCGCAACAGGATAAAGAAAGTCAGGAAGTCGAAGATCGAACTGATCGGCCCGATGAAGACCATGTATTTCCTGATCAGTCCGATATCCCAGTGGTGCGGCTTTCTGGTAAAACTCGCGTCCACGTTGTCGGTCGGGATGGTGATCTGGGAGAGATCGTAAAGGAAGTTGTTGAGCAGGATCTGCGAGGGCAACATGGGCAGAAAAGGAAGAAAGACGTAGGCACCCGCCATGCTGAACATGTTGCCGAAGTTCGAGCTGGTGCCCATCAAAAGATACTTCATCACGTTTCCGAAGGCTTTGCGTCCCTCCAAAATACCGCTGTGTAAGACCTGAAGGCTTTGCTCAAGCAGGATGATGGAAGCGGAATCCTTCGCGACATCAACGCCCGTGGCGACCGAAATGCCGACGTCGGCCGCGTGCAACGAGGGCGCATCATTGATGCCATCGCCCAGGTAGCCCACCACGTGCTTGCGGCTCTTGAGCGCCATGATGATCCGGCTTTTTTGCGCGGGCGCCACGCGTGCAAAAATATTTACGTGTTCCACGACATGGGCAAGCGCGGCATCGGACATTTGGTCCATTTCGGTTCCAAGGACGATCCTCCTGCTCTCCAACCCGACCTTTTCACACACGTGACGGGTGACCAGCTCGTTGTCGCCGGTCAGGATTTTCACGTTGACTCCGTCCTTTCTGAGAGCGCGCAAAACCTGCTCGACATCCGCCTTTGGGGGATCGGCAAAGGTGAGAAAGCCAAGGATCGCCATGGATTGCTCGGATGTCTTTCGATAATTCGCTTCTTGAGTGACCACGCGATAGGCCGCGGCGAGAACTCGGTACCCCTGAGCGCTCAGCTCCTGGTACATCTTCACGATCTGGGCGCGCTTCTCGTCATCCAGAGGCTTCATTTCGCCGTTCATTTCATAGGTGGACGAAAGAGAAAGCACGCTCTCCGGCGCTCCCTTGGTGATCAGCAAGAGCTCGTCTCCGTGCTTCACGACGACCGAGAGGCAGCGTCGTTCGAAATCGAACGGAATCTCGCCGACCTTGCTGTACCCATCGACGTCCACGACGCCGGGCCGTTGCAGGATAGCGCTATCGAGAGGGCTTTTGATCCCGCTCTGATACCGGCTGTTCAGGTAGCCAAAGAGCAGAACACGGACGGAATCCTGGCCGCTCAGGTCGAGATACGCTTCGAGCCGAGTTTCGCCGCTCGTGAGAGTGCCCGTCTTATCGCTGCACAGAACATCGATGCTACCGAAGTTCTGGATCGACTCCAGATGCTTCACGATCACCTTTTGTTTCGCCATGCGAAGAGCCCCCTGCCCCAGGGTCACCGTCGTGATCATGGGCAGGAACTCCGGCGTAAGACCGACGGCGAGCGCGACCGCGAATAGAACCGTCTCGAGAGTCCGGTGATTGCCGAAAACGCCCACTAAAATGATAAAGAGAACGAGGAAGAACACGGTTTGAACAATCAGCCGGCTAAAACCGTACATGCCGCGCTCGAATTCGGTTACCGGGGGACGGCTGGCGAGACGCTCGGCGATATCGCCGAACTCGGTGTCTTTGCCGGTCGCGGTGATGATCGCCGTAGCCGTGCCGCTCACGACCGAGGTGCCGAGAAAAGCGCAATTATGCAACTCGGCGAAGTTTTCGGTCGGGACCACGAGGTCATCTGCCGATTTCTCGACCGGCAACGATTCGCCAGTAAGGGCAGCCTGTTGGACATGTAGATCCGTCGCCTCCACCAAGCGCGCGTCAGCGGGAACCATATCTCCCGCAATGAGGCGGATGATGTCGCCGGGAACCAAATCACGCCGTGAAATCTCAAGCCATTGGCCGTCCCGAAGCGCGGTGGCCGTAGGCGCCACCCCGGCCCGCAGTTTTTCAACGGCGCTCTGCGACCGATACGTCTGGACAAAGTTAAGAATACTGCTGAGCAGAACGATGCAGAGAATAATGCCGGCATTGACCCGGTCCCCGAGGACCACGGAGACAATACAGGCGAGAATCAGGATCGCCACCAGCGGATTCAAAAACAAACGAAAAAACTGGGCGATACCTGAACTGCGCTTGACGCCGGACGTATCGTTCGGACCATATTGACTCCGCCGCTTAAGCGCCTCATCGCCTGTGAGCCCCTGTTTGTTGCTCTGGAGACGCTCTAACAGGCTTTTCAGCGGCAGAGTATTCGTCGCTGCTTTCGTTCCCGGCCTCACTGAATCGATCTCACGTTTGCGGGAGGCGGTGGTTGATCAGATGTTCACGAAGTTTCGTTTTGAGCATCTTGCCGGTGGCTCCCATCGGAATGGAATCCAGAAAGACCACGTCATCCGGAATCTGCCACTTCGAGACTTTGCCTTCGTAAAAAGCCAGCAGCTCTTCGCGCGTGACTTCGGCCCCGGGCCTCTTGACAACGCATATGATCGGCCGCTCATCCCACTTCGGATGCTTGATTCCGATACAAGCCGCCATTTGAACGGAAGGATGCGCCATCGCGATGTTCTCGATCTCGATGGAGCTGATCCACTCACCGCCGGATTTGATCATATCTTTGTTTCGATCCGTAATCTGCACGAAGCCGTCTCCGTCGATCGTCGCGACATCGCCGGTCGGAAACCAGCCGTTGACGAGAGAACTTGAGAGGTCATCCGGACGGAAATACTCGCCCACCACCCAATGCCCGCGGGCCATAAGGCTTCCGTATGCCTTCCCATCATGAGGCAGCAGTTTGCCCAGCTCGTCGAAGATCTCAAGTTCGATGCCGTAAAGCGCTCGTCCCTGCTTGGCGCGCAGCTTGACTTGCTCCTCTGGAGGCAGATTCAACTGGTTGTTCTTGAGCGAACACACGGTACCGATTGGACTGAGCTCGGTCATTCCCCATGCATGGAGCACTTCCACCCCAAAGCCTTCTTGAAAGACCTGAATCATCGCCGGAGGACAAGCAGCGCCGCCGACGACGGTTCGATTCAAGGTCGAGAAACGAAGTCCGTTTTGTTTGACATGCTCCAATAGTCCTTGCCATACGGTGGGTACTCCGGCCGCGAGGGTAACGCCTTCGGACTCCATCAGCTCATAAAGGGATTTTCCATCAAGGCCCGGGCCGGGAAACACGACTTTACAACCCGCGATCGCCGTACTGTAGGGAAGGCCCCAAGAATTCACGTGAAACATCGGCACAGCAGGAAGGACGGAGTCTCGCTCTGAAAGCCCGAAGGCATTCGGAAGCGCCGACGCATAGGCGTGAAGGACGGTGGACCGATGCGAGTAGACGACGGCCTTCGGGTGCCCCGTTGTGCCGCTCGTGTAACACATGCTGGAAGCGGCGTACTCATCGATTTCAGGCCATCGATATTGATCGGAGTGGGAATTGATCCACTCTTCATAGCTGATCAGGCCGGGAAGATCGTCATCCGTGGGCATCCGATCCGCTTCGCAAAGAACGATCCAATGCTTTACTTTCGGGCACTCTTTGTAAATGGCCTTAACGAGCGGAAGAAAAGTGGTCTCAAAGCAAACCACCCGATCTTCGGCATGGTTAATGATCCAAGCGATCTGTTCAGGATGAAGTCGAGGGTTGACCGTATGCAAGACTCGACCGCTCGCGCTGACACCGTAGTAAAGCTCAAGGTGTCGGTAGCCATTCCAAGCAATCGTGCCCACCCGGTCACTGAATGCCAACTGAAAGGCTTCCAATCCGTTGGCGATTTGCCTAGCGCGTCGGGCAACCGCGGCCCACGTCGTACGATGAAGATCGCCTTCAACCCGCCGTGAGACGATTTCCGCATCACCGTGCTGCCGCTCGGCGAAATCGATCAAAGAAGAAATCGAAAGCGAATGCCTTTGCATCAGTCCTAGCATGAGAGTTCCTCGCTCTTGGGCCAATATATCAGGTTTAGCTCAATCCAGGGACCGCAGCACGACATCAATTATTACTCAGTTTGCGCTGCCGTCTGCTCCATCGAAAGAGAGGAGGCGCAACCCTTTAAATCAAATAGGATTTTATTTATATCAAAAATCTTTTTGATTTTAACAAAAAACAATTTTATGCTGTTTTCATCGGCCGCATTCGCTTCAAGGAAAACAGTCTATGATTCGCCACAAGAAGATTCCCGGCACCGAACTCATCGCCTGGGTCGCCATCGCGCTGAACTCGACTCTTCTCTTCACTCCCCTCGCGCATGGGGACGGGAACGCTTCATCGAGCTTGACCCTCGACCAGGCGCTCTCGGAGGCGACGCTGAATTCGCCGCAGCTCCAGCTCGCCAAAGCCCGTGAGGATGAAGCCAAAGGGCACAAGAACGAGGCGCTCTCGGGCTTTCTTCCGGTCCTGAGCGCCACGGCGTATCACCTGACCAATACGAAGTACGAGACCTTCGCGGCCCAGATTGCGCCGAACGAAACGCTTCCCTTCCCGGAAGTCTTGCCTAAAACATCGCTCAAATTCAGCCTTTCGCTTCCCCTCTTCGACGGCTTGCGAAACGTCAATCAGTACCGCGCATCCGACGCGGCAAGCGAGGCGTCTTCGGAAAGCCGGGCGTGGCAGGAATTCGTGCTCAGCCAAAACGTCAAGGACACGTTCTATCGCGCCCTAGCGGCCCAGCTTTTAGCGGAGGTCGCGGACGAAAATATACGGACCCTCGAAGATCACTACGCCCATGTGCAAGCCCGCCAAAAAGGCGGCATCGCGACCAGTTACGATGTCCTGCGCGTCGAAGTGCAGCTCGACGAAGCGCGATCCCAGAAGATCCAAGCCGACGATAATGTCGTCATCGAGCGCAAACGCCTGGCTCGGGTCATGGGAATTCCGGAAGATTCCCGCCCCGTCGCGGGCGAGCTGCCCGTGCCCGAGGAAGCGCCGAGGATCTCGCGGCTCACGGCCGAAAACGCGCTTCAGGCCCGCAAAGATCTCGAAGCGCTCCGCTTGCAGGAAAAAGCGGCCGATCTTTCCGACACCGCCGCGAAATCGTGGCTCGTCCCCGCCGTCGGCTTGATGGCCGATTACGAGTTCTACGACAACGCGGACTACGATCTGACGAGCTCGAGCCCATATCACAACGCGTATGACTTCGGGTTCTACCTGCGCTGGAACCTCTTTGACGGCGGAGCGTCGATCGCACGCGCGCAGCAATCGGGCGCTCAACACCGCCAGGCCCAAGCGCGGCTTGAAATTGAAAAGCAGCAGCTCCCCGAAGGCCTGGAAACTTGGAAACGGCGCTACCACTATGGCGTCTCCCTGTACGAAACCGCCGTTTCAGATATCCGAAAATCGGAAATCAGCGTCCGCCAGGCCCAGGAAGGATTCCGCCAAGGCGTTCGGACCGTCAGCGAGCAATTGGACGCGCAGCTCGACCTCTTCCGCTCGCGCGCCAACAAAGTCAACGCGCAGCTGACCGCGGCCGAGGCGCTCATTCAACTCGAACTGACTGTAGGAAGGAAACTCACCCATGACGACCTTATCTGAAACCGCAACCGCGGGCCCGATCCCCGCGGAAGCGGAAACGCCCGCGCAGGCCAAGCGAAGAAAACTGATCGCGATCGGCGCCACCGCCGGGGCGATCGCCTTGCTGCTCGCTGGCCGCTTCGTTTACAGCCTATGGATATATGAAGAAACGGATGACGCCCGCACCGCGGCCAACAGCGCCGTGCTCTCCGCAAAGGTCGGCGGCATGGTCACGGAGATCGACGTCGCCGAGAACCAGCACGTCAAGACGGGCGATGTCCTGATCCGGATCGATCGCCGCGATTACGAAAACCGGCTCGAGGGAGTCCAAGCCGATCTCGGCTCGATCCAGGCGAGGCTTCGCGACGCCGAGAAGAACTACCATCGAATGAAAACCTTGCTCGCGAGCGACACGGTCTCGCAACAACAAGCGGATTCGGCCGAGGCGGCGTATCTCGAGCTCAGCCGCAAGGAAGCCGCGTTGCGCGCCCAGATCAAGCAAGCCGAGCTCGATCTCGAATACACCGACATCAAGGCGCCGACCGACGGCCGCGTCGGCAAACGCGCGGTGGAAAAGGGCGTCGTCGTCGGCCCAGGCCAACCGATGATCGCGTTCGTCCAATCGACGGAGTCCTGGGTGGTCGCGAACTTCAAGGAAACGCAGCTGCAGAACATGAAAGTCGGCCAGCCTGTCGAGATCCAAGTCGATGCGATCGGCGGGCATGTCTTCGAAGGCAAGATCGAGAGCTTCGCCCCAGGGAGCGGAGCGACCTTCGCGGTGATCCCCCCGGACAACGCCACCGGTAATTTCGTCAAGATCGTCCAGCGCGTCCCGGTTCGGATCTCGCTCGATCCGGAGAGCCTGCGCGGTTACGAAGACCGCTGGGTTCCCGGCCTTTCAGTGATCGCGAAAGTGAAAGTCCACTAACCTATGTCGCAAACCGTGTCGTCGAAAGCGACGTCTCAACAATGGCTCGCCGTCGCGGGCGTCGTCCTGGGAGCGTTCGTCGCGATCCTGGACACGTCGATCACGAATTCGTCCCTGCAGGATATCCAGGGTTCGCTCAGCGCGAGCCTGAGCGAAGGCTCATGGATTTCGACGAGCTATCTGGTGACGGAGATCATGATCATCCCGCTCACGGCGTTCTTTTGCCGGGTTTTCTCGACCCGGCTCTATCTCCTGGCCAACGTCGTCATCTTTCTCCTTTTCTCCGCCCTCTGCGGGCTAGCGCATAGCCTCGGATCGATGATCTTGTTCCGCGCCTGCCAAGGCATCGCGGGCGGGGCTCTGATCCCGGTTGCGATCACGGTGATCGTGACGATGCTTCCGGCCACGCAACAGGCGATCGGGTTCGCGCTCTTCGGGTTGGCGACGACGTTCGCTCCCGCGCTCGGCCCTTCGCTCGGCGGCTGGCTCACGTCCCACTACGGATGGCCTTATATTTTCTACATCAATCTTCTGCCCGGCGCGCCCCTGCTTCTTTTGCTCGCGCGCAACATCCCGCGCGAGCCGATGAATTTGCGCGAATTGAAACAGGCCGACTGGTGGGGCATCCTTTCGATGTCGATGTTCTTGGGCACACTGACGACCATTCTCGAGGAGGGCAACCGCGAGGACTGGCTCAGTTCGGCATATATCAGCCGGCTCACCGTGATCTGCGCGGCTTCTTTCGTCGCTTTTCTCTTCGTCGAATTGACCCGGAAAAACCCGGTCGTGGATCTCCGCCTTCTGGCCCGTCGCAACTTCCTGCTTTCCTGCATCATGTCCTTCACGCTGGGCGTGGCGATCTACGCTCCGAACTACGTCACGCCCGTCTACATGGGATCCATTCTCGGATTCGACGCGCTCGAAACCGGGCGCGTGATGATGTGGATGGGCTTCCCCCAGCTTCTGGTCATGCCGCTGGTCCCGGCCCTGATACATAAAATCGACGCCCGAGGCCTGCTCTGGGTGGGCTACGCCTTGCTGGCGGCGAGCTTTTTCATGAATTCGGGGCTGACCCTGGATTTCGGAAAAACCCAATTCGCGTGGTGCCTGGTCGTCCGCGCGCTGGCCATTCCTTTCATGATCACCCCCTCGACCGCCATCGCGTACGACGGAATCGAGCCCGAAAACGTCGGCAACGCCTCGGGTCTCTTCAACATGGTCCGGAACCTCGGCGGCTCGGTCGGAATCGGCCTCATCAGCACATTCGCCTCGCGTCGCTATACGTTTCATTTCGCCCGGCTGGCTGAAAATTTTTCCTACACGGATTCGGCGTCGCTCCAAAGACTCTCGGGCCTGCAAAAGGCCTTCATGCTCAAGGGCGCCGACGCCTCGATAGCCTATCAGCAAGCCATCCAGGCGATGAACGGCGTGATGACCCGCGAAAGCTACATCCTCTCCTACGCGGATTGCTTCTATCTGTTAGCGGTCACGACTCTTCTTTGCACCGTTTGTATCTTTTTCATGAATAAACCCCAGGGAGGGGCTGCCGGCCCCGCGCATTGATGGTAAGGTCGCAGTATGAAGCCCAGAAAAGCTGGTAGACCCAAGAAACCCTCGGGCCCGCATGATCCGAGCAACAGGACGAGAATCCAGGAAGTCGCGCTCCGCCTTTTCGCCGAAAAAGGTTTCGACGGAACGACCGTACAGGAGATCGTCAGCGAAGCCCGGACCAATCTGAGCATGATCAGTTACTATTTCGGCGGCAAGGAAGGGCTTTACAAAAGCTGCCTCGACCAAGTCGGCCAAAAGGCGATCGAATCCACCGATCGGCTCCTCTCGCCGCCCAAGACCAGGGAGGAGTTCCTGCTCCGCCTACGACTTTTCGTGGAAGAGGTCATGGACTTCCACATCAAGAACCGGGACGTCACCGCGATCATCGCCCGCGAATCCGCTCAGCCCGGCCCCGTCATGCGCTCACTCATCGAGAACTGCTTTTACCGCTCTTACCACGTCTTCCAGTCCTTCCTGGAGGCCGCGCAAAAGGCGAAAATTCTGCACGCCGATCTCGATGTACCGACTTTCTCTATTTTTTTCTTCAATTCCCTGATCGGCATCTGCCGAAGCGACGCGTGCGCGGTCACGATCCTGGGAAAAAAAATCGAGGACAAGGATTTTCGCGAGGCCGTAGTTTCCCTACTGATGGATCGCCTGATCATGAGCGCGCTCAAGGATGAAACCGCTGGGTAAGCAGTCCCGCGGCGGCCGCCTTGGCACGAACCCTGCTTTCGTGCCGACGGCAGGAGAAGATCAATCATGCAAAAGATGAATCCGGAAATGCCGCAAGTATCGAAGTGCAGCATCACTCAATGCGCCTACAACGTCGGCCAGGGGTGCCGCGCTAAAGCCATCACTATCGGAGACAGCGAAACACCCGCTTGCGACACCCACTTGCCTTCGTCAACGCATACGCGGCAAACGACGCGGATCGCTGGCGTCGGCGCCTGCAAAGTCGCTCATTGCAAATACAACGATGATTTTGAATGTTCCGCGGATAGTATCGCGGTCGGTTTCGCCGGAAGCGATGCTCATTGCCTCACCTTTGCTCAACGCAAGAGCGCTGCCGCCTGATCCTTTGCCCGCGTTCAGCGCGAACGCTCGTTTGTCGCATTCTCTTTGGTATTTTTCCGACTCTACTCTTGCCGGTAACCCAGGCTCGAGCCGACTGGGGTACGCCTGGCCTTTCCGATTTCCGATTCCTTCCGTTATGAAAATGCCTTTGGAATCGGCGGCTACCGCCGCGGCGACGGACCGGAGCTCTATCAAACTTTGGAGTTCTGCCTAGGCGTGAGCGTGCTCGCACGCATCTCCGACCAAGCCCGCGTGGGCCTGCAGGTCTTTCACATCTCCAATGCCGGACTGGCCACGAAAGATCCCGGAGCAAACAGCTTCGTCGCGGTTTTCGAGCACGCCCTTTAGCCGCGACCTTCACCGCACGAATCATGTTTTTTTCCGAAAAATGGGAGTATAGTTTTCGAAATTATCAGACAGCCGGGAGCCTCTCATGCCACATCCCCTTCGAACTTTCTTTGCTCCTAAAAATGTCGCGGTCATCGGAGCCACCGAAAAAACGGGAAGCGTCGGGCGCGACGTTCTCGTTAATCTCGCGACCACGTCGTTCGGCGGAAAAATCTTTCCCATCAATCCCAACCGGTCTGAAGTACTCGGTCATCGCGCGTACGCCAGCTTAAGCGCGGTACCGGAGCCGATCGATTTAGCCGTCGTCGCGACTCCGGCAGCGACCGTGCCGGAGATCATCCGTCAATGCGGAGAAGCGAGAATTCCCAGCGTGGTGGTGCTTTCCGCGGGATTCAAGGAAATCGGCCCCGAAGGCTTGGCGCTCGAGCAGCAGGTCCTCGCCGAAGCCAAAAAGGCCGGCGTACGGGTCATCGGTCCGAATTGCCTCGGGGTAATGTGCCCCCTGACTGGACTGAATGCGACTTTCGCCGCGAAGATGGGAAAACCCGGCAACGTCGGCTTCATCAGCCAGAGCGGAGCGCTGTGCACGGCGGTTTTGGATTGGAGCCTTCGCGAAAATGTCGGCTTCAGCCATTTCATTTCCATCGGCTCGATGGTGGACGTGGGCTGGGGAGATCTGATCGATTACCTGGGCAGCGACCCGAACACGCAAAGCATCGTGATTTACATGGAGAGCATCGGGAACGCGCGAGCCTTCTTGTCGGCGGCGCGGGAAGTCGCGCTTGAAAAACCGATCGTCGTCATCAAACCCGGAAGAACTCCGGGAGCCGCGAAGGCGGCGGCTTCGCACACTGGCGCGCTCACGGGCTCGGATGAAGTACTGGAAGCCGCCTTCCGCCGATGCGGAGTTTTGCGGGTCGACTCGATCTCGGAGCTTTTCAATATGGCGGAAGTGCTCTCCAAGCAGCCTGCCCCGAAGGGCCCGCGCCTCACTATATTGACCAACGCCGGAGGCCCCGGAGTTTTGGCGACCGACGCCCTGATCTTGGGCGGAGGCGAGCTCACTCAGCTCTCTACGAAAACCACCGACACGCTCAACCGGGTTCTGCCCTCTGTCTGGAGCCATGGAAATCCGGTGGACATCATCGGCGATGCCTCTCCGGAAAGATACGCCAAATCCATCGAGGTCGTCGCGCGCGATCCGAACTCGGACGGGCTTCTCGTCATTCTCACTCCGCAAGCCATGACCGACCCCACGAAAACCGCGGAACAGGTAGCGTCTTACGCCAAAATTCCCGGCAAACCGATTCTCGCCAGTTGGATGGGCGGCACCGATGTCGAGGCGGGTGACCAGATTCTCAACCGCGCCGGCATCCCGACATTCGCCTATCCCGATACCGCCGTAACCGCCTTCAACTCGATGTGGCGGTATACGTACAATCTGCGCGGGATTTACGAAACACCCTCAATCCTCGAGGATGGACAAGGCGGCGGCGTGGACCGCGCGAGCGTCGAAAAGATCCTCGCGCAAGCCAAAACCGAAAAACGAATGCTGCTCACGGAATACGAATCAAAGGCGGTCTTATCCGCTTACGGGATTCCGACCGTGCAGACGGAGCTTGCGCTGGACGAGGAATCCGCCGTGCAGGCGGCGAAGCGGATCGGCTTTCCCGTGGTCTTGAAGCTGAACTCGACGACGATCACCCACAAGACCGATGTCGGAGGGGTTCAACTCAACCTTTGCGACGCCGATGCGGTCAGGGGCGCATGGAGCGCCATCCGCGATTCGGTTTCGAAAAAGGTAGGCCCAGCCCACTTCCAAGGCGTGACGGTCCAAGCGATGGTGCGGGTGGAAGGCTATGAGATCATCCTGGGCAGCAGTTTAGATGCCCAATTCGGGCCCGTACTTTTGTTCGGCACCGGAGGGCAGCTCGTCGAAGTGTTCAAAGACCACGCGCTCGCGCTCCCTCCGCTCAACACGACTCTCGCACGCCGGATGATGGAGCAAACCAAGATTTATAAAGCCCTCAAGGGCGTTCGCGGTCGCGCGCCGGTGGATCTTCCCGGCTTGGAGAAAATATTGGTGAGATTTTCCCAACTGGTCGTCGAGCAGCCCTGGATCAAAGAGATCGATATCAATCCCTTGATGGTTTCATCGGATCGCATCGTCGCGCTGGATGCGAGAGTGGCGCTTCATCATCCCGAAACGAAGCCGGAACAGCTCCCGGTCGCCGCGATTCGGCCCTACCCAATCCAATACGCATCGGAATGGAAGCCCAAGCGCGGCGAGCCCCTTTGCGTGCGTCCGATCCGTCCGGAAGACGAGCCCTTGATGGTGAGCTTCCATCAAAATTTGACCGATCGGGATGTGTACCTCAGATACCTCGAAGCGATCAGCCTGGTACAAAGAACCTCTCATCAACAGCTCATACGCAGCTGCGCGATCGATTATGACCGGGAGATGGCTTTGGTTGCCGAAACCCAAAGCGCCGGCTCGGGCCCGAACGAAATCGTCGCGGTGGCTCGATTGACCAAGGTGCCGGGAACGAGCGAAGCGCAGATCGCGCTCGTGGTGACCTCAAGCTGGCAAAGACGAGGAGTCGGAGCGGAACTTTTCCGGCGCTTGCTGAAATTCGGAGCCGATGAAAAACTGAGCCTGGTTCGCGCGGAGATTCTCGCCGATAATCAAGGCGGAATCAGCTTGCTTCGAAACCTCGGCTTCACGATCGAGCCGACGGAGCGACAAGGCATTCTGGAAGCGACCTACCGGTTCTGACAAGGGCAGCCTACGCGGCTGAAACCCCTTTTCGCCGAACCAGCCGAACAATTTCGGAGCAAGAGCGCGTATTCAGCACCTGCGTCCGCTCGAGCCAACCTCGACGCGCCAAGGACACTCCGAATTTCATGAACTGCAGATCGTGATCGCTATGCGCATCCGTGGAGATTGCGACCATGACCCCGATCTTTTTCGCTAGCCGGCAATGAACGTCGGAAAGATCCATTCGCTCAGGCTGCGCATTGATCTCTAAAGCGCAGCCTCGCTCCTTGGCACCTTTCATTACCTCTTCCAGATCGAACTCCATCGCAGGCCTCTGGCCGATCAATCGGCCGGTGGGATGGCCGAGGATATTGAAATACGGGTTATCCATCGCCCGCAAAATCCGTTCGATCTGCTTGCGGGCAGAGAGATCAAAATGGGAATGCACTGAGCAAACCGTCAGATCGAGCTGACTCAGGATGGAATCCGGAAGATCCAGGCTGCCGTCCTCCAGGATATCGACCTCGATGGATTTAAGAATTCGAAAGTCGCTGAACTTTTCATTCAGGCGGTCAATTTCTCGCAGCTGCGAGGAGAGTCGCCGCGTATCCAGGCCTCTGGCGACCGTCAATCGCTTCGAATGATCCGTGATGGAGAGATACTCATAGCCGAGCTTACGGGCCGCGGCGGCCATTTCCTCGATACTCAGCCTTCCATCGGTTGCCTTCGAATGCGCGTGCAAATCGCCCCGGATTTGATCCAACCGCACCAGATCGGGCAGGCGCCCGGCCGCGGCGGCTTCAATCTCTCCTTGATTCTCCCGAAGTTCGGGCTCGATATAGGGAAGGCCGACGCTCTTGAACACGTCCGTCTCCGACTCGCCTCCCACCCGACGGCTCCCGCGGAAAATTCCGTACTCATTGATCTTGAGGCCTCGCTTCACGCCCATCGAACGGATGTGAATATTATGCGCTTTGGAACCCGTGAAGTAGTGAAGAGCCGCGCCGTAGGATTCTTCTCCCACGGCCCTAAGATCCACTTGGACGCCGGACTTGAAAATCACGGTCGATCGCGTCGCCCCCTTCGAAACGACCTGATCAATGTCCTCAAAAGCCAGGAAATGCTTCATCACGGCTTCCTGATCATCGCAGGAAACCAGCAAATCCAGATCGCCGACGGTTTCGCATCGACGGCGATAGCTTCCTGCGATGGTGGCCTGTTTCACGTTCGCGCACTCCTTTATATAAAAAAGCAAGGGTTCGGCGATCTGTTCAGCCGTCGCGAGAGCCAATCTTTTCCGCTCCGAAGGCTCGCCAGGCCCGGAGCGCCGTAATTCCGCCCGTATTTTCTCCTCGAGTTTCGGCCCAAATCCGCGGATTTCATCGAGCCTCCCCTCATTGAGAGCCGCTTCGAGATCCTGGACCGAACGAACCCCCAAGGACTTCTGTAGCAACAAAACCCGCTTCGGGCCTAGCCCCGGTATCCTCAACAAGGCGACAAGCCCCTCCGGCGTCTCTCGTTTCAGCTGAGTCAAGAGCGCGAGGTTCCTCGTACGGACGGCCTCTCCGATCTTCTCCGCCAAATCCTCCCCGATACCCGGCATCTTAGGAAGATCGCTTCCACGACGAATGATCGAGGCAAGACTCTCCGGCCAATTGCGAATCACGCGCGAGGCATTCCGATAAGCGCGCACGCGAAAAGCATTCGCGGCTTGAATTTCGAGGAGAGACGCCGCCTTATCGAATAGATCAGCGATATCCGAATTACTGACGGGCATAAGGGCTATCCTGATAAAAGAGATTGGACGTTAACATCGATTTTTTGGGTTGCACGCACTGTACCAGTCGCCGTGCAGCCGCAACAAGATCGAAGATACGTCCGATCCGACACAGATTCAAATCTAGGCCCCCGACCAATCGTTTTACATTCGAATCCGACTCGATATTTTCTTAAGCACTTGTTTATCAAACGAGTTCCCTTTCACGCCCTTCGGGGAACGCCGCTTGCTTCTACAACAAAAAACAAACGTCCATCGGCTTTCCTGGGAGGGAAATATGAAACTTGGTTTCAATCACGGAAACAGAGCGGCGATCCTGTTCGCGTTGTCCTTGAGCATTTCTTTGGTTTCGAAAATGGCCTTTCCGGATCAAGGGAGAGTCGAAATGAAACCCCACTTCCATATCAACATCGACCCTCAAAGGCGGGGCACGACGACCCAAGCCCCGTCGGGATATTCGCCCGCGCAAATCAAAAAAGGCTATGCCTTCAACAGCGTCAGCCAAACCGGCGCGGGCCAAACCATCGCCATCGTCGATGCGTACGGCAGCAAAAACATTCAATCGGACGCGGCGACCTTTTCATCCTATTTCGGCCTGCCCGCGCCCCAAATCACCATCGCGTACCCAGGCGGCGTACCCTCCACCTCGGATGCGGGGTGGGCGCTTGAAACTTCCCTCGACGTTGAATGGGCGCACGCCATGGCTCCCGGAGCGAAAATCCTTCTCGTCGTCGCGAAATCCTCTTCGCTGACGGACCTGCTCGCCGCCGTGAAGTATGCTTCGCAGAACGCCGCGCAGGTTTCCATGAGCTGGGGCGCATCGGAGTTCTCGTCGGAAACCAGTTATGACTCCTACTTCACCCAGGCCGGCGTTTCGTATTTCGCCTCTTCGGGAGACAGCGGAACCGGAGTAATCTGGCCATCGGCGTCGCCGAACGTCGTCGCGGTCGGAGGCACCACTTTGACCCTGGACTCATCGGGCAACTTCGTTTCGGAAACCGCCTGGTCCGGAAGCGGCGGCGGTATCAGCCAGTACGAAAAAGAGCCCAGCTTCCAAAACACCTGGCAAAGCAGCGGCCATCGTGAAATTCCCGATGTCAGCTATGACGCCAATCCGAGCACCGGGGTGGCCGTGTACGACACGGTCGCCTATAGCGGCATGAGCGGCTGGTTCGAAGTCGGCGGCACGAGCGCGGGCGCCCCTCAATGGGCCGCGATCGCCGCTCTGATCAACGAAAGCATTTCGTCGCCCGAAAATGGTGGGAATTCGGGCCTCTACTCCCTGGCGGGAACCCCCAGCTCGATCAGCAGCGACTTCAGGGAAATCGTTTCGGGATGCAACAGCACGAAGCAATCGACCCTGACTTGCGCGCATGCCGGCTACAACACGGTAACGGGCCTCGGCTCGCCCGACGCGAGCCTTCTCGTGCCAGCCTGGATCACCGCTGAATAACCCTCACGACACGGGCTCTGGTTGAACGCCTAAAATCTCGACCAGGGCCCAGTCGAAAATCCCGTTGGTCCACAGAAAGCCCGGCTGCGGAGAATACTTCGTCGTATCCGCCTCGGGCTTCGACCTTTTTTGAACGTCAACTCGCTCGAAGAGAACACCGCTTTGACGATAGATCTTGGCGTTCACCTCGACCCATTTTCGAGCAAGACGTCTCGCATCGGCAGCATAGCCGTAATCACGCAGCCCTGCGATCGCGAAAAACTGAAAAGGAGCCCAACCGTTATTTCCATCCCATTGATAGGTAGAATGAGAAACATCGGACGCGCGAATCCCGCCCGGTCCTTCAAGAATCGAAAGCTGGTCGCGAATCAGCTTGGCTTGCGCGGGCGTGGCGACTCGCGCGAAGAGCGTCGCGAAAAGATCACCGGAAACCGCGTTCACGCGCCGATGCGTTCTTAAATTATAATTCTCAAACCGTCCGCGGACGGGATCCCAAAGATAGCGGTTCATCGCGGCCAGCCGCTTACTCGCGGCGGCACGATATCGCCCGGCTTCGCCGCCATGGCCCAACTCTTCGGCCATCCAAGCCAAATCCGTCTCGGTTTTGTACAAAAGCGAATTCAAAAGCACCCCCGCGATGCGCGTCGCCTCCCCTTGAAACGTTTCCGTGAAGTCGAGACCTGACTCGGCTGCCGCGCGCACGTCGCGATAAGTCTTTCCGAGCGCACGCTCATTATCCGAGCCGTGTCTTTCCGGCCGGGGGGTATCGAGCGCGTCCCAATGATGATTGAGCCCCGTCTCCGCGTCATAGCGAGTTTTCGGATTCATCCAAAACTTCGCGTAATCTCGCTCGATCAGCGGATACGCACGCCGGGCCAGCCAGTCTTTCAGATGCGCTCTTTCGTCCGGGGCAGCGCCTCTCATGCTCGCCTCGTAAACGTCGCGCACCAAACTTGAAAGCACCGGAGGCTGCGAGCGCGAAAGATAATAATCTCGCCCACCGTTCGGAACGAAGCCGTATCGGCGGACGCTCGAGAGAAAATTCTCCGCCTGCATACGCGCCAGCTCAAGCCGATGCGTGGCAATAAGCCCTTTTGCCCCGAAATAAGAATCCCAGTAATACGATTCCTGAAATCGCCCCGCCGGAATCAAAACCGGGTACGGCGAATCCAGAAGGCTACCGCCTTTCAATGGATCGGTCTTTCGAACGAGATCGGACCAGGTTCGCTCCGTGTAATCAAACGTCGCGTCAATTTCAGCGTCTCCGGTTTTGACTTTCCACCCGGGCTTCGTAAGCCCGGGAACCTTCTGAAGCCGTCCTCCCGGCTCGTAAACCGCTTCGATAAAGAACTTGAGAAAGGCCCTCTCCCCTTCCTCTCCCGATTTTCCCGCCTTTCGGACCATTTCCCGGCCCTGAGCCCTGAGCCTTTCCAGCTGCACCGCGGTGAGATCTTTGGGTCGGAGATCAGCGAGGTATTTGAAATCGTCGAAAACGTAAAGCTCGCGAGCCCGCTCGAGAACCGGGTCCGTCATGCCGGCGGATGGGCCCGGATAGTCGCGTAACGGGGTCGGGGAGGTTTCCGTAATGCGGAGCTCCTGGACGGAAGGAATCTCAGGATAAGCGACTGAACGCGAATCGGCCGAAGCAAACCCCGCGGCGAAAAGCGCGGTTGCGGCAAAGATCAGCAGGATTTCTTTCGGCTTCCGCGACCTCACCCCGCGCTTCTAGCCTAATAAAATCGTGGGCTCAACTTGCTTTTGTCGTGACGAAGATCTTCGAAAATTTATCCAAAAGCGATAGATCGAATTTGCCGCGGTCCTCCACCATGACTTCGATCGCCTTGACCGGAGTAAAGGCCTCGTCACGGAAAGGCCGGACGCAGAGCAGCGCGGAAAAGCAATCCGCGATCGCCACGATCTTCGCGAGATAATAAATCTGCTTATCGTGGAGGCCGTTCGGGTAGCCTCGCCCGTTGGGTTGCTCATGATGCTGGAGAACGATCATGCGCACTTCCGGATTGACCGATTTGACCGAATCGAGCATCCGCTTCGCGAGCTCGGGATGGGTTTGGATCTCCCGCCGCTCTTCCCCCGCGAGCTCGGCTCTCTCCTCCGGATCAAAGGTCATCATGCTCATGCCGATATCGTGAAGCAAAGCGCCCAGCCCTAGTGTAGTCAGGGTTTTTTCGCTCTCCAGATTTTCCGCCTTGGCGAGCAAAAGCGCGAAAACGCTCGTCATCAGGGCATGCTTGATCAGATAAGGATGACGGCTCAGAAGCCGGAACACGCGAAACAGCGATTTGGGATCGTTTGCCAGCACGTCGATGCAGCCTTTGATGGTGGTCATGGCGTAGCCGATGGACTTTCCATCGACGTGCTTTTTGACAACCAAATCGAGCATCGTCAGATTGGTCATCTCTTTGATGACCGCCACGACTTGCTCGCCTGCGGCGGACTTTTGCTGAAAAAGCGCATGCGCGACCTGCTCGACATAGAGCAGGTACTGGCGATAGTCGTCCTGATGGACGAAAAAGTCCTCGACGCCCTTTCCGGTCTCGTAGCTCGCGAAACGGACCGCCTCGACCTCCTCTCCCTTCGGAAAGAGCTTGGTGTAGGTGTTCTCGCCGCGGCGGATAAAGATACTGAATGGCAAAGGCCCGGCAATCCGTCGAATGACCTCGGTAGTAACCGCCACGAACTCGGAATCGAAAATAGTTGCCATTCGAATAGTTTACCCAGACTCGATGAACTGCACAACTCCCCGATCATCAACGAACTTGCCGGAAAGATAGGGAATTTAAAAATTCCCCGCACAGTTCCGAGGCGATCTCCCAGATGCAAAGCACATATGCCTGTATTTTTTTCAAAGCCCCCTATCCACTCATCTCTCAACTTGCGTCGTTCCGCCCGATTCCGCCCCATTTCTCCTCATGAGACAAACTAGCCCGCCATTTGAGACAAATTACCCACCACCGAACACATACCCCTCCTGAAACCGCATAAAACGCACTTCAAGGGCCAAACGAACGGCATAACAGTTGCTCTAAGCCATTTCACGAATTATAGGTAACAGCCCCGAGAGGGGCGGGGTCTACGGCATAAGATTTAGGGCTTTAAACTCTCAACTTTGAACCATTAAGAAAGGGTAATTTAAAATGACAAGAGAAATTATTTTCGCAGCGATTTGTTTACTAACTACCGCCAGCGCCTGGGCTCAATCCGCCCCGACCGGCACTCCGACGATCCTGAACGTCAGCCAGATCTTCGTTCCGCCCGGGTTCGACAACAACGACAACGTTCAAGTGATTTTGCGCTCGAACGTTCCGAACACCTGCTACAAAATCTCGAACCCCATCTCGCATGTGGATCTCGCGACCCAGACGATTTACGTCGCGGCACAAGGCTTCCGTACGGCCGGCGAGTTCTGCGGCGAGATTTTCATCGTATTCAATCAAACGGTGAACCTGGGACGCCTTCCTTCCGGCGACTACAAGGTCGTACAAATCAAGCCTGATGGAACCGAAGGAACGCAAGCTGAGTTGACGGTCGCGACCGCTAAGCCGACCTGGACTGAAGACAATCTCTACGCTTCGGTCGACCAGGCGTTTGTCGACACCTCGACCGGCACTCCGGTAGTGCGTCTTGTCGGTACGCTCCCAAGCCCATGCTTCGCCATGCAGGAGATCCATGTGCTTCACAGAGCCGCGCACATTGTCGAAGTGCTTCCGGTCATGGCGCCGGTCACCACTCAAGACCAAATGGCGAGCTGCTCCGGAAAGCCGGTACCGTTTGACGTGACCGAAACGTTGCCTGCGGTCGAACCGGGTGCATGGCTGCTCTATACGCGTTCGATCAACGGCCAATCGCTCGTGAACGTCCAAGCGTTCTAAGTCAGCGACTGGCAAGAAGCGCCTGACAGCCGTTTTGGATCGAGGGGACCGTTTCAGTCGAAGCACAAGACTGAAGAGGCGCACGGAACCCCTCGCTCCACTGAGCCGATCCCATCGCATTCAGTGACGCTTGCCGGACCAACGGACTGGAATCATTCAAAGACGCAGCCAAAAGCTGCGTCGAAGCGTCTCCACTCATGAATCGCAAAGCAAACACCGCCGTCGCCCGAAGAGATGCATCCGCCGAGGAGTTCTGCACCTCTTGGGAAATCACAGAAAAATAATCGTTCTTTCCGCTATTTCCCATCGCACTCAAAGCGGCGGCCTGATCTGAAGGCGTACTCGCCTGGCTCCAACTGGCCGAAAGCAAAGCCACCGTTGCCGGATCGGTCCCCGAATTTTTTTGTAGCGAAGCCCCGAGCGCATAAGCGGCGCCGTGAGACAGGTCCGGATTGCTGTCGTTCTGCACTTCACCGGCGAGAAAATCCCGAGTCGGCGCCACGAGCGACGCCTGCGTCGTCGTCATCGCCGAAAGAATCGACCCCTTGCCGGACGTAGGGCAAGAGTCATCTTGATAAATCGTGATCAATGCCGCTTGCGCTTGCGGCGTGCCGGCGGTGGCAAGCGCGCCGACGATCGTTTGAAAGAGCTTGGACCCCGCCCCGAGGGCGATCGCTCCCTGGGAGCGCAGCAAGGACAAAGACTCCGCGACCGCATCCGGATGGCTGCGCATGAGCGCGGCGAGATCCCCGAAAACCCGAAGGCGCTCGGAAGCCGGCATGCCGTCCAGCTGCAGTAACTCCTTCATCAGAGCAGCGGAATCCACACGGGAGGCAGATCCGGGAGTCACGCTTTCAAGCGTGACTTCTTGCTCCTCCGTGGCATTGGACAATGCGGACAAATCGAAGGGCGGACTGTCCTGGGTCGATGCCCACTGAATATGGAAATGACTTTCCGAGCCTAACGAAAAGCCTCCCTGCTTCATGCGAGTGCTTTCATCACCGCCGAGCTCCGCCGGCAGGCCGATCGACGGATCCCAACGAAGGCTGTGAAGGGACGATACGATCTCGGGCCGATTGGCCCCGGATAAATAGCGGATCTTGGATTTCGTTCTCCGCAAAGGCGAAACCTCTTGCTCCCGCGCCTCGAACTCCCCGACGGTGTCTCGATTCAGCGGGAAATCCCATTCGGCCAGCAGATCCTTCACGATCGCGACCTCTTGGCCATGAGCGCTTTCGGGCGTCACGAGAAAAGTCATCGTTTTTCCGGTCGCGCTGATTTTCACCCTCATCGGGCCGGAATTTAATTTCGGTTGCTCGACAAGGTGATTTTCCACTCGGGCCTCGAAGCCGTTTTCATTCGCGCGCAGCACGTCCAGAAAAAAGGTGCCATGATAAACCAGGTCGCGCGGCTCGGCGCTCATGCCGCTCAGCCGGATTTTCCGTTCATAGAAATAGGCGTAACGCTTTTTTTCAGTTGGCCGAAAACGCAGATCTTTCTCCACGGCTTCAGCTTGGCTCAAATGGACCGAAGCAGGAGACCGGCTCGACTCGCTTTTATCGCTGGTCGAGCCTAACGGGCTCAGACTCTTCCACGCCTGCTGCGCGCCCTTCGGCGAAGAAACGCCCGCCACTGCCGCCAATGTTAAGGAAGCAAGCACCCACTTCAAGGAGCTGGACATACCGAGCCCCCTGCGGTGAAACAGGTCCCCTTCGCAGTGTACAGATCATTTTCCCAAAGCCGCTGCCAACCCACGACGAGGATGTCGAAGAAATCAGCGAAAAGATATATCTTGCCGCTGAGGAATTCGGCATAGGCCGCGATGGAGGCCTGAGGCGACGCTCCGTTGAAGAAAAACTGCGACTGCACGGTCGCCTGGGCATCGAGCAAATCCAGTTGCCCCCCTATTCCCGCCCGAATCGCGATCAAACTCGCGTCGCCCTCGATAAAACCCGCGCCGTTCACGTTCGCGGTCAAATTCACGCCCAAAACGGAAAGGCTCGGATCCGAAACAAAGATCTCCGGAGTCATGCGTGCTTGAATATTCGCGTCGAAGCGCGCCCCCGCGGCGATCTGCAGGATCAATGGCCCCACCGGATAATTCACCAGCGGAACCCGAATCTCGGTTGGAGCAAGTCCCGCCGTGAACCCGAAAATTCCCGCGTCATCATGAAAATAGGCGCTTTGATCGAAAACCCGGTACCCGAACGAATAAACCTCGTTATAGGTAGTGCCACCAATGGTCATCGGCGGATTCACATACGATTGCAAAGCCGGCAGATTATTACCGAGAACCGTCAACGTCGCGTTTGAAACGAGCTGATTCGTCCCGCTGGGCGTACCGCTCACGGTGCTTGCTCCGATGGACTGCCCTAAAACTTTTGTCGATTGGCTCTGTTGAAAAACAGAGGAATCAGTGCCCACCGCACCGGCAACGGAGGTCAGTAACAACCCAACTGAAGAAATGACGCACTTAGTCGATAAATTGCGCATTTCCCCACATTAACGCGAAGCGTTAACTAATGCAAACTATATTTAGAATTATTAACAATTACATAAAACATATAAATAAAGGTGACTTATGAAGCCGTCATTTTCAACTGACAGGCCTATTGGCTGAATTTTGGACTCACTCACGCCGCAGCGCAATATCTGCAACCACCATCGAATGATTAGTCGCGATGGCGATGAGCCTAGACCTCATCGAGCGCCGCGCAAAGAAATCCTCCCTGAAACATACCCAGCGGATTCGAAAACCGTCGATCAAAACGAAATTCGGCCGCGAGCATCTTGCCAGGATCGACGTCGACATAGGTTCGCCCCAAGGTTTCGCCCGAAGGAGGCGGAAGCTGAAGCGCTACGCCGCTTTTCGCGAATTCATCGGCCATCTGTTTCATGCTTTTCATGACGCTTTCGTGAACGCTCATAGATGCCGCCGGATCTATCGCACCCGAAAAAAAATATCGACCCGAAGATTTTAAATGCGAAACACTTGCAATTACGACCGGGCTGCTTATATAAAACTCTAAACCGGAGGAACTTCATGATGAACGGCTTCAGAAAACTGATGCAGGGATCGCTCTTGCTTTGTTTTTGCGCGAGCGGCGCTTGGGCTTCGACCGAGGGCGCGATTTCGGGACAGGTTCTCGATCCGGAAGGGATCGCGGTTTCAAACGTGAAAGTGAAGCTTCTCTCCCCGGAGGGAAAAAACCTCGGCGAAGCAACCTCATCCGCAACCGGCGAATTCTACTTCAGTCCCCTCACCTTCGGAGAATACGAAGTCAGCGTCCAGGCCGCGAACTTCGCTCCCTCTATGTCGAGCGTCAATGTTGGCAGTGGCGGCGCGGCACAAGTCGAGGTGCACCTCGAACCCGCGGCGGCTCCCGGCAAAGAAATGGTGCTCCAAGTTTCGGCCAAGCGCCACTTGATCAACACTTCGTCTTCCACCAGCAATACCGAAGTCACCCACGAACAAATCGAAGCGCTGCCGGGCGGGAACGAAATCAGCCTGCCGCGCCTGCTCGAAACCACCACCCCCGGCGTCGTTCAGGGCCCCTTTAACCAGACCTTTATTCGCGGCAACCACGCCAACGTCCAATATCAAATCGACGGCGTGCAACTTCCCGACTCCACCTCCGGAACCTTCGCGGAAGCGTTCAGCACGCGAAACATCGATCACTTCGAATTCATCAGCGGCGGCATTCCCGCGGAATACGGCGAGCGCCTGGCCGCCGTCGTCAATATCGTCACCAAGACCGGGCCGGAAAAACCCGGCGGAGAAGTGCAGCTCAACTACGGGACGTACAACACGTTTTCTCCGCAAGCGATCCTTGGCGGCTCCAACGAGAAGGGCGATCTGCACTACTACTTATCGGCAAACTACAATCGCACCGATCGCGGCATCGATGTCCCGAACCCCAAGAGCGTCACGGATCAATCCCAAGGCGGCGACCCGTCGCACGACTACAGCGACGGAAACAATCAATTCCTGAAAGTGGATTGGCTGCCGACGAATGAAGACAAAATCTCGTTCATCGCCTTCCAAAATTACGGCTTCTACCAGATCCCGACCTACCCCTCTTCATTTAGCCCGAGCAGTCCTTACTTCGGCGTCAACTACAACGACGCCTTCGGAAACGTCCCGCCCGCAGGCCAAACTCTTTTTGTCTACACGCCAGCGGATACGAACGACACCCAAGCCAATCAAGACGCTTACGGCCAGGTCGTCTGGAAGCATACGATTTCGGACCGGTCGTTTTTGCAAGTCGCTCCTTACTGGAAATATTCGAAGGTGAAAGTCACCAACGACCCCGATAACGACCTGATCTCGGCTAACTCGGCGAGCCCGGACTACATCGCTGGCGCCACTCCCTCGTCTTTTTCCATCGACCGGCACGTCAACAACGTCGGCGAAAAGACGGACTACTCGAATCGCCTGAATGACCGAAACCTCTTCAAAGCGGGCTTTCAGCTGCAGGCCTCGCAAGCGAACGACGGCTACAGCGTGCTCAACCCGACGAATTCCACCCAGCCCTCGTTTTCCGGCGGCGACATCGATCGCGGCTATTCCGAGGACCTGTACGCGCAAGACGACCTGCAGCTCACGCGCATCCTCTCGTTCAACTTCGGCCTGCGTTTTACGGCGACTCAATTTATTTTCAGCGACGCGCACCCGACCGCCGACCAATGGCAGCCCCGCATAGGCGCCAACTTGATGGTGACGGACCGGACGAAACTGCACGCGTTTTACGGCAGGCTCTTTCAGCCGGCGCCGCTCGAAGACCTGCGGGAAGCGTTTAATTACGCCAACGCCGGCAGCGGAACGACCGTGTCGTTCTACGACATCAAGCCCGAAACCGATAACTACTACGAGATCGGCGTCGACCAACAGCTGGGACAAAACCAGCTCGCGACCCTCAATTTCTATTACAAAGACGCGACCAATATGCTGGACGATACGCAGCTTTTGAACACCTCAATCGCGTCGCCTTACAATTTTGAAAAAGGCTACGCCTACGGGGCGGAGGCGTCTATCAAGGGAAAAATCACTCCGAACCTCACGAACTACATCAACTACTCCTACGAAATCGCCAAAGGCAAAGGCATCAGCGGCGGCACCTTCGCGGTCCCCCTGAACTCGATTCCGCAGGATACGTATCTGTATCTCGATCACGTCCAGGTCAGCACGGCCAATGCGGGCCTGACCTACGCCAAGGATCGCTATTACGGAACCGTTCAGGGGCTCTTCGGAAGCGGCCTGAGAACCGGCCCGAACAATACCCTGAGCCTCCCCACGCACTTCTCGTTCGATCTGAGCGCCGGCTACGAATTCACCAGCGACAGATGGCTCGAGCGCTGGAAGGTGTCAGGCGATATCATCAACCTGTTTGATAACGCCTACCCCATTTCAATCGCCAACGGGTTCAACGGCTCGCACTATGCGGCCGGACGCGAGCTCTTCATTCGCTTGACGAAGGAGTTATAAGCAGTCCGGACAGATCCCGAAAAACTCGAGACTGTGAGTGATGTTGGAATAGCCGCGCTTTTTCACGAAGCGGTCGATTTCTTCCAGCTCCGGCTCATCCACGATCTCGACGCGCTTGCATCGGGTACAGATCAGATGATGGTGATGGGTATCGTGCGCGAGCTCATAGCGCGAAGAATCGTCGCCGAACTCCACTCGGCGCAGAATCTCGGCCTCCTCCAGGCTGGCGACACAGCGATAAACGGTGGCAAGGTCACAGACTTTCTTGGAAATGATTTTATGGATCTCTTCCGCGGTAAACGGCCCGTGATTTTGCACCAGGGCGAGGAGGATCGCCTTACGGGGCTTTGTGAGTTTCAAGCGGCTTTTTTTGAGCTCGCCCAAAACTTCTTCGAGCTTGTCTGTGGAAGAGGCCGATTTCATTTCACGTAAAGCATTAAACGTTCATCGAGTTTTGAGCAATTTAAGTTTTCTTGCGATTCGTTTGCATTTACATTATATACGGCCAGAAATACATGACCCTTTTAGTTGAAACACTGATCATTTCAGTTTTGATGGCCGCGCTCAGCGCCCTTCCACTGCTCTCAAAAACAGTGCGGCGCTATTCAAAGCTGTTTTTCCTGCTCGGCACCGGCGCGCTCGCGGGCCTTCTCGCGTTTGATCTTTTGCCGGATCTTTTTGAAATGGGCGGCACCTCAAGCCTCTGGTGGGTGGGACTGGTCTGGATCGCCTACTCGTTTTTTCATCTCTCCCATTTGGGCCACCATGCCTCCAGAGAACACTCAGGCGTGCCGATCTTCTTTCTCGCCTCGATGATCTCCCATTGCTTAGCGAGCGGCCTTCTGCTCGTGGCCTCGGAAGGCCTGACTTCCGGAATCCACCGAACAGTGTTTTTCGCGCTTCTCGCGCATAAAACCTATGAAGCCCTGACTGTTTCATCGGTTCTTATGGAGCGCGAGAAATCCCGCCGGCACTCGATTTTCTCCATTACCGCCTACGCGCTCGCCCTACCGGCCGGCGTTCTCGCGGCTTTAAGCTTTCGCTCGGCCCTCACGCCGTCGGTCGCTTTGATCGCGACCAGCCTTGCCGCCGGGACACTCTTAGGCTGCCTCATTTTTGATTTCCTGCTCCCCAGCTATTTTCATCTCAAAGAGCGCAAGCAAAACCTCGCCTGGATCATCCTGGGCCTTGCACTGACCCAGATCGCCATGAGGGCGATCTAATGCCCAAAAATACTAGACCAATTTAGTTTAGACTTTAACATCGATTCTCTTATGAATTCTGTAGCGGCTATGGTATAATAAACGTGTATCCGCTTCTAGTGAGACTGCGGGCATAGTGCCCAGATCCTCTTTAGCGGCTTCCCACGCCTTAAGGAGGTTTTATGGGTAAGAAACTATATGTCGGCAATCTGCCATACTCTGCAACTGATCAAATTCTCGCGGACACGTTCGCTCAATGTGGAACGGTTGAGTCCGCGCGGATTATCACCGATCGCGACACCGGCCGTAGCAAGGGCTTCGGCTTTGTCGAAATGTCCACCGATGCGGAAGCAGCGGATGCGATCGCCAAATTGAACGGCATCGATTACGAAGGCCGTGCAATGACCGTCAACGAAGCTAAGCCAATGGCTCCTCGCGAAAATCGCGGCGGTGGCGGCGGCGGCGGACGCGGTGGCTTCGGCGGCGGC
>JARLHE010000052.1 GCA_031292385.1 Oligoflexia bacterium
CAGGCTCCTGAAAAACTCGCTTGCGCTCATTTTTCAGGTCGCCTGAGTGTGGTTGTGGCGATAAATTGAGGTCATGCGAGGCCAACTCAACGCTCAGGCGACCATGTTCAGTGTAATTCCGATAGATTCGTGGATCGAAGAAGAGCATCCGCTTCGGAGAATGGCGGATCTCGTCGATGGAATTCTGGGCGAGATGTCGGATGATTTCGACGAAATTTATTCCCATACGGGGCGGCCGAGCGTGCCGCCGGAGCAGCTTTTGAAAGCCCTGCTGCTGCAGGTACTTTTCACGATCCGCTCGGAGAGTCAGCTTCTGCAGCATCTTCGCTTCAACCTGCTATACCGCTGGTTTGTGGGTCTCAATCCCGACAGCCGCATCTGGGAAGAAACTGTTTTTTCGAAAAATCGCGAGCGGCTGCTCAAAGGGAAGATTTCTGAGAAGTTTTTTCAAAAAGTAATTGAGCGCGCCAATGTGGACGGGCTGATCTCGCATGACCACTTTTCAGTGGACGGCACCCAGATCCATGCATGGGCGAGCCACAAGAGTTTCCAGAAAAAAGGCGACGACACGGATGACGACGACGAGGGCGGAAACTCATCGATAGATTTCCATGGGGAAAAGCGAACGAATGAAACCCACGAGTCGAAAACCGATCCTGAGAGCCGGCTCTATAAGAAGTCATACGGGGTCGAGTCGAAGCTATCCTATCTTGGGCACGCGCTGATGGAGAATAGGAATGGGCTTGTCGTAGACGCGTGCGTGAGCACGGCGAACGGCACGGCGGAGCGGGATGCCGCGCAGGGGATGGCGTGCGGAGTTTCAGGCAAGAAGCGAAGAACGATCGGCGGCGACAAAAACTACGACACCCGCGAATGCGTCGGGGTGATGAACGCGCTCAATGTAACGCTGCACGTGGCCCAGAATGACAAGCGCGCCGGCGGCAGCGCCATCGACGGGCGTACGACGAGGCACGCGGGCTACGAAGTGAGCCATAAGAAGAGGAAGCTGATTGAAGAGGTGTTTGGCTGGCTCAAGACGGTCGGGCCGATGCGAAGGCCGCACTTGCGAGGGCTCAAGAAGATGAATTGGTGGTTTACCTTTTCGGTGGCCGTCTACAACCTCGTGCGGATCCGTAACCTTACGGCCCAAGCTGCGTAATGGGGGCGGAAAATGGTCGGTAGAGCCGCGAATAGCCCGGAAAACGAACCAGTGAGAGATGAGCTCAAACCTGCGCGAACGAATTTTCGACGACGAAAAGCGGAAAAATGTCATTCACGGGCCGCGCGAAAAACGAGCGAAGCGAGTTTTTCAGCGGCCTGTTAGAGGAAGCCGAATAGGCACCATACATCTGATCGTAGAAACCACATTGCTGATCGCTGGGCGAGTCCAAAGAGGGGGCTAAGCTGGAGTTGAGGTTGGCGGTCACCTGTGCCCCCGCTTCCTCGACTTTTTTACAATCCCGCACCCGATTCTCTTCGATGGCCTGCAGAGTCTGTTCCGCGATTTCACGGCTGCGCTTCACGGCGGCGACACCCTGATTACTAATCAGGAGGTGCTTGGGCAGCCACTTCCGCAGGATTGCGTCTTTCCGATCCGCGAGGGGAGTACTGCGACAGGGATCATCGGCCCGGGCCGCGGTGCCGAATAAGATGAAGACGGTGACGACAATCAGGCGCATTGGTCCCTCTTACCGTCTATCGACGCGAACGAGAAAAATCTGAAGAAGCTTTTTCTGCGCTTGGCCGCCGAATGAGAAGTGACGTCGGATAGTTAGCCCACTCAAACTAGATGTCGCTGGTAGAGTGGAACTTCTTTACCCCTTCCTTAATCCAGTCGAGGTATTGGGGAACGTAGGAATCGAAACCGAAGCCATTTTGACCACCGCCGCCGAAAATATTTAGTAAGCCGGCCGCTGGCGTTTGCCCATCACACTTTTTGTCTTTATCCACTCCTTCGGAATGAACACCCACGATCACCAGGCCGTTGGCGCTCATCAAGTAGCTAGGGCCTCCGGAATCGC
>JARLHE010000053.1 GCA_031292385.1 Oligoflexia bacterium
AACATGCGATGACAGTGGCGGCATTGATAGCGCGGGATCCACTGACCGTCGGAGCGACGGAAATAGCGCCCTTTTCGGACGAAGGATCTCTTTTTCGGATCACTGTTTTTGGAAGAGCACTCAGAATCTGGGCATTGGCGTTTCATAGGGCCGCCAACAGTCCAATTCTTAAGCCAAGTGGCTAGGAGCTACTCCTATAAGGAACACACTAGGGGATCAGTTTGTAATCTTTGCGTTCGCCCTGATGTCCTGATATCTCTGCTTCCCATGGATATTTCAGATATCTTAAAAGCGATTTTGAGCCGCCCGACCGCGCCTTTTCGCGAAGGCCACGTCATTTCAACCATCTGCAACCTTCTCGAAACCGGAAACGTCGCCCACTTTCAGGATGCCGCGGGAAATCTCATCGTTGGCGCGGCGAACGAGCGCGAATATCGGAAGCTGGTCCGTACCCGCTCGAAAGAGCCACTGCGGGTCTTCATCGCGCATATGGATCATCCGGGTTTCCATGGCAAGGCCTGGACAAAAGGCGGCGAACTCGAGTTTACCTGGCATGGAGGCTCTCCGACCCAGCACCTCGAAGGGGCATCGGTGTGGCTTGCCTCCCGCGGCGCTTTTCGCGCGTCGGGAACTATCACGCGCGCGACGCTGATCACGTCGGGCAAGGCTATTCAATCGGGTACGGTCCGGATCGACGATCCGGTCTCGCGCGCGGATGCGCAGCGCCTTTTCCCGAAAGCGGCTGAGCTGTTCGGCGGCTTCGCGTTTCGCGAGCCCCTTTGGCAAGACGGCGATTTGCTTTACACCAAAGCAGCCGACGATCTCGTCGGTTGCGCGGCGATCGTGACCATGGCCCTTGCCTCCGCCAAGAAAAAAGCGGCGCCTTTTCTGGGCATTCTCACGCGCGCCGAGGAGGTCGGCTTCATCGGAGCCATCGCCCACTTCGAACTGGGTTGGCTGGAGCGGGCGACTAGACCCGTTCTTTGCGTCAGTCTTGAAACTTCGCGCGCCCTACCCGGGGCCGAGATCGGCAAAGGCCCCGTCGTCCGGCTCGGCGATCGCGCCAATGTCTTTGACCCCGGCTATCTTCGTTTGTTCACGGATCTGGCCGAAAAGAAACTTCCCGGCCGGCACCAGCGGCGCATCATGGACCTGGGCAGCTGCGAAGCCAGCGCCGCGATCGCGTACGGTTTCAGGCCCATCGGAATTTCCGTTCCGCTGGGAAATTACCATAACCAAAGCTTCGAAGGCGGACCGGACTCGCGGGGCGAGCTGGGCCCGGCGCCGGAGTTCGTCCATCTGAACGACGTGCGCGGATTGCTCGATCTTTGCCGGGCTCTTTTGATTCCCGGCCTGGATTGGACCGACCCTTGGAAAACCAAGCAGCGGCAATTCAAGAAATCATTGAAGACTTACCGCTCGCTCTTGCGCTCAAAACTCTAAGCGCGCAACAAGCAACTTAAACGTTTTCGGATTCAACTTGCTTTTAGCGCGCCCGCGGTTACGCTTTTAAATATAAGAGATGTAACCGCGGAGCTCGCCATCAAAAACCTTCCTCTTGCCACCCCTCCTTCCCTGCGCGAGCACCATGTACGAGTTCCGGATGAACTTGCGGCGATTCTCGGCGCGGACCTTCCGCACGCAGCCGGAATCACCGGACGAGGGGTTCGCGTCGCGGTCATCGACTCCGGCTTTTACCAACACCCGTTTTACTCATTGCGGGATTACCGGCTTCGCTGGATCGGTTCCGATAACGACCCCGAACCCACCTCCGATATTTACGGACACGGAACCGCGCAGCTAGCGTGCCTGCTCTCGATCGCGCCGGATGTGGAAGTCTTCGCGATCAAATGCACGGAGGTCGACCCCACGACCGCCATCAAACGGGCGCTCGAGCTCGGCGTGGATATCATCAGCTGCGCCTGGGGCTTCGACATCGATCAGCCCACGACGAACGCCAAAGCCAAAAAACTCCCCCGCGATTTCAAGCCGCTTCATGCGCTGATTCAACAAACCGTCAATACCGGCGTTTGCGTCGTCGCGGCGGCCGGAAACGGGCAACGAAGTTTCCCGGGCTGCATGCCGGAGGTCATTTCCGCGGGAGGCGCCTACTACGGAGCCGACCGGAACTTTCACCCCTCCGACCTCTCCTCCGTCTACGAAAGCGCGATTTTCCCCGGGCGCAAAATCCCCGATATCTGCGGCCTCACCGGCAACCTGCCTCATGGACGGCTTTTGCTCCTGCCGGTGCCGCCGAAAGCGCAGCTCGCAAAAAGACGCGGCTTCAAAGCCGCCGAGGGCTGGGCACTCTTAAGCGGAACATCGGCCGCTACCGCGATGATCGCTGGAGCCGCCGCGCTCGTGCTTCAATGCAAGCCCGGCCTCCCACCCGCCGACGTTCGCGCGCTTCTGATGCAAAGCTCAAAGCATGTGGAAGACCGGCAAGTGTTGGATCTGAAGGAGTGCTTCCGCGACTACACCCGAATCACCAGCGATGATAGGCAGGGTGCCCCGGCTTGACCGCGACGAAGGTTCCGCGACAGGTCGCGCAAACTTTTCCGCCCGCGATCAATGAAGCCTCGATCGTCGCCCGATCCTCGCGCGATTCGACTACTTTCGAAGTCAGCGTAATCGGCGCGTCGGTCGGAGTCGGACGGAGCAGCCGGATCGCATAATCGGCCGTGACGGTGCAGGGCGGCTGCTCGAGATGATTGCGGTTCATCAGGTGCCATGCCGCGGTCCAGTTTGAGTGGCAATCCAGGAGCGAGCCGATGATGCCGCCGTTCAGCATGCCCGGAAAGGCCTCATGATACGCTTCGGCATGCCATTCCGCGGTCGCCTCGTCGGGCTTATCGGGCGTGACCATGCTTCGAATGCGCAGCCCCCGCGTGTTAGCGGGACCGCAGCCAAAACAGATGCTTTGCGGGGCGAACTTTTCCTGTAAGCAAAAACTCATAAGTAGACACTCCCTCCGTTCTGGATATCATGGCCTCACCATGAACGAAACCTTTCCGGTCGTTGCCAATAGTTATCTTTACGCGGTGCTCGGCCTGATGTTCGCCGTCTATTTTCTCGAGACGATCGCCGACACGCTGAACAACACCCACCTCAGCCTCAAACTGCCGGAGGAATTCAAAGGCGTCTACGACGAGAAGAAGTACGACGACGCGATCGCCTATCAGCTCACCAACAGCCGATTTTCGACCATCCAACGCACCGCCATGCTGATCGTCACGGCCGATTTCATCATCTACGGCGGGTTCGATCGGGTGGATCAATTGGTCCGGCGTTTCGGCTGGTCAAGCATCCCCACCGGGCTCGCGTTTTTTGGGGTCCTGGCCCTGCTCCAGGCCTGCGTCTCGCTTCCGTTCTCGGTTTATTACACTTTCGTGATCGAGGATCGATTCGGCTTCAACCGCACCACCTGGCAGACGTTCGTGGGCGATATCGTGAAAGACGCCGTTCTCAGCGTGCTTCTCGGAGCCCCGATCCTCGCGCTCATCATCGCTTTCTTCGAGCATGCCGGGCCGCTGGGCTGGCTTTGGTCGTGGATCGGCTTCACCGCGATCCAGCTGCTCCTGAGTTTTCTCGCCCCCGCGGTCATTATGCCCCTTTTCAATAAATTCGAGCCCCTGCCCAAGGGAGCGCTCACGGATGCCATCGAGCAGTTCGCGCGGAGCCAGAACTTCAAGATTCAGGGAATCTATCAAATGGACAGCTCGAAGCGTTCGTCCAAGTCGAACGCGTTCTTCACGGGCTTCGGCCGGTTCCGGAAGCTCGTGCTTTTCGACACCCTAATCGAAAAGCAAACCCCCGAGGAGCTCGTCGCGGTCGTGGCTCACGAGATCGGCCACTTCAAACTCAAGCACATCCCCCAGACGATCGGACTCTCGATCGTGACCACCGGCATTTTGTTTTTAGTGGTGGGCGTCGTGATGAACAACCCGGCGCTTTTCGCGGCCTTCGGCATGCACCATCTCTCGGCTTATGCGAGCCTGCTTTTCGCGGTGTTTTTGATCGGTCCCGTCATGCGCCTGCTTTCGTTCCTGCCCAACGGGCTCTCCAGAAAATTCGAATTCGAGGCCGATGCCTACGCGGCCCGAACTTACGGCAAGCCGGAAACCCTGGTCTCCGCCCTTAAAAAACTGAGCGTCGATAATCTCTCGAACCTCACGCCGCATTGGCTGAAGGTAAAGCTCGACTACACTCATCCACCGGTCATGCAACGCATTGAGGCGCTGCGCGCTGGAGAGCGGGCGTGAAATCCGACGCCGAGCTCGTAGCCGAGCTAATCGCGAATTCCGTCACGATCGCGACCGTCGAGTCCTGCACCGGCGGGCTGATCGCCCACCGGATCACGGAAGTCGCGGGCTCCTCCGCCACCTTCTGGGGATCTTGGGTGACCTACGATAACCAGGCGAAAATCGCGCTCGGCGTTTCCGCCGACACGCTGAAAAAGTACGGCGCGGTCTCCCGCGAAGTCGCAACCGAAATGGCTCGCGCCGGATGGGATAAAGTCCGCGCCGCGCAGACTGCTCCGAATAGCCCCCTGATCGTGATCGCGACGACGGGCATCGCCGGCCCCAGCGGCGGCACCGAAACCAAACCGGTGGGCCTTTGCTGGCTCGCCGTCGCGCGCTCGCCCGACGATATCGAGACGCGCCGAATCCAGGCGCCGCGCGAACTCAACCGAAGCCAAACGAAGCTTTATTTCTCGAACGCGGCGTTGGAATTACCGTTAAAGAGATCCTGAAAAAAAGACCGATGCTAGGGAAGCGCCAGGAAGGCGCGTTTTTAGGGTCTGTAGTCACGAAGACGTGCATCCGGTCCTTTTTTTCAGGATCGACAAAAAAAGGGGAGTCAGACAGTCAAGTCCGCTCCCCTTCCGTTCACCTAAGCGATGATGACCGACTCGTTAAGAGCCCGTCACCTCCGCCGTGGAACTGGATAGATTAGTACACTCACATAATGTCACGGCACCACCCCCTTTCTGAGTCCGTATAGGACCAGAACCCCATTATAGGGAGATTTTAAATAAAAATAAATACGCCAGCGAGAATTTGACCTGATATGAAGCAGCTATGGACTATGCAACGCACTTTGCAACGATTCCGGGTACTTCCGAATACTTTCGCAGCCGCTCGCTCGGCCACTCGCTAGGCACCGCGCCCGTCGCGCTGGGCCGAACCGGCCTGTTTGTCTCGCCGGTGGGCTTCGGCGGCTACCGAGTCGACGAAGAAGATCCGACCCATTCCAGCGCGCTCGAGCTCGCTCTGCTTTCCGGCTGCAACTTGATCGACACCAGCTCGAACTATACGGATGGCGGCTCCGAGCGCCTGATTGGCTTCCTGCTCAAAAAACTCATCGAAGAAAAAAAGATCAGGCGCGAAGAGGTCGTGATCGTCACCAAAGCCGGTTATGTTCAAGGGAAAAACATGGAGCTCGTGCGGGAGCGCGAAAGCGCCGGCCATCCTTTCCCGGATATGGTGAAATACACGGAAGATTGCTGGCATTGCATCTCTCCTGACTTCCTGGAGGACCAAATCACGCGATCGCTCGCGCGGCTGGGCCTTAAAACCGTCGACTTTCTGCTGCTACACAATCCCGAATATTTTCTCAAAACCGATGCCAACCACTCGGAATACTACGCGCGGATCCGCCGCGCCTTCGAGCATCTCGAGAAGGAATGCGCGCGCGGGCGCGTTCGCGGCTACGGAATTTCCTCGAACACCTTCCCCGTTTCGAAGGAAGATCCCGAGTACACGTCCCTTGAATCCGTGATTTCGCTGGCCGAGGAGATCTCATCCGATCATCATTTTCAGGTGATCGAATTTCCGCTCAACCTTTTCGAGCCGGGCGCGGTTTTCGAGGAAAACAATTCCGGAAAAACCGTCGCGGCGCTCGCGCGCGAGAAAGGCTTGGGCACGCTGATCAACCGCCCGCTCAATTCCTTTCACGAGCAAACTCTCGTGCGCTTGGCGGATTTTCCGCCACACGACGACGAAGACATCGTCGGCAATCTGAAAGAGTCCTGGTCGCTCGCGATGGAGCTCGAACAGGAGTATCCGAAAATCACCGGAAGCGAGCCGATCCCGGCCTCACGCCTGGCCTGGGGGCATATTATACGGGCTCATTTCGAAAGGCTTTCCGAGATCGACGCCTGGAAGCAGACTTTACGTTGGCAAATCGGCCCCTCCCTCGAAAACTCCCTCACCGCGTTGACCAGGGACAGCGCTTTTCATGCGTGGATCAAGGAATACCGCGCGGCCACCTCACGCCTGTTCACGGCAATCACGGCTTATCTCGAAAACCAGGCATCTTTTCGCTCGGACCGGATCGCGGCACTTCTCGATCACGCCTACCCTCCGATTCAAACCTCCCAAACGCTTTCGCGAAAAGTGATCCGGCTCTATCGCTCGATCCCCGGAATCGATTGCATCTTGGTCGGAATGAGACGGCCGGAGTACGTGAAGGACGTTCTCGCGCTTGAGCCGCCGATACCCGAAAGCGCGGCTCGAAAAGCCTGGATGATCGCGGCTGAAAAGGGAATGGAAAGCGGCGACTCCGAAACCGCGCACTGATTCGCGAATTACCGCGCCATTCCCTTGCGCGTCAGCCCATAAACGCAGATCTCCCGGCGATTATGGGCAAGCTGGGTGGCGCGGATTCTCGATAAGCCTAAGTTTTTGCGCAAGCGATCGAGATATTCGGGAATATGCTCGGCCAGGCTCCATTCATTGAGCTTGATCGTCAGAAGCACGCCCGAAAGCCCCGGGCACATCCCGGCGATTCGCTCGACGGCATAAAGTGCTACGGACGGCTCGGCGTTCATATCCGTCAGAAGCCAATCGACCTTGGAAGGCAACTCGTCTTCCTCGACAAACATCACGGACTTCGACAGATGGCGATAGCGCGGGTTCCTCAAGACGACCGGGTCCATTTCGCCGGGATCGATTCCGAAAACCTCCAGGCCACGCTCCAAAAGCGCGAAACACGCGCCTCCGGGCGCGCTTCCGATCTCGACCGCCCGATCGCCTTTTTTGATCGGCGCGCGCGACCACAGAAGCGCCTCCTCAAGCTTCAGATACGCTCGTGATGGAGCCTCTTTCGGAAGCGCGATGCGCGGATTTCCGCCCGGCGAACCGTGGTGGCGCGACGAATGCTCATGCCATCCGACCCACCACTCGTTTTCGTCGACCACGATCACATCGAGAACCAGCTCACCCGGTACCGTGGCCTGCGATTCGGCGGCGAAAAGCCCTTCACGATCTTCGGCTCGGATCATCCGCAAGGCCTGATCGGCAAGAACCCCAGGCCGAAACCCCTGGGGTTCCTCGCCCGGCGGGTGCTGATCGCGCTCGAACACATGCAGGCGCAACGGCGCCGAGAGCTTCACCCGCTCCTTCAAACCGCGAGCCGCCTCGAGCACCCCCTGGGCCCCCGCCCCGGAAGCTGCCTGCTTCAGGGTCACCAGGGATTCGCCATAAGCCCGAGCGAAGACCGAATCGAGCTCAAACCGGCCAAAAGATTCCTCATCCCCCTTAAAAGTCACGAAGCCCGGGCGGGAAAAAGCGAATTTCAGCCCGGAATGCTCCCTAGCCAACTCGGCTTTCAAAGCTTTTTCGGCGCCCGACTGGCAGGCAACAAAGAGAAAGGCCATCGCCGCCAACCTAACGCAAAATGACGCAAAGCTAAACCAAAAGGTACGGCCTACCTTTGGTTTCCTTTGGTTTTTGAGGTATGAAATAGCCCGTGATTCACCTAACGAATGTTTCGAAGCAGTACGGCAGCCATGTCCTTTATCGCGATGCGAGTTTTCAGATCCGCCCCGGGGATAAGATCGGCCTGGTGGGCCCCAACGGAGCGGGCAAAACGACCGTCTTCAGACTCGTCACGCGCGAAGAGGCGGCCGATTCGGGTGTCGTGAGCGTGCCCGAAAAGACGGTGATCGGCTACTTCTCCCAAGATGTGGGCGAAATGCGGGGGCGCTCGGCCCTGGCCGAAGTAATGGCCGGCGCTGGCAAGATCTCTGATCTAGCCGGAAAAATCGCCGCGATGGAAAAACGGCTGGAAAGCTCGGCCATCGATCCCCTGCCCGACGATGAAATGGCCGAACTCCTCGAAAAATACGGAGAAGCCCAGCTCGAATTCGAACAGCGCGGAGGCTATGACCTCGAATCACGCGCCAAGGCGATTCTGACCGGCTTGGGCATCGGCCCTGGCGATTACGACCGCCCGGTCGAGACCTTCAGCGGCGGTTGGAAAATGCGTATCGCGCTGGCCCGCATTCTGGCCTTGAATCCTGATGTTCTGCTCATGGACGAACCGACCAACCATCTCGATCTCGAGTCGATTATCTGGCTCGAGGAGTGGCTGCAGAATTTCCGCGGCTCGCTCGTCATGACCAGCCACGATCGCGAGTTCATGAACCGCATCGTCAACCGCATTGTCGAGGTCGCCAACAAATCGATCACCGTTTACAGCGGCAACTACGATTTCTACCTGCGCGAGCGCGAGATTCGCCGCGAGCAGCTCCGGGCCGCCCATCAAAAGCAGCAAGACATGCTTGCCAAGGAAGAAGAATTCATCGCCCGCTTCGCAGCCCGCGCCTCGCACGCGGCCCAAGTGCAATCGCGCGTGAAAAAACTCGATAAGATCGAGCGCATCGAGATTCCGCCCGAAGAACGCGCGATGAAATTCGAATTTCCGCCCTCCCCGCGCAGCGGGAACGACGTCGTTAAGATGGCGTCGCTCGGCAAAGCCTGGGTCCGCGACGACGGATCGACCAAGCCCGTCTTCAGCGGCGTGTCGGGTGTCGTCAAGCGCCTCGACAAAGTCGCGGTGGTCGGCGTGAACGGCGCCGGCAAATCCACGTTGCTTCGCTGCGTGACCGGACTTGCCGAAGCCAGCGAGGGCGGCGTTGAGCTCGGCGCCAGCGTTCGCCTGGGCTACTTCAGCCAGCACGCGCTCGAAGTGCTGAACCCGAACAAAACCATTTTCGAAGAGATTCACGATCGCATCCCCGATGCGACGATCGGGTTCGTTCGCAACCTGCTTGGGGCGTTCTTATTCAGCGGCGACGATGTCGAAAAGAAAATCGGCGTCCTCTCGGGCGGCGAGAAAAGTCGCGTGGTTTTGGCGACGATTCTCGCCAAGCCGGTGAACTTTTTGGTGCTCGACGAGCCGACCAACCATCTCGACATCCGCTCGCGCGAAATCCTGCTCGAAGCCCTGCGCGAGTTCGACGGCACGGTCATGATCGTCAGCCACGATCGCCATTTCTTGCGGCAAGTCGCCAACCGTGTTTTTGAAGTCGACCACGGCGAGCTGCGCGTCTACGAAGGCAACTACGAAGAGTATCTCTCGCGGATCATGAAACACTAAAGAGGAGACCCATTATGCCCAAAATAGCGATCGTGTACTTCAGCGGATACGGACATACGGCAAAACAGGCGGAAGCCGTCGCAAAGGGCGCCGGCCCCGACGCGCAGCTCATCGCGATCGACAAGGACGGCAATGTCGACGAAGCCTCCTGGGCGAAGCTCAACGCGGCCAAGGCCATCATCTTCGGCAGCCCGACCTATATGGGCGGCCCGGCCTGGCAGTTCAAGAAATTCGCCGATGCAAGCTCCAAAGTCTGGATGACCGGTCAGTGGAAAGACAAGATCGCCGCTGGCTTCACGAATTCAGCGTCCCCCAATGGCGATAAATTCGCGACCCTCTCCTACTTCATCACCTTGTCGATGCAACACGGAATGGCCTGGGTGGGAACCGGGATGATGCCCTCGAGCAACAAGTCCGCGCTTCGCACTGACCTGAACTGGCTGGGCGGGTTTTCGGGGGCGCTCGCGCAATCGCCCGCGGACGCGTCGACCGAGGAAGCGCCGCTGCCCGGCGACCTTGAGACCGCGAAAGCCTTCGGTGCGCGCGTTCTCGCCTTCACGGCCAAGTTGAAAGATTAAAGCTACACAGAGCTGAAGAATCCTTTAGCTCATAAAAAGGCGACTCAATCCGCTCGCGAACTCGGTTCAGGGCGCCTTGAAATCCTCGCGCTGAGAGAGTGAAAGCGGCTCCGCCGGCGGAGCGAGACTCTTTTTCCACGACGAAAGCTGCGCGATTTTTTCACGCAACGACGCAAGCTCGGGCGCGATCGCCTCCGCGGCAAGTCCACGCTCTTCGGCCCAGACTTGCGCGAGCGTTTCGGCCCAGGGCAAGCCATGATCGGCGCGCGCGGCGTAAAGCGGCAGCCGGCGCAGGTAGAAATCAGAAAGACGGATGCACATCTCGTGACGAATCGAGTAACGAAGCTGCGCGGCGAGAAATGGAAACCCCTCTGGATCGGCGGGGGCGCCCGCGTGCGCCGGATGCTCGGCGGCAAGCTGGACTATGTTCAAAGCATCCGCGCCGTAACGCTCCCAGAGCTCAGCCGGAACCCGGATGTTTTCCAAAACAGCCTTCTGCTTGGCCGCCTGGACGGCGTCAGGAGTCGCAAGCCGATTGAAAGGAGCCAGCGTCCCCGATTTTCCGGGCGAAGGCCTTGTCACCACGGACAGGTCCTTGAGCGCGAAATCGACGATCTCTTCGGCCATCTTTCTGAAGGTCGTGTACTTTCCGCCCGCCACGATCACGGTACCGCCTGGGCCACCTCCGATATGATGCTCGCGCGAGACTTTTTGTAGCGCGGTCTCGCCGCCGGTTGCCGACTGGGCGCTTACCGATTGTCCCATCAAGGGCCTCACGCCGACATAGGCGCTGAGGATATCCGAAGCTTTAAGCTGCAGATCCGGAAAATAACGAGCGAGCAGCCCGAGAAGATAATTCACGTCCTCAGGATCGATGGTCGCGTGAGCGGGATCCCTGGGCGAGGGACCATCCGTCGTCCCGACAATCACCACGCCCGCGCCGAAATCAGGACGTGGAATCACGAACGCGATACGCCCGTCCTGAGGCTGACTCATCACCATCGCACCCGGTACGGGTATGCGCTTCAGATCGAAAATGAGATGCACGCCCTTACTGGGCGCAAGCCACCCTTTCCAATCCTCCGAAAGTTTAGCGCCCAGCTCATCCGTCCAGGGCCCCGCGCAAACCACGACCTTCTTGGCTCGCACTGAAACTTCCCGCGCGCCCGGGTTCAGAAGATCCCGCACCCGGAACCCCACGATCCGGCCCGCGTGCTCCCCTTCTCCCCAAAGCGGCGCCACTGCTTCGGCATAATTGGCCACCTCGGCGCCTAAAGAGCGCGCCGAGCGCAAAACCTCGACCGCGATCACATCATCCCACATCGAGGCGTCATAGTAGCTAAAGCCGCCTTTCAAGCCCTTTTGTCGGAGAAAAGGAATCTGGCGCAGCAGCCCTCTTCGAAAATAAAGCCGGTGAAAACCGGGCGTGCGAAAAAGCGCTAGCAAATCGTAAAGCCAAAGCCCTAGCGAGAGCTTGAACATTCCCAAGCGATCGCCGCGATAGACGGGAAAAAAAAACTTGAGCGGACGCACCATCGAGGGCGCGGTTTTCAGAAGATTCGCGCGCTCGGAAAGCGCCTCGAAAACGAGGTGAAACTCGAGATTCTCGAGGTAACGAACGCCGCCGTGAATGAGTTTCGAGCTTTTCGAGGAAGTGCCCGAGGCGAAATCGCCCCGCTCGACGAGCGCGACTTTCAAGCCGCGCATCGCGGAATCGCGCGCGACTCCGGCGCCCGTGATTCCCCCTCCGATCACGAGAAGATCGAATTCCTCACGAGCAAATCGCCCCAGCGAGCCTGCTCGCGTGCACCAAGAAAAAGCCGAAGCCGAGAGCTCAGGATCCTGCATTTTCGCGATTTGCCTGGGGACGCGCCAAAGCGATTCCCAGCTCGGCCAACTGCTCGGGCGTGACTGCCGACGGAGTTTCCGCCATCAGATCGGTGCCCTTTTGCGTTTTCGGGAAAGCCATCACATCGCGGATTGGGCCGACGCCGCAGAGAAGAGCAGCCAGGCGATCGACGCCGAAAGCCAGGCCGCCGTGCGGAGGCGTGCCGTATTGAAGCGCCTCGAGGAAAAACCCGAATTTGGCCTTCGCCTCTTCGGGCGTCAAGCCCAGGAGCTTGAACATCGCGGCCTGCACGTCCGGCCGATAGATACGAAGGCTTCCGCCACCGACTTCAACGCCATTCAAAACTAAGTCGTAGGCCGAAGCTTCGATGCGATCGAGATCGCGGCCATGGATAAAATCTTCGAAAAATTCCGGACGGGGCGAAGTAAACGGATGGTGGCAAGCATAGTAGCGGTTCTCCTTATCGTCGAATTCGAGCAGCGGAAAGTTCATTACCCAAAGAAAAGCGGGCGCCCCTTCCCCGTGTTTGGGAATGAGGCCCAAGCGCGCGCCCACGGAAAGGCGAATCGCGCCGAGCGCGTCGTATACAACCTTGTCTTTCGGATCGGCGATGATCAGAACCAAATGTCCCGGCGCAAGCTTCAGGCGCGCGGTCAGAGCCGATTTCTCTTCCTCGGTGAAAAACTTGGCGGCCGGCGATTGCATCACTACACCGCCTTCTGGGCCACCTGGCTGAATCTTGATCCAAAGCAGCCCTTTGGCGCCGAAAGTCGCGGCATGCGCCGTCAGATCGTCGAGGTCCTTGCGCGAGAATTTTTCGGCCTCGCCCGGCACCACGATCGCGCGAACGGAGCCTCTGCGCCCGCGGGAGTTGGCCGCAAGCGCGTTCGAAAACACTTGGAAGCCGCTTTTAGCGAAAACATCCGAAAGATCATTGAGCTCGAGCCCGAAGCGCACATCCGGCTTGTCGCTACCGAAACGCGACATCGCTTCGCTATAAGGCATGCGCGGAAACGGGGTCTTCAGCTCGACGCCCAGGATTTCCTTCCAAAGCTTCGCCATCATCGATTCCAGGATCGGAAAGAAAGCTTCTTCGTCCAGAAACGACTGCTCGATGTCGATTTGCGAAAATTCCGGCTGTCGGTCGGCGCGCAGGTCCTCGTCCCGGAAGCAACGGGCGATCTGATAATAGCGGTCCATCCCGCTGATCATCAGAAGCTGCTTGAGCGTTTGCGGCGACTGCGGCAAAGCGTAAAAACTTCCCGGATTGATGCGCGAAGGCACGATGAAATCGCGCGCGCCCTCGGGGGTCGACTTGTAAAGAATCGGCGTTTCGACCTCGACGAAATGGTTTTGGTCCAGGTGATTGCGGACGATCGAAAGCATGCGATGCCGGATCAAGAGGTTGCGCTGCAGCGAGGGCCGGCGCAAATCCAGATAGCGGTATTTCAACCGGACGCTTTCGGCCACCTCGGCCTCATCGTCAATGGCGAACGGCGGGGTTTTCGCCTCCGACAAAATCACCAGCTCCGTGCAGGCGACCTCGATCTCGCCCGTGGCAAGCTTCGTATTGGTCATTCCTTCCGGGCGATGCCTCACTTTGCCTTTGCACCAGATGACGAATTCCGATCGCAACCGGCCCGCCGTTTCGTGAGCGGCCGCTCCACCGGCGAGGGCCGGGTCGAAAACGATTTGAGTCAAGCCGTAACGGTCGCGAAGATCGCAGAACACCAGGCCGCCATGGTCACGGCGTTTGGCCACCCAGCCGCAAAGCATGACTTCCTTTCCTAAATCGCTTGCCCGAAGAGAACCACAGTCATGAGAGCGGATGGTGCGGACAGGTCGGGAAGCGGAAGGAGTCGAAGTATTCATAATAATTCGAAAAATTAGCATCCGAGTCATCAAAAATCAACCGCCATACATGCGTTCGTTTTTGATAAGATGGAAGCTATGAGGTTGAAATGAGGCTAAAAATCCTCTCCTACAATATTCACAAGGGATTTTCGGCCAATAACCGGAAATTTGTCCTGCGGCGAATGCGCGAGGCGATCCGCGGAACCCATGCCGATATCGTGCTTCTCCAGGAAGTCCAGGGAGAGCACGAAAAACGCAAAAAAAGGGTCGCCGACTGGCCCCTGCAGAGCCAATTCGAGTTTCTGGCCGATGAGATCTGGCCCCACTTTGCCTACGGCAAAAACGCGGTCTATACCGCCGGGCACCACGGCAATGCCGTGATCAGCCGCTTTCCGATCACTTTCTGGGAAAACATCGACGTCTCCTCGAGCCGGATCGAGCGTCGGGGACTGCTGCACGTGGTGATCAAAGTTCCCCGGTTCGGGAATCTCCACGCGATTTGCGTTCACCTGGGGCTTTTTGAAAAGGACCGAACCCATCAGGTCAAAAGAATTTGCCAAAGAATCGAATCCCACGTCCTTGCGGACGAGCCCCTGGTGATCGGAGGGGATTTCAACGATTGGAAGGTTCGCGCCTCCGGCCCGCTCAAAAAAAACCTGGATGTTGAAGAAGCGTTCTTAAAATCGCAAGGCAAACACGCCCGAACCTTCCCGAGCTGGATGCCGGCGTTGCGACTTGACCGGATTTACTATCGCGGAATGAAACTGAGTCGTGCGGAATGCCTGGTCGATCGACCTTGGCGGGAACTGTCCGATCACGCGGCTTTGACGGCCGAATTCGACCTGCTTAGGCGGCGCGCGACCTCGAAGCTTGCTGAATGACGTCCACAAGTTCCTCGATCGTATAGGGTTTCGCGAGAAACCAGGCGCCGTGGAGGTGGCTAGCGCGGACCTCACCGTGCTGAACCGCGGAAAGAACCACGGTGGGAGGCACCCTTCCGAAGCGGCCTTCGATTTGGCGATAAACCTGCTCTCCGCTCATTTCTTTCAACGTGAGATCGAGAAGCATCACGTCAGGCCATTGAAATGCCAAATATTCCAAGGCCTTCTGCCCGCTTTCCACCAGTACCGGCCGGTAATGGTAGGCCTCCAGCACCATCCCCAGGGTTTCCCGCACGGAAGCATCGTCCTCAACCACCAAAACACTCAAACCTGAATTAAAAACCGCGCTGCTCAAAAGACAGCCCCCTTATTTTACATCTAACTACTAAAAGATTTGCGCCACACTTTGCACAAATAGCGCCATGACTCAATAAAGATCTAGTTAAATTCGATAAAAATCATCCATACTTTTTGCAGACCATGTAAATCATGCATACCGAGCGCGATTCCATGGGTGCGGTCCGCCTCCCCGATCACGTGCTTTACGGAGCCCAAACGCAGCGGGCCATCAATAATTTTCCAATATCTGGAAACCGGGCGCATCCCGAACTCGTTCGCGCCTACTTGCGGCTCAAGGCCGCGGCGGCCGTCGCGAACGAACAATGCGGTGCGATTGATCCGGCGCGTGCGGCACTCATCCAGCAGGCTGCCCATGTCCTCTTGGCCATGGACGATCGCGAGCGGGAAGCCCATTTTCCGGTCGACGCCTTCCAAGCGGGCGCGGGTACCAGCCAGAACATGAACGCGAACGAGGTTCTCGCGCACGTCGCCGACCGCATCAACCCGGCCCTCGGGATCCACCCCAACGACCACGTGAATCGTTCCCAGTCCACGAACGACACCTACCCGACCGCCATGCGGATGGCGATCGTCGAGGCGAGCGAGGCCCTCAAGACCGAGCTCCGAAGATGCGGAACCGTGCTGCGGACAAAGGCCGAGCAATGGTGGACAATCCCGAAGGCGGCCCGCACGCACCTGCAGGACGCCGTCCCCATGCGGCTCGGACAAGAAGCTCACGCCTGGTCGACCACTTTTTTCCGACTGGAGAGCTGGATCGAGGACGGCAGGAATGCTTGCCGCGAACTGGGCCTTGGGGGAAGCGCCGCCGGCACGGGCCTGAACGTGCCCGAAAACTTCGCCCGGATCGCGATCGATGAAATTTCCCGACAGACCGGGGAAAAATTCCGGCTCAGCGACGATCTTTTCGAAGCCATGCAGTCGCAGTCCCCGGTCAGCTTCTATTCTTCGATGCTCAGGTTGATGGCCCTTGAGCTCACACGGATCTGCAACGACCTGCGGCTTCTCGCCTCGGGCCCCATGAACGGCCTGAACGAGCTTCGCTTGCCCGAAGTCCAGCCTGGAAGCAGCATCATGCCCGGTAAGGTCAATCCGTCGATGGTCGAGATGGCCAATCAGACCTGGTTCGCGGTGCTGGGGTATGACCAGACCGTTGCCTATGCCGCGCAGGCGGGTCAGCTCGAGCTCAACGTCATGATGCCGATCATGGCGCGTTCCATACTCGAAGCGACCCGGATCGCGACGAACGCGCTTGCCGCGCTTCGAGTGCGTTGTCTGGACGGGCTGGAACCGAACGAGCCGCGCCTCCGGCATTTCTATGAAAACACGCCGCAAACGGCGACGGCGCTCAGCCCGCGCCTGGGCTACGAAAATACCGCCACGCTCGTGAAAGAAGCGATGAAATCCGGAAAAACGATCGTCGAGCTAGTTCGCGCGAAAAAACTGATTCCCGAGCCCGAGCTCAAGGATCTTCTCCAAGACTTACTCAACGACCCGAAACATGCTCGACGGGCGTGATCCCGAGATCGACCAGATCGACATCGGGGTTTTGGCCTCCGCCTTCGTCCTCGCCATCCGGCTCGAGTTCAGGATGAGGATCGAGCGAGCAGCCCGGTCGGCCCGGGGCCGCGCCGATGCGAACATGCATATGATTTTTATGGCCGGGCATATGCCGAAGGAACCGGCCCAGCCGCGACCATTCGTCGTCATTTCGCGCGGCCTTCGCCAATTTCCGGATCAATCGCCGGTCGAGGAAAATCACTTTGATGCATGCGTACGGGTTGTGAAAAGCCTGCTTGATGAGCCACCACTGAAGGTTCGGATCGAAGTCATAATGAAATTCAACCGGAGAAGGCAGCCGTCCCCCGCCTCTTACCGCGAGAAACCCGATATCAGCGTCGGTTCCGTTCGTATGCGAGCGATGGCCGACGATGCTGTTCATTCCGGAAAGGCAGCCGCCGCGCGGGCCTGAGATATCGCCCAAAACCAACCGCACGCCGGGAGCGGCCGAGGCCGGGAACGCCTCGCCGACCTTCTCCCCCAGCCATTCGACCATGCCGACCATGTTGTCGTTTCCGAACTCCGTGCAGCGCCCGGGCGAGCGGATCGCCAGGCGATTTTTCGCGGTGGGCACGACCGGTCGTCCGTACGCGAGAAAACCGTTATTGCCGGTGCAGTAAGATTGCTCCCGATGGGCCACCATGTCCTGGGCGATCGTTTGAAGCACATCCGGTATTCTCCCGCTCTGCACGTTCGAGATGTATTCCTTCTGATCGTCCGTCATCTCCTCGCAGAACGATCCGCGGGGACGACGGGAAAAACAGCTCATCCGGGCTTTGCGATGGTGGATGCTTTCGAAGTTGCGGCAGCAATGATGCCCGTTGAAGGCGAACTCAGGATTCCATTCGGCGCAAAAATCGAGGCTCGGGGTGTCGCTCGGCACGCCGACATTCACGTTCTCGTACGAGCCCCAAAGACGCGAGGACTCGGTGACCGGCTCGGACTCGGGCTCGCAAGGCTGAAAGGAGGGAGGAGGAACCACTCGCGCGCGCTCACGCTGGGAGGCGGCGACTTTTCTCTGGATCGAATCCAGCGGAACCTGAACCGATGGAGCCGAGACTGTAGCGGCGGCGGCTTGCCCACCGGCTGAAACAGGACTCGGACTCGGCGTAGCAGCCAGGCCGACCGCTGAAAAACCGGCCGTAAGCAGAATCGTGATGAAGTGACTTCTATTCATGCGCCCGATTCACTTTATGGGACGGGCTATCGCAAGTCAAATTTTCAGCCAAGCGATCGTGCGAGCCTGAGCTGTTCTTCCATGTCGTGAGTCTCATCCGCCCAATAGCGATGCGAACCGAAATGCGGAAAAGCCAGGGGAAAAGCGGGATCATCCCAACGACGCGCGATCCACGCCGAATAATGCACGAAGCGCAGGGCGCGCAGAGGCTCGACCAGGCGCAAGCTCGAGTAATCGAAGTGCCGCATTTCTTCGTATCCATCGAGCAAATGCTGACGATTCGCGAGCGATTCCTGATCGCGCCCGGGCACCAGAAGCCAGATATCCTGCACCGCGGGGCCGCGAACCATGTCGTCAAAATCGAGAAAAAACGGACCGCTGGGGCTCCAAAGCAAATTGCCGAGATGACAATCCCCATGAATGCGATGAATCGAGCCCTCCGGCAGCTCGCGAAAAAGACGGTCGGCAAGGGAGCAGATCTCGAGCACCGCGCTTTCATAGCGGTTTCGGAATTCCAGCGGAACCTTGTCCGCGTCGATGAGCGCTTTCAGATTCTGCCGTCCGTAAGTGTCCGGGTTGAGCTCGATCCGATGCAGGGCCTTTTTCTTCGCGCCCACCTGATGAATCCGCGCGAGCAAGCGGCCGATCTGGCGCAATTGATCGGGAGACATCTCCTCGGGCGCGCGTCCCCCCACCTTCGGGAAAACCGCGTAACCGATCCCGCTCGGCAAGTAGTGAAGCGTCTTCCCGTCCGCGAAAGACAGCGGGGCGACGACCGGAATCTCGGCCTCATTCAAATCCAGCAGGAACTCGTGCTCTTCCAGAATCTGCGCCTGGTTCCAACGCCCGGGACGGTAAAATTTAACGACACGGCGACTGGCGAGCAGCTCGGTTGCCGTGCGCCGGCGGCCTTCGAAATCCCCTTCGGCTTCGAGCTCGACGTCGTAAACCCGATTTTCGAAACTGTTGAGCGCCGCGCACCGCCCGGTGGGATGCAGGCCCGAGGCCTCGACCGCGTCCAGCACGCGGTCGGGAGTGAGATCGAAGAAAAACCGGGTCTGCGCGTCTCCCCAAACCGACGTCGTATTCGTCATTTCACTCGTCATTCGACCGCTCCTCCCGCTTCAGGATCAGCTCCACCGGCGTTTCCAGCTTCTTGTCGCGATTGCATTCGCGGCAGGCGGGAACCAGATTGCCTTGCGTGCTCGAGCCCCCTCTCGCGAGCGGCACGACGTGATCCATCGTCAGTTCCGAGGGCGAGAATTTCTTTTCGCAATAATGACAAATCCCGCGATTCACCAGGCGATGCCACCACTGCGACTTCTTCAGCTTGGCGGCCTTGTCGCGTTCGCGGCGGATCCGGGCCGGATCGGTCATCTCAGGATCGAGAATATGCCATGGGTTTCGTTGATCGGAAGACACGCCGATTAGCTTATCACAATTCGCGCCGACTTACCGCGCATGCTTTTCGAAAGTATAGATATTGTAGGAATGACGGATCACCATCATCGCGACATTGCGTACCGGCACGCCTCCCGGAGTCTCCCCTCGCTCCGATCCGCGATGGGCGTGACCGTGGAAGACGGCATCGATTTGCGCCTCGTCGATGGCTTCGGCCAATAAGTGGCAACCCAAAAACGGGAAAAGCTCGCGCCGCTCGCCGAGCAATGTGCCCTCGACCGGCGCGTAGTGCAAAAGCGCGAAACGGTAGTCGGTATCGAGGGAGCGCACCTGCCTTCGCAAGATATCCGCCTGCTCCCGGCCGAAATGGGCGAAGCTTTTCGTCTCCGCCTCTCCGAACTCGGTAACGCAAGCCCCGAAAAATCCTCCGCCGAAGCCGGTAACCCCGGCGATTCCGACCGAAGTGCTGTGAACCCGCAGTTCGGTGGATTCTCCCTCAAGACAGATAACGCCTGCGGAAGCGAGCTCCGCGCGAATCTCCTCTTCCCGGTTTTGATGGTAATCGTGATTACCCAGCACGGCGACCACCGGCACGCTGAGATCGCGCAGATCGAAGGCCAGGGCGCGAGCCTCTTCCGGGTTCCCCGATTGGGTCAGGTCCCCGGCCATGAGCAAAAGGTCCGCCCGCCCGCGAAGCGCCAGGAAGTGCTCCCGCATTTCCTTTCTTGTGCTCCGATCGTAATGCACGTCCCCGACCGCGGCGACCCGGATCACTTCAACGCCTCCGCTTCGGTCGGCTCGTTATGGAACGTCACCCGGATCTGGTTTTCGATGCGGCATCCGGGAACATACTCCTGCACTATTTTCTCGATCGCCTGGCGCCGCTCGGCGTAAGGAACCTCGCCCCGCAACAAAAGCCGGTTTTCGGCGTATTCGATCTCGATGTCGAGCTCATGGGTTCGCGGGTCCTCAGCGAGCAGGCTCCGCAAATGAGCCGTCGTATACGGATTTTGCGGCGAAGGCCGGGCCGCCAACGGCGCGGCCCTCGGGGGCGCGATCCGCTCCCGCTCGCCGAAAACGACCTCATAGAGCTCGTGAATCACGTAATTAGGCACCCAGATATCGTTCGATTGCGCATAAAGCAGCAAGCTCAGCACGCGACGAGGCGCGCGACGGGCGCGCAAAATCAAATAAGGCCAATCCAATTTGGCATGAGACAAAAGAGCGGTCGCGTCGTGCCAATGGCCCGGGGTCAGCTCGCTGTGAGCGACCGCCTTGATGATCAGCAAGTCTTCCGGGGCAACCAGCCTAAGCTGGCGGTTGTGAAAGGGGGCGGTGATGCTCCGCCCGTACATTTCCTGGTCCAGATAGATTTCGCCTTTCGATTTAAAAATAACATCGACCAGGATGTCCTCCTTGAACGCTTTATACAGCCAGGTGGGATCGGTCCGTTCCGTGCGAAAATTTTTCTTGGCCAGCGCGCGCAGCGCGAGCTCCGCGTCCTCCGGCATGACGAATATGTCGATATCGTGGGTCGACCTGGGGCGGCCCAAGCCGCCGGAAGCGATGCCGCCGATGAACACGTAGCGCAACCCGCTCTCGTCCATCGCCTCGACCGTCTCCCCCAGCACCCGGTCAAAGCGATCAGCAAGCTCGGGATCTTCCGTAGTCTGCTTGCGCATCGCCTTCAAAGCCATGGAAACCATTATTCAATAATAGGGCCATAAAAAACTGGCTGCCGGGAATACCCTTTGCACCCATAGCTGCCATACGAACGACGGAAATCGAATTCATTGCCAAAGCTCGGCGCAGGAAGCCGGCTCGAACACAACCCGCCGGATCGAAGAATCTCATGGAGGAACGCATGATAGAGATGATCGAACAGGAAAAAAAAGAAGAGAAGCCCGAAGCTTTGCAGGGTCAAAGCGCTCAGGCTGAGTCAATCCACCCTCACACGGGCGCGCGAGGAACGGCCGCCATGGATCCGCAAACCCGTAAAGAGGTCGCCCGCAAAGGCGGACTTGCCGTCTCCCGAAACCGGGAGCATATGGCCGAAATCGGAAGAAAAGGGGGACAGAGCGTCTCCAAAAACCGGGAGCATATGGCTCAGATCGGGCGCAAGGGAGGAGCCGCCTCGCGCGGCGGCGGTCACCAATAAGTAAGCGGAAGCAAAGTGGCCGGGAGCGGGAAAAAATTCCTTAAAAATCCCGGTCACTTAACTCTGCGCGACCTCTCAACACGGACTCTTACAGTTGTTTTACAACTTTCTCGACGTAGGACAGGCAAACTGTCCCTATGTCGACGTTAACCAACGATACTCTCGCATCTGATCTCATCTCCCCGTTTCAGGAAATTCTGAATTCGAAATCCTCGGACGCCTCGACCGATCCGGTCGCGCCCGCGGCTTCCGCAAGCCCTCAGGCGCTTCCGCGGGTCAGAGCTATCGACTACCTTCGCTCCTCGCCTTTCTTCCTCGTACACCTGGCGGCGCTGATTTGCGTTTTTCTCGTGCCGTTCAAATGGCAATACGTAGCCTTCGCGGTAGCGATGTTTTACGCCCGCATGTTCGCCATCACGGGCGGCTATCACCGTTACTTTTCCCATCGAAGCTATAAGACAAGCCGTGTGATGCAATTTTTGATCGCCCTGCTCGGCACCACCAGCGCCCAAAAAGGCGTGCTCTGGTGGGCCGCGAATCACCGGCTTCACCACAAGTACTCGGACCAGCCCGCGGATATCCACTCACCTCTTCAGAGAGGTTTTTGGTGGTCCCACGCCGGATGGATCATTTCCAACGCACATGAAGAAACCCGCTGGGACCAAATTCCGGATCTCGCGAAATACCCCGAGCTCCGCTGGCTCAACAAGTGGCACGTCCTTCCGCCGATCGCGCTTGGCGTGGGAATCTATTTGCTTTGCGGGTTCCCGGCTTTCGTCTGGGGCTTCCTGATCAGCACGGTCGCGCTCTGGCACTGCACTTTTTTCATCAACTCGATGGCCCATGTCTGGGGAACGCGCAGATACCAATCCACGGACACGAGCCGAAACAATTTTCTTCTCTCCATCCTCACCATGGGCGAAGGATGGCACAACAACCACCACACCTACATGAGCAGCACGCGCCAGGGCTTTTTCTGGTACGAGATCGATCTGACTTATTACATCATCAAAGGAATGAGCCTCGTGGGACTGACCAGCAATCTGCGGCAGCCTCCCCTTGCGTTGCTGGATGCCAAGCGCATCAAGCCCAAAAAACAGAAACGGGCCGCGGCCTAAAGCTCAATTTCTTGCCCGTCGTAAGCGAAGGACCACTCCACTTTATGCAATTGACCGGTTGACGCGCGGATCTGGCTTTCGTAATAGCGGCGCGCCTGGGCCTCCGCGGCGGCGATCTTTTCGGCGCTCGAGGCGGGATCGTGGTGCATGAACAGAACGCGCTTAATCCCCTCGCGCATCGCCAAATCAAGGCCGATCGAAGCCGCAGCATGGCCCCAATTCATTTTCGCGATCGTTTCGATCAAAGTGTACTGCGCATCAAAGGCCATCAGATCAACGCCTTGATACAGCGGCAGATCCGGGCCTAAAGCCTGCCTGGTGAGGCGCGTGCACTCGGTATCCACACAATGGGAATAGACTTTCCCCCCGGCTTCGAATTTATAGCCCCAGCACGGGTCCGGATGATCGAGCTGGTAGGGAGTGACCTGAATCCCCCCGAAGCGTGCCGCTTTGCGCGGCTCAAGGCGGTGGCAATGCAGGGTGGCCCCGACCTGCTTCAATGGGACCGGAAAAAAGGGTTTCTTGAAAACCGCCTCAATGACTTCCGGGAGCTCGGGCTGAACCGCGTAAAAATGAATTTGATTGCCTGGAATGAAAAGTGGAGTAAAAAAGGGCAGTCCGATTAAATGATCCCAGTGAAAATGGGTGAACAGCAGGTGCGCTTCGCCCTGACCCTGACCGCACGGGCCGGCCATATATTCGTCGCTGAGGGCGCGGAGACCGCTGCCCGCGTCGACCATCAGCCGGGTGTCCTGATACCGGACCTCGGCGCAGGGAGTATTGCCGCCGTAGCCGCCCAGGCGATGGCGAGGCATTTCGGAAAAAAAGCGAGCGACGTCTTCGCTTCGGGAATAGCCGCGGGCAAAAAATTCGTCAAAAAGCGAACGCGCGCCGGCCTCGACAACGTCGGGATAAACCGGGGCGGGCAGAGAGCCGCGAGCTCCCCAGATTTTGATTTTAACCTTGTCCACGACAAGATAATTATACGCGCTGGATCGATTTCGACAATCGCCTTTGAATAATTTTTAGTATTGAATAAATTTTATTGGCAAATGCCGCTTAGTCGGGTTAGTAACGGGGCAACTTTTCAATCCGGGCAAATCGGCATCCAGAAACGACCATCCAGAAACGTATGGACTCCTGACGCTCGAACTGAGAAGAAGCGGCATCGGCAGATATCAACAATCAACCTATAAAAAGAAGGCTTTTAAAAAGTGGCAATTTTGAAGACGTCAGTAAAGTCCGTAGTTAAACGTGGGCGCCCCAAGGGCCGTTCGAATGACACTCGCTCATTCGGCCCCCTCGGTGACTTGATCCGCACTCATCGCCTGGAGCGCGGAATGGGACTCCTGGATGTGGCGAAAGCTTGCCAGTGCTCCGTTCAGTTCGTTTCAAACATCGAGCACGGCCGCGCTCCGCTTCCCTGGGACAAGGTCCCGCAGCTCGCCAGCGCGTTGAAAATCGCCGTCGAGGATTTGCAAGCCGCGAATCTCGCGATCCGTTCCGATTTCAAAAGCTTCGTCACCATCGGCAAGGGCAAGCGCGGCTCGAGCGGCAAGCTCGCCGGCACCGCGTCCGCGGTCGCTTTCGCGGCCAAGGACAACGCTCTTCGGGAATTGATCCAAAAGTACCAGTCTGCGACTCCGGAATCGCGTAAGAAGTTTATGCGCACCGCGATGCAGCTCCTCGGTCACTAAGCCGAAGGCATAAGTATCCGTAAAACGGCCGGGGACGCTGTCCCTGGCCGTTTTTTTTTGCCCCGCCCCGCGCCGCCCTATGGTAGCGTTCTGCCATTAGGCGAAGGGGGCCTGCGTGGTTCAATTAACGGAATACGAAAGACTTCTGCAGCGGGTCCTCGAACAAGGCATCCGGCGCGACGACCGAACCGGCACCGGCACGCTCAGCGTCTTCGGACATCAAATGAGATTCGATCTCTCCGAAGGCTTTCCGCTGATCACCACGAAGAAGGTCCATCTCAAATCCATTATTTATGAGCTGCTCTGGTTTTTGCGGGGCGATACGAACATCCGCTTCCTCAAGGATCACGGAGTCACGATCTGGGACGAATGGGCGGATGCCGAAGGCAATCTCGGGCCCGTGTACGGGGCCCAATGGCGCTCATGGGCGACGCAAGACGGACGGACCATCGATCAGATTTCCCAGGTGATCGAGCAGATCCGGAAGAATCCGGAGTCCCGCCGCTTGATCGTCAGCGCTTGGAACGTGGGCGAGCTCAGCAAGATGGCGCTCCCGCCCTGCCATGCCTTCTTTCAGTTTTATGTCGCGAACGGCAGGCTTTCCTGCCAGCTTTACCAGCGAAGCGCCGATGTGTTCCTGGGCGTTCCCTTCAATATCGCAAGCTACGCGCTGCTGACCTTGATGATCGCGCAGGCTACCGATCTGAAGCCCGGCGACTTCGTGCACACCTTGGGGGATACGCATCTTTACCTGAATCACGTCGAGCAAGCCAAACTCCAGCTGACACGCGAACCGCGCGCCTGGCCGAAAATGGCGCTCAATCCGGCCGTCCGCTCGATCTTTGATTTCCGTTACGAGGATTTCACCCTGAGCGATTATGATCCTCATCCCGCGATCAAAGCGCCGATCGCGGTATGAAAATTTATCTGATCGCGGCCCTGGGAACGAATCGGGTCATCGGCATCAACAACACCCTGCCCTGGCGCGTTCCGGCCGACCTGAAACGCTTCCGGGCGTTGACCAGAAATCACGCGGTGATCATGGGCCGTAAAACCTGGGAATCGCTCGGCCGCCCTCTGCCGGATCGTTTGAATATCGTCATCACCCGGAACCGATCGTTCGCCCCGGTCGGCGCGCTCGGCGCCGATTCTCTTGAAAACGCTTTGAAACTGGCTGGCAGCGCCCAATCTCCCAACCCTGAAGAATGTTTCATTATCGGAGGCGCCGAAATTTACCGCCTCGCGCTTCCGCTAGCCGACCGGCTCTATCTGACAGAGGTGGACTATAACGGCGAAGGCGACGCATGGTTCCCGGAATGGGATCCATCCCGGTTTCATGAGGCAAGCCGAGAGGACTATCCCGCGTCGGACGAAGCCCCTGCCTACCGGTTCCTGACCTACAAGAAAGATTGACTCCGCCCGTCTTGACCGTCATCCTAACTAGGAATGCCTCAAATGGATGCCCTTTTTTTTAAGCCGTTTGTCGAAGGAACGCTACGAACACTGCGGGTTCAATGTAACCTCGAAGCCAAGCACGAAAAACCTTTCATCAAAGGAAAAGCGCCGCAGCCTCAATTCGATATCGCCGCCGTCATCGGCGTCACCAGCAGCGCCTTCAACGGCACGATCACGATTTGTTTTCCGGAGGCTGTTTTTCTCCAGCTCATGTCCAACATGCTAGGTGAAAAACAAACCGAGATCACCAAAGACCTCGAAGACGGCGCGGCCGAGCTCTTGAACATCATCTTCGGGCAAGCCAAGATCGTGCTCACCGGACAGGGCTACACGGTCGAAAAAGCGATCCCGACAGTCATCCGCGGCACCAACCTCAAAACGTCGCATTCGGCCGATCATCCGGTGATCGTTCTGCCCTTCAAGACCTCGGCTGGCGAGTTTGATATCGAAATCGTGACGGAAAGAAAGTCGCTCTGATTCACGGGGCGCGGGCAGCGGGGAGCGGGAAACCGGCCCCGTTTCTGGAGCCGGCTCGGGCCCTGGGTGAGTGAGTGGCTGTGCGTGAGTTTGTAGAGGCAACCACCCACCTGGTCGGATAGCTGAAAGAGCGCATCCTGCTTGAGTAGCATCAGCAGTGCTTGAACTTCTCGGCAGCTGCCTAGCGCAATACCGTAAACCCGCCTTCGATCTTTAGCCGTGGGCTTCGCTGAGCCTTCTGACGTGTTGAGTACGATGCTGAGGCTTGCTCGCATCAGTTGGTCTTTCAGATAGGGCTTTGTGTGAATTTGTTCACAGCCTCGGTAAAGCTGCACGGCGAGATCAAACGTTCTGAAATTCTTGAGCATGATTTTATCTCCTTTGGTTTTTTGGGGGGGGTGGGGGGGGGGGGGGGGGGGGGGGGGGGGGGGGGGGGGGGGGGGGGGGGGGGGGGGGGGGGGGGGGGGGGGGGGGGGGGGGGGGGGGGGGGGGGGGGGGGGGGGG
>JARLHE010000054.1 GCA_031292385.1 Oligoflexia bacterium
ACCGGGGAATGAGTGAGAGCTACAATCAGAGCGTGGGCAGTTGATTTTCATGCCCCGGACAGTGAAAGGATCAGGCCAGAATCACTGGAATATTCACAACCCGCCACCTTGCCGGATCAGCAGTTAAAGGGGGCAGTTAGTCACGTTCAAGCCGCAAGGTCCTTACGCAGGATCTCTTCCTGTTCTTTTTCGGGAACGCGGGCCGCGGCGAATAGTTTCGGATAGGCCCATCCGGCGACGGCCGCTCCGACGGCGGGAGCGAGCCAAAAAAGCCAAAGCTGGCTGAGAGCCCAGCCGCCGACCACGAGCGCGGGGCCCGTGCTTCTTGCCGGATTCACCGAGGTGTTGGTGATCGGGATTCCAACCAGGTGAATCAAGGTCAGCGCCAAGCCGATCGCTAGCGGCGCCATGCCTTTGGGTGCGCGCTCATCGGTGACGCCAAGAATGATCATCAGGAACATGAACGTGAAGAGGCCCTCGGCGAGGAAAGAGGAGAGCATATTGTAACCGCCCGGCGAGTGCAGCCCGTAGCCGTTGGCCGCGAAGCCGTTCGCGAGATCGAACTCAGTCGAGCCGGACGCGATCCAAAAGAGAACGATCGAGGCCAGAATCGCTCCCACGATCTGAGATATGACATACCCAGGCAGCTCCCGTCCCGGGAACCGGCCGGCCACGGTGAGCCCGAGCGAAACGGCGGGATTCAGGTGCGCGCCCGAAACCGTTCCGATTGCGTACGCCATGGTCAGGAGGCTGAGGCCGAAGGCGAGCGAGACCCCGAGCAGCCCAATGCCCACCTCCGGAAATTTAGCGGCAATCACCGCGCTTCCGCAACCCATGAAGACCAGCCAGAAGGTGCCGAGTAGTTCCGCCGCGCATCGTTTACCGAAAGTCATATTTAAATCTTCTGCAAAATCAAATCCAGGAGAGAGGGGGCGTCTTGGCCTGCGGGATGCATTCGTACCTGCTGATATGGCAAAAATCACAAGTGTTGATCATCTTTCTCTCTCAGTGGGCGACTTCAAGGCTTCGAAGAAATTCTACGGAAAAATTTTTAAATTTCTTGGCTTTAAAGTCCTGGATGAATACGAAAACGGCATCGGCTGGACCAACGGAAAAACCCGGATCTGGATCAGCCAGGCCGATACGAAGGGGAGAAAGCATAAGTATCGTTACGGGGATGTCGGGTTCAATCACTATGCGTTCCGCCTCGGGTCGTGCAAGGAAGTCTACGAGCTTGAAAGTTTCCTGAAGAAAATGGGCGCGAAAGTCGTCGATCCGGCCGGCGAGTACTACGACGACTACTTCGGCGTTTATTTCGAGGATCCGGACGGGCTCGAACTCGAGGGAATGTGGTACGGGAAGACGAGCCGGGCGCGCAAAGAACGCAAGGCTGCCTAAGCCAAGCCCATTTGTTTCATATAGGTTTGGTTGTCCCAGAAAAGATACTCTTCGTCCATGAGGCCGTCTTTCCAGTGACCCACCGTGCACATGTTGAGCCTGAAAGGCTTGTGGGTCGGCTGGATGGTCTTTCCGTCCGGCGTGACCATGGGCTTCGTGAACGTGCCTTCCATCACGCCGATCACGGCCGTCCAGTTGCCCTGACCGAGCTTGACCGGGTGGGTTTTGATTCGGGTGTCCGGCGCGAACGAGAACATGTATTTCATGTCCTCGACGTGCTTTTTGAGTCCCTGGGTCGAGTGGCCGTCGGGCCAGTATACCGTGATGTCGTCTGAGTGGCTTTTATGGAAACCTTCCCAGTTCTGCCCGCTGAATTGGTTGAAGTCCAGATCGTCGAAAGTCGCCAGATGCTCGCTCACGCCTCCGACGTTCACTGCTTGTCGTTTGCCCATATCGATCTCCTTGATGAAAGAGGGTTCATCAAGAAAAACCTGCAATTCGGGGACCTGTCTTCGGCTTAGCGAATCATGAGGGTGATCACGCCGAGCGCGCCGCAGTCTGAAGTCACCTGGGTTTTGAACTGCTCCTTCGCTTTTTCCTGCTCGTCTTTGTAACAGAAAAGTTTCCAGAGCGAGGACAGCTGTTCCGAGCCGAAAAATTCGCGGAAGGCCTTGTAAAATGGCCCACTTCACTGTGCATGAGAACGACCGAGGTTACGGATTTCAAACGAAAACTCGGAGAGTTGTCACCGGCTCTTAGCAAAAGTGATCAATTTCTTATGAATTTCCAACGTTTTACATGGGCTCATGCACAATGAAGTGGGCCAGTTTGTGAGCTTCAGGCTTCACTCAAGCGGCGAGGCCGATAGGCCCGCTCTTGGGTGAGGGGCCGAACCGGTTCTCTTCCGGCTGGCCGTCCGTCGCGAAGAACACGACTAGAGTGATCGGCCCGATTATAGGAATCAACGAGAAAAACATCCACCACCCGCTTCGATTCGTGTCGTGAAGTCTTCGTACCGATACAGCGATGCCAGGCAGGATGCTGGCTAGAGAAAAGAGAATGGAAAGAACCGGCGGGAAGTGAGCTAGTGCCTGCGCCGCGCCGATGACCACGCACGCGATGAAGTTGAATAGCTGGAAATACCAGTATTCTTTTCGGCGAGCTCGTCCATGAAATACGGCGTATTTCTCCCAAGTGCCAAAATACCAATTCATGCATCGCTGATCGGAATATATATAAAAAGACTTGAGTCAATTCTGGCGGGACGCCTAAACCTCGGGCTTCAGCGGACCATGAGGACGATCACGCCGAGCGTGCCGTCGATTTCACGGTTCCCGGCCGACCGTAGGGCGCGCCACTCGATTTGAGCGGGATAGATGCGTTTATCCTGCCCGATGAGGCGGAAAGGTCCGGAGCGCGCGCCGCAGTCTGAAGGCACCTGGGCTTTGAACTGCTCCTTCGCTTTTTCCTGCTCGTCTTTGTAACAGAAAAGCTTCCAGAGCGAGGACAGCTGTTCCGGGCCGAAAAATTCGCGGAAGGCCTTGTTCGTGTAGAGGATCTCGCCGGAAGCGGTCGCGATGAAGGCGGCAACCGGAAGAATGTCCAAAATCTCCGACGCGCAGAGAATTCCGTACCGGGAGAGCGGGCTGGAAACGACGTCCGTATTCAAGAAATAGCATGGCCTGGTTTCAAGCACGTTGCTCAGGGATTGAAAAAACGCGAGCGACGGGTTGACCTCGCCGGCTTCGATTTTCTGAAAGTGGCGGTGTCCCACTCCGCAAGCGGCGGCGCATTGGGCCTGTGTCAAACGTCTCAGTTGGCGTACTTTCCGTACGACCTTTCCCATGGCTTGGCTGACGGATCTCGTTGGGTCGTTCATACTCGCCACTTTAAATCTTGCAGAGTGAGATGGAAAGCCTTCTTCCTGAGAACGCCCTCTCATGGCGTAAATCGAAGCATTGTTGTGAAGTCGCATTGCTTCTCGATCCTTTAAACGCCACCCGCGACCGTGCAGAAACGGCGAAGATTTTCCGAAACTTCATTATATGAACTATTTCCAATCATTTGGTCTGCGAAAGAGGATACTGACCGCGGTGGGGCTCGCCTGCCTGATCTGCGCCGTGATTTCGATGGCGGTTGCCCGGCATTTCAGCGCGATGGAGCTTGAGCAGGGAATCATAGACAAGGCGGAGACCATCCATTCGCGGTTGGATGCGGCGACGGATTACGTCGCGCTCCAAGGCGGGCTCAAGCCGGTCATCGAGCGCATGACCGCCCGGCACAAAAGCCCCGATGAATTGAGCGAGAGCGAGAAAACGGAAGTGCTGAAGCAGGTGCCTATTTTCGCCGCGATGAAAATCGGGGCGAAAGGCGCCGAGAAGGAGCATTATTCCTTTCGGGTTTTCTCGGATAGGCCGCGTAGAAAGGAAAACCTCGCTACCGCCGAAGAGCTGGCCATTTTCAAGCGGTTCGAGGCGAATCCGGCGCTCGAAAGTATCGTCGCCAATGACGGCAAAATCATTTTCGTTTACCGGCCCGTGCGGCTCCGGGAATCGCAGGGGTGCTTGAATTGCCATGGCGAACCCTCGACGAGCCCTTGGCATAACGGCAAGGACGTTCTCGGGTTTCAGATGGAAAACTGGAGCGATGGAAAGCTTCACGGCGTTTTCGCGGTCTCGAGCGATATCGCCCATATCAAGGCCGTCCAGGCGGGCTCGCGATTTCTGTCCCCAGACGTGCAAATCGGAATTATGGTGGGGCTTGGCGCATTGGCGGGCCTCATTCTGGCGTCGTTTCTGATCCGTTCCTCCTTGGAGCGGGTGAATTCCGTCATGGAGAGCATCATGCGTGGCGCGGGCGAGGTGGGAGGCGCGGTCGGGAAGATCCTCGCGATCTCGCAAGACCTTGCCGGCACCTCCATGCAGCAGGCCCAGTCGATTCAGGAAACCGCGGCCTCCATCGAGGAGATCTCCTCGATGGCGAACCGATCGGCCGAGAACGCGGAGCAGTCACGCGACGCCTCCGAGTCCTCGAAGAAGAAAGCCGAACGGGGAAGAGAGGTCGTGACCCAGATGGTCGGATCCATTTCCGAGATCAGCCGCAATAACGAGGACATCATGAGGGAAGTCGATTCGAGCAATCGAAAGATCTCGCAAGTGGTTCAGGTGATCCAGGAGATTGACGCGAAGACCAAGGTCATCAACGACATCGTTTTTCAAACCAAGCTTCTTTCTTTCAACGCTTCGGTCGAAGCGGCAAGGGCAGGCGAGCACGGGAAAGGTTTTTCGGTGGTCGCGGAAGAGGTCGGGAAACTCGCGCAGGTCAGCGGAAGCGCGGCGCAGGAGATCTCGAGCCTGCTTGAAGTCAGTATGAAGAAAGTCGATTCCATTGTTCAAGAAACCTCTCAGGCGGTCGGCGCGCTGATGACATCGGCCAAAGCCACGGTCGATCGCGGTTCCGCGGTCGCCCATGAGTGCGGCGAAGTCCTCTCCGCTTTGCTTGACAGCTCCACGGAAGTCTCCGAGATGGTATCCAGCATCGCGAGCGCAAGCCACGAGCAGGCCAAGGGCGTGACCGAGGTGTCGAAGGCGATCCAGCAGATCGATCAGGCGACCCAAGTCAGCTCGGCGGCCGCGGAGAAATGCTCCTCTACGTCCAACGATCTGGCCAAGCAGGTCAAGGAGCTGAGGGACTCGGCCGCGAGCTTGAGGCAAGTGGTGGAAGGCAAGTTGACGATGGATCGCTTCGTCTGGGGCGAGGAGTACCGCTTGAACATCCCCCATATGGACAGCGAGCATCAACTTTTGATCGATAAGATCAATCTCGTCGCGCAACGGCTCGAAAAGGGCGTAACAGGGACGGGGCTGCCGCTTTTCAAGACGGCTTTTCAGGATCTGGCCGCCTACACCGTGACCCACTTCGCGGATGAGGAGGAATTCATGCGTTCGATCGGCTTTCCCGAGTTGGCCAGCCATAAGAAGGTCCATGAAGCATTGCTCGCGAAGGTGGGGGAATTCTCGGCGGTCGACCCTCGCTCGATCGACGGCAGAGCGCTGATGCATTTCCTGAACGACTGGCTTTTAAAACACATCCTGGGCGCGGATATGAAGTACGCTCGTTATCATAGGAAAAAGCGCGGGGAAAATCAGGCGTGACAAATGCAGTTTCATTTCGGCATGGAAACGCAAAATAAGGGATTTTCGAAAAATTTATCGAAGCCGGATGAGCGTCGTGAATTTCGCGGCCATGGGCGCTTGGATGTGATTCATATGGGCCGCGATACGGATGTTGGACGCGGATTGTTCCAGCCCGGTTGGCGATGGTCTAATGACGTTCGACCGATTGCCGAAACCCGAAGTTGCCAGGTTGCCCACCTGGGCTATGCGCTTAAGGGAAGCATGACGATTCGTATGGATAGCGGAGAGGAATTCCGGATTAACGCTGGGGATGCCTTTCAGATTCCTCCGGGGCACGATGCTTGGGTCGAAGGGAATGAGGCTTGCGAGTTGATCGATGTTGGAGGGGCCGCCGAATACGCGCTTGCTCAAGAAACACGCAAAGTGATCGACTGCCGGGATTTCCCGAGCGAGAACAAGTGCAGCCTGACGATTGCCGGCAATGAAGAGGACGTGTTACGAGCCGGAGTCGAGCATGCGGTTTCCGTTCATGGGCACAAAGCCGGACCGGAATTGCGCGAAATGCTTCGAAAGGGCCTGAAGGACGAAGGCGAAGTGAAAAAGACGCAGCAAAAGGCCGCGTGATAAAGAGCCAGAGGCCGGTTCTTCACCTAAAAATAGAAGCGGGCGCCGACGCCGCCTTGCAAAAACGCGAAGACCGCGGGAATCAAACCGACGCCGGGCACGATTTCCGCGAAAACGCCGATCGGCGGTTTGCCGGGAAGCCACTCGATTCCGATCGGGACGCGAACCCCGATGCCGGCGGATCCATGATCGGTGAAGTAAGTGCTTTCATGCCGCCCGCTTTCGGTATCTACCCAAAGAACGCCGCCCACTCCCAGATAGGGTTCAAGGCCTTTGCCGCGAATAGAGGTCTTCGAGAACCATTCGGGGAAATGCCAGAGATAATCGCCGTAAAGGGTAAAGAAGTCGTTGAACGAGTAGGCAATGCCCAAATCGAAAGCTTCCGTTGAGTGAGTCCAATATTTGGCGGTGAAGCCGGTGGGCTCGCCCAAGACAATGCCTAAGCCCAGCGGGCCATGTTGAGATGATGCTTCGTCATCGGCATAGGTTGAATGCCGGCGTTCGGACGCAGTCGCTTTTGACGCATTTCCGAGGAGGAGCGTGGCGGTCACAATAAAAATAAGCGTGGCCCATTTTCGTAGTTCGGTTTGGAAAGGAATCTTCATAAAAAAGCGAATTAACATAGGACGCGCGGAATTGGAATTGCAACCGTTACTGCTCAAAAGGAGTTCAGCGATGGCAGAGCAAACAAGTCAGGCCCGGCCAGTGGAGGAGCTTTATGCAGCCTTGAATCGGCAAGATCTCGGGGCCTTCGATAAAATCGTGGCCGAGGAGGTCGAGTATACGGATTTCGCGATCGATGGGACAATACGAGGAAGAGACGCCTTCAAGAAGCATTTCAAGAACTGGTGGACGGCTTTTCCGAAGGGCTCGGGCGAGATCCGCAACCTCATTGTCTTGGATGATCAGGTCGTGGTCGAGGTTTTGGGACGGGGCAATCATACCGGTCCGTTTGAAACCGGCCAGGGCTGGATCGAGCCGACGAACCGAATGTTCGAACTTCACTTTTGCCAGATCTTCCGCGTCAAAAACGGGTTGATTGTCGGCGGCCACTCCTATTCTGACGCATTCAAACTGCTCGAGGGACTCTCCGAGAAACGCAAGGTCGCCTAGGCCTAATATTGTCTTGTATCCGGAATCGCTTTTTTTGATAATCGAATCGTTGTGGCCACACCCATCGGTTCTGTCAGCTCGATTTCCAGCGCTTGGGAAGTCCTAACACTCTTTCTCATTCCGATTGGCGGGGGCATCCCCGCGGGCGTCCTGCTTGCGCGAAGCAGAGGCCTTGACTGGCCTCTGATGATGGTTTTGTATTTCGTTTCGGATGTGATCCTTGCCTGCCTGTTCGAGCCCTTGGCGAAGCTCATGATCTGGGCGGGCAAACGTTTTCGGTTTCTGGCCCGGTTCAATGAATCGTTGAGGAAGTCGGCGGCTCAGTCGAGCTCGAGGTATGGAATTAAGCCGGGACCGTTTTCGTTGGTTATGGTGGCCTTCGGCGTCGATCCCATGACGGGGAGAACCGCCGCGCTGGCCGCGGGCCATGGTTTTATCTCGGGTTGGACGCTTGCGATCTTGGGTGACATGCTTTTTTTCACGGTCCTGATGATCTCGACGCTGTGCTTAAACAGTCTCTTGGGAGACGGAACGTGGACGGCCGTCATTATCATGGTTGTCATGATCGTTTTCCCTGCCTTGTTCCGTCGCCTTCGGGAACGGCGGCAGTAAGCCGCCTGCTTGTTATTCCTGGAAACTCCGGCGGGCTGGATTACACTTAAATAATGCAATTTATCGAAGTTTTCTTCCGCGTGCTCCGGATCGGCCGATCGGAGCGACGGCTCACTTTTTTATTCATTACCGGCGCCGCGGGCGTGGCCGCGGCCCAAATCCTCGAGCCCGTGCTCTTCGGGCGGGTGATCGACGCGCTCACCAAACAAGTCGGTTTCGGTCGCTACGTGGGTTTATGGGTCGGCCTGGGGAGCTGCAACGCCGCGATCAGCATTTTTCTCTCGGTCGCGACCGACCGGTACGCCCACCGGCAGCGCTTGCGCGCGATGGAGCAGGCGTTTGAGCGCACGATTTCGCTGCCGTATCGATATCATTCGCTGCAGGGGTCCGGAAAAGTCGTTCGGACGATCCAGATGGGGGCCGACCAGGTTTTTCACATCACGCTTTCGTTTTTCCGAGAAAATCTCATCGCGATCGGAAGCGTTGTCATTCTCGTACCGATGGCGTTCTCGATCGATCCGCGCTTGGCGAGCGCGTTATTCGCGCTCGCCTTTGTCTACACGACGTGCAATTGGATCGTCATTCGTCGCACTCATACGCGCCAGGCCCAGGTGGAGCTCAAGCATCAGGCGCTGGCGGCGCGCCTGGTGGATGTCATGGGAAACGTCACCATCGTGCGCGGCTTCACGCGAGTCGTCCGGGAAACCGAGCTTTTTCATGAGCTCGCTTGCGGCATTCTGAAAGCGCAATACCCGGTGCTCACCTGGTGGGGTGTCATAAACGTGATCACCCGGATTTCATCCATGATCGCGATGGTGACGATCGTGGCCATCGGCTCGGAGTTGGTCCACTCCGGGCGCGCGTCGGCGGGCCAGATCGTGACTTTCGTCGGCTTTTCGACTCTGCTCATCGCGCGTCTCGACCAGTTATCGTCGTTCGTGAACCGGATCGTCGGACAGATGCCGACGGCGAAAAATCTTTTCGATCTGATCGATCAGGCGGGACCCGAGGAGCATCTGCGCGCGCGGTTCCGAACCGGCGCTCCGCGCGGGCGAGTGGTTTTCGAAAATGTCAGTTTTCAATACGGCCGTTGCGGCGAGAAGGCGCAGGGAGTCTTCGATCTTGATTTCGAAGTCGAGCCCGGGCAGACGATCGCGCTCGTCGGTCCGACCGGATCGGGCAAGAGCACCTGTCTTTCGCTTTTGCAGCGACTTTATTCCCCCGATTCCGGCCGCATTTTAATCGATGATCAGGATATCGGGGGGCTTGAGGTCGAGGCGCTTTGCGGCGCGATCGCCACCGTTTTTCAGGATCCCGGGCTTTTCAATCGCTCGATCTACGAAAACATCCTGATCGGCCGCCCGTCGGCTACCCGGGAAGAGGTGGAAGAGGCGGCCCGGCGCGCGGATGCTCACGATTTCATCCTGGCGCGGCCCGGCGGTTATGATTTCGTGGTGGGTGAGCGAGGTCTCGCGCTTTCGGGCGGAGAGCGACAGCGCGTGGCAATCGCGCGGGCAATTCTGAAAGACGCGCCGATTCTGGTCTTGGATGAAGCGACGAGCGCGCTCGACAACGAAACCGAAAGAAAAGTGCAGGCCGCGATGGATCGTTTGAGCGAGGGCAAGACGACTTTCGTGATCGCCCACCGGCTTTCGACGATCGTCTCGGCGGATCATATTCTGGTGATGGCCGGGGGGCGGATCACCCAGTCGGGAAGCTTTGCCCAGCTTCGGCGCGCGAAGGGGCTTTTCGCGCGGCTGCTCGAGGCCGGTGAGTTGGGCGAGGAACAGCTGGCCCCGCGCCCATCGGATTACGCCACCATCGCGTGCTCGTAAAACGGCTTCTCCCGGTCCGCGAGTATTTTCTCGAGCGTCGCTTCTGAAACGGTCTCAGGTCGAAGCCAAGAGTCGATATTGCTTTCCTTGATGAAAATCGGGCAACGGTCGTGTCCGGCGTCGCGGACTTCCTTGGGAGGATCATCGGTGATCAAGGCGAAGGAATACAGATCGGGCTGTCCCTTTTCAGACCATCGGTCCCAAACGCAAGGGATGATCATCTGGTCAAATCCCTTGGGCTTGAATTGAACGACTCTGTTTTGGCCTTGGGAGTCTTTCACGTTCTCAAAAAAACTGGAGATGACCAGGATCGCATGATTCCGCCCATATTGGTTTTTCCAGAAATTTTTGAGGCTGTCCCGTCGCGCGTTGTAGCAGCCGGGATAATCCCGGTCGAAGCTTTCCGGAAAACCGGCCGGACGGCAGAGATACCGCATCGGCTTGATGACGCGCTCCCCGTTTTCCCAGACGATTACGGGAGCGTATTGCAAGGCGTAAATCCGGGAATCATCGGGCTGTTCCGAGTTCGACCGTAATTTCTCCAGCCGGTTTTTAAGCGCCTCGATCTTGCGGCCGGCGATCCCGATTTCCTTTTCGGCGGTCTTTGTTTTCTTTTCTTTGAATTTTCGCTCCGCCTCCGCGAGGCGTGTTTTCTGCGCGAAGAGCTCTTGCTCCAGTTCCGAGCCGAGCCTCCGAAGGTAGGAATGGATGTAATTTGCGACCTCGACGGAGGGAAGCTCGGACGGAGTGGTGAAATTATAGTCCATCGCGCGCGGTATCTTCAGTTTTTCACCGGCCGATCTTCTTTGGTAAAGTTCCTCGAAAAGGTCGGTCTGGATACGGGCTTTGAATCGATAGCCAAGCGACTTCAGATGTTGGAGGACCATCGCCGAATAGCACATGGGTTGAACCTATCATAAAGACGCGAGAGGGGGAGGGGCTTGAACGAAGTCCGGCCGCCCCTCCCGGGAGCGCATCCTAAGGCGTTGCGACTCCGAGCCCTGACGGACTGGGTGAAGGACTTGGCGTCGGCGGGGTTGGCGTTGAGCTCATCGAAGGCGAAGGTCGCGGCGACGGCGAGATGCTCGGAGAGGGCGACGGTCTTGGTGTGGGCCGAGGTCCTGGCGGATACGGCGGGATGTAAGGATACGGAAAGTTCGGGTACGGGTAAGCCGGCGTTGGGCAATTGGATCCGTAGGTCGGAACCGCGTAGGGCAGGCTGGCCGTGGCGGTCGGCGAGATCACCACTGATCCGCTCATGCTTTGGCTGCCGTAAATCGAGTCGTAATAAGGGAAAGTTCCGGCACTGTTGAACGAATGTGCGAAGTACTGCCCCGGATTGATCGGGCCCGAGTCGAAGCTTCCGTCGTTGGCTGTGACGGTGTGAGCCACCGAATCCTGATTGACCCAGATGATCGTGGTCCCAAGGTTTACATAGAGTGGGTTGATCCCGAATGCTGCCGCGCCTAGTCCTACCGCGTTAGGCGGAATCACCGCCGTAATGCACAATGCGGAAGAGGCGCCGGGCGTCCCCTCCTGGACGCAGGGCAGTTGCGTGGTCGCGGCATTTCCGCTGGCCCCGGTTTGTGGCGTGCTTTCACCGTTGATCTGAGCGCGGATCGTGTGCGCGGTAAGTGCCGCGGCGCAAATAGCGAGTGCCGCGACAAGCAGTCGTTTGTGTTTCATGTCAGGGTTTCCTTTTGCCGGAAATCCGTGCATCGTTGATACCAATTAGAAATTTTCGTATCGACTGAGATCCAGCACGCCCGCTTCGATCGGGTCGGAGCTTCGGTAGTACGCATTGAACCAATCGGAGATCTTCCAGAAACGCGGATCCATTCGGCGCACGCCGTAGTCGTCGATCAAGCGCTCGAACGAGCCGTCACGCGCGCCGACTGCACGGACCCGTTTAAGAAAATCACCGAGGCGCTCCACGGGTACGTCAAAGAAGAAGTTGGGATAGCTTCCTTGAATGCCTTTGAGGATGTGCAGATCGTCGGCCGCGGGATCTCGGTACAGTGTATCGATGAACATGAAGCTAACGTTGAGCTGCTCTTTGTTGTGAATCATCGTGTAAACCGAGGGGCGGGCCTCGGGATGCCGCACTCGAATCAGCGAGACATCCGGAAAGAGCTGGGTGAACTCGCCTGGCGTGCGGGTCACTTTGGCGAGCTCGCGCTCGAGATCATGCTCGTCGCGGATTTTAATCGCCGCCTCTCCAGGCGCGACGTTGGGTCCGTGCGAGTTGATCGGGTCGGGTTTGCCGCGTACGCGCGCGTTGAATCGCTCGTTGAGCGCCTTTGACAGGAACTCTTCTTTGGCATGCGCGGGATCGTGATAAACGATCCGGGTTTCGATATTCTTCTCGTAGAGCGGATCAAGCAGCTTCATAACGGCTTCGCTCAAGGGGCCTCGGTACCAGTAGCGGCGAAGCACCGGGCGCTGCGCTTTGGGAAGGAAGCTCAGGAAAAGGTCCTCGGATTCGATTCGAAGATTATCCATGTACATGCGGGTCGAAACCTGGTGCATGATGTTTCCGTAAACGTCGAAGCCCGAGACCAGATCGTAATAGATCCGCTCGAAAATCGGATAGTCCATGACCCAGGTGGTTTTCGGTATTCCGCCCCAGGCCCCTTTGAGGACGTCCGCGCTGTCGACGTGCCGGTAGACCGTGAGTAAGGCGCTGTCGTTGGAGCCGTCGCCGTCCCAAAGATCCTTGAGCGAGAGTCCTTGAGAGCCGAATCGTTGATAAAGCGCCTGCCTTTTTTCTTGGTACTTCATTTGGTCATACTTGTATCGCGCGTAGATCGCCCTGGCTCCGTCCTCGCCCTGGGCCGGCAGCTTGAGAAGGTCGGCCACCTGGGGCAGGAATTCGGGATGAGTGACAGTAAGATCCGAGCCGGGATCAAGGAACATGATTTGAAAATGAGGTTCGATGACATTAAGAGCCACATTGCCTTTGCAAACGGGACCGCGAATGAAACTCATCACGTGATAATAGGCGTCGTCCAAGAGAAACTGATAGCGCGCGCGGGCGGGAATGCTCTGAAACGCGATAAAGGGATTGGACGCGACGTTGATGGCATAAGAGGGGATGGTCGGGTTGGCCGTGCCCCAGTCGGAGTCCAGAAAAAGCTCCCGAAAGCGCCGTATTTTCGCATCATTGAGTAAATAATTGATGTGCGTTTTGCGCACGATAGTCTGGGTAATTCGCCGGAAGCGGTAGTAAACTCGCGGCACGCGCGGGTCATCGTAGGGCCGGACGGTTGCGATCTCGTCGACGGGTTCGGGCCAGGCCGTGCGGGAGCGGACGAGGCGGTAGAAATCACCCGGGATCTCATCGAAGCGGAGATGCGCGAGAAATAAATGCTCGTAGAGGTAGCGGGCCGTGATGCGGGTTTTGGCGTCAGGCTGGTTGAGGAAACTCTCCCATTTTTCAAGCACGCGCTCGCCTGCGGCGCCCGTAGCGGGGCGAAGAAGCGCGGCGAGCGTTTCTGGCTTGGGTCCAGGTGCGCCGCGGTTCAACCAGTCCGCCAGGGTTTCGTACTCGGAGGGAGAAAGAGCTGGAAAGCCGAACGGCATGCCGCCTTCGGGTTTGTCGCGCAAGTAGTCCTGGGTTTCAGCAGGGTTGCGCGGGCAGGAGTGGCTGAGCTCGGCATGAAAAGCTCCCGTAGTATGCGGGTGAGCGTATTTGTGCGCGAGAAGCAGCGACATTTGCCCCGCCGCCGGGAAAAAGCCCAGCCGGGTTTGCCAGTCGTGCGTGGTTTGCGCATCTTCGAAAAGCCGGGTCGGGTGAATCGCGCGAAGCCGCTCGGCATCGTAGACCAGCGCTTGGGTCGCACCGCGATCATAGCCTTCGAACGCCGTCAGGTTGAGTTGGCAAGGGGAGTTGTAGCAGGAGTGACAAACGATGCAACGGCTGTTGAAGATGGGTTGGATTCGCGCGTAATAGGTATCCGCGGCCGGGTTGCTCACCGGGAGGGTGGGATGCGTCTGCTCATGCAGCAGGAAGAATGAAGCCATCGCGGCGCCGAGCCCGGCGGCTCCAAGCAGTATTTTCCAGGTGTTTTTCATAATTTCAGCGGGCCCCGCTTTCGGCGCGCGAAAAATAGGCGGTGAGCAGGCACGTCCAAGCGGCGCCGAGAAAAACGCCGCTGAGCACGTCGCTCGGGTAGTGCACTCCCAGGTAAAGGCGCGAGAGGCATACTCCGCCGATCACGACGGAAGCGCAAAGCAGAAGCGCGAGTCGCGCTTGCCAGCCGCGGTAGTATCGCCACGCGAGAAACATCAAGAGCAGGTAAACCGATGTCGCCGAAAGCGAATGGCCGCTCGGGTAGGAGTAGCCCGTCACTTCAACCAGCCGAGGGACTACGGATGGGCGCTCCCGGGTGAGGAGATGCTTCAACGTGTAGGTGCCGATTCCGGCGCCGATGCTCCCGGTCGCGAGGTAGGTGCTGCCGCGGCGATCGTGGTTCAGCCAGAGGAGCAAAACCCCGATCACAGTGATCAAAGTGATGACCGTCGGCGATCCGAGCGCCGTGAAATCCACCGCTGAGCCGTTGAACGCCGCAACCCGATAATGGGCGATCATGATCAAGATGCGCTGGTCGAGCGTGTCGAGATTTCCATGCTCGGAGACTTCATCAGTGAGCTTCAGGAAAAGCCCGAGAAACAGGAGCGCCAGTCCCGTCCACAGAAGGCGGCGCGTCGATTCGGGCTTCAGCAGATCAAAGTTCGAAAGCCATGCGCGATAACGAGTCATGCGCCTCTGATCTTAGCAGAGATGCGCCAGGAATTCTCGCACGAGCTTGTCCGCGTTCTTCTCTATTGGCTGGATGAGCTCGCGGGCTCCCAGCCGCCGCCAAGTGCGAGAAAGAGAGTTACCCTTCCGTCGGCAAGCTCCGCTTCCGATTGGGCGAGTGCCGCGTCGGATGAGGCGAAGGTTCGTTCGGCATCCAGGACATCGTAGAAACTGCCCGCGCCGGCGCGATACATCTTCTGGGCGATCTCAAGAGCGGCCGCGCTGCTTTTTTGGGCCTCGAGAAGGCTGTGATGCCGGCTCAGCTCGTGCGCGTAAGTGGAGAGAGCCGATTCCGTTTCGCGAAGGGCGGTGAGCACCGTTCCATCGAATGCCGCAAGCGCCGCCCGGGTCGAGGCTTCACTTTCCCGAATGCGTGCGCGGGCCGCGATGATGTTCGGAAAGTTCCAGTGAATCAACGGTCCTAAGCTCCAGTAAGTCGCCGGGCCCGAGGCCATATCCGAGGCGGTTAAGGCGGTCGTGCCGCCGGATAGTCCCAGGCTCACCGAAGGGTAGAGCGATGCGATGGCCGCTCCGATTCGGGCATTTTGGGCGGCCAGCTGGCGCTCGGCCTGTCGGATGTCGGGCCGACGTCGGATCAAAGCGACGCCATCTCCGACGGGGATCGGGGTTGAGACCTGCGGCGGCGCATTGCAGTTTTCGATCTCGGGCGGAAATGCGTGGGGGACCATTCCAAGAACCGTCGCCAGCCGAAAAAGCGCGAGTTTTCTTCGGTTTTCATAGATCGGAACGGCTGAGCGAAGTTGCTCCAGCAAGGCGTGCGCGCGTTCCACGTCAAGCGATGTTCCATGCCCGGCCTCGAATCCGTGCTCCACCATCGCGTAGCTTTGCTCCTGGCTTTTCACGGATCGCAGGGCGACCTCCAGCTGCCGGCCCGAAGAGCAGATCTCGACATAAGAGCGCACGGTTTCCGCGACGACATGAACGCGCGTCAGTTCGTATGCCGCTTGCGCGGCCTCGGCATCGGCTCTTGACGCTTCGACCAGGCGTCTGAGACGTCCGAAGAAGTCCAGATCATAAGAGATCGCTCCTCCCGCGTGCCAGATATTCATGGTGAACTCGGTCGCGGGGACTTCCACCGCGTAAAGCGAAGGCCGTCCGCGCGACTCGCCGGCGTCGATCGTGGTTTGCGGCAATTGGGCGCCCTGATTTTCAGTCACGTAGGCTTGCGCGCGCTCCAGATTCGCGTAAGCGATTCTGAGATCGGTATTCGCCTTGAGGGCCTGCTCGATAAAGCCATTGAGGTGCGCATCCTGATACAGCGTCCACCAGTGCGTCATCGGTGCTTCGGTTGAAAAGGCGCCCGTATTCGCGCTCAGAAACGGTTCGGGCTTTTGATCCGCTTTGGTGAGAATCTCGGGCTTCCGATAATCCGGACCGCTTGCGCAGGCTGAAGCGACGAGCAGGAGCGGGACCAGCGCGCGCAATTTCGGTCGCTTCATTTTCAGTTTCCTCCGATCTCAACCGTCGCCGTTCTTCCGGAAACCAGCTTCAGGCCGGCGGGCACTTCGGTGATCTCGATTCGAACCGGTATCCGTTGCGGCAGCCGAACCCAATTGAAGGTCGGATTGACGTTTGGCAGAAGGGTGCCGCCAGCCGTGGTGCGCTCACGATCTTCGATCCCCGCGGAGATGCTCTCGACCTTGCCGCGAATGGGATGCTTTTCGCCCATGACATAGACAAGAGCCGGATCGCCCACGTGAATTCCCGGAAGCTTGTTCTCCTCGAAGTAGCCGGCGACGTAAAACGCGTCGGTCGCGACGAAAGCGGTGACCGGCACTCCCGCTGACACGTAAGCTCCGGGCCGGAGCGAGAAGTTCGTCACAATCCCGTCGACTGGAGCTTTGACGTCGGATCGCGCGAGATTAAGCGCGGCGAGATCGCGGTCACTGACCGCCTGTTCGTATGTGGCCAGGGCCTGTTCGGCCTGGGTTTGCTTAAAGGTCCGCGTTTCCTCGGAGACGAGGCTCTTGAGGCTTCCGTAACGTTTCGATTCCCGAAGAGCGGCGTCCCGGGCGACCTGGCTATTGATGACCGAGGCATCTGCCCGTTTTAAGGCGAGCTGCAGCCGGTCTTTATCGATTCGAAACAGTACATCACCCGAGCGGATCTGCTGGTTGTCGTGGACCAGAACTTCCGTGACGGTCCCGGAGACTTCAGGGGCAAGAGCGATCACATCCGAGCGCAGCTTTCCGTCCCGCGTCCACGGCGCATCCATGTAATACCACCAGATCCGGCTCATCACGAGCATGGCCGCGAGCACGGCGATTCCGGTAAGCAGACGTCGCTTTTGTCCCAAAGATAGAGATTTGATGTAGTTCATATGAAGCAATTCCCGATCAAGCGCACGAGCTCCAAAACAACTCCCGTGCAGATAATGAGCAAAGAAAGATTAAATAACGATTCATGCCAAACCAAGACGTAGAAGCCGGTTTTGACCAGCCGTCGCCGGACAAAAAAAGAAAGAAGCCACCCGAATCCGGCACAAGGAAGGAGAGGGGAGACCAGTAATCCGAAAATATTCCATTCACCCATAATCTTGTGCTCAAAGAGAGAGTTTAAGCCCGACGAGGGCGCTCAGTATCTTGACGTCTTGAGCTCCCCTGATCGTCTCGTCCAATCGGGACTCCAGCTCGCCGGGCGGGCTATGCGCGACCGAGGCGAAAATACGCTCGATCTTTTGCGCGAGCTCCACGCTCGTCTGCGCCTGCAGCCGGCGCAGCTCCATCAAATTCAGGCTGGATCGGATTTCTCGAAGGATGCGCATGCCTTTCTTCTCGAAATCCTCGTCCGACGCTTGGTGGCTCAGAAGGGCGATCCTTCGAAGCATCAGGTTGACTAGCTCCACGTGCGTGCGCCCCGAGTCGCCCTTCGCGATCGAAAGGCGCTCGGTTTCGCAGGATTTGAGGATCTTTTCCCGCTCCCAGGCGGAGGTGAAGAAGAACGTGATGGACAGGATCGCGCTCGCTATCAAGAACCCCAAGCTCGAGGCGGAGTTGATTTCCAGGAACTGGCTGAACTCGAGCGGCGAAAAAGTGTTTTGAAAGCCGAGGCTCGCGCAGACGTTCACCGCGAAGAAATTGCCCACGGGATTCCGGGCGGAGATGACGCCG
>JARLHE010000055.1 GCA_031292385.1 Oligoflexia bacterium
TTAGGAATTTTAAAAACTACCGGCTCAGAGTGATTGCACTGTGTGGGTGGGATGGAGTATTTGCGATCAGAACTTGATTCGCTGCAAAATCGACATGCCCCACGTAATGGGGAAGAGCCAAGAGCTGTAGAAACGAAAAACGCCGACCCAGGATTTCTCCTAAGTCGGCGTAATTCTTACTATCGATATTGGTAGCGGGGGCAGGATTTGAACCTACGACCTTTGGGTTATGAGCCCAACGAGCTACCGGGCTGCTCCACCCCGCGACATAATTAGGACGTTTACGTTATTAGGCTTATGGCGGGGGCAAGTCAACGCTAAAACACAAAGATCGCATTTGTTGTCGGCTATTTGCGTTGAGGCGGGGGTGGGGGCAGGCCGCCGAGGAGGGCCCAGAGGGTGGGAGATAGCCAGAAATAAAGCCAAAAGTGGGGATTCAGCGCGATGAAGACGACCAGGCAGATGCTGGCGCAAGTCATGAGCGCTTGCGGTCGGATCAGGGCGCCAAAGCCGAAGAACATGACGCAGGCGAGCGCTTGGGCGGGCTGAAGCAGGCGGACGAGGTTCAGTTTGTAAAACAGCGGAGCGAGGGTGAGGCCGTAGTCATCGATGAAGGCCGGGTGTTCGAGCCACTGATCAAAGATCAGGATGCTCGATCGAAAGGTGGCGAGGTCGGTGGTGGGGCGGAGTAGGAGCACGAGTGGGCCCACGATCAGGACGCTGCCCAGGAGTAAGAGTGCCGCTCTTTTTGCGAATGATCCGTTTTTGATCCAATCGATGACGGCGAAGGGCGCGAGGATCCACGCCCATTGTCGCGTGACGATCATGGCCGGAAGGGTGAGCCACCTTGCGCGCGGGTAGCGCCAGTAGAGCGCAATGAAGAGCAGAAAGACCTCAAAATACAGATCATGTCGGAAGCCCCAGTACGGGTTGAGCGCGAAAAGCTGCATCCAATCGCGGGTGCGGGTTTCGGCTTTTATCAACGGGCGGTAAACGAGGCCCATCCAGAGGGCCCGATAAAAAAGCTGTCCCCACCGGAGGTCGAGGCCCAAAGCCCACGCCGGCCAGTGCGAGAAGAGGGTGCCGGGAAGATAGGGCATGTGATCGGCTTTGCCGGAGGGAAGAATGAGTTCCAGGTAGGGACTCACTCCGTGGCTCCAGTTCGTCAGCGCGGTTTGGATCACGGGCAGCATATCCGAGCGCGTGTCGTTCAGCGGGTAGGTGAAGATCGCGCAAAGCTGAAGCCCGAGCGAGAAAAGAAAGGCGAGGCCGAGCCGGTTTCTCCGGATCAAAGCCATCGTAATCGCCACGAGCCCAAGCTGCGGCCAGGGAAATCGGTAACCGAGCTCACGGAAATGCCAGTAGCTGTAGAGCTGAAAGAGTCCCTGAAAGACGATGAGCGCTTTCCAGGTGAGTGGGCTCGAAAGGGCGCCGGAAATTCTCGCTAAGGCGTCCTTTTGAAGCCGCCTCGAAAAAATGAGGCCGAGGAGCGCGAAAGTGAGCGCGATCCAAATCATTCGGCCCAAATCCCAGGGCAGCGCTGACCAGGGAAATTGTTTTCCCAGAGCCAGGTTTTGGCTCAAAAGAGTCAGAACCGCGAGTAGGGGCGCGATTTCGATGCTGCTCACCGAGTCGGATTACCTGCGGGTGGGACGTTTCGGGCCGCGTGGGCCGCCGAACGATTTGCCGCCGCGGGCGGGCCCGCCGCTCGTGCGAGGACGGCTGGGGCGATCGCCGCGATCAAAGCCGCGGCTTTCAAAACCGCCGCGCTTCTCACCAAAGCTCTTGCGCTTTTCGCCAAAACTCTCGCGTTTTTCGCCGAAGCCTTCGCGCTTTTTGAAGCCGCCTGCGCGGGGCTTTCCGAAACCGCCGCGTTCTTCGCCAAAACCACCGCGCTTCTCACCAAAGCTCTTGCGCTTTTCGCCAAAACTCTCGCGTTTTTCGCCGAAGCCTTCGCGCTTTTTGAAGCCGCCTGCGCGGGGTTTTCCGAAACCGCCGCGTTTCTCACCAAAGCCTTCGCGCTTCTCACCAAAGCCTTCGCGCTTCTCGCGAAAGCCGCCGCGTTTCTCACCAAAGCCGCCGCGCTCGGAGCGAGGACGGAAGTCGCCTTCTTCGCGGAAGTCCGCTTTTTTGCGAACCACGATGCCGCTGGGGCGGATGCTTCGCAGCGGGCGCGATGGGCTCGCGCCGCTCTTGGCGCCCGCTCGGACGACGATGCGGGGAGCGGATGAGATTTCAGTCTGTGGCTGGTCGCTGGTTTCACCGGCAGCTGCGTCAGCCGCCGCTTTTTTGCGTTCTTTCACGACGGCAGCCGCCGAGGGACGGCGGTACTGAAAGCCGCCTTCCGCAGTGCGGGCGCCGGCTTCGCGCTGGGCTTCCATGCGGCGCAATCCGAGCTCCGGCTGTTTCAGTAACGCTTCCAGTTGCGAGGCTTCGAGCTCGCGGAAGGCGCCGAGGGCGATTCCCTTGGTCGTGATCTGACCGATCGCGGTGCGGGTGATCTTGTCGACCAAAAAGCCCTTCGATTCGAAGAGCGCTTTTACGTCGATGATGCCTGGGTCGGTGAACGAGACTTCGAGCACGACCTTGCTCGGGAGCTCTTCGGCAAAGCGAACCGCGTGCGGCTGCACCAACCGGTTGCCGAGACGGGCGCCCTTTTCGAGCCGCGCGATCTGGGCGGCTTCCGGGCGGCCTTTGACCTTCACGTGATAGATGCGCAGAAGATTCTGGGCTTTCTGGATGCGCTCGGCGATTTCGCCGTCGTTGGTGAGAAGAATTAAACCCTCGCTATTGAAATCGAGGCGGCCCACCGGGTAGACGCGCTCTTTCACTTTTTCCAGGAACGGGGCGAGCGTCGGGCGATTTTCCGGATCGAAAAGGGTCGAGAGCACGCCCTTGGGCTTGTTGAACGCGAGATAGATCGGGGTCTGCTTGGTGAGCAGGAGCTTGCCGCTGACCTTGATCGCATCCACGCCGAATTCGGCTTTATCGCCGAGCTTCGCCACTTTGCCGTTGATCGTCACGGCTCCTTCGGTGATCAGGGCCTCTGCCTTACGGCGCGACGTAATACCCGCTTGCGCTAGAATCTTCTGAACTCTTTCCAATGCCATTTGAGCCCAGTACCGCACTACAATGTGCTGCGTCAAGTCGTTAATTCGAGGGCAATTCGGGCTGGATCTGGACCACGGTTTCGACCAGGGTTTCGACTACGATCTGCGGCTCACTGCCAGCTTCAGCGGCTTCTTGGGCAGCCTTTTGAGCCGCTTTTTCCGCTTCCTTCTGGGCATCAAGCGACGGGGTTGAGGTCGGGATCGATTTCACGCGCTCGCGGATTTCAGACAGAATTTTATCGTCTTCCTCGGGGTCGTACTCGAGCCGGGTCGTGTCGGCCTTCATATGGCTCACGAGGCGGCGCATTTCCTTCACGCGCGGATCTTCATCGTCGGCGCTGCCGCTTTGCGAGGCCGGAACCATCTGCTCGATTTCGCGGAGCGAAGGCATGGCCGAAAGATCCTTGAGTCCGAAAAGCGCGAGAAACGTGTCGGTGGTCGAGTAGACCATGGGCCGTCCCGGAAGATCGGATCTGCCGGAGATCTCGATGAGCTTGCGATCGAGAAGCTGACGGACGAAATAGGACGAATCCACGCCGCGGATTTTGTCGACATCTTCCTTCATCGCGGGCTGGCGATAAGCCACGATCGCGAGGGTTTCCATCGCGCCGCTCGAAAGACGCTGCGTTTGGATCCTGGAAAGTTTTTTGGCGAGCTCGGCTCGGCCCGGCTTCGTGCGGAACTGATAGCCGTTGGCGATCGCCACGATCTCAATGCCATGCTCGTTGGCCGAGTAACGGTCGACGAGCGCGGTGATCGCTTCCTGGAAAACCGAGTGCTTGAAGTCCGGCCCCAGCATCTCCTGGATTTTTTCGAGCGAGAGCGGCTTTTCGGACATGAAAAGAATGGCTTCGATCGAGGATTGGATTTCGGAAATATCCATCTGCTCGCTGAGCGTGGCGTCGTCGCCGGCTTCATCGGCAGTTTCTTGGGCAAGCTCCGCCTGCAAGGCTTCGTCCTCGGCGATTTGCGCGGCGAGGAGGGCCGCCGATTGCTCGGCTTCTTCGGCCGAGGCGAGGGCGCTCGCGTCGGCATCCGGCTTCCATTCCGAGACCGCGGTCATCGGATCGGCCAGCGCTTCGCTCAAACGATCCAGATCGGCTTGGGCTTCGACTTCGTCGATCATCTCGAAATCATCCGTCGGCAATTCTTCGTCTTCGGTGCCTTGCGCTTCGGTGATTTCGAGCGTTTTCAGGCCGAACGGGTCTTGAACCAACGAGACAAAGGCGGAAGCGGTTTCTTCCGGGTTTGGCTTATTGTTGTTTTCGTCATGTTCAGACATAGGATGGATTCCCCACTTCTCTTTAAATTATTATGACTACGCTCCAGTGGGAGCTGTCACAAGCGGTGTCGTAATTTCCTGGCGGAGCACGTTCACGGAGATTTCGCTGTTCGGCGTATCAAACTCGAAAGCGTCCGATTCGTTGATGTCGTGGAGCGATTCGAGAAGCTCCAGATAAATTTCGGCGTAGGTGCGCTCCTGGTGCAGGCGCATTTTGCGCATGCGCGAAAGCTCGAGGCTGGCAAGGAACGTCACCACGGCTTCGGCTTCCGAGTTCTGATCCACGAGCAGGCTATGGAGCCCGGTGAGTTGACCGGCCTTCAGGCGGTCGCGAAACTCGACGATCTTGCCGGCGATCGAAACCGTTTCTTTCCGAAGAACCGTCGTGCGCTTGCGCTCGCGCGCCAGCATGTCCTGGTAGGCGACCGTGAGATCGGTCAGATTCATCGTCTTCCAGATCTTTTCCACCGGAGGCTTGCGGTTGGGGCGGGTGAAAACGTCTTCGCCCAAAAACGGAAGCTGGGCGAGGTCTTCGCCCGCGGCAAGGAATCTCTGATGCTCGAGGAGCTGGCGAACCAGCTCTTCCTGCGACATCTCCGGTTCTTGATCCAGGGCGTCGGCGGCATTCGGATCCTGCTCTTTCGGCAGGATGGACTTGCTCTTCCAGTGCAGAAGAGTGGCGGCCATGACGAGGAATTCCGAGGCCGTATCGAAGTTCAGTTCCTGCATCAAGCGGACGTAAGCCAGGTACTGATCCGTGATCTTCGAGATCGAGATTTTGGAGATATCGAGCTCGTGGCTTTGGATCAAATACAGGAGAAGATCCAGAGGGCCTTCGAAACTTTCTAATCGAACCGTGATGGGTAAACGCTGTGACACGGCAGTCATAATAGCCAACCAACGCGATATGGCAAGAGATTCTAAAACACAGGTTAGCGGGGGGCGAACCCTATGCGATCATAGACTTTTTTCAGTGTTTTTTCCGCTTGCGCCTGGGCCCGCTCGGCCCCGCGACGGAGGATCTTTTCGAGTTCGGCCCGATCTTTCATCCGATGCTCGACCTGGGTCCGGATCGGGGAGATCGCCTGGACGACGATTTCGGCGGTCTCCACTTTGAGATGCCCGTACTGTTTGCCGACGTAGCTGGCCACGATCTGCTCCGGCGTCTGGCCGGTCAGGGCGGATTGGATGGCGATCAGGTTGCTGACGCCCGGCTTTTGGGTTTCGTCGTAAGCGATCTCGGTGCCCGAATCCGTGACCGCTCGCTTGAATTTTTTTCGGATGCTGTCGTCGCTATCGTCCAGGTAAACGGTCGCGCTCGCGTCGGTGTCCGATTTCGACATTTTAGCGGTCGGGTTTTGCAGGCTCATCACGCGGCCGCCGATTTTCGGAATATAGGGCTCGGGCATCGTGAACAGATCGCCGCCGTAAAGGCTGTTCATTCGCTCGGCCAGATCGCGCGTGAGCTCGACATGCTGTTTTTGATCGCCGCCCACCGGCACGAGCTTCGTCTGGTAAAGAAGAATGTCGGCCGCCATCAGCACCGGGTAGGTGAAAAGGCCGGCCGGAATATTGGCTCCCTGCTTGGCGCTTTTGTCTTTGAACTGGGTCATGCGGTTCAGCTCGCCCATATAGGCGTAGCAGGTGAGGACCCAGGCGAGCTCCGCGTGCTGCGGAACGTGGGATTGGATGAAGAGCGTCGATTTCTCGGGGTCGATTCCGCAGGCGAGATAAGTCGCGATCGCGTGATAGGTGAGTTCGCGCAGCTTGACGGGGTCTTGCCGCACGGTGATCGAATGCAGATCGACCGCGAAAAAGATGCAATCGTACTGATCTTGAAGTTTCACCCAATTTTTCAAGGCGCCGATATAGGTGCCCAGAGTGGGGACGTTGGTGGGTTGAATGGCGGAAAGCATCACCGATTTTGTCATTGCGGAAGTTCCGTAAGTGAAAGGTGGAAAAGCCGGGTGGTCACATACAAGGTGGCGTTGGTCAAAAATTCGATCGGAGCCGCCAGAAAGGAAAACGCCCCGGTCAGAAGAAGCGCCATCAGAATGAAGAAACTGTAACGGGCAAGCGTCTCGTATTTGCGCGCGAGCTCGATCGGCAGCACCGATTGAACGACTTTGCTGCCGTCGAGCGGGGGCAGCGGGATCAGGTTGAAAATGCCGAGCGCGTAATTGAGCGAGATCGAGACGTAGCACATGGCGATGAGCGGGCTGAAAAGATAGAAATCGTGTGGCATCCACCGATAAAGCGTTCCGAAAGCCGCGGAGGAGATGAGCGCGAGGAACACGTTCATCGCCGGGCCCGCGAGCGAGACGCAAAATAGGCCGGCGCGGGGTTTTCTGAAGCGTCGCGGATCGATCGGGACCGGGCGCGCCCAGCCGATCAAAAGACTGATGCCCGAGAGCATGTTGATGATCGGAAAGAGCAGCGTGCCGATCGGATCGATGTGGGGAATCGGGTTGAGCGTAAGCCGTCCGCGATCGTGCGCGGTGGTGTCGCCCCATTTGTTGGCGATGAAGCCATGGGCGTATTCATGGAAGACGACCGCCATGATGAAAGGCGGCAGCTGCACGGTCAGGGCTTGAAGGCGTTCGGCGAAGGATCCCATTGCTTTGGGACGCTATCACAGAAGGTGGGGGAAATCAGCCTCCCCCTCGGGGATGGTATTTGCGATGGGCTTTTTGCAGATGCTCGGGGGTGACATGGGCATAAATCTGGGTTGTCGTGAGATCGGAATGCCCCAGCAAGGTTTGGAGGGAGCGCAAATTCATGCCCGCTTCGAGCAAATGGGTGGCGAATGAATGGCGCAGCACATGGGGGGAGATCGACTCTTTGGGAATGCCGGCCGCCCCGGCGATTTTTCCCAGAAGATGCCAAAACGCCTGCCGTGTCAGCGCGAAGCCCCGGTGGTTGACGAAAAGGTGATCCGTTTTCGGTTCCAGGCTCAGGCGATGATTCTCGAGGTAAAGCCCCAGCTTTTCGCCCGCGATCGGCGCGAAGGGCGCGATCCGCTCTTTGCTGCCTTTGCCTTTGACCCGCACGTACCCGGTCGAAAGGTCGAGATTGTGCGTGGTCAGTCCCGTGAGTTCCGAAACCCGCAAGCCGGTCGCGTAAAGCAGATAGACCATGGCCGCGTCGCGGGCTTGGAGCGCCGGGGCTTTCGCGTCTTCGTAGGGGAGGCCTTGGTCGGCCGCGGCTAAAAGCTCGGTGATCTGCGAGCTCGTCAAATGATGGGGGATGCGCTTCGGGATTTTCGGGGTTTGCAGATCGCGCGCGGGACTTTCTCGCAGCCCCAGCTCCAGGCAGCAGAATTTGAAGAACTGCCGAAGGGCACTGATTTTTCGGGCGATCGTGGCCGGCGCTTGCACGGATTGGGTCGTGATGAAGTTTTCGAGCTCGCTGGGCTCGATGTCCGCGAGCGCGCGCTCGGGGCCGAGCTTCGCGGCGAGCTGCTCGAGATCGCGCTTGTACGCGCTGATCGTCGCGTGGCTTGCGCCGCGATCGATGCGAAGGGATTCCAAGAAGGCCGGGATTGCCTGAGTGAGCCCAGAGGGGAGCATGAGGACATCATAGCAAAAATGAATCAGGGGCGGGCACCCGTTTTCCGGATGTCCACCCCTGGTTCCCCAGGCCCGGTAAGCTCTGCCCAGTCTTACGGGTTGGGTTGGGTCCTATTTTTTGTCGACGGCTTCTGATCGTTTCACAATCCGCTTTTCGCTTCCGCTTGTCGCTCTTACTGGCTCGGGCTTGCCTTCACGCTGCTCTACTGGCCCCTGCTTCACATCCGCTTTCGCTTCAACTGCCACTACCGCTTCGATCAGATCTCAGTCGGACAATTTGGACCCGGCACGAGAGGAGTTTACTTGGAAAAGCCTTTGAGCTTACTCCCAGTAGAGTTCGTAGCCGTGTGAGGTGTTGTTCAGGTACAAGTAAACCTGCGCATAGAAGCCACCGCCACCCGCGGCACCATAGAGGTGACCCAACATGGAGATGCCGCTGATGCAAACGCTTCCCGTGTAACCCATGCCGTTTTGGAACCAGCTATTGTAACCGGTGCCATAGCCGAAGTTGCTGGTTTGTCCAAGGTACTGCGAAGCATAGGCGATTTGCTGTTGAAGGACCGGGCTGATCGCAATAATGCCGCTCGCTTGGGTGCCCGTGTTCGCATAGGTTCCGTAATTGGTTCCAACACCGCCGATTGAGATTTCCATTGATCCTGAAATTTCACCGACTGGGGCGCTTTGAGACGGCATGTTTGTGTCGACGGCGGTATACGACCCCTGATAGGGAAGGGTTGATCCCGATCCGATCGATACCGAGCCATAGCTGCTGCCAGCAAAATTTTGGTATCCGATGTACGCATCGCTGGTCGTACTTGGAATCGTACCCGCGATGAAGTCGCCATTGTTGTCGATTGCCATCGCGTTCGCACTAAACACGATTGGGCTTGCCGGTGAAACGCAGCCGCCACCGAGGACGCTTCCAGGAGTAACCGCTCCCGGGACAACCGGGACTGAACCGCCGCTATTCGATCCGCAACCGGTGAGGATCGCGGAAGTCGCAAGTGCCAGGGCGATGGCGACTTTGCTGTTCTTATATGTAGTCATATTGTAGTTCCTCTCTCTCACGGGGGGAGATAGAGCAAACGGAGTGCCAGGTGCGTCAAAAATGACCTATGATTTTAATTGCCTGTTATTAAAGGCTTTTTTATAATGCCGAGTAGTGCAGGCTGCCCAGGGTTTGGTCCAGGTCCTGTTAACGAACTTTACACCTGCTTAAGGTTTCTGCCGCAATATCGGTGTTTTTGGTGTCCCTGAAGTTCTCGACCGCCCGCGCGATGGCCGAGGCCAACATGCGCCGAGAGCGTGGGTCGAGGATCAGGTCTCGATCATGAGCGTTGTTGAGGAAGCCGGCTTCGACCAGAATCGAAGGCATTTCAGCACCTAAAAGCACATGGAAGAGGGCTTGGCGGATTCCGCGGTTTCGGGTCGAGATGGCGTGCGGAGAGGAGCGTTGTCCGACGGCCACGACTTGTTGCTGGACGAGGCAGGCCAGGCGTTTGCTTTCCGAGAGGTTCGCGTCGAGGCGCAAATCGCGCAGAATCAAGGCCACATCGGTGTCTCCCTGGCGCTCGTCGGGGCCGAGCACCGAGTTTTCAAGCCGCGCCAGGCTTTTGGAAGAGGCCTCGGTCGTATTATTGAGGATGTAGGTTTCGACCCCTTCGGCATCGGTTATCATGGGGGTTTGGGTCGAGTTCATGTGAATGGAGATGAAGATATCGGCTTTGAGCCGGTTCGCCATTTCGGTACGGGGCCCTAAGGCGAGGTCTTTATCCTCGGTGCGGGTCAGATCCGCCGAGATGCCGCGGGCACGGAGCTGCGCTGCCGTTTGCTGGGCGAGAAGCAGGGTCATTTCCTTTTCGCTGTAGCGAACGCCGCCGTTCACCGCGACGGTTCCGAAATCGGCGCCGCCGTGACCGGGGTCGATGACGACATGAAAGCGGTGCCTGGATTCCGCGTGTGCCTGGGCGGGAGCGAAAGGGTCGAGAAATGACCCCAAAAATGAAACGACGAAAAAAGCGAGAATTCTTGCCACGCTATTTTAGCTTATGGGATGACAGAGGCGATGAGCAAGTCGGGAGCCAACATCGCAGCGTTTCGTCAGGGATTGAAAGACCTCGCGGATTGGTTTGAGCGTCAAAAACGTGTCTTACCGTGGCGGGACGAGCCTTCGCTTTATCGCGTTTGGATTTCGGAGATCATGCTTCAGCAGACGCAGGTCGTAACGGTTATTCCTTATTTCGAGCGCTTTCTGAAAGCCTTTCCTTCGGTCGAGGCTCTGGCGGCGGCGCCCGAGGAAGACGTCCTGAGGGCCTGGGCGGGGCTCGGATATTATTCCCGGGCGCGCAATCTCCACCGGGCGGCTCAACGGATCGTGGCCGCGGGTCGGTTTCCGGGCGATCGGGCGGGATGGCTCGAGATCCCCGGAGTGGGCGAGTACACGGCGGGCGCGATTCTGTCGATCGCGCTCGATCAGCCCGAGGCGATTTTGGACGGCAATGTCGAACGCGTGCTGTCGCGCGTTTGGGCCGCGGATCGGGCCGGCGGGGACGCGGCCTATAAACAGAGGTTATGGAAATTGTCGCGCGGATGGGTTCGCGCGTCCCACGAGTCAGGGATTCGCCCCAGCGTGACGAATCAGGCATTGATGGAATTGGGGGCGACGCTTTGTTCGCCGCGCAAGCCCAAGTGCCTGCTCTGTCCTCTGGCCTCGATCTGCCGCGCGCGCAAGCAAGACGCGCAAGAAAATTATCCGCCCCGAAAAAAACCGAAAGAATGGATCGAAGTCCGCGAAGAGGTCCATTGCGTCTTTGACGGCCGTGGGCGTATGCTGCTGCATCGGCGCGCGAAAGGCCAGTGGCGAGCCGGTCTTTGGGATTTTTCGGAAACCCTTCCGTCCCCGGGCCTGGAGCGCTTGGGCGCCATCGAGCGAAAGCTCGTGGTGACGAGGCACAAAATCACGCGCATCGCGCACGTTTGGAGGGTTCGCAAAGAGAGCGAGGTTTTGCGGGCGAGCGAGGGTTTTCACGATTCCCGTTGGGTTTTGGTGGCGGAGCCCGGGCTCGCCGTGGGAGCCTCGCTCAAGAAAACCTTGCAAAGCATTCGTGAGAGCTATCCGGAGGTCATCGGAAAGTAGGGGGCAGTAGCGGCAAGCTTGTCGCAGGTCTGTTCGCATGCGCACAGGTGTTGCATCAGTCAAATGGTAACCGTCTATGACTAATCATGTTGAGAGCGCTCAACAGTTTATCCTCAATAATATCTCCGATATCGCCTGGTATAAGGATCTCGACTCGCGCTACGTCGCCGTTAACGACGCGTACGCTAAAATGTGCGGCCGCCCGGCCGCGGAGATCGCCGGCTTGACGGACGACGATCTCTGGCCCCTGGAGCTCGCGGCGAAAGTCCGCGATGGCGACAGGCAGGTGATCGCTTCCGGCACGCGCACCATTTTCGAGGAATACGTCGTCGACCCGGCCGGAAAAAGAGTCTGGCTGGAGACGGTTAAAACTCCGTTCCGAAACCAGCAAGGGGCGATTATCGGGACCATCGGAATCGCGCGCGACATCACGGCCCGGAAAGAAACGGAGGCCGAGCTGCGGCGGGTAACGCGGGAGTTTCAAATTATCTTCGACGCGATCCCGGCCACGATCTGGTTTAAGGATACGCAGAACCGGTTTTTAAAGGTGAACAAAGCCACCACGGAGTTCCTGCGCTGTCGCCCCGAGGATATCGAAGGAAAATCGGCTTTTGATTTTTTTCCCCGCGCGGAAGCGGAGAAATATTTTCGGGACGACGTCGAAGTCATTCGGTCCCGCAAGGCGAAGCTGGGTATCATCGAGGAAGCCCGTACCGCCGATGGCGAGGTGAAAGCCGTTCGCACGGATAAGATTCCCTACATCGACGACGACGGGAATGTATTGGGCGTGGTCGCCATCGCCATCGATATCACGGATCTGAAAAGGGCGGAGAAAGAGCGCGAAGCGCTTCTCGAGCGGGAAAAAGCCGCGAGGGATGAGGCGGTCAGCGCCAGCCGCGCCAAAGATCATTTTCTGGCGATGATTTCCCACGAGCTCAGAACCCCTTTGACGACCGTTATGTCGTGGGCGGAGCTGATTCAGATGGGTCAAGCTGATCCCGCGAAGCTTAAAAGAGGCGTGGAAGTGATCATTCAGGCGGCGAAAACCCAGGCCAAGCTGATCGAGGACTTGCTTGATATATCCCGGATCAGTTCCGGGAAAATGCAGATCGTGGTCGGCGAATTGCGGGTGACGGAGCCTCTGAGCCTGGCGATGGAAGGGGTTCGCGCCGCCGCGGACGCGAAAGGCATTGAGCTTCAAGCCGAGATCCCGCGTGATCTGGATGGCCGGATTTTCGGGGATTCGGCGAGGCTCCAACAAGTATTTGATAATATCCTGTCGAACGCGATCAAGTTCACTCCGGCTCGCGGGCAGGTCACGGTGACCGTAACAGAGGAGAGTGACCGGTTGAAGATCGAGTTCCGGGATTCCGGCCCGGGGATCAAGCCCGAATTTCTTCCCTATATTTTCGATGCATTCAGCCAAGCCGATGTTTTCCCGGCTCGGAGGCAAGGGGGCTTGGGGCTGGGGCTGTCGATCGCGCGCAATCTTACGCTAGCCCACGGTGGAAGCGTTCAGGCCGCGAATGCGCCGGACGGGAAAGGCGCGGTGTTCACGGTGATCCTCCCGCGCGCGTTGTTTTCGCCGATCAAGAACCAGCTGCAGGTGGAGGTGAAAAAGGGGGATTCGCTCGCCGCCTATCGGGCTATCTTGCGGGGCTTGCGGGTACTTGTGCTCGATGACGAGGAGAGCGCTTGCGATGTTTTTCGGGAAATCCTGTCCGGATTCGATGTGGATGTGAAAACGGCGAGTTCGGCAAGCCAGGCTTTCGAGACGTTGCAGGCGAGCGATATCGATGTTGTCATCAGCGATATCGCCATTCCGGGAGAGGATGGCTACGGATTTGTGCGCCGCATTCGGGCTTTGCCGGCACCCAAGTCCCGCGTGCCCGCGGTTTGCCTGACCGCCTTTGCCGGCGCGGAAGATGCGACCAGGGCGCTTCAGGCGGGTTTTCAGGCGCATCTCGCGAAACCGGTGAATGTGATGACCTTAGTTGAGACTTTGGCCCGGGTCTCGGGTCGCTTGGAAAAGCAGTCGCGGTGAGCTCGTCGTTCTGAAAAGCTTCGACGTTATTCCTTTACATATTTCTCTATTTTTATGAAAATTAGACAAAATATTATTGTTAAAGGTGCCTCGATTGAGCTTGAAACCTGGCAAACAAAAAAAGTTGGGGCAAGGCGGGGTCACCCTCGTCGATGTCCTGGTCACGATGGGCATCATCAGCGGCCTGGCTGTGCTCGTTGGGGCGTTGGTCCAGATGACGACCCGGAGCCAGACCCAGACTACGCTGGTGACTAGCGCCGAGCGGATCAAGAACAACTTGATCACGCTGATTAACGACCCGGATTCCTGGCAAAATACGATCAGCGATACCAATGATAATCCAACGCTGTCGTGTCTGATCAATAGTGCATGGCCGGCGCTTCCGACTTCTTATGCGACGACTTGCCAGACGGCAGGCGGATCGACCACTAATCCCATCTACTCGATCAACGTGATCAAAGACGCTGCGAATGGCGGGGGTAATTCGTATTACAGCATCGGGCAATTCAACGGATTCACGCAGGCCGGCGTCCCTTGTAACAGTTATTCGTCCTCAGGTAACGACGGCTGTCCAATTCAGGTGACGATCAATTGGCAGCCGATTTGTCCGAGCGGGGCGACCTCTTGCGCCTACCCACAGGTTTTTGTTCAGGTCAACATGAGCTACAGCCCGACTCTCAAAAACCGGGTTCCGTTCAATGCCTCGAACCACAGCGTGGGTTTTATTCAAGGGACGACTCCCGGCGTCGGATGCTGGCAGTGGGATCAGGCTCATAATCTAATGTATGAGACCTGCGCTCCCAAGGTCGGCATTGGAACCGTAAGCCCTGGCGTCAACTTGGATATGCACGTCGCGAACGCGCCATCAGTCGCTTTGTCGATCACCAACGACGGCGGGCCTAGCTCGGTATCCGCTTCGTTCAATTTGACTTCTTATTCGAGTGTGTTCGGTGGCCTCACTGGTATCAATTTTATGCGTGCGCGCGGCACCTCTTCTTCTCCGCAGGGGCTGCAAGCAAATGATGTGCTTTACCAGCTTGGTGCCTATGGCTATAACGGGACTGGTTTCGACCCCAATCAGCCGGCAATAGTGGATTCGGAGGAGCAGACAGCCGTGCCTGCGGGGCCCATTCCCGGCAATACGACGATGATTGATTTATTGACCCGTTCCGCCGGAAGCGCCAGTCCCGTCTCTCGCCTTCATCTTGCATCCGTGGGTTATGTCGGTATCGGAACCACGAATCCGTTGGCGGCATTTCATCTCGATTCTCAAACCACAAGCCCTATTTTTCGGGTTTCTTCGCCCATCACCAGCCAGCTGGCCAATGCCTGCTTTCAGCTTTATGACGATACTCCTTCGGGCGCTTCGGGGTACTCGATGTGTTACGCTCCCTCGCCGTCAACGAATTCGACGCCCGGTATTTTTGAATTGAATTACGATCAAACAAATAATGTGGCTAAGCAAAATATTTTGGCCGCGACCTCGACCGGTCTTGTCGGCGTGGGCGGCCAGACCAATCCTATGCACGCGTTGGATGTGAAGGGCGACATCAATTTAACCGGCAATTTTCTCATCAATAATACGATAGTCTGCAGCGGGACAGCTTGTAACGCGCAGCCGGCGTCTTCGGACGCGCGCCTCAAAAAGGAAGTCGCGCCGCTCGAGCACGCCCTGAAGAAAAGCCTTTTGCTTCGAGGCGTGAGCTATTTCTGGAAGGACGAGAAGAAATTTTCTCCCGGCCGTCAGATCGGTTTGATCGCTCAGGAGGTCGAGAAGATCTTTTCCGAGGTGGTGCGCACGGATTCGAAGACCGGGATGAAATCGATTTTCTACGATCGTCTGATCGCGCCTCTGGTCGAGGCTCTGAAGGAGCTTAAAGCGCGAGTGGTGGCCGATGATGAGGCCAAACGCAAAAAAATGTCCGATCTGAAGGCGGAAGACGCCGAGATCGAGGCGCGTTTGGGCCGGCTTGAACAGCGGGCGGGAAAGGCCGGTCAATAGGGGCTAGATGAAGACGAGAAAACGAAAGGCCGGCGAGGCCGCCTTCACTTTGCTGGAAGTCATGGTCTCGCTCGCTCTTGTGGGAGTCGTCGCCTTATTCGTTACGTCTGTCGCGAAGATGACCGCGAAAGTGCAATCCCAGGCCACGTTGGCCGCGACGGCCACTCAGATCCGAAACAATCTCGTGAATCTGATCAACAATTCGAGCGCTTGGCACAACACGATCAACGATCAGGGCGATAACCCTTCGCTTTATTGTTTATCCACGACGACCGCGCCACTGCCTTCTCCCTCTCCTTCGCCGACGCCTTGTGCGGTCGGCGGGGGATCGGTAGTTAGCCCTGCCTATCAGATTATGGCGGTCAAGGACTCCTCTAGCGGGGGAGCCAACTATTATACCTATAATGGCGCGACCAGCGGCTATACTCAGTCCGGTGTGCCATGTAATAGTTTTTCCTCCTCCGGCAATGACGCTTGTCCCTTGCAATTTACGGTGAAATGGCAGCCGGTTTGTTATTCGGGGAGCTCTTGCCTTTATCCTCAGATTTTCGTTCAAATCACCGCGGCGTACAGTCCCGTCCTGAAAAACCGGATTGCTTTCAATCCCGACAACTACAGCGCCAGTTTTTATCAGGGAATCACGAATGGAATCGGCTGTTGGATCTGGGATCAAACCAATCAAAATTTGATGTATGAAAATTGCGCCACCCAAGTCGGCATCGGTACTTCCACTCCGATTTACGGCTTGGATGTCCGCGGGGCAAGTAATTCGGACGCGGTGGTCTCCCTGACCAACGACGGCGGAGCGAACTCCAACGGAACCGCTTTGAATGCGATCGCCTATTCTGATAATGCGGGGGCGTCCGCGGCGTTGAACTTCATCAGTGCGGCGGGGACACGCACCGCTCCGCAGCCGTTCCCCTCGCCCCAGATTAACGGTCAGTTCGGCGCCTTTGGGCATGATGGCAACGGATTTGGTATCGGTGATCCGGAAGGGTCGCTATCGTTTGCGAGCGAAAGCGGTTTTACTCCCGGAAGCGGTCCGACGTCCGTGGGTTTTTGGACGAAGCCGCTCAGCAAGCTTGCTCAGGAAGTTGTCCATATCGCCTCTAATGGCTGGATTGGGACCGGGACTCTGACGCCGCTCAACACTTTTCATGTCGATACCCCTTATCCAAACCCTGTTCCAAGTGCTTCTCCAAATCCTGCTCCGACGAGCGTGACGGCGCGGATTTCTGCTCCTGTGAGCAGTCCAAGTAATCCTGCGGGTGCGAACTCCACGCTTCAGCTTTATGATCGAGATAATAATAACGGATTTGCCTTGGTGTTGAACGGGCTACCTTCTGCTATCCCCGCGGGAAATTTTTCGCTGAATTGGGATGACAAGCCAGATCATCCCAAGTTGACAGTGATCACGGGCACTCCGGCCGGATTCGTGGGGATCATGAACAGCAATCCGCAACATTCGCTCGACGTGGTTGGCGACATCAATACGACCGGAAACCTTCTGATCAACGGCAGCGTGGTTTGTAGCAGTACGAATCAGTGCAATACGGGATCGTCATCGGACGCCCGGCTGAAGAAGGATGTTCAGCCGCTTCAGAGCGCCTTGGAGAAGATTTCGTCGCTTCAGGGCGTGAGCTATTTCTGGAAGGACGCGAAGAAATTCTCTCCAGGGCGCCAGATCGGCTTCATCGCCCAGGAGGTTGAGAAGATCTTTCCCGAGGTGGTTCGCACGGACGTCAAAACCGGGATGAAGGCGATCGTTTACGATCACTTGATGGCTCCTTTGGTTGAAGCGTTCAAGGAGCTGAAGGCAAGCCTGGACGCCGATCAATCGGAGGAGGACAAAGAAATCGACGAATTGAAAGCCCGGAATGCCGCAATCGAAGCTCGGTTGAATCAGCTCGAAAAACGATCGGGAAAGGCGGCGCTTTAGAATGACTTCGTTACGTTCGAAGCGGTATAGGGGCTCGGCCGGGCTTACGTTGATTGAGGTCATGGTTGCCGTTGGCTTCGTGGGACTCGTGTCGTTGCTGATCGCGAATTTGAGTCGGATGGGGATGAAGGCCCAGACCCAATCCACGCTGACTTTGACGGCCTCGCAGATCAAGAACAATCTGGTTACCTTGGTCAATAATTCGACCGCTTGGTACAACACAGTCAACGCTTCCGGCAATACTTCGCTGGCCTGCGTGGCATCGGTAACGCCCAATCCGTCGTCTACTTCGTCCATTTCACCGGCCAACCCTGTTTCGTGCGTGGTCGGAAGCGGGACCACGGCTAACCCGGCTTATCAGATCATGACCCTTCTGGATCCCGCGGGTAACGTGGCCTACCAGTATAATGCTTCGTTCGGCTATACGCAGGCGGGCGCGCCTTGTAAGGAGTATTCGCCCAGCGGCAATGACGGCTGTCCTTTGCAATTCATCGTTAAATGGCAGCCTTTCTGCGTTTCGGGAACATCGTGCGTCAACCCGCAGGTTTATATTCAAATTACGGCCAATTACAGCCCGGCCACTAAGAGCAACCTGGTGTTTAGCCCGCAAAACTATAGTACGAGCTTTTACCGCGGGGTGAGCAGCAGCGGCGGCGGCAGCCTGGGCTGCTGGAACTGGAATTCCAGCACCTCGCAAATTTATGAAACCTGCGCGAGCAACGTCGGCATCGGGACGACGAACCCGAGCGCCACTCTTGACGTACACGCAACGAATACCCCGTCAGCGGTTGTATCCGTGACTCAAGATGAGGGGGCAGCCTGGTCATTGATCTATGCCATAGCTTATGGTGCGAACGGCGGGAATGCCTTGAATTTTTATCGGTCGCGCGGCACGTCTGCCGCGCCGCTGCCCCTTCAACAGGGGGATAACATCGGTCAAATCAATATGGCGGTTTACGACGGATCGGCCTTTAATTCCGGGCCGGTTTTTTCGGTGTCCGCGGATGGCCCTTTTTCGCCCGGAAACGAACCCACGGCGATCGATTTTTACACCAAGCCCGCGACGCTGAACGCTAGTTCTGTATCCCGGCTTCATATCGATTCCGCCGGCAACGTCGGGATCGGAACGATCAGTCCGCAGGCGCAGTTTCATGTGGACTCGACGAACACTCCGGCGAGCCCTACGGCGACGGCACGGGTCTCGGCCCCTGTTCTAGGCTATAACCAGAATGCGGCATTGCAGCTTTATGATAATTACAACGGAAAAAATGCCGGTTTTACCTTCCTTGATTCGGGAATGGTGATCGCCCCCGACCTGCCAGGAAATTTTCAATTAAACTACGATTCATCGAATAATAAAGGGGTTATGGCGCTTCTTGTTGGCTCCCCGAACGGTTTTCTCGCCGTCACCCGATCGATTAATCCCCCTGGGACGATGCCGATGACCCCGGCGTATCCGCTCGATGTGAACGGCGATATCAATGCCACCGGAAGTTTATTGCTGAACGGGGTTGCGGTCTGCAATAGCACCGGTTGCCTGCCCGCCGCGACGTCCTCGGACGTACGCCTGAAAAAGGAGATCGAGACGCTGAAAGGTTCTTTCGAGAAAATCCTCTCTCTGCAAGGCGTGAGCTTTTTTTGGAAGGACCCCAAGAGTTACTCCCCGGACCGTCAAATCGGCTTCATCGCCCAAGAAGCCGAGAAGACTTTTCCGGAGGTAGTGGAGACGGACCCGCACACCGGCCTGAAGTCGATGCATTATGAGCGCCTCGTCGCGCCGTTTGCCGAAGCGCTCAAAACTTTGTACGCGCGGTTTGAAGCGGGGAGCGCCGCTCGGGATAAAGAGCTTGCCGAGCTGAAAGCCAAAAATGCCGCGCTGAAAGCGCGTCTGGAAAAGCTCGAAAATCAGGTGAACTAAGTTTATTGCCGGTCTTCCGCGGCGGCGACGGAGCTTTTCCACGCCGCAAGCGCGTTCAGCGCTTCGAGCGGAGTCATGCGGTTGGGATCGAGCTCGCGCACTTGCTTGACCAGCTCTTCGAGGCGCTTCAAGCGTTCGAGCTGGGCGGCCGAGGTCTTTGTCGCAGCGGGTTTGGCGGCTGCGGGCTTTTCCGCGAAAAGCGAAAGCTGGGCCCGGTCGGGCGCGGCTTCGCTTGCGGCGAGGGCTTTGCTTTCGAGGTCCTCCAGAACGGCGCAAGCGCGGTCGATGACTTCGCTGGGGATGCCCGCGATGCGCGCGACATGAATGCCGAAGCTGTCGCTGGTGGGGCCATCGGCGAGTTTGTAGAGGAAGCGAATTTCCGATTGCTCGCTGCGGGCGACGGCCATATGGGCGTTCGCCAGAAGCGGCAGGGAGTCCGAGAGCCGGGTGAGCTCGTGGTAATGGGTCGCGAAAAGCGTGCGCGCGCGAATGCGATTGCAGATCCACTCGAGCGTCGCCCAGGCGATGCTCATGCCGTCATAGGTGCTGGTGCCGCGCCCGATTTCGTCGAGGATGATGAACGAGCGCTCGTCGGCGAAATGCAGGATATGGGCAAGTTCGCTCATTTCGACCATGAACGTGCTTTGGCCTCGCGCGATCGCATCGTGCGCGCCGATGCGGGTGTATAACGACGAAACCGCGCCCCATTGCGCGTGGGTGGCGGGAACGGGCGCGCCCATCTGGCCCAAAATGACGATCAGCGCGTTTTGCCGCATGACGGTCGATTTACCGCCCATGTTGGGGCCGGTGATGAGCAGGGTGAGGCGCGTGGAATCGGATAGGAAAAGATCGTTCGGCACGAAGCCGCTTTGTCCGCCGGCCTGGCGTTGGTCCACAAGGGGGTGCCGGCCCGCGCTGATATCGAGCGTAAGCGAGTCATCGATGACGGGAAAGCACCAGCCCGGCTCATCGGCCAGGCGCGAAAGCGCCAAGAGCGCATCCAGTTCGGCGATGCGTGCCGCCGTATCCATGATGGCCGTCGTTTTGGCCTGGATTTGGGTCAAAAGCCCGGAGAAAAGCTCTTGCTCCAGCGATTTTTGACGGGAGTTCGAGGTGAGGATTTCTTCTTCGAAATTTTTCAGCTCTTCCGTGAAAAAACGCTCGGTCCCGACCGTGGTTTGCTTGCGTTGATAATGGGCCGGCACGCTCTTGGCGTGCGCTTGGGTCACTTCGATGTAGTAGCCGAAAACGCGGTTGTAGCGGACTTTGAGCGAGCCGATGCCGGTTTGCGCGCGCTCGCGCGCTTCGAGATCGACGAGCCAGCGCTGGCCGTTCTCGGTAAGGTCGATTAGTCGGTCGAGATCGGCGGAGGTGCCGCGGTTAAAGATTCCGCCATCGCGCGCGGTCATGGGCGCGTCTTCCCTTTGGGTGCGGCAAATCTGCTCGCCCAAAGGCCCAAGCTCGCCGGCGGCTTTTTGAAAATCCGCGCACAGGGCTTGGAGCGGTTTGGATTCGAAGCCTCCGAGCATCGAGGCGATGCCGGGCAAAGCGCTGAGCGAGCGCCCGAGCTGGAGGGTGTCGCGCGGATTCGCGAGCTGAGTGCTGACGCGTCCTAAGATCCGCTCGATATCGTAGACTTCGGCTAAAACGGTTCCGAGGCGCTCGCGGATGGGGCCGCCCTTTTCGTGGATTTCGCGAACCGCTTGCTGGCGTTCGGCGATCTCCGCCGGTTTCGAGAGCGGGGAGAGTAGCCAGCGCTTGAGCTGCCTCGCTCCCAGCGACGAGCGCGCGCGCTGAATGAGTTGATAAAGACTTGGGGTTCCATCCGCCGACGGCAGAAGGTCCAGATGCCGCGCGGTCGTGGGACTGACCTGCAGGCTTCGGGGCTGGGTCAGCGGCGAAGGCAAGCGCAGATGCGCGAGCTTTTCCATCTGCTGGGAGCGCGTAGCGTAGCGAACCAGAAGCCCGAGCGCGAGCAGGGCTGCTTCGGTCGGAATGAAAGCGGACAATTCGGCCAGGCCGTAGTGGCGTTTGAGGATCTCTTCCGCTTGGGGAAGCGAAATGAAATTAGCCGGCAATTTTTCGGTCAGGAGATCGGGCCCGGCGAGATTCAGCTCGGCCGGAAGCGCTTGGCTTTCCAAGGTGATGAGATGCCGGATCGGAAAACGCGCGGATTCTTGCGCAAGTATTGCGGCCGGGGTGGGTTCCGAAACCAAGGCTTCGCCGGTTGAAGCGTCCAGGCAGGCTAAAACCCAGCGGTCATCTCCCGTTTGGGCGCCGGCATGGGTGAGCGTGGCTAAAAAGTGAGCTTCCGAGCCCTCGGCGTCGAATTGCACACCCGGAGTGAAAATCCGGGTGAGGTCGCGCCGAACGATGGCTTTGCCGGAAACGGAGGCAGGGTCTTCCATCTGCTCGCCGATGGCGACTTTCTTGCCCGCCTTCAGAAGCCGCTGAATATAGCTCTGCACGCTGTGGTGGGGCACTCCCGCCATGGGCATGGGGTTCGGCTTGTTGCGGTCGCGCGAGGTGAGGGTGATTTCAAGAAGCTTCGCGGCTTCGACGGCGTCATCGCCGAAGAGCTCGTAGAAGTCGCCCATGCGGAATAAGAGGAGGGCATCTCCGGCCTTCGCCTTGATATCCCAGTATTGCTTCATGAGAGGAGTCTGCTCGGCCACTTGTGACATGAGCAGTCCGAATTAGCAGTCCGGCCACCGTCAGGCAACCCCTCCATCCGTTTCTTTGAGGATGCGCGGCGTTAAGCCGCTTCTTTTGTCTGTTCTGCCTGGTGATTGCCGTGGACTAGGGCGCTCATTCGTGACTGAACCTGCACATATTCGGGCAATAGGCCCTTGCCAGTGGTAAGCAGGCGGGTCGCCCATTTTTTGAAGTCTTCCCAATCCGACCCGGAGGGGTCGCGGCTTGGGCAGCCCGTGGCTCTGAGCTCGCGAATCAGTTCGACGAGCATCTGCCGGGTGGCCGAAGTCAGCTCGACAAATTGCAGGCCGTGTCCGTATCCCGTTTCGGATTGTCCTCGGTGAAAAACCACTTTGGCGCGAATTGAGAAAATATGCCGGCCGTTCGGGCTGAAGCGGAGCCGGATAATCCGATTGTCTTCGATCTTAACCGGAAGCAACGCGAAGACGCCGCCCACGCTGATATCGTGGATCTGGCAAACATCGCTGGATTCATCCCGGCTTTCGCCGTCCGCGATCTCAAAGCGGGCTCCGAACTTCACGAGGTAGCGGGTCGCGGTCTCCCACCAGCGCACCCGTTTGTCGAAGAACGGCAGGCGTACGGAAGGCAGCAGAAAATACGTGATCAAGGCGATATGCGAGAGGTAGAGGCTCGCCGCGAAGGTGAGGCTGATGCGGCTGTCCCGGGCGGCCTGGAAATTCTGCGCCAGGATCAAACTCGCGCAAACGACGAAAACCGCGTAGCTCCATTTTTTCATGGCGTAAGCTGAAACGCCCATGACGACCGGGAGACCCAACATGCAGATCGCGCCGATCCAGTGGCCGCCCGCGAAAAGCGCGTGAAGGTAAGCGGAAACCGTCAGGCTGCTGAGCTTCGCGCTCAGGACGATATTCAACAGTGGTTCAATAAAAACCTGAAAGACTGAGAAGATGAAGATCGGCCACGGTCTGCGGTACATACGGCTCCCTGTTGTTTCTCCATTATGTATAAGTTCCGACGCCTTTGAAATTGTGTCACGAGCGACACGGCTCAGGCCTTTTTGCCTTTAATGATGTTTTTCTTCGCGAATCCCGGACGGGCGGTGTCCGCGGGGACGAAGTGCTTGGCCTTGGCGCCGACGGCAACAGGGTTGTCTGACCGGTCTTTGGGCAGCTCGAGCACCGTGACGTTGCCGAAGCCCTTTCCGTCGTCGGCTTCGGGTTTCCCGTCCGTGTCGATCAGCGGCAAAACCCGATGGGGCTGGCAAGGGTCGAAATCCTCGGGAAGCTCCTTGCGGCTGATGCGGTGGATCTTGCCGGCGCGCGTGTTTTCCTCGAAAGCTCGGAAGATTTTCGGGTCGAGCTTTTTGCCTTCGGTTTTTTGCATGATCGCCAGCGCGTCCAGCGGGGACAGGGGTTCGTGGTAGGAGCGCTTGGTGGTCACGGCGTCGAAAAAATCGGCGATCGCGGTGATGCGCGACAGGAAATGGATGTCCTCTCCCGCAAGGCCCTGCGGATAGCCCGTGCCGTTGAAGTTTTCGTGATGCTCGAAGATCACGCGGGCGAGCAGCTCGGTGTCGATCGATTGCGGCAGGTGGAGGCGGCATTCGCGCAGCAGTTCGTGGCCGTAGCCCGGGTGTCTTTTGATTTCCGAGAACTCCTGCTCGTCGAGCTTTTCGGTCTTGTTCAGGATCTGCGTGGAGATCTTGATTTTGCCCAGATCGTGCAGGAGCCCGCTCATTCCCGCTAGCATGATCATCGGGCGGGGGGCGTCGGGGCGCATGAGCCGGAACAGCAGGATGCTGTACATGCAGACGTTGACGGAATGATCGAAGGTGTAAAAATCGTGAAACGAAAGGCTCGCGATCAGTTCCCTGAGCTTGTCGATATTGTAGTCCTCGAGAACGTCGATCATGCCTTCGACGACGTCGCGGCATTCGGTCAGGGTTTTGCCCATGGTCTCGGGGGTTTGTTCGTGCCCGAAGAGGTTTTTGAGATGGTGAATGGCCGAATCCTTCAGGATTTCCGTTTTCCGCTCGGGCGTCGCGCCGGTGGCCGAGACCAGTGACTTGAGAAATAGCGAACGTTGGGTTTCGACCACGTAAATGCGGTGATACTTCGTCTCAAAGTGCGCGAGATCGCCGGAGGCGATTATCTCTCCGCGGCGATGGATGCGGACAAACCTTTCGCGTCCCTCGATTGACGAGGAGTTGATGTAGAGGTCGTACGGCAAGGCCACTTGGGTCGTGACCAGGCTGAACGAAATTGAGAAAAAGCTTGTCGACATTTTTCTGACGCCCCTTGTGCGCTCGCTCTTGCAAGGACCACCTGGCTTTTCGGAAAAGTCCGGGGAAAGTTAAAGTTTCCTGCGGAACTATAAAAAAGGACCGGACCGGTCGATAAAGAAAGTGCAATGCGCTTTTTCGGTTTGCTTCCGCTCATTTTGGCCTGGTGGGGTCTCGTCTTCGCGGCGGACTCGCCGAAAATCGTTTATTTAACGGATGTTGAAGGGCATTGGTCCAGGGTCGAGGACTTCCTGCGCGACAATCCCGCCATCGAATCGGATGGCCATGGCGGCTGGCGCGTGCGGAACGGCTATGTTTTCGTTTACGGCGGCGACGCTGTCGATAAGGGCCCGAATCCTCGCCAGTTTCTTCATTTCATGAGCGATCTCAAGGCGAGCAGCCCCGATCGGATGTTCGAGATCGCGGGAAACCGGGATGTCATCAAAGTGCTCGTTCAATCCGAGCTTTCCGAGCGGCTGCCCAAGGAGCCTTCCGAGCGCTACAAAAGATGGTTGGCCGAAAAAGGCCTGAAAGACACTCGTTCGGAGCGCTTGCGTTGGATGCTGGCCGAGATGATGGGGGCGCCGAAGCTTTACGAGAATTGGCGCACCGAGCTTGCCCAGGCAAGGGGAGTGGAACGGTCGGCGATCAGCGATGATGAGGTGACCCAGGATATTTATCATGATTTCGGCCCGAATGGGGCGATGGGCAGGTATCTGGCCTCGGCCGAACTGATTCATCGCGAGGGCGAAACGCTTTTCGTGCACGGCGCGGTGACCGATGAAAACCTGTTTTTGATCCCGGATGATCCTTCGAGCGCGACGGAGACGGCCCGAAGGGCGGGAAATCTCGATGAATGGATTTCGGAGTCGAATGCCTGGTACCGGGGACGCATCGAAGCCTGGAAAAACGGCGCTTCAAGCCCGGACGAGGAGGCCGGCGCGGCGAAATCCCTGGCTCGTTACAGCGGTCGGCAGCCCGGAACTTACGCGAATTCACAAAGCCTGATTTATGCGCGCTTCTCCGATGAAACGGGAGCTTCGACTCTTTCTCCGGACGTCGAGCGCGTGCTCGCTTCCGCGGGCATTCGGCGGGTGGTCGTGGGCCATACGCCTTCGGGTCATACGCCGACGATCCTGCGTGGAAACAAAGTCGAAGTCATCATCGCGGACAACTCAACGGAAGCGCACGGGGTTCTTCTCGCGCTCGAAGGCAACCGGGCCGAGGTTCGGTCGCAGGTCAATCTGGATTCGGGGCCGGTTCCGGTCAAATTCTCCTGGAAGCTTGATGATCCGCGGGAGCCGATCGGAAAGACGCTTTTCGCCGCCAGCGGGGAAGTGCTCGGGCTCGTCACCGCGCGGACCGAAAGCGGAGATTACATGATTTACCGAAATCTCAGGGACGGCGATGCTTGGTCGTTTCGCTCGAGCTACCGCCAGGTTCCCGAAGCGGCGGTGCGGGAGGGTACGCTTCGCGCTCCTTATAAGGCGGCCGCGGAAGATGCCACTTCCTGCGCGGCGCGAATCCAAGCGGCCTTGCAATCGTTGCTCAGCGGCCCAGCGCCCGCTCCGCAATGACGCCGATGCGGTGTACTTTGACCATATTGGTGGTGCCCCGGCGAAGGGTGGGGATGCCGGCGGTCACGACGACCAGATCTTCGACCTCGGCCCAGCCGCGGGTTTGCAGGACCTTTTCGACCATCGCGAAAAGATCGTCGGTGCCGACGATCTTCTGGATCAGCTCGCCTTGCACGCCCCAGACGAAGGCAAGCTTGCGGACGCTGGCTTCGTTGTCCATGATCGCGACGATGGGGGTGGCCGGGCGGTGCTTGGCCAGGGTGCGTGCCGCGGTTCCAGAGTGAGTGATGCAGGCGATCGCGACCGCGCCCACTTGGCGGGCGATTTGCGCGGCGCTGTGCTCGATCGCATCGACGACCGAGCCGGGCATGAGTTTCGTTTCGCGCCCGACGCTGAACGGGTCGGCATAGTGCGTGGCATGTTCGGCCCGGAATTTTCCGCCCTGGTTGGCGCGTTCGGCTTCCAGCACGATGCGGGCCATCGTTTGCACGGTCTCGATGGGGTAGAGGCCAGAGGCGGTTTCGCCCGAAAGCATCACGGCGTCGGTTCCGTCGAAAACGGCGTTCGCCACATCGCTCGCCTCGGCGCGGGTGGGCGTGGGCGTGTTGATCATGGATTCAAGCATTTGCGTGGCTGTGATGACGGGAACGCCCAGCTCGTTGCACGAGTGGATGAGCTGCTTTTGCACGACGGGAACGCGCTCGGCGCCGATTTCGACCGCCATGTCCCCGCGGGCGACGAGCAGGCCGTCGCAGACTTCGATGATGGAATCCATGTATTCGACCGCTTCCTCGCGTTCGATCTTGGCGACGCAAAGCGGTCTTTCGTTGGTTTGTTTATGGATGCGGCGGCGCAGGTCCTCGATGTCTTGAACCGTGCGCACGAACGACAAGGCGACCGCGTCGACGCCCATGGAGAGGCCGAACTTCAGGTCTTCCAGATCCTTATCGGTGAGGCAGGGAATCGAAAGCGGCGTGCCCGGAAGATTCATGCCCTTATGGTCGGTGAGCTTGCCTCCCACTTCGACTTCCACCACCATCTCCGGCGGGGAGACCTGGCTGGCGCGGGTTTGGATCTTGCCGTCATCGAAAAGAATGCGCGCGCCCACCTTGGCGTCCGACGAGACGGCGAGCGCGATTTCAGCTGAAATGGGGATCGCGATTCTTCCATGGGTCGAGGTCCGGGGAGTCGTGCCTTCGGGGTAGAGGACGACGACGTCTCCGGCTTTGAGGTCGATGCCGCCCTTGGCGAGTTTTCCCGCTCGCAGCTTGGGTCCCTGCAAATCCTGCATGATCGCGACCGGTTTCTTCGCTTTGCGAGACGCTTCGCGGATGTTTTGAATCAGGCCCCGGTGGAAGTCGTGGGTGCCGTGGCTGAAATTGAGCCGGGCAACGTCCATGCCGGCTTCGATGAGCTGGGCGATCCGCTCGGCGGACGAGCTTGACGGGCCTAGCGTACAGACGATTTTAACTTTTCTTCTGACGGAGGAGGGCATCGGAGCGTTTCATCTTTTCTATTTGGTCCTGATAATTCTCTGAAATCATACGCTCTCGTTCTTTACTTTGGAACTCTAATTGCTGAATTCGCTGTTCGTAGCCGCGGGCCTGGTCTTCCATGTTTTGCTTGTTGCGTCGTTCGATGTCGCGCGTCGCGGTCCCGAATTGGGCTTTCATCTCGTTGATCTGGTCATCGTAGGCGGTTTTCTGCTCGGCCATCTGCTTTTGATGGTCGCGGATGAGCTCGTTTTCCCGCTGCGCGAAGCCGCGCTGGGCCATCTTCGAGTCGAATTCCGCCTTTTGGGTGACTTCGGAGATCCTTCTCTGCGCGTCGGCGCGAGTGTCCGAGAAGAGCTGATCATAGTCCTGGCGCTGCTTTTCAAGCGCATGGGCATGGTCCTTCGTCATGGTGGTGGCCTGTCGGTTGGAGTCGGCGGCGGCCCTGCGTTGGGTCAGCTCCCGATCCTGTTCCAGGTTGTTGACATGATCCATGAAGGAGGTGCGCTCCTGCTGGTTCTCGAGCTCATGCTGCGTGTGGAGATCGGTGATCCGCTTCTCTTTTTCGTATTGGATCTCGGCCAGCTTCCGGTTGTAGCTTTCGAGGGTTTCATCGTGCTTGGACTGCATACGGTCGATGTTGGCTTGATGCCGCTTCTCGTATTCGGTCGTGAGATTCTTGCGCAAAGCATCGGCGTAGGCAGGGGAAACCTGGCTTCCGTCCGTCGAGGTGGTTTGCATTTTGATTTGGTTTTGCAAGCGGTCCGTCTGGGCCGAGTTTCTCGTCTCTTGATCGGCCATCCGTTGGCGATAGGCGTTGGCCTGGCTGTCCAGCGACTTTTGCATTTCCTCGTTCGAGTTTTTCGCCATGCGCTCGATCTGTTGTTCGTGATTTTTATTGGTCTCATCGCTCAGCTGCTTTTGCTGCGCGATGAGACGGTTGAAATTCTCGCGGGAGAGCTCGTCCGCCGAGTGAAGGGTATTATTGGATTGCCGGATGACGTTCGCGGTCTCGACATCCTTGTCATGCAAGGCTTGCCTTTCGTGATCGCGGTTGAGCCGGTTATCGCTTTCGTTGTCCCGCTTGAGCTTGGCGAGCTGGTCTTCGTACGAGGTTTGAAGGAGCGTTTGCTTGGCCCGACTGTCGGCTTCCGTTTCCCGGCGGACATCCTGGGTGGCTTGGCCTTTTTCTTTTTGATAGGTCTTTTCCGCAGCCAGCAGGTCTTTGATATCCGAGCGCAGCTCCCGGGTCTCGTTTTCGCGGCTGCTTCTTTCGGCCGCGATGGCGGCGGCGGCTTTTCGGCCTGAATCGTCTTTGCGGGGTTCGAACTTCTGTTTTTCGAGGCGATGCTCGTAATTCTGCTGCAGGTCATGCATGGCCTGATCGGAATTTTTTTGGGCCTCGGCGACTTCCGCGGCCGCCTTTCCAAAGCGATCGTAGGTGCGGGCTTTCTCCCGTTCGACTTCGGTGCGCGCGTTTTCCCGTTCGCGCCGGGTTTCGTCGCTGAAATTTTGACGGATCTCGTTCGCGGCCTCGTTCGACTTGCGCTCCTGTTCATTCAAGCCGCGCCGGTAACCGGCGGCTTGCGATTCGGATTGCTCGTTGAGGCGCTCCCGGGCGCGCTTGTTTTCGGCGCGCATCTCGTCCTCGAGATCGTTGACTTTCCGCTGGTAGTACTGGTAGCCCCCGTCCGTGGAGGAGATGTTCGACATGGCGTTTAAGTTAAAGCAAGGCGCGTACCATTCTCCGGGCGTGATCTTCTATTGAGTTTATTGATATTTTTCGCGGCCAGGATCGATCGCTGGGAATTGTTTGCCGGCATCGCTCGGCAATTATTCGCTGACCTCGTTCGAGGGAGCGGAACTCTGAGGGGCCGGTTGCGAATCGGTGGGAGGCGCGGGCGGCGGCGATCCGGAATTGTCGCTCGGGCTTTGCGGGGTATTCGCATTCGGCGTCCCTTCCGGGTTCAGGCCGCTTTCCCGTAATTCCTTTTTCATTTTGTCTTCTTCGATCTTGGCGAGCTTCATTCGCATGTAGATGATCCGTCCGATGCGGTAGAGAAGGGTGTTTTCCTCGATCGAATCGGATTCCCGACGCTGCCAGCCCTCGAGCACGTCGATTTGGACCAGTTGCTCTTTTTGAACCGTCACCTTGGCGCTGGGCTCGCCTTTGTAGAAAGATTTGCTGACGTTGATTTTGAAGCGATATTGCGCTTTCAAGAGGTAGTCCGCGCCCCCGAAAGAGTCGGTGAAGTTTCTCTGCTCGGTATTGTCGATCCATCTCGTCTGGATGTAGCCCGATTCGCGGTTGGTGATGTCGATGGGCTGGGAATGAAGCGACTCGAGAACCCCTTGCCAGGCGGTGTTGACATCGGTCAGGTAAGTGCGGGTGTAGACCTGTTCCGGGTCTCCTCCCACCGATTGCCGAAAGGCGCTCGCGCAGCCGCTCCCGGCCAGTGTCAGGGTGAGCAGCGTGGCCATTAATGCCATTAACCGATGAAAACGAAGGCGCATCTTCTCTTCAGTTTGGCCCCGACCGGGCTACATAGCAAGAGGTGGGCAAGAGGTGGGCAAGGGGTGGGCAAGTCTTGACCCCGGCCGGAGTTTCATGATCAATGATCTGACATGTCTGACATGTCAGTTAACAAAGCGGTAATTGAAGAGGTTCGCAGGGTTCTCCAAAATGAAGGGCAGGCTATTTTGGACTGCCTGAAGCGTTTGGACGGGGAGCGGGAAAAGGCCATTGAGCGTTCGCTTGCTCTGATGGACGCCGCGCTGGCCCAAGGCGGGAAAATCGTCGTAACCGGAGTAGGCAAGTCCGGAAAGATTGCGCAAAAAATCGCGGCGACTTTCTGCAGCACCGGAAGTCTTGCCGTCTACTTGCACCCAACCGAAGGTCTGCACGGCGATCTCGGCCTGATCAGCAAGAAAGACGTAATTTTGGCTCTCAGTTATACGGGCAATACGGAAGAGCTGATCCGTTTGATGCCTTCATTGATGGAGCTTAAGACACCGGTGATCGGCATTGGAGGCAATCCGAAATCCCGTCTCGCGGAGCAGTGCAAAGAATGGATCGATGCGAGCATCGCTCAAGAGGCTTGCCCGTTCAACCTGGCGCCCACGACCAGCACGACCCTGGCTTTGGCGCTCGGTGATGCTCTCGCGATCGGGCTGATGCACCTGAGGAAGTTCGATGCGCGGGCTTTCGCTGCCTTCCACCCGGGCGGATCGCTTGGCAACCGGCTGAATCTTCGTGTTGCGGACATTATGCATTGCGGCGACGAGGTTGCCACCCTGCCGGAGACCGCCTCGATGGATGAAATCGTGGTCGCGACGACCCGTAAGAGGCTCGGAGCGGTTTTGATTGTATCGGGCCACACGCTGCTGGGAATCGTAACGGATGGGGATCTGAGACGCGCCTTGCAGCAGAAGGAGCGGTTTTTTCAACTTCGAGCCGCGGATGTCATGACGCGTACTCCTGTCACCGTACTTGAAGACGAACTCGCGAAGGCCGCGCTCGAACGAATGGAAAATCGACCCTATCAGATTAGCGTTCTTCCGGTCGTCGATGCGGCGGGAAATTGGAAAGGCCTGGTTCGAATTCATGATCTTATCCGATCGTTCTGAAGTCTGTCCTTCATGCGGTGGCGCGACCGCGATGCGGCCGAGTCGGCCTTTTCCGGTCGTGACTCAGCTTGTCTTCGGGTTGAGTTTTCTTGTTTTTCTTCTGATGGGGGATACTCTGAAGGCGAAGTCCAGAGCGTGGATTTGGGTTTGGGCCGCGGCGCAATTCATCCTTGGTATTTTCTTGGTGTGGAGGCGCATCCAGGCGAAAAGATTGATTTTGCGTTGCATTCGATGTGGGCAGGCCTTACCATCGAGCCAGCGCCGATAGTTTAATTGGAGGAAACCGCTCTTGCGTAAAAACAAATATCTCTCATTGTCACTAGTAACCGTCAGTGCCGCTGCGATCGGATTTGTCGTGATATCCGCTTGCACGGACGGACAAGCCAAAGCCAAGCCAAACATCATTACCAAAGAAGCTCCGCAGGCCGGAGCCGTCGCCAAGATCGGCGGCGAGATCATCACCGAGGATCAGTTGATCGGCGATGATAAGCTCGATTTCTTCGATCTCAAGAAGCGCGAGTACGAATTGAAAATGGATCGCCTCAACAAGCTGATGGTCGAAAAGCTGATCGGCGGCGAAGCCAAGAAAAACAACATGAGCCTCGATGACTTCGTGAACAAGAAGGTCATCGGCGGCGAAGTGAAAATCTCGGACTCCGAGTACAACAAGTTCGTGAAGGAAAAGCACGTCCCGGAAAGCCAGCTCAATCCGCAGCTCAAAGAGCGAATCATCGCTTACTTGCAGTCGTTGAAGAAGCAGGACCTGGTTCAGAATTACCTGACCAAGCTGACGAAGAGCAATCCGGTTGAAGTTTACTTCCAGAAACCGAAGATGAACGTGAATGTCGATCCGGGCAACAGCCCGTGGTTCGGCGGCGAGCACGCTCCGGTGACCATCGTGGAGTTCTCCGATTTTCAGTGCCCGTTCTGCAGCCGCGCCGCGGAAACGGTGACGGAGCTCAAGAAAAAATACGGAAACAAGATCAAGCTTCACTTCCGCATGTTCCCGCTCCCGATGCATAAGGATGCGCGTCCTTCGGCTGAAGCGGCTCTTTGCGTGAACGATCAGGGTATGCCGAAATTCTGGAAGTTCCATGATCTTCTTTTCAAGAACCAGGACAAGCTGACGCCTGAGAATTTCGCGAAGTGGGCGAAGGAAGCGGGCGCGGACGAAGCCAAGTTCAAGAGCTGCTTCGACGGTCATCAGTTCGCCAAGGTGGTTCAGTCCGACACCGAATACGGCGAGAAGATCGGCGTGAAGTCCACTCCGACCTTCTTCATCAATGGTCAGTTGGTCAACGGCGCCTTGCCTCTCGATCAATTCTCCGAGATCGTTGACGACGAATTGGCCAGCAAGAAAGAGTAATCATCTTTATAAGTAAACAAGAAAGCCCGGGACTTCCTCGCGAAGTTCCGGGCTTTTTTGTTTTGGTTAATAGGTAACCGGATCACCGTTCTTATCGGTGAATTTTCCATCCGAGGTTCCGGCACCGTTGACGATGGGGCCGTCGTAATAGATCCCGTGGGTCGGGTCATAGATCCCTTGATAGTAGCCCTGCGTGATCAGGCCATTGGAAAATAGCCCGCTTTCGATCGTTCCGTCTTGGAAGACTACCTTGCCTGGGCCATTGGGTTGGCCCTGGAAGCTTTTGCCCACGTACGTAGAGACGCCTTCCACGTTGATTTGATTTTCGATCGGGGTTCCGGGCTTTCGCGTTCGGATCGAGTCGATCTCAGTCCTGCCATCAGGGGTGGTGGGTAAAATTTTGAGAAGATTAGCCGCTGCGATCCAGGCGGTCCCGCCCTTGCTTGAGGGTGGCCAGCCCGTGCCCCAGGAGTTTCTGAGCTCGACCTGGCAGACTCCGTTGACCATCTTCATCCCGACCACATCGACCGCATGAGGCCCGCAGGTGGCGATCAAAGCGGGAGGAACGCTGTCAGTGCTGCCGATGCCGGGCATTTGGCTGAGTTGATCGCCGCAGAGCCCGATAATCGAAGGCTCCTTGGCTTTGAGGTTGGCTTGGAGCGTTTCCATGAAGCGATCGCCCGTTTTGGCATTATCCTGCAAGATGTCGTAGGGCGGGGAGATCGAGACGCGCTTCGCGCTCTTCTTGGGTTGGGTCACCAGCGAGTATTTTGCATCGGCGGTGTTTAAGAACGCGGTTTCGTTATTCGAAGAATGCAGGAGCTGCAAGAGGGACGTAAAGTATTTTTCTAGAAGCTGCGTATCCGGATCCTGCGGCCGGCAGGCCAGTTGGGACGCGGCATCGTACGGTTTTTCGGTCTCGTAATATTTTGAGAATTTGCTCATGATGCCGGGGTTTTCGAAATAAGTCTGTTCGAATGGATAGTCCTGGTCACGGTAGACTTCCCCCGAGGCTTGCACGCCTTCAAGGAGTTCGAGCGGGCTGTCGCCGTTATTCATGTCCGGGCTTTTTCCGCGATCCGCGGAGGGTTTGCCCGTGTTCAATGAATTGATGTCCATCGCCGAAAGCCGCGTTTGATAATGATCATCGGGATGAGCGATATGATTTTGGTATTCGAGGACCGCCTTCGCGGCGAAAGTCGCGCACCAAGGCGCGTTTTCTTGCTCGTCGATGGGGGGCATGTCGGGCTCGAGATCGACGGAAACGCCGCCGCAATCATGCACGTACTTCGTGGTCATCAGCGCGATCGGTGGCGGTGTGTATGGATCGTCGTCGGCCATCGCCGTGAGAGTCGGTGGCGCCAAAAGACCGGATGCCAAGAGCAGGATCGTGCTGAGGAGGCGAGCTTGAGGTTTCACGGTTTGCTCTTCTTTATTTTTTCGAAATGGGCCTGGTAGAGCGCGTGGGCGTCGATCAAAGTGAGATCCGAAAATACGCAAAACTGCGTGTCGTCGGTCCGGTTCTCTTCGTGCATGAAAAGCTGCGATCCCTGCAGAAGCTCGCAATAGGCGCCGGCGTAGTTTCCGGGCGTGGCCTTCCGGATTTCAGCGATCCTGGATTTGCCCTGGTAAATTTTCAGTGCCTCGCAGCTTTGGAGGCGTTGCAGGCAGACGTCATTGACCCGCAGGCCGTCTTTCGTTTTACCGACGAGAGCCGTCACGTTTTTGCCGCCGAATAGATACGAATAGCGGGTCATTTCCGCGTCCGCGCGGCCTGGGAGTGGGAAGAGCGAGAAGAAAGAAGCGAGCAGGAAGGCAAGTCCGCGGAGCATAAGACCTTATCGGAATTCCCGTTACCCGGCTTGAATCAGGGTTTCTGAATGAAGGTCAGGATCGCGTCGGTCGGATCTTCATTTAATTCGGTCAGTTGAAAATTTGGGGCATGAGCGGAAATCGCCGCCCGCACTTCTTGAGATGCGTCAGACGGGAGCAGGGCCAGTCCTTTGACCGAGGCCGGGATCTTCCAGGCATGACGGGCTTGAAAGCCCTTGTCCTGCAAATCGAGAGCGAAGTGAGAAAGGTTTTTTCCTGGAGCGCTGCTTGCGGCGATTTCCGGCGCGACCAGCACTGCTTTATCTACTAGACCCTTGTAAGCGGCGTAATAGGCGGCCAGGCCTCCGGTCGACCATCCGATCACCGTTTTTCCGGGAAAGTGCTGGAGGTCTCGAGCGTGCCTATTCCAGGCCAACGTCCCGATTTGCGGGATATCGGTAATCCGTGTGCTATCCATATTGCCGGTCGATCCACCTTGGCCGCCTTGCCCCATGTAATCGAAGGCGATAACCCGGTAGCCTGTATTCGAGAGCTTCTCGAAGAGCGCGGAGTGGTTCAGCATGGAGTCATCGAGGCCTTCGTAGAATAAAACATTTCCTTTGAAGGGGGGGCCGCTTTTTTCGGGAAGGTATCCGCTCCGGATCTGGGCTGAAACTTCATGGGTCGCGTCGAGCCCTCGGGCATCGGGAATTTTCATCGTGATGAGAATCGGCTCACAATGCCAGGGACTGGGGCAGTCGTCCGCCCGAAGCTCGCGTGCGCCTACGCAAACGAGAAGGGCGGCCAGGAGCCACTCAGTTTTTCTTCCAAGACTCGATTTGTTCTTCAAAGGACAGCTTTGTATCGGTTTTTTTGCCGGTGAGGGCTTCCAGCGTCTTGATCGTTTCCTTCTGCAACTCGGGATCCTTGCGATGATCGAGAAGAGGTTTGAGCTCGGAAGCGATGCTCGGGTCTTTCAGTGCGGCAAGCGCCTGGAGCGAGTGCTCCGGGACCCACTGCGATTTTCCGAAACGATAGTTCTCCTGGCTATGCAGGGCGGTGAGCAGCGCGCGGGAGGCCCCTGGAGGCCGGAGTTCGCGGATCGCGTCGACCGCCTCAAGGCGAACGGCGAGCGCCGGATCTTTCATCAAAGGAAGAACGGCGGAGGCGGTTTTTGGGTCCTTTAAAGCCGAAAGGGCGCGAAGCGCGGCGCTTCGGATCAGCCAGATCTTGTCGTTCAGCAGGGGAGCGATCAGCGGAGCCGTGGCCGTACCGCCGAGCTTGGCTGCGCCCATGATCGCGATGTAGCGCACCCGATCCGAGTTTCTCTTGTCTTGGGCAATCGAGATGAGCGGATGGACCGCGCTGGTTCCGTAAGCGCCTTGCCATTTTGACAGCAAGCGCAAGAATTGCGGCGATCGTTCTGAGTTGATGTCGGTGACCAATGCGGACTGGGAAGGCTGGGTGTCGCTATTGGCTTGTGCGAGGCGAGTGAAGAGGGGCGTGCTCGTGCCGAGGGTCAGTAATAAGCCGACTGCACTAGCTATTGAGCATTTTCTCGAATTCAGAAATGAGGTCTTCATCGGATTTCTCACTCAGGATGGCAGCTGGGGCCGGCGCATCCACTTCAGGTTTAGGGGTCTGAATCTGAGCATCCGCTGGTTGAAGACTTTTTTCAACACTATCCACAAGGGATTCGAAGTCCGGGGTTTCCGCAGCAGCCGTCGCGGCTCCGGCTTGTTTGGTCGCGTTTTCGGTGGCCTTGCCTTTGGAGTCTTTCGGTTTTTTCGCGAGCGCGGCATCGAACTCGGATTCCAACGTCACGGCTTCGGCAGGGACGGCGGAAAGCTCCGATTCCGCGGTCGCTTGAAGCGGCGTTTCCGACGGATTGATCGCGATTTCTTCGGCTTTCGGAGAGAGCGAGGGCTCGTTCGTCAGGCCTGCCGGACTTTTTTCGGCCATCGAGAGGGATGGGCCGTCGTTGCTCGAAGTCGAAGTCGCGGAAGTTTTCGCTGAGGTCGGCCCAAGCTCGGCGTTCGCGACGGCCGTCTCCGATGGCGCTTGAGCAAGATGTGCCGCGGCCGCCGGTCCAGAGGCGCCGGATCCAGCCGGGGCAATCGCCGGTTCGCCGGCTGCGGAGGGGGCGGCGCCGGATTTGCCGAGAGCGCTCTTCAGCTGGCTGTTCTCCTGTTGCAAACGCTTCAAATTCGCGAGGTCGTCTTCGATGACGCTGTATTCGGCAAGACGCGCCTCAAGGGACGCCACCTTTTCCTTGAGTTTGGAGTCTTCGGCCGAGTTCGCGCCGCCTCCTGATTTCGCAGCCGCGAGATCCTGCTCCAGCTTGGCTTTTTCGGTCTGAATCTGCGTCAAAACCTGCTCCTGCTCGGCCATTTTGGCTTCCAGGGCCGCGAGCTTTTTCTGAAGCTCGGGGTCAGGAGCGCCGGCGTGACCTTGCACTCCGGTTCGATTACCGGCTCCCGCCATCAGCGAGGCGAGAAGCGCCGGATCGATGGGGGCGCCGTTTTTCGACGAACTCCCATCGGCGCCGACTAAAATCCCGAAGAGTTGCGCGCGAAGCGCTTCCGCGTCGCCGATCAATTGGTTCAGTCCGTTTTTCACGACGGAGGCGGGGATGGCATCGGCGGCCGCGCCGAACTTGAATTTGCGCAGGATCCAAAAAGCCGTGTACGCGCAGATCAGCAGACAGATCGCGAGCGCTTCGAATAAGAGCGCTTCCGGAGTGAATTTAGAGAAGACGTAAATCCACGATGCCATATTACCGTCCTTGGTTAGGCCTGTGAGAAAACTCCAGTTTTCAGTTTACGGATCGCGCGCGGTTAAGTCAAACGGGCGAATGGCCCGGAAGTTGGCAGAATTCCGGGGCAATCGTTTGTTGAAGCGTTGTGTATAATGCGCCGTTAGTGGCGAGAATTTGCTTCATTTCCGGGCGGAACGGATGGCCTTCGAAATTCGTCACTTTTCCGCCTGCCTCTTCGACCAGAAGCGCGCCGGCGGCCGTATCCCAGGCCGACAGATTGCGCTCCCAAAAACCGTCAAAAACTCCACGCGCCGTATAGGCGAGATCGAGCGCCGCGCTTCCGGGGCGGCGGACCGCGCGCGCGATGCCCGAAAGGCGTTCGAAGGCGTCCATTTCCGTGCGCAGCTGCGATTTCTTCTTATAGGTGAAACCGGTGGTCAGAAGCGAATCGGCAACGCGGCTTGTCTTCGAAACCTGCAATTTTTTGCCGTTCACCGTGGCGCCTTTGCCGCGAACGCCGATGTACAGATCGTTCAAAATCGGATGGTAAATCACGCCGACCACGACTTCATTGGCCCACTGGGCGGCGATCGAGACGCAGAACATCGGAAAGCGATGAACGAAGTTCGTCGTTCCATCCAGCGGATCCATGATCCAGCGCCCCGGGTCCTTCGAGAACTCCTCGGGCGATTCTTCGGTCAGAATGCCGAAATCGGGGTAGCGTTTCCGGAGGATTTTCAAAGCGGCCTGCTCGGCTTCCACATCGGCGTTGGTGACCAGTCCCGCGTTTTTCTTTTCGCGGATATCGAGTGGCCGTCCGAAGTGCTTGATCAGGACTTTTCCGGCCGCCAGCGCGGCGTCGACCGCGGTTTTCTTGAGGTCGGCGGTGGCGGGCATTCCTGCGGGAAGCGCGCGCACGATCTTTTTGGCTCGGGTCATGGTTGTTTCCTCGCTTCCGCGTAAGCTTTTTCGAGCGCGATCGTGATCGGGCCGGCTTCGCCTTTGCCGACTCGCTTATTGTCGATGCGGGTGACCGGGAAAACTTCTTTGACCGAGCTCGACATGAAAATCTCGTCCGCCTCGTAAAGCCGTTCTTTCGGGAAGCGCACTTCGCGCACCGGGTAGCCCAGCTTGCGCGCGCATTGAATGACGAGCCGGCGCGTGACGCCGTCGAGAATCCCGATGTCGAGCGGGGGAGTGGCGATGATCCCTCTTTTTACGTAAAAGATATTGAAAGTCGTGCCTTCGGAGACGTGCCCGTCGCGGTTGAGCATCAGGGCGTCGTCGAACGCGGGAACGGCTTCGAGATAAGCCAGCAGGCTGTTCAGGTAGTTCCCCGTTTTCATCGCCGGGTCGAGCGCCCGCGGGTCGTTGCGTAGCCGTTCCGCGATTTTGAAATGGTAACCCCGTTTGCGCGCCTCGGTGGTTGGCAGCTCGAGCGGCAGCATATAAATCGTGTAGAGCGTCGGCGTGGTCAGGCCGCCCAGCCCGAATCCGATTTTTCCCTCGCCCCGGCTGACGACGATTCGGCAATAAGCATCGGCATCCCGGTGTCCCGGCAGCTCGCGCCAGGCTTGAAAGGTCCGAAGAATCTCTTTTTCGTAATGCTCGAGGGATTGACCCAGCGTCATGTGGGTGAGCTGGGCCGATTTTCCGAGCCGGTCCAGGTGTTCGTCGAGCTTCAGAAACCGGCCGTCGTAGCTGCGGACGACTTCATAAAGGCTGTCTCCGTAAAGGTAGCTTCGGTCGAAAACCGAAACTTTCGCTCGCGCGGCTTCCATGATTTCGCCGTTGAGATTCACGAGAATGGACTTCGATTGGGGAGAGAGGTCGACTGGAGTCATTGCCTCAAGACTTGCCCATTTTCGTTTGGAAGGCCATCTCTAAAATAGGGGAGCCTGTCCCAAAAGAGGGATGTCGGGGCCAGCCCGCGTACACGCGGGCGCAAGCAGGGCAGGAGCCCGACCCCCGATACCCTTTTCTTGGCCTGGTTCCTAGGATAAGTAAGAAAGATGCTGGAGAACGAAGACTCTTTATTGCCCCGCGCCGCCCGTAGCACTGATGGGGGCTCGGTCCGAAGTTTGTCCGAGGGCGCGTTACGCGCGGTGAGCGTCGGCTTGGAAGAGGAGTCGCTCAATGAAATGGCACGGCTATTGACGACCCTTGGCGTAAAGCCGGTCGGGCGGGTTCTCACCCCTCAGCGTAAAATTCATGCGGCGACCTATATTGGCAAGGGCAAGATCGAGGAGGTCAAGGCTCTCGCTGACGAGCTCCAGGCGGATTCCGTCATTCTGGACGTCGAGCTCACTCCCAACCAGCTTCGTAACCTCGAGGTTGAATTTGGGCGTCCGATTCTGGACCGTCCCGGCGTCATTATCGAAATCTTCTCGCGGCATGCGCGCACGAAGGAAGCGAAAACCCAGGTCGCTCTGGCCAGGCTTCAGTATTTGCTGCCTCGTTTGTCGCATTTCTGGGCCCATTTCGAGCGTCAGCGGGGCGGGGGCGTGGGCAATCGCGGCATGGGCGAAAAGCAGATCGAAGTGGATCGCCGCCTCATCAAAAAAAGAATCAGCGTCCTGCGCGAGCGCTTGGTTTCGATCCGAAAAGAGCGACAGGTTCAGCGGGCCGGGCGCAAGGACGTGCTCAAGGTCGCGATCGTGGGGTATACGAATGCGGGCAAATCGACGCTTCTCAACGCCTTGACCCAAAGCGCGGTTCGGGCCGAAGACAAGCTATTCGCGACTTTGGACGCGAGTGTCCGATCTCTCGATCCGAACTGTCACCCGCCCGTGGTGGCGATCGATACCGTGGGCTTTATCAATAAGCTTCCGACCTCGCTCATCGCGTCGTTTCGTTCGACGCTCGAGGAGCTGGAGGACGCCGACCTGCTCTTGCATGTGGTGGACGCGAGCAGCGCGCAGGCCGCCGAGCAATTGGAGGTAACGGAAGGCGTTCTCAAAGAGCTGCGGGTCGATGACAAACCGCGCATGATGGTGTTGAATAAGGCCGATCAGCTGAAAACCCCGGCCGAGAAAAACAATGCCCGATTGCTCGCGCGCGGTGGCATGATGGTGTCGGCGCTCGATCGCGAGGATATGGTGAAGTTGCGCGAGCGGGTGTTGGATCATTTCAAGAAAAACCTGGAGCTTTACGAAGTGGTGATTCCTTATGCGAACAGCAGGCTGGAGGCGATGATTCACGCTCACGGAAGCGTTGAGGTGACCCGTCATCTGGAAAAGGGCACCTTTTACCGGCTTCGCATCGAGGAAGGCTGGGCGCAAAAGCTGGGTTTGGAGAAATTTCGTTTATGATCGGGTTTCTTTTTCTTTTGGTATCCTCTCTGGCGTCCCCGGCCCATGCCGCTGTGTCGATGCCGGATCTGGCCTTTCGCTCCGGTATCGAAACTTCGGATGAGCCGCTTCAAACCGAAGATTTCACGCGGCTTGATCCGGGCGCGGTGAATCCGCACCTGCAGCGCTGGGCGCTGAGCCGGGTGGTCGAGATTCTAGGGCTGACGACTCGAAAGCTTCCGACCGGCGCCTTTGGCGTCAGCGTCTCCGCGCTGGATTCGCGAAGCGTGATCCATCTGCGCGGTCCGGGCGCTTGGTATCAGACGATCCAGCAATTTCCCTGTCAGGAGCGGGTGTCTTCTCCTGATTTCGCCACGCAAGAGGGCACGCGGGTTGTCGCCAACGAGGCCGCCAAGCTTTGGGACGAAATCCTTTTCGAAAAGAAAAACAGCCTCGCGCGCCGTCTGGCTCATGTCGCGCTGACCTCCGATGCGGAAGCGTTGGATACCGGCCAGCGCGTTTTCAAAGAGTGGCTCGGCGGGCTCGATCTGGAGTGGCGGGCTCGGGTCTCCAAAACGGTGCTTACCCAGCAGTGGCAGAAAGATCGAGCTGAAGCCCTGGCGCTTGGCGTTTGCCACGGTTATGCGCGCGCGACAAAGGCCTCCGAATACCATGAGGTTTGGCCGGATTCCTGGATGAGTCTGCCTGATTTGGAGCGGGCTTCGCCTTCGCCACTCGTCATGCCCGTGTTTCGTGCACCAGCTCGGCGGGTGGGGGGATATTTTACGATCCGGCTCGATCTGCAAGTCGGGCTTCGCACGGTCAGCGGCCAGTTCGTGATCGATCCCGCAAGTCCTGGCAGTATCATTTCGCCGAGCTGGCTTGAGGCTCAAGGCGTGCGTCCGCCTTGGGTCGAAATTCCGGAGGCGGCGCTCGCGCATGTCCGCGTGCGCGCGGGGCAGGGAAGAACGGGATTGGCGAAAACGGCGTTTTTCGACCGGGTGACCGCCAGCGGCTATGCGTTGGGAGTTCAGCGGTTTCAGCTTTATGAGGTTTCCGAAGTTTTCGATGAGCCCGAGTTTCCGGTGCCTTGTTGCTCCGGCATTTTGGGCCAGGATTTTTTAAGCCGGTATGTTCTCGAGTTCCGTCCCGGCGATCCGATGGAAGTGGTCGCGTGGCCGGTTGCCGGGTTCGGTTCTGCTCAATTGGCCGAAGGCGATGCCTGGGCCGAGCTGCGCCGCCTTCCCAGCGCGACTCTGGGGCTGTTTGATTTCGCGGTGGCTTGTTCGCCGCGGGTTCGGGCGCTTGGAGTTCCGAAAATCTGCGATGACCCCGCCACCGCTCTCAAGAACGCGGTGGCGCCGATCATCTTGGACGTTCCGCACGGACGGATCTGGTACTCCAAGAGCGAAGCCGCGGCGCCCCTCTATAAAAACCGTTCAGGCCTCAATCTGGCCTTTGGTTACGCTCATAAGAGCCGCGTTCTCTTGGTCAAGTCTATCGGCGACACTCCCGGCGCGCGCGCGCTGGCCAAAGACGGTTTGCGCGTCGGCACCGAGATTTTGGAATTGGGCGGCGTGCCTTCTGCGCAACTTGACGCCTGGAAGGTGCAGCGCCTGCTTGCCGGTGTTTACGGAAAAGTCGTGGCCGTGAAGTGGGAGAAAAACCAGAGCGGCCGGATCGAATCCGCGCCGCTACCGCTCCTGAATTAATTTTTCCCGGGACAGGTAATTGTTATCATTAATTAACAATTACCTGTCCCGGGAAAAAACTCGTTCGAGAGTCCAAGTGTTTTCCGCTCGAACCGCCATCGCCATGAGAGCTCGTTCGCAGTAGATCGCGACGCGCTCTCCGTCGCGGCCCGCGAGGATGTCGCTCAGGATGCTTTGCTGTCCGCGCTGGAGGGCCAGCGCGGCTGTCGCGTCGATTTCCACTCGCGGGTAATCGCCCAGCATCTGCGAGAACGGGACGAAGCATTCGGGCTCGATCAAAGGATCTTGCTCCAAAAATCGCTCGTGCGTCCAAGCGCGCGCGATATCAAATGAACCCGAGCCCGTGCGCCGCAAGCTATCCAGCATGCCGACCGTTCCGAGTTTCTTCGCCAGGTCTTGCGCGAGAACCCGGATATAGGTGCCGGAGCTGCAGCTTACTTCGAAATGGCAACGCGCTACAGGTCCGTCCAAAACCCAATCAGACAGAACAAACGATTCGATCTCACAGATTTTTGCTTCGCGCTCGATGTCGATTCCCTGGCGAGCGAGCTCGTAAAGGGGCTTGCCGTCCTTTTTCTTGGCGGAGTGCATGGGCGGGGTTTGCGCATAGGGTGCGCGGGTGAACTCCGCGGCCGCAGCAAGCGCTTCGTCGAAAGAGGGGAGGTGCCCGGAGCGTTCCGAAACCGGTTCGGTCGGATCGCCGGGAATCGTGGTTTCGCCGAAGCGCAGCGTGCCTTCGTAGCGTTTGCGGGAGCCCAGGAAGTACCGCGCGAGCTTCACGCCGTCGCCCACGCAAACGACGAGCAGGCCGGTCGCGAAGGGGTCAAGCGTGCCGCCGTGGCCGAGTTTGGGAAGGGCGCGTTTGCGCAGCCCCGTTTGTTCGCGCCAACGGCGCTGGATCGTATCGATGATCCCGAAAGAGGAAATACCGATGGGCTTGTCGATCAGAAAGGCGCCGTGCCTGTGATCCGTCAGGTTATTTGTCGGTGCTGTCGTCGTCGTTGTCGTCATGAGACGCGTGATCGTCCGATGCCGGCGCCGCGGGTTTGGTCGAGATTTCCTTCAAAAGCTCGTGCACGCGGATCGTGTTTTCAAAGCCGCGATCTTCCCGGAAAATCAAAGTAGGGATGTGCCTCACGGTCAGGATTCCCGCGATATGCCGCCGCAGAAAGCCCGCGGCGGAGTTCAGGCCCTGCAGGCAGTCTTTCATGCGCTGGTTTTGGCTCTGGGTTTGCGCTTTCTCGTCGATACCCATGCTCGCGCCCAGGATGGCGATGAAAACGGTGGCTTGGCCGCCATCGGGAGTCACTTGCACGCTGGTGATGGTGACCGACGGAATGCGCGGGTCCTTCACCTCGCGCGCGATCACGGTAGCAAGCTCCTCTTGTATGACTGCCTGCAACCGTTGTCTTCGGGTTTCCAGCATAAACCTAAGCGTCCAGCTCGGGCGTGACCATTTCGATCTGATACGCTTCGATCAAGTCGCCGGGCTTCAGGTCGTTGTAGTTTTCGATGCCGATACCGCATTCGAAGCCTTGAGCCACTTCCTTCGCGTCGTCTTTGAAGCGGCGCAGGGAAGACATCTTGCCTTCGAAAATCACGCGGCTGTCGCGAAGCAGTCGGACGTTCGCGCCGCGGAGCATTTTTCCGTCGATGACGGAAGTACCCGCGATCGTGCCGATCTTCGGCACGTTGAACGTCTGGCGAACCTCGGCGCGGCCGAGGAATTTCTCGACCTTCTTTTTGTCGAGCATACCCGCCATGGCTTTCTTCACGTCGTCGAGCAATTCGTAGATGATCGTGTACGTCTTGATCTCGACGTGCTCGGCTTCGGCAAGTTGCCGGGCCTTGGTCTCGGGACGAACGTTAAAGCCGATGATGATCGCGTGCTCCGAGGCGCTTGCGAGCAGGACATCGCTTTCCGTGATGCCGCCCGGAGCGGCGTAGATCACTTTCACTTTGACCTTTTCGTTCGAGAGCTTCACCAGGCTGTCGCGCACGGCTTCAACCGATCCGAAGACGTCGCCCTTGAGGACGATTTCCAGCTCCTTCACGCTGCCGCTCGAGATCTTCGCGAAAAGATCCTCCAGCGATGCCTTCGTATGAGCGGTAGTCGCCTTCGCGCGGGCCTTATCGATGCGGTTCTCCGCGACATCGCGTGCCGCCGCTTCCGAGGTCGTGACCGAGAAGGTTTCACCGGCGTTTGGAAGGCCTTCAAAACCCAGGATCTCAACCGCAATGCCAGGGGTCGCTGACTTCACCGTACGGCCCTTGTCATCGGTCAGCGCGCGGACCTTGCCCGAGAACTGTGCCGAAACGATCGGGTCGCCGACTTTGAGAGTTCCTCGCGAAACGAGCACGCTGACCACCGGTCCGCGTCCCTTCTCAAGGCGGGCTTCGAGCACCGTGCCCGAGGCCTGCGCATTGGCGTTCGCTTTCAAATCGAGAACTTCCGCTTGAAGCAGAATCGCGTCGAGCAATTTATCGATGTTGGTTTTCTTCAAAGCCGAAACAGGGATGAACATCGTGTCGCCGCCCCATTCTTCGGCGAGCAAATTCAGCTCGGACAGCGCTTGCTTGATTTTCTCCGGATTCGCGCCCGGCTTATCGATCTTATTGACCGCGACGATGATCGGGACCTTCGCCGCTTGCGCATGGCTCAAGGCCTCGCGGGTCTGCGGCATCACGCCGTCATCGGCCGAAACGACCAGGATGACGATATCGGTGACGTTCGCGCCGCGGGCGCGCATGACGGAAAACGCCTCGTGGCCCGGGGTATCGATGAAGGTGATCAGCTTGCCGTTTTTCTCGACCGTGTAAGCGCCGATGTGCTGAGTGATCCCTCCGGCTTCGCCCCCGGCGACATTCGTTTCGCGAATGGCGTCGAGCAGAGTCGTTTTGCCGTGGTCGACGTGCCCCATGATCGTGACGATCGGAGGACGAGGTTCCGTGTCCTCGGCTTTGTCCGTCGAGGTCGTGGCGGCGAGCGCTGCGGCCTCGTTGAAGGCCGTGTTACGGGCTTCGTAGCCGTATTCTTGCGCGATCAGGGTTGCGGTGTCGCCATCAAGGGACGTGTTGATGGTCGCCATCTGGCCCATGGCCATGACTTTGCGCAGAACATCGGTTGCTTTGACGCTCAGCTGATTGGCCAAGTCGCCCAAAGTGATGGTGTCTTCGAATTCGACGACGCGCTTTTGAGCGCTTTTCTGGGTGATCTGCGTTTTCTTGATCTCCTTGCCGATGGGAAGTCTCTTCTTCTTGGGAAGAAAAACCATTTCTTTTTTGCGGTAGTCGGCGAAGCGCACGTCTTCCGGGCGGATTTCGGCCTCTTTGCCGCCCCCGCGTTTTTTCGCGGCTTCTTCCTCGACCATCTGGTCGATGTTTTCCTTGGTCATCCGGATAATGCGGAAGCCTTCTTTATTATCGCCAGCCGGGCGTGGGCCCACGACCGGCTTTGCCGTCGCAGGAGCAGCCGGTTTGATCACCGGACGGGGCGGCGGCGCGATCGGCTCAACGATTTTCAGAATGCTCCTTCTAGGAGCCACTGGGCGCGTGAACGGGGCGATCGGCGGACGAGCCGGTTTGCTCACGGGCGCGGTGCCGGTTGCGGTGGCCGGGGCGCTGCTCGCTGCTTGAGTCGTAGTGGCCGGAGCCGTTGCTCCCGCAGCCGCGGCAGGCGACAACTCTTGGGATTCAGGAGCGCTTGCGGCGGCCTCTGCCTGGCCTTCCGTCTGAGCCGCTTCGGCAACGGACGGTTCACCGGCTTCGCCTGCGTAAGCTTGCGGCTCGTGAGCGCTTGCGGCGCTCGTTTCCGTCGCTTCTTCGTAGTAACTCGAAGCTGCTTCGCCTTGCGCTTCTTCGTAACCATAGGGGCTGGCGGCGGCGCCTTCGCGGTGCTCGGACTCGGCAACCGCGCCCGTCGGACGCACCAGGGTTCCGGCCGAGGTGACGGTTTCAGTCTGTCCTTCCGCGTTGGTCCTTCTGCGAAGAACCGGCGTGCTTGCCTTTGGAGCGTGGGATTCAGCGGGAGCCGCTTCCACCGGCTCGGCCGCCTTTTTCTTCGTTTTGCTGACAACCGTTTTCTTGGCGGCAGGCGCTGCGGCGCCCGTGGTCGCCGTTGCCGCTGCCTTCTTCGCAGCCGTGCTCTTGGCTTTGGCTGCGGGCGCAGGATTCAGCGAAGTACGAGCGAGAGTGACATCGGCCACGCTCAGGTCGCTCATATGGTTCTTGACGTTGATATTCAGGCCCTTGAGCTTGTCGAGCAAGGAAAGGGGGGGCATCCCCAATTCCTTCGCAAGTTCATAAACCTTGACGTTCTGCTGTTCGGACATTCCGATCACTCTCCCTGCTTCCCGTTCTTCTCAGACTGCTTTGTCTCGGCTGAATCGCTTCCCGCTGCCGCCGGTTCCGCTTGGCTGAGCATTTCGCGCAGGCGGGCTTCGGCGAGCGATTTCGCGTCCATCGAGGCCGGAGCCGCGCTGAAGGTTCCCTTCGCGTCCTCGGTCGCGCCGCCTGGCGAAACCGCGAGCATATCCCCGGCCTTTTCGACCACGCTCTTGGCGCGATCTTTCAGGGCATGGGCCGCTTCGGCCGAATCGTAGCCTGGAATTTTCGTCAGGTTCTCGATCGGAGCTTCCGCAACCGCGCGGACATTGAAGTAGCCCGCTTGGTAAATGGCTTGCGCGAGCGTTTCGTTCACTCCTTCGATGTGCTGAAGGTTGAAGATCGCTTCGCTCGTGCGTTTCTGGAGCTTGGTCTTCGAAATGATATCGAGTCTCCAGCCTGTCAGCTGGGCGGCGAGGCGGACGTTCTGGCCCTTGCGCCCGATCGCGAGCGAGAGCTGATCGTCTTCCACCATGATTTCCATGGTGCGATTGCGCTCGTCGACGCGAATGGAGGAAATTTCGGCCGGCGCCAAGGCCGAGCGAACGAAGATCATCGGGTTCTCGCTCCAAGGAATGATGTCGATTTTCTCGCCCTTCAATTCCTGGATGACGTTCTGGACGCGAATGCCCTTCATGCCGACGCAAGCGCCGACCGGATCGACGTCGCGATCGCTGGAGACCACGGCGATCTTCGAGCGGGCGCCCGGTTCGCGGGCGCAGACCTTGATTTCTACGATGCCTTCGCGGATTTCCGGCACTTCCATCTCGAAAAGCTTCATGAGGTATTTCGGCGAAGTGCGGGTCAGGTAAAGTTGCGGGCCGCGGGTGGACAGCGCCACATCCGACAGATAGGCCTGAACGCGGTCGCCCGGCTTGAATTGCTCGCCCGGAATGATTTCCGTGCGGGGGAGCAAAGCGTCGGTCTTGCCGAGGTCGATCACCAGATTGCCCCGCTCGATGCGGCGGGCGATGCCGGTGATGATCTCGCCTTTGCGGTGAATGTATTCGTTGTAGATGATCTCGCGCTCGGCGTCGCGGACCTTCTGGAAGATCACTTGCTTTGCCGTTTGCGCGTCGATGCGGCCGAAACCAGGGGCTTCGACTTTAACGCCCAGCTCATCGCCGATGTTCGCTTCGGGGTCGAGCTTGCGGGCTTCTTCGATTTGGATTTCTTCCGCTTCCTCGAGCATGTCGAGATCGCTGTCGACGACCTTCTTGAACTGGAACAAATCGATCTCGCCCGTTTCATTGTTGTAGTGGGCTTCGAGGACGGCGTTCGCGCCGTATTTTTTCTGGGCGGCCATGAGAACGGCCTGTTCCAGAGCGCTGATGATGATTTCGCGCTTGATGCCGCGATCTTTGCCGACGGCTTCAATTACTCTGCTTAATTCTGAACTGTTCATAGGTTCTCCTTAAAATCGCAACTTAATCTTCAAAGTCAAATTGGGGTTCCAGATTCGCTTTCGAAACCAGTGAAAGCGGAATGCTGATCTTTAAATTTGCCTGGCAGCTTTCCGGACTCGAACCCGCGTCTTTTTTGCGCTTTGATTTTTTGTTTTTTTTGTCCGAATCCATTCCGCCGGTCGGGTTGACCTGGAGTCGGACGCTTTGGTTTTCCAGCCCCAAGAGGGTGCCCAAGAAGTTTTTCTGCTTCGGATTGCGCGCGTGGTATTCCGGGTTCGCAAGCTCCTCGGCGGAGAGGGGACGGAATACGTGCAGCCGCGCTTCGCGGCCGGCGAACCGGAGATAGTCTTTCGCTTTTCGAAGCGGGCGATCGACGCCGGGCGAGGAGACTTCGAGCTCATAAGAAGCCGAGCCGAAAATTTTGCCGACGAGCTCGGACAGCGCCGGATCCTGATCAAGCGGCTCGTCCACGGCGCGGGTCACTTTCACGCAATCGTCGATGGTGACGCCTTGATCGGGCGTGTTCGAGTCAATGAACAAGCGAAGCAATTTCTGGCGGTGCGTTTGCGCTTCCGCATGAACGAGCTCATAGCCCAGCGGCTGAACGATGGAATCGAGCAGCTCGATCAGGTGCAAAACCGGGTCGCTGGAGCGTGCTTCTGACCCCGCGCGGGAGGAGTCAGCTGGCTGCGCCATGCCTTGCTGGGATGATTCGGTTTGTTGCGTGCTTTGCGTCATTTCACTTTGTGTCAGTTTGTGTCGTCCGTCTAGGTCGCTTAATTTTCGTCGTTTGGGCAAAAAAAAGAGCGGGCTTTTGGCCCACTCCTGTGTGACCTGATAACTTAACGCTTCTTTACCACAAGGTATTTTTTAAGCCAACCCCCATCTCTTGCCGATTCGGAGACTTTTCTTGACAGCAAGTTAGGCCCCTGTTCCAATTAAATTCGAGGACTTATGCACAGAACAGGACTACGGTCGCGTCGTGATAGACATCGTATAGTAGGCTGGGCAGTCGTATTTTCGGGTTTAGTCGCTTTATCGAATGTTGCCTGGGCTCAGGGCCTAAACTCCGATCCGAATACTCAGGTGACAGTCGTCTGGAATGCCTCGGGCGTTGAAAGCTCGCTGCATGCGTGGACGGCTTCCGAGCTGATTCATGGCAAACATTCCTCCGCGCATGAAAAGGAATCCGAAACCGGGCGGACTTCGTCTTGGCAAGGACCGGTGCTTTCGGAGTTCATCAAAGATTCCATGAAAGAGTTGCCGCTCGCTCAGCAGGCGATGGTCGATCTGGTGGTTTTCAAAAATCGAAGCGGCGCGAGCGTCGCGATTCCGCGTTGGCTGCTCACTCGTTATCCCGTGCGGCTGGCGACCGTGGCCGGAGCCGCTCAGCCTTCCTTTCAAGTGGTTTTGCCTTGGGGCTCGAAGCCGGGGATGCACAAGGAAAACCTGCCATTGAAGACCTATGGCATCACGGATGTCGTGCGCGTCGAGTTTTCCAGTTACGATCAGGCCTATCATCCGCTCTATCTGCATAAGCGAAACGATCCGGTCGCGATGAAGGGAGAAAAAATCTTTCTTCAAAACTGCACCAGCTGCCATGCCAACAGCGCTCCGAAAAACGTTTCGATTACGGATTTGATCGCCGATCAGCGCACCCGTCAGTTGGCTTCGCAGGGACATCCGGTGATTCCCGATGCCCCCAAACTCTCGGATTCGGAAGCCCGCGCTTTAACCGCGTACCTGGACGCTTATCGGAGTGAGAACCCTTCGTCCCCCGTATCGGCCAAGAATTAGGCCGCTATTTCCGCTTTACGTTCGAAGGGGCGAAATCGATTTCCTTCGGGACTTTGGAACCATCCAAGACGTAGTCGGGCCGGACGTTCGCGTGCGATGAGTCTGACCCGCTTCCGCCAAAGGCCATGGGAAAACTCGGGCCACCATCGTTCTGGCTCAGAGAGGATGTTCCGCCCGCGCGGGCGGGGGAGCGTTTGAGGTAGGTTTCGACCGGCGCGTTCGGATCGTACTGGGACGCATTCATGCGGCTCCCGTCCGGCAAAAACACTTGGTTGAAAATCAGGCTGTCGTTTTGCTCCTGCCGTTGGGTGGCGAGCTGCGAGAACTTGGTGTTCGAGTCACTCAGCTCCGCGTTGAGATTCGCATGGCGTTGGCTTGCGCTCGTTCCCGGATTTGCCAACATGTTTTGATAAAAGCGCGTCAGCCCCTGCGCTTGTTCCGATTGAATCGCTTGAAGAGCGGAATCGTCGGCGTAGGCGAAGCCCCCTGCCAATTCCATGCAGCCGAAGGCCGCGCTTAAAGCGGTTAGTAGAAAGATGCTCGATTTTGTCTGGGTCATTTCAGACACCCCTCAATTTAATATCCGACTTAAATAGTTTGTCATTGCCGTTGACCCATGTCAAAATAATGTTTGGGGGAATAATTTATGGCAGTTTTGAGTTTCAGGCTCGTACGGAACCTCGCCGTCGGACTGTTTTGTTGCCTGTCGACACCGGTCTGCGCGGATAACTCAACATCCGCGGCCGCCGAATCGGTCGCCACTCCATCGCCAATCCCCGGTCAGCTGCTCACGCAAGTCGCGGTCCCTTGTAATCCCCCGAATCAGCCGCCGAAGCTCGGGCTTCGGAGCTGCTCCGTGGTCATTCCTCAAATGCAGGCAACACTGAAAGCCCGGATGCAAATGCAGGTCAATGGCGCGCCATCACCGACGCCGGTATCGGGCATTTATCAGGGTTGCGATCATAGTTCGGCCGTCTCGGGCGTTTGTTCGGATGGCCAGCCCGGAACCACGGTGCCCGGAAACGTCTGCGATCCGGTGGCCGGCATTTTCAACAATAATACGGCTGAAACCACGACCAATCATTTGGGGCAAAGCTGCGGCGAATGGGCTCATCCCGAAGCGCATCTCAGCGGCCATACCTGCTATTTGTCGATGAATTACGCGCACCCGTATCATACCGCGGAAGAAGCGTGGATGAGGGGCGCGCAAGTGCGCGGGATTGAGTGCCACTTGCAGCAAGTGACTACCGAGTTGGGCAATCAAGCCTTAAAGCTCACGAACGTGGGCAATACGCCCTCGCCGTGCGCGGCGGTTTTCACTCAGATCACTCAGCTGCAGTTGAGCGCCGCTCAGCAAGACGCGGCTTTGAAGGCGAGCCTCGTGTCGCAGCCAAACGTCAAGGAAACCGAGCTTTGCACGGGCGTTCAGGGCGCGAGCAGCGATTCCAACAACCCGGATGTCGGGGCGCTTCGCCAGAGCGCTTGCCAGCTCAAAGCGACTCAGCAGAGTCTTGAGGCCAATTTCACGCAGATGGCGGCCTGCGAGGTCACCACTCGATTGATGTACTCGTATCAGTCCTTTTTGACCTCCCCGGATAACGGACAAACGATCGACCAGGCCGTGATGTCCATTATCAATGGCCAGCAAGGCAATCATACGATGTGCTCGGTCGGTTATATTCAACCGAAATATAATCAATATTTCCAACAGCGCTATTTCGCGCGGATGAACGCGATTTGGAACGATTCCGTCTGCAGTCAATAAAAGGGGGAGCATGTCATGAAAAAATTTAGGATGACTCGGAATTGGGCTTTCTCCACTCTCTTGTCTGTCTCGACGGTCGGGGCTCTGATGGTGGGCTGTAATGACAGCGGTACGATGGCGACGACCAGCCCGAGCACGGGCAATCAGTGCTTGGCGCTCGATAAGGTGAGTTATCTTTCGGGCGCGGAGCAAACCTGCTGCTGCAACGGTACCACGGCGATCAATCCGGCGCCTGCCACATGCGCCGGCGCCTCGTTCACCTGTCCGGTCGGCCCCGCGGGGGTGGCCGAAACCGCGGGTACTTTGAGTGATGCGGCCCAAGCTTACAATTCGGGCCAGAGCGGACTGACCGCGGCGGGCCAGATGCTGAGCACGTCATCTCCCACGAACAATTCAGCCGCTGGACAGACCGGGCAAGCCTCGGCCGCGACTGCGGGCGGTTCTTTGGGAACTTTGGGTTCCACGACCAGCTCAACGCCCTCGGCCGCGAGCTTGGGTAATGCTTTAGGGGCAGGTTCTGGTGGGTTAGCGGGCGGGGGATCCGGGAGTTCGCCGGCGACGACGGGCTCAAGCGGTCTCAACAGCTTGGCTGGATTAAGTCCGGCGGCAACCCCTTCTTCAGTTCCGGGAGCAAATGGATTGCTCGCCAGCGCGGGCAGCGGGTCGGGCTCGGGCCAAGGGCTGTATGCGGCAGGCGGCGGCGGGGGAGGCGGGATGGGGGGCGGTCTCTTCGGCGGCTCGTCGGATTCGACTTCTCCAGGCGGGGCTAAGGGCGATGTGAAAGATCTCTCCTCGGGCCGTTCTCCAGCGAGCGCGGACGTGATGGGATCGGCCGATCCGATCGATTATTTTACGCGCCTGAACTCGAGCGACAATCTCTTCAAGATCGTGGAGCGGCGCTATACGAGCAAGTCCCGGCAATGGGCGGTTTCCGACGCGCAAGCGCTTTCAGGCTCGGTTAAGGTGCTAAAAGCCGTTAAAAAATAGCTCCTTCGAATTCGTTGTTTGAATTCGTGAGGCCTGGCCGTTATAACCTCGGGGAAGATGTCATCCTCCTCGAATCATTCGCATCCTGTTCGTGTCCGCTTTGCGCCGTCTCCCACCGGTTTTTTGCATATCGGAGGGGTCCGGACCGCGCTCTTTAATTGGCTGTACGCCCGTCACCTGGGCGGTCAGTTTTTGCTTCGAATCGAAGATACCGATTTAGAGCGTTCGGAAGAGCGTTTTACCTCCGATATCATCGCCTCGATGAAGTGGCTGGGCCTGAACTGGGATGAGGAACCCATTTTCCAGAGCAAGCGATTGGAAGAATATCGCGCCAAGGCTTTGGAGCTGGTCGCGCGCGGTCTTGCCTACAAGTGCTTTTGCTCGGAAGAGGAAGTCGAGCAGATGCGGGTCAAGGCGACGGCCGAGGGCAAAAAGCCCATGTACGATCGCCACTGCCGCGATTTGGGGCTGGAGCGGCATCCGACCGAGCCGAATCGTCCGTGGGTGATCCGCTCCAAGACCCCGCTCGCGGGCTATGTCGAATTCACCGATCTGATCCGCGGCCCGATCCGGGTGGAGAACACCGAAATCGATGATTTCGTCTTGATCCGATCGAACGGCGCGCCGACCTATAATCTTTCGGTGGTCGTGGACGACGTCTATTCGCGCATGACCCACATCATTCGCGGCGACGATCATATCAACAATACCCCGAAACAAATTCATCTTTACCGCGCGCTCGGCTACGAAGTTCCGCTTTTCGCGCATTTGCCAATGATTTTGGGCCCGGATAAGAAAAAACTCTCGAAACGCCATGGCGCGGTTTCGGCGAATGTTTATCGCTCGGACGGTTATCTGCCGGAGGCGCTGCTGAATTTCCTCGCGCGGCTCGGCTGGAGCCACGGCGATCAGGAAATTTTCACCATCCAAGAGATGATTCAGTATTTCTCTTTCGATCATTGCCAGAAGAGCTCGGCCGTTTTCAATGTCGAGAAGCTGCTTTGGTTGAACGGCGCGCATATTCGCGGGGCGGATCCGAAGCGGCTGGCGTCGATCGTCGCCGAAGATTATTCCGATCATTTCGCGGGCATTCCCCAAGCGCTTTCGCGCCTGAAAACCGATCTCGGCGCGCGGATCGTGAGCATGGTTCAGCCTAAAGTGAAATTGATCAAAGAGCTGACGGAGCAAGTCGTTCCACTCTGTACGCCCGGCGCGGTGGAAGTCGATGCCAGCGGTTTGAAGTGGAACAAGGACGAAAACCTGAAGGCCGCGACCCAGGCGGCCGTGCAGCGCGTGCTGGATGAGCTTTCCAAAAAAGTCGCAGCCTCCGGCGTGAAGTCCGGGTCCGACCCGGTCTGGGGCGGTACTCCATCGCTCGAAGAGGTGGGAATGAATCACGAAGGCGTGGATGCCTATCTGCGCCAAGTCGGCGAGCAGCATGGCGTTAAACTGGGGGACCTGGTTCAGCCCATGCGCTTGGTAGTGACCGGCCGCATGGTCAGCGCCAGTTTGTTTGATTTGATGGCGATTTTGCCCTGGGATGTGGTGGAAACCCGCCTTCGTAAAATCGCCGCTCTCTGATAGGATCTTTCGATGAGCTCGCCACGCGAAAACAATCCTTCCAAGGCTCCTTCCGGTCCACCGGATATCCCGACGCTTTTGAAAAGGGTCGCGCGCCCCAAGCGGATGGTCGTGACCGCCGGCATGCCTTACGCGAACGGCCCGCTTCATCTCGGACATTTGGCGGGCGCGCATGTGCCGGCCGATGTTTACGCCCGTTATATGGGGATGCTGATCGGCCGCGAAAACGTGCTCTTCGTTTGCGGGACGGACGATCACGGGTCGACGAGCGAAGTGGCCGCCATCCAGGCGGGGAAAACCGTGCAGGAATTCATCGGCGCCATTCACGACAAGCAGCGCGCGACGATGAAGCGCTACGGAATCGGGCTCGATGTTTATACCGGCACTTCGCGTCCTGAGTGTTTTCCGATGCATCGCGATCTTGCCCAGGATTTCTTACGAAAGCTTCGTGCGAACGGCATGCTGCAAAAGCGCACGAGCCAGCAGTGGTTTGACCCGAAGATCGGGCGCTTTCTCCAGGATCGCTACGTCCGCGGCAAATGCCCGAACCCCAAATGCACGAACGAGAAGGCTTACAGCGACGATTGCGACGTTTGCGGCGCGCAGTACGCTCCCTCGGAGCTCCTCAACCCGACGAGCACGTTGAGCGACGCGACTCCCGTTTTGAAGGATACCGATCACTTCTGGCTCGATATGTGGAAGGTTTCCGATCTTCTTTGCGAATGGATCAAGAGCAAAGAAGGCCAGTGGCGCATGCCCGTTTACAATGAGGTGATCAATACCGTTTTGCCGTCGCTTCGTTTCGATAATATCCACGAGGCCAAGTATAAAGAGCTGAAAGAGACGCTTCCGAAGCATAAGAGCAAGTACGCGGCGGGCAAGAAGATCGCGGCGCAATTCGAGTCGAAAGCCGATCTTTACCAAGGCCAAAAGATCCTCCAGGAAAACGGCGTTCCCTCCGAGCTGATCGATGATTGGGCGTATCGCTCGATCACCCGCGACGTGACATGGGGGATACCGCTGCCGGCCGATCTCGATCCCGAGATGGCGAAGGGCAAGACGCTTTACGTTTGGCCGGACTCGCTGATCGCGCCGATTTCGTTCTCGAAAGTGGCGTTGACGGAAAGAGGCCTGGATTCCGAAAAATATGTCGAGTTTTGGCGCGATCCCGAGGCCCGCGTTTCCCAGTTTTTAGGCCAGGACAACGTGTTTTTCTACGTCATCATGCAAGGGGCGATGTGGATCGGGACGCAAAAAGACCCGACTCATCTGCCGGTCGCGGGCGATCTTCAGATGACCGATATTTTCAGCTGCTTTCACCTCATGGTGAACGGCGAGAAAATGAGCAAGTCGCGCGGAAATTTCTACAGCGCCGACCAGCTCGTCGATGAGATGGGCTATTCGCCTGATCAGATCCGTTATTTCCTGGCGCTTCTGAGCCTTCCCGAAAAGGCCTCGAATTTCGATTTCGCCACGCTCGACGAAAGAAACCGCTTCCTCGCCGGGCCCCTCAATGCGTCGTTTGAAAAGCCAATCTCGGCCGTTCATTCGAAGTTCGGCGGGCGCGTGCCGGAAGGGGAGTTGCTCGAAAAGACGGTGCAGGAAACCACTCGCATCGTGCAGCGCTATCTGAAATCCATGGAGAAGGCCGAGTACTCGACCCTGCTTTTCGCGATCGAGAACTACGCCCGTCAGATCAATAGCCTGTTCACCCAGTTCAAGCCGCACGATGACCGGTTTCCTGAGGAAGCCCGTAAAAACGCTTTGTATACCTGTTTTTACGTTTTAAAAAACCTCATGATCATGCTGTACCCGTTCGTGCCCGAGACCATGGAAAAGTTGCGTGTCGCGCTCAGGCTTGATCCTTCGGTCTTTAGTGTCGACGAGCTCGGGAAGCCGATCCCGGGGGGCCATGAGATCGGCCCGATGGTCAGCTTCTTCCCGGCGGTCAAAGAGGGGGCCACCCCCGAAAGCTCGTCGTGACAACGGCGCGATCTTGGGCTAAACGGAAGTAACAATCCGGCCCGTTTCTGTTGGGGAATCGTCCAATGGTAGGACTCCAGACTCTGACTCTGGCTATCTAGGTTCGAATCCTAGTTCCCCAGCCATTCTTCTGATCGAAAAGACAAACTGAAAACGAATTATCTAGTCGCGTTAAGTACTTAAAACCACAAGAAGCGCATCACAATCGAAGTTGAAACATTTCCAGGTATTTCTGGGTATTTCAAAACTTTGCTACTTTTTTGCTACATCCTGACTACAGCCTAATTTTCAATGAGCGAACTTTAACAAATCGCTCACGGGAAGGATTTCGATCCCTCCCGTGACGAAAATTGCCCTCGGAGGCTGTTATGGAACTCGTTCGCTTTTACTCGTCTGTGATCTGGCTGGGCATCTCACTCGCCCTTGTGGGCCAGCTCAAATCCTGCACCATGGTGATGATGGGCAAGGCTGCCCAAGCCACGCAGGGCGGAATCATGTCCTATTCCAAGTTCAACCGGCAGCTCTGGGCGCCAGCCCCGGTCGGCCCATTCCGAACACATAGGTAACACTTTTGCCCTGAACGAATCGCCAGCCCCATTCACAAACCCACCCAAGCCACGGCCCAAGGACCTAATCAAGTCCTTGGGCCGTGGTGCATTTAGAAGGAGAAGTATGGAAAATAATTCAGAACCCCAAAAGAAAAGGCGCACGGCCCTATACGCGAGAGTAAGCACTGATATGCAATCGGGCGGATTGGAATCGCAAATCCGTGCCCTACGCATTTTCTGTGAGCAAAACAACATCACTGATTTCGAACTCTTCGCCGACGAGGGCATCAGCGGGACCAAGCAGTCTCGACCTGGTCTTGACCGAATGATGGCCGCTGTCGAGAACGGGGAGGTCGATGCCGTGATCGTTTTTGCATTCTCACGCTTTGCTCGCTCCGTCACACACATGCTCAAGGGTCTTGAGACCATGAAGAAGCATAAAACGAATTTCGTCTCGCTCTCAGAGAAGCTCGATCTCAACACCAGTTTGGGTCACGTCGTATTCGTGATTATCTCAGCGATCTCCCAACTTGAACGTGACCTCATCGCCGAACGCGTTCGCAACGGACTTGCGAACGCTCGTGCTAAAGGAAAACGGATCGGAAGGCTGAAAACCAGAAACTCGGTTCTCATTCGAGAATTGCTTGATTCAGGTTTACCCCATAGAGAGATTGCCAGGATCGCCCGTTGCTCGCATGGCAGTGTTAGTCTGGAAAAAAAGGGATATTTAGCCGAAAAACAAGCCAATGCCCAAAAGAAGGCTCTTGCCGATGCGTTTGCAGTTCAAGGACTTTCGACCATCGAGCCGCGCATGCTCCCTGTCTCTGCAAACCTGATCGAAGACCAAACCGGAAAGGGCATCTAGTCATGAGTGCAGCAATGAAAGCCGTCTTAAAGATCGCCGAGAATCCCAAGATGAAAAATATCCTCATGCCCGTAATCAACCTGGATGCAGAGGAAATTTATTGGGATAAAATCCAAATGGCCTCGCTTTCGGGTGGCCAGCGCACGGCCATCTCCTGGGCGTGGTGCATTTGGGCCTGCTCACAAGTCGCCACACCGTCCGAGATGCGAGATCCGTTTGAGGGTTTTCGTGGAATGGACCGCGATCTCCAATTATCAATAATCAGTGCGCTCGTTACGCGAGCCTAGTCAATCGAAGTAAAGGAAGGGTGAGCCCGTGGTGGGGCTCGCCTTTTCTTTTTTCTGGGGTGATCAAGAAGGCTTAGTCACTCGACGCCGTTAAAATAAGTCCCCGCCCTACACTTGATGGTGTTGTAACTTTGGACGGGGACAAGATTTCCCGATAACGGGGACTCGAAGCTCGCTCGATCAAAAAACCATCAGAAAGTTGGATGCGCCTTCGTGCCAATCAGAAGTGTTTGTCGGTCGTCGCACCAGCCGAACTCAGCTCAACCACGTGCGATCTGAAGCTAATTTTGCTTCGATCAATCCGCGAAAAATGTGCGAGATCGCATTTTTTGGAAAACAAAACGAAGGTTGTGCAACATCAGCGGATCGGCTCTACTTTGCATTTCTGGAGAACCATCGTTTCGAGTTCCCCGTGCTCACCGTTCGAAAAAGAGTGCATTGATGATTTGACGAAAACGGATACCTCTAAAAAAATACCTGGAGCTGCCGCACTGAACGGCTAGAAACCCTAATCTTCAAGCAAGCGCTTCCTTGTTTGTATTATCGACATTCAGCAGAATTTTCTCTGGCCTATACATACGCGTGACTGGGACCAAACACGCACTATTCTAGTCATCGGTTTTGGTTCGCCAAAGACCCTCTCCTCGTGAAGGCCCGGCGAGGTCGGGGATTGTTCTTTGAATATTCTGCAACTCTATGCTTCCCGAGCGTTTAAGAACTGGCTTTTTGATCGTACCAATGACGGCTACTGTTTGCTCGTCAAGCGCACTCAGTTTCGAAATCAACTTCTGCTGGCTCGAAGGATCTGGGGGCAGGTTCACCTTAAGGTCAATTTCGCTTGAGCTAAACTTGAAGATCTGCAACGTGAGTTGACTACTTTTCCAGGATAGAACACCTACGGCACGATAAAAACCAGGTCCGAAATCCGGTCCATTTTCGGCAAAAGCTACATTTGCGCAGAACGCAAGCCAAAAAATTAGAATTAGAATTTGAAATCTCGGCAAGGATTGGGTCTTTCATCTGAATAGCGTTGGTAAAGAGCATTGTAAATCAAACGTTCCGACTGGGCTACAGCTTCTGCGGCTTGAGATAACTGCACTAATTTTTTAGGTCTCTCCAGCTCTCCAAAGGGCATCATTTGTTCGCCATCGAGGATTTGCCTAAAATGTGGGTCGCTTTGCATAAGCTCCGCGCGTTTGCTCTCCATCGCCGGTAAAGCCTTGATCATAGATTGGACAAAATCAATCGTTTTCTCGGTAATATTAGGTTGCTTCAAAAGATTCTTGGACGAAGCGATCGTTTGATTTGGGTCAAGAAGCTGAGCTAGTTCAAAGGGTATCCCGTTAATTATCACCTTTTTAGTTAAGTAGGTCGTATCCTCGAGCATCATCTCTCTGAGATGCTTGTATTGGTAAACCTTTTGAAAAAGGTCCTGGACCGAGTCTGGAGGCGCACCATACAGGGCTGGCAGCAAACCTGTTAAAAGTTTAAGTTGGCTGTAAAAAGGGGTATCATTCTCTAGCTCGCAGGCCACGGTATTTGTGGGTAAATTTTGTGGGTCGCTTGAATCGATTATGATTTGAGAGTCAATTAAACTCAAAACATCCGCTGCTTCCTGCCCAGCGTATGTTGAAATTTCAGGAAACCCGTAAGGATCGGCTAACCTCGATTGAAGGTAACTTGATTCTAGCGAGAGTCCGGGCTTTAACGCGTTATTAAGGTTCTCTGCTGTCGATTGGTCACCGACTTGATCGGCCGGTGCTGCGGTAATCACGCAAGTTTTCGAGGACGAAAGCGCAAGGGTTGCGCCCGAGTAGCAACTCGCATCAATCACAGCCAGATGCACCCCGGCCTGCTCTGCGGCGTCACGCAAGGCCGTCAACGACCCCACATCAAAACCCGGGCCGTAACTCGTCTCCACCCAGTGCAGACCAGTTGGATCAGGAGGGGCCCCATGAGAATCGATATCGATGAGAAGCTGATCGCCACGGTGCATTTTTCCATTTTTAATGCCGCTAATAATTTGACGAAGCAGTGCCTGGGTCTCTGCGTTCGTAAACGGGCCTCCTTGGGCGCCGTATAGAGAGGCAATCATTGAATCGGTTTCGGAGTGTCCGCCGTCAAAGAGAGCGCTGCTTATGTAGCCCGCGCTTTTCAGTTTTCCAGCAAGTGTTTTGGCCGACGCGTCAAATTGTGTTCCTGGTCCTGCCGAACTGTCGCCGCCTCCTAGAACCAGTGCATATCGGACGTTGACGGACCCATCGGCAGCAGCCGACGCTGAAAAAAGAAGAGCTAAGGCTAGAAGCGCGTTTTTAAGTTGAACCCGATACAGACGCATACCTGACTATTCGGAATTTTAATGAAATTTATTAGGCTGATAGGTCATCCTGGCCATTCGGCTCCAAAGCTAAGCCGATTCAGAATCAGCGACAAAAATCTGCTAGCCTTGATGACCTACAACTAAGAACGAATTTCAGCTCTGGTACCGGTCCCGGTTTGCTCGTAAAAAGAGAAGATCTGTGATTTCGTACAGTCGCTGAACTTATGCCTCAGTTTTAATGACCGGCATTCGTGAGGAACTCCGCACGCTGCTCTAGTTCCAACCAAGTGATTATTGCTTTGGCTTTATCGACTTTAGAAAACCCAGCTATTGCGCGATCGAGCGGTGACCTATTTAAGAGCAGTCTCAATGGCGTTATTAATTTATCAAGTAGCTTAACACCGGCTGAGCAGAGTTGTAGTTACACAACCACATCGTCTCCTGTGAATGGGAAGTTAATATCGGATTCTTTCGTAAGCAATCTCTCGTGCGAAAAACTAACTAGGGATAATGTATTGACCTACCATCGTCCTGACGCGTTTGATTACCATCGCCAAATGGCCGATCAAAACGATGGTTGGCACTGTTGGGCGGCATCACTTGCGCAAAGGCGGTTGTTTTACCTCGCCCGCTTTGGAGTAGACGGTATTGCCCCTCTGAAGGACAGGCCTCAGGATTTGGATTATGCGCTCGATTTAATCAACGGCTCCGCCTACGAGCCCAACGGAGGCTCCGGCAAAAGAAGTATGGAACCGAGCTATAGTGATTTGCCCTACAGAGTCCTGCCTCTGAAAGATTCATCGCTTCAGTGCTACGAAAATCGGTGCATTGCTCCCGTAGGATCGCCATATTTTGAAGAGCAGTTTTCTAAGATTCAAGATCCGTACGCGAAAGCAAATTACCTCGAAGGGCGCTCGGTTTTTTTTCAGCCGCCGGACGACTATACAGCGATTGTAGAAGGAGTTCCGTCGGAGCGCCGCAACCGCGAGAGCGAGCTTACCTACTCGCAGATTTCTCGGTTTCTTAATCCCGCCGATATCGGCCTATTAATTCCGGAATCCAACGTTGCCGCCCATAATGAAGCAGTATTGAAGATGATCGAGAAAAATATTAAGAAAGGACGAATCACGTTGGTGGTTTTCCATAACGGGTTGACCGAGAATCACGTTTCCTTAATAAGCTCTATTCAAAATGGCCCAGACGGTTTGGATCTACAGGGCTACGACTCCAATAACCCGACAGGGGTGGGGGGATCGGACCCACTCAAAGATGGCTTATTTAAGGGCAGTCCGTCCACTACCATGTTCATCAGGGATGAGGACGACATGGATAAGATTCAAAATGCTGAGTACGATTACTACCAGCACCTTTGCAGCCAGAAAAATTGATAAACCTTACTTGATTATTGGTCAGATAGCGCAGTCACTAGGCCGTTGCCAGGACAGATTCGCGACGTTTCTTGACTTAGTCATCCACAAGGCACGGCTTATTAAGCCGGAAGTCCTGAAAACAGCTATTTTTACGTAATCGTTAAAGAACCCATGAGGCGATGAAGTCGCGGCGCTAGGACATTACATTTTTATCCAATCAATCCCGAGATAAACAACCCGCTCTGCTCCCGATTCTTCCACTAACTTCCCGAGTTCAGAAATGACATCGAGAAGTAATGCACGAACTTTCGGTACATCCTTTTCTGAAATCGAAACAGGTGCGGTGAAGGCAAGATCGTCAGAATCCATTTTTTCCTGAAGATCGGCGGATTTTAGCCTCCAGTTTTGATGGTGACGAACGACTAATTCCGAACCTGCCTCGATATGAGTGTTCATCTTTGAGCGCTGGTAGCTCCCGTCGCGCTCTTGTTTACAAAGGCCACGCGACACGAGGAAGTCGAGGATCTGGCGCACTCGCGAGGTTGATAAACCGAGATAACTTGAGATCGTTTCAACCGTTTGAAATTCGTCAATGGACGTTAAGAGACGAACCAGGCCGTATTGCCAGCTTGAGTAAAAAATAGCCCGATCCTGCGTCGAGAGCTCGGTCGACTCGGGAACCCGACTCTTAGCCTCATTGGATTGAGCCCTGAGTTGGTGGAGCTGGCGCTTGAAGATCACTTTCAATTGCTCGGTCCCGGCCCTGTCAATTTGAACAAGCTTTATGAAATAATCGGTCTCAAGCGCCTTAAACTTCATATAGGAGCAAAGGCGTGATGCCTGCTCCTCCGTCATGCTCTTGCTGCCACCCAATATTTGACTGAGGAGCGTCGTATGCATTTTTAGGTAAGCAGCTACCCTGCTTAGCTCTCCACGTCCCTGGATCTTGGCCCAAGCACGAATATATGCCCGGTAATCGTCTGTTACAAAAAGAGAAATATTCGATTGTTTACTCATAGGTCAATTATAACTTACTTAATTATACTAGTTAAATCTTTCTGGTTTTTCCCTCCTATGACATCTTGCGGGCAAGTTTGACGCAATCATGCTAAGAGGAGCTTGCAATGACGACTCTCAATCGAATGAGCATCTGGCTGAGTATTTCGGGACTTCTCGCAGGGGGCTTGGTTCATGCCGCCGGGGGAATGGAAGGCGGCGGAGGCAAAGGTGTCCTGTGCGGACAGACTCTCCATGTCCTTGATCTCTACGAGGCTACTGCACTTTACTCGCTGACGTTTCCGCACAGCTATCCAGATCTCAATACGGGTCTTTCGGTCTATGGAGCTCAGATTGCGGAATACTGGGCAACGGACTCTTCAGTTAATCCCAACGATCTTTGGGTCCAATCTCAGGTATTGAGCAGCCTCCAAGAGCAAATTATATCGAAGTTTAGCGATATCGAGCCCGGCAGCCGACTTCAGCCCACAGACGATGCAACCCTTCCCGCACTCCCGGATGGATGCTCTTTTGTTCAAATCGCGATTTATTCTGATGATGGACAGATTTATCGAGATCGGCAATACTGGGATCTGTTGAGCGTTCAAGATCAGGCCGCGTTGATTTTACACGAAACCATTTACCATCAGCTCAGAATCGATGGAGAAGAGAATTCAGACAAAATCAGGCGAGTCGTTGGACTGACATTTGCCGAACAGCTTCCAGAGCCCATTTTTAAGCCCATTTGGGATATCGAACCGAAAATGCGCTGCTTTGCCGCTCCAGCCAATCCACAGCCGGCGCAAGTGAATGAGCCTTACACATACCTTGCCTATGAGTTCTTCGTTACCCCCGACTCTCAGGATGGCGTAACGGGTGTTCGAATTTCTTTTAAGACTTTTCAAAGCCTCCTTCAGATCGAGCGACTCTCGACATTTCTAGCGGGATTATCCACTGATGATTTCGTTAACAATCGAATTCCTTCCCTTGAAGCACCAATTCAAGGGAGCCTATTCGGCGACGCTTGGAACATAGACCTCGGCACTCACGACGGTTCAATCCAAATTCGCTCGCTGCAGCCCGGTCAGGCTCAATCCGAGTTTCCACCAGTTACATGCGAAGCGATTTAATTCATCCGCTTACCTAAAATAGAGGCCATATGAGTATTGGAAATCGGCTGAGGAAGCTCAGGACCGAAAATAGGTTCACCCTCAGCCAAGTCGCCCGCCAGGTGGGGGTGCCTGTCTCGACTTACCGGGATTGGGAATACGGAAAAGCGATCCAAGGAGAGCCTTACGCGAAGCTCGCCCAAGCGTTCGGCGTCAGCATCGAAGAATTGCTTGGTGGGGAAAAAGCTCTCCAAAAGCCTGAAATGCGGTCCGACATCCTTGGGTTGTTGCTCAACGCGCGAAAAAACCTCGATTTGGCGATCGAAGTCGCTCGTGCGCTTTCATAGTCGAATCCGCGCTTTTGATAATGCGCCGCATTAAGATAGTGGTATTCTGCGCCCCGAATGGAACTTGAACTCTGAACTGGATTTTAAATAAATAAAGGAAATAGAAAAATGAAAAATAAAACCCTGCTTCTTGCTGTAATGCTCGTCGGAATCGGATTGCAAGCCGAAAGCCCTGGCTTCGCGGCACCCGCCAACATCATCCCTGGCCAATACAGATGCGCCGAGGCTTCCTCGGGAATCTCAGGCCCCAGCATCACCATCGGCTCCGATCAGATTACCTTTACCGGCTTCCTCGACGTGGCGAGCGCCCATCAAGGCCAAGACGTCTTTTGGATCTCGGATGGATTGGATTCCGACAACTCCGAGGCCTATATTTTGAAGCAGCCTGGCTTTCTGGGCATGGGCAGTGAAGAGACCGATTACAAAGTCGATGACGGCATCCTCACGGGAGCGAGCTCCGGCTCACTGATCCTCAGCAATGCTCAAGGATCAGTCCCCACCGGCTCCCAGGCAAGCAACGACAGCGACGCCTACACCTGCACCCGGAATTGACCTCTAGGCTTAGTGGATCGAGATCACCGCTATGTGTGGACGTTATTGTTGGCGATTTCGATCATCCGACTTCACGTTACTTAGCCTCGGCGGGCGCGGTTCCTGGCGGCAACCCAGCAAGAGGAGGGAGTGCTACCTATTCTTGCAGCAGAAATTAAATAGATCGATTTTAAATATTTCAAAAAAATTAACCCATTAGGAGTTCTTATGAAAAAACTAATCTGTACGATGGTCGCTCTTGTCGTCTGCTCATCTAGCGCTTTTGCTTACGTCAATTGCACTGCTAATAAATATGACAACACCGGAGTGTCGCTCCAACTGAATCTTAACAAAGACGCCGACGGCTCGTATAGCTACGATGATACCAATGTCTCGATCACTGTGATTGATCAACAAGAGAACGGCGTGAACCAAATCATGGCTGGCATTTATTCGAAAACGACCAAAGCGGGTTCACAGATAAATGCGCTTGATACTGTCAATACCACTCTATCACTGGGCGACGCTCAAGGCACTCAATACACCCTGACTTGTTCGAAAGATTGATGCACGAAATCTCAAATCTAGCCAATGAAGGTCCACGATAGAACCTCGAAGCGGAACAATAACCGTAGAACCATTACGAGAAAGACTAAATATTTCATACAATTAAAGATTGTTCCGTATTTTTCCGAATAGTAATCTAATGGGCGGAGAAGATTTAAAAAATCAGAGAAATCATGTTGTGACTAAAGGCATTAAAGCTTTTCCTCTCATGCTTTTCTTTTGCTCTTCGCTTACTTATGCAGGTGTTGTTTATTCTTTACCGGCGACTGCGACAGACCTCGAAAGGATTGAGCTCCTTCAGGCGATTCAGAGGGAGTTTCCGGCTTTCTTGAAAAATGGGACAGCATATGGCTTTGACCCATTCGCGGTACTCTCAGACCAACAGAAGCTCGTTGAAGTGTTGTCGGCTTTTCCCGACTATTCTCGGCTCATGGCGGAACGTCCGTCGCTTTTGCGTATCGAAATTCAAAAAAAGCTTTTAAAAACAACAATTACACAATTCGATCCCAATCGACTTCTTGCCTGGAAGGAACGTCTTGAGCAAACTTGCCGCTTATACCCGGACCCACAAGCTGCTTTGCTCGAAGCGCTGACTACGCTCAATAAGCGTTCTGCTGAGACAATGTTGAACGTGCTCATTGGAGGTCTTCCAGATGGGCAAAAAAGTAAGGCCTTTAGACAGCCAGGGTTTGACGCAAAGCTTTCTTTTTTGAAAAATTCCCCGGATATCCCGAGATCGATTGACCTCGATCTTCAAGAAATCAGAAGTGTCGCCCTTTTGGAGAATCGAATTCAGGAATTGACAACACTTTCGCTTTTTCTTCAAAGGGAACCCGGTGTCTGGCTAACAGGCGATGACGCGAACAATCGGGTCAGTAGCCTGAGCGAGTCTGATTTCAATGTCCTTCTGGATTTTAAGCACTTCATAAAAGATAGATTTGATGCTTTGAATCGAGACATTGGACAACGTCAGCACCACACGGCATTGCGAATTTCGGTTGTTGAGAAAATCAATAAATACGCGAAGACTGTTTTGGGGGATGCGACAATCGTCGAGGCTCAAGGTGGGCCTGCCAACCTTCGCCTGACAGAACTGCGACCCGTTGCTGGGATTTTTCGTGGATGCGCTGGTGGAGATTGCTCGACCAAGAATTCTTTTGCCGCGCCAAATAGTCCTGACGAACTCGTTTTTCATGTCACTGATGAGAAAGGCGAATCAAAAGGGTATTTGGAGGCGACCCGGGTCTTAGCAGAAGGCAAGCCTACCCTTTATGTCAGTAGCGTGAATGGACTAAGAATATCCGCATCGGATGTCGACTTACTACTGAACGGGCTTTACAAGGCCCGCGCACAAATCGGTTTCGAGCTGCTAGCGTTACCTACCTCAGGAAATATTGACGCCTTGATGAATTATAAGATCATCCAAGATAGAATGTATTCTCTGATCGCTAGTGCCAAGAAAGTCAAGCTCACCTTTACTGTAGAAGAAATCCGCAGACGAATTGAACAATTTAAGTCAAGTCATCTTTCGTCGAAATTCGACCAAATGGAGAACAACAGGAACGCGCTGTTGTACAGCCCCTCCACTGATGATTTGAATGGAATCGAAACCGTAACGCACGAGATCGCGCCCCAGCCGATTCGGATCGCTCCGCTCACGGATAAGGCTGACTTACTCAGATTTGCGATTGAAATGAAAAGCAATGAAACGCTTTCTTTCGCGTTTGAGCGCGTGTTGAGCGCTCTCAGTGTTTCGCCCCAAGCTTGGGCTAAATTCATAGACATCCGGGCAAAAAACCCTGAACGCAAAACGGTAGCCGCGTTTGAGACGGAAATGAAGGCTAACCTCGCGCAACTTTTGAGAGAGTCTCACCCTGACCCAAAAGCCATAGAATCGATTTTTCTGCGAGTGGTCACTCCGGCGCAAGCATTAGAGGCACGTCTTGCATCCCCGGACCCGATTTCCGCTGACAATCTGGGAAGCACGATCCAGATGGCAGAGTCCATCATTGATGATCCTATCTTGACATATAGATCTGACGACATTTTGGGTTATAACCGAATCAAGGGAAATCCGATTTTCGCGGACTCTCGCGCTACGCGCGTGAAACTCTTCGCTCTAGCGCTGAAACTTGAGCTGAAGTACGGCAAGGATTCCTCGATTCTGGCCGCAGCGTCGAAGATTGAAAAGACCTTAGGCATCGATCAGGGAGACTTGGCTCAGTTTAAAAGCTCCCCAGCCGCCGATAATCAGGAACTTAAACCAGTCTCAGTGTTTGACGAAGAAATGAGGAATCAGATAAAAATCCTCCTGCATGATCCAGGCTTGAGCCAAGAATCGGCGAAGCAGGCGCTTGATTTGCTTTTTAGTGGCACCACCCAAATGTACGCCCGTCTTTCCTGCCCGGACGCAGCCTCTTATGAAAACCTCGAAAGCACCCTTTCCTTGCTTGAAAGAGCAGTTGTTGAGCCGATTTTTAGCGCGGACAGCGTCACGCGATTCGGTGATGCTCTGGGCGACATTCTTCCCAAAATGCTTTCAGCCAAGTCCTCTGAAGCGGATCAGCGAAGACTTTTTGCCGTGCTCATGAGCTACTGGAAAAAGAATAGTCCCATGTTTCGAGAAAGAGCTTTGCCTGAAAAACTAGTTCGAGTCCTAAGAGCATATGATAAGCTGAATATCCCCTTGGACGACATCCTCGAGAGCCAGCTTGTTAGTACTGATGCATCGCAGAGGTTATGGGCCTTTAAGAAGCTGGGATCAGCCCGGACTTCTGCGCTCATCAGACAGCTAGAGCTGTGGAGAAAGAGAAATGTTGATTCGTTTTTATTGGAGCTACTAGTGCACGCGTCAGCCAGTAAGCTGATTGATGAAGCCGAATTAGAAATAATACTTCCGCATCTTGATCAATACCAGAAAGAGACTTATGCCAATGCTATCGGAAGGTATCCTTATTTCAAAAACGATTATCTACGATGTGTTGAATCTTCCCTTGATAAAGAATTAACGAAATAAAGCCCGAGTTCAACCATATTGGATATCTAGAGTAGAATTTTATGCTGTGCATCGTTTTACATAAAGCCTGAATACTTAGATAGTTTTGAGTTCCTGGTCACTCATGCCCGCCCCGCTCGAACTACCCAGCGCTCGCGCCCGACAGTCGCCGGGCTGTGTTTTACTTAAAAGGTCGAGGACTTAAGCTCAAGCATTTGCTTAATGAGCAAAATTTTAAAAAAACGCGAGAAACATGAGCATTTTATTATTTGATTAAATTAATCAACATATGATATCAATTGCCGGCCTTGCAACTAAGCAGTATGTAAAGGCTACGGAGACTTAAAGTGATTAAAAAAATTCAACATAGCATTGGTATTGTAGGGTTTACCTGTTTCGCAATAGCGAGTGTCGGCTGCAACTCAAATCAAGTCGCCACACAGCCATCAGGCTCGGGAACTCCCGCTACCACCGCTATGGGTGACCAATCGAAGAATGCTGAACAAAGCATTGTAGAGCAAACCCCCACCAATGATCAAATAAAGTGGCTCGCGGGTAGTTGGGTAAGCTGCGATCAGCCTGGAAGTCCAAATGCTCTAATGATCAACTACGACCCAACGAACGGCGTTTTCGAAGCTCATCAAAATGAAGCGTTAAACGATGAACCACTGAATGTGACTGCATCAAATTGCCTACTTGAGCAACGGACGTCGAACGTTGAGTTGAACGTTAGTGAATCGGGGGTCCCAGATACCACTTCTGGACAGTTTACCTTTTTCATCGATATGAAAATTGAACAGATCGACATTGTGCCGAACTCAAAAAATGCAGACACATGCAAAAAGGTGGCAGATCAGATGAACAACCACGGAGCTTCGTGGGACGGTCAACCCCTATCGGATAGCGTGACCATTGGTTATATTTCTCAAGATAAGGCAAAGATGTACTACGATACCACCAATTGGCAATTCGACACTCTCTGTCGAGTGAAACTGTAGAACTTCTAGCCGCTGTTATTAATGGCCCACATAGCTTAGCAAATTTTCCTCTGTACTATGCCCAAAAACTACTTCTGATTGGGGCCTGCCTTGGTCGCCCAGAATCGACTCTCTTGACTGTGCCTGATGGGGAACATAAAGCCCGCATTAAGGCTGGCGTCACAAAATCGCGGCATTCCGCCCATCAAGCAGGCCCCCCGTCTTAGCGGTCACTTAGCGGGCTTTCTTTGGCGCATGGTTCGGCGGTAGGGTCGCGTGAGCCCGCGCTCTTTTTTGACATTGTAAAACGTGCGCCGACTCAGGCCAGTTTCAGCGATAAAGCGTTGCTCCTGCTCTCTCGGAGAGAGTTCATCCGATAGAGTATCCATAATGCTGCTGACTTCCGGCAATGGCAGAAGGGGTTCAAGCAACTCCTTCCATCCCTCAGGATGGCTCGCGGCGAGTTCGCAGCCGATATTGAGCGTTCGGAGGTTAATGGTTTCATGATTCCGCGTCGCCATCTTTTCGATTAAAAACTCAGCAACCTCTCTCGCAGCCTTCGTGTCCTCGAAGTGCTCGGTGGATTCAGCGGCGGATCTCAGCATATCGATGATTTCGGCCTTGCCGAAATTCATCGCATAAAAGATAGAGCGCGAGATAAATGCCTTGGTCTCGCGACTTTCGGGAATCGAGTTCGCAATCAAAATGATCTTCCCGCGAAAGACGACGGATTCCTGCTCGACCTTGCCCGAGGTACTTCCCCAGCCAACCTTTCGCTCGCCCTTGGTCCCGCTAGAAGACCAGGTCGCCGCCTTCAAAATCGACATCGCCTTATTGTCGCCGAAGATGTCGCAATCATCGAAGACCAGGATCGAGTCCGGGTACTTGCAAAGCATATTGTAGATGTGAAGGGCGGTGGCATAGGAGCCCACGGCGACGTATTCGAGCCCGAGATTTTTAAGTGCCTGATCGATGGTCGTGCTCTTGGCGAACCCTGGAGGGCTCTGGAGCACAAGCGCATGAACCTGACGGCTGGTGCTCAAGGTGCGAATGTAGTCCTGTATTTTCGACAGATGTTTCATGGATTCCACTCTTAGCTAGCCTCAAAAAACGTTTATGCCTCTGCGTTTATGCAAATTGTGCAACTTGCACAAATACTATCAATATCTCCGATCCTACACAATCCAAACCAGCTCGATCATTTTGACCTGCTCTCGGAATGCCCCGAACTCGTTCAAGCCCTAATTTATATACCTAAGAGATAGAATTATATATTGGGGCCCGGCTGCCAGGATCCCGATGTGCGGTCGTGTGCGAAAATGTGCGAAAACGCACATCGCTACCTTTTTGTTTTTATTCATTTCCTCGTTTTTATGTGCGGAAACGCACATTTTCAGCCCGAATGTGCGTTTCCGCACATCGACTCAAAATCATCTCTTTTTCAAGTGAATTCAATGCGTTGAATGCCTGGCACGCGCTGGACAGCAAATCGCACAAGGGGCTCCCCGCGCACGGACACATTAACCACCGAGCGCGGAAAAGGAAGTACTTGTGGAAAAGAAGAAATCAGTCAGACCCTGGATTCGATCTGCGGATAGAGTGCCCCTCTGCGATTCTATCCTTAAGCGTGTGTCGAGACGGTGGGATGCAGACACTTGGGAGGCCTACCTCAACTGGTATCAGGGTCGTCGCCATGAGGAGCGAATATCATCCTCGCTCTACGAGCAGATCTGCGAAAATCGGTCCGAACCTATCTATCAAGAATACGGCCATGTGCCGGACGAAGCGCAACTCGAATATTGTGAATTGCTTCTCTCGAAGCTCCCCGAAATCGAAGAAAAGGTACTGAGGCTCTATTTCTTCAAAGGCAAAACTGAGCTGCAAATTAGTTTTCAACTCCCTTTGACGAAATCAGGCGTGCATGTCGCTAAAGTTAGAGGACTTTTGCGCTTAGCCCGAATGGCTGCTGACGAAAAAGTAGGCAAAATCTGTATTATGAAGGGTGTTGTTTCTCAAAAAGAGAGCAACGAGCCTTCAATCTGGGACTTTCCCGAGGGCCCAATCTGCGGAGTGCGTCCCCGTGCTCCCGACGATTGGAAGCTCGAACTCCAAGCGATCGAAAATGCGAATATCAGGCAGGCAGTCACAGCACTCTCCGAGACACAGCAGAAGGTGCTGTATCTCAGGTACTGGTGTGAACTCGCTGAATCTGAAATCGCAAGTCGCCTTGAAATAGGAATCAACACAGTCCGAGATCTCTGCGAAGTCGCCGTTTTCAAGCTCAAGAGCCTGACGATGGAACTCGCTCAACTCCAACAAAAAGAGGTGCAGTCATGTGCTTAAGCAAACATTTGCTCAAGCTTTGGGATGAATTTTATTTGGAAATCTCCGAGCAGGAACGAAAGAAGAACAAGCCTCTAGCACTCAGCTTCGAGACCACTCGATCCTTCATTGAGGAGAGCACGGACGTTTTCGACGACGAGGAGGAGCTGATGTTGATTCGTGAAATCTCATCAGATCTCCAAAAACTTGAGGCCAACGTCAGCGACTCCGAGAAATCAAATAACCCGAAGATGGTCAGGCTTCTGGACGAGTTTAAAGAGCACGTCCACTGCCTTGAGGCTGAACGTAATGACGGTGAATACGGTGGTTACGGCGATCAGGAAGACGAATACGGGGACGACGAAGGAGAAGAATACGAATGGGATTGTTGCGAGGACGGCGAAGACGAAGAGGAGGACGACCAATGGTGATCAAGGTGCTGCGATTTTTGAAATCGTTACTCAAAGGAATGACCCGAATTAGCCCCCAACCCAAGGAGATAACTTATGACGAATTTGTTCGTTTGGAATCAAAACCCAAGATGTACCGCGAATACTACTAAGCGAATTTTGACAACAGTAGCGGTGACGGCACTTTCACTTGCGGTGCCAATCACGGCTGCCGCAAGCGTTGAGGGCTCGCTCTACGCAGTACAGACGAAGCTTGTGGGAACGATCTTGCCACTTGCTGCGATCTGCGGACTGGTCGTGGCAGGTTTTAGTTTCGTTGCGGGACATGCGAATGCCCGACAGCATCTAACACTTGCCATCATGGGCGCGATCATCGGCTTTGGTGCCGAATCGATTGTGTCTATGATTCGCAGTCTCATCAGCTAATCGCAACTCAATGTGTAACCAAAAGGAGTCAAAGCCGTGGGTCTAAAAACGTCTGAAGTTTACCGATGCTTGGAGAAGAAAACTCTCATCTTTGGATTTGAAATGCTCGATGTGTTTGCCGTCTTCATCTTGCTTTCAGTCTCAAATTTTTTGTTCTCGGGCTTTCGGTACAAAGCCCTTTGGACATGGACCCCGGCTTTGGCTCTGGCGCTGTTTCTTAAAATCAGTAAAGCGGGGAAGCCAGAGAATTACCTCCTGCACTGGATAAGATTCCAGTTTTCTCCCGGTGTTTTAAGTTGTTTCCCACTTGCACTGAAGCGAAATCGGTTCGTGGACAAATTCGCCAGTCAAACAGTTAAACGGAAAGGAAGATCATCATGAACTCGTCACTTGCTGAAAAACTCGATGTTTGGGGATTTGAAGAGGACGCACTCATCTATAAAGACTGCTCGCTGGGCCAGGTGCTGAAACTCAACACGCGGGATACGACATGCGCCACCGATCAGGCTCTTAACTCACTCCATTCACAGGTTTGCGATTTCTTGAACGGTCTACCCCAGGGGTTATCACTCCAATTCGTCCAGGTGATCGAGCGCGGTGGTCAAAGATTGATTGATCGCCATAAGAGCGAGATGGGTCCTGCCGCTTGCCCGCTCACCCAGGATTTACTGAATGGCCGGGTGAACAGGCTACAAGATTTGGATGCACGAGGCTTAGTGCCGCGAGCCCAGCTCTATCTCGTGATTCGTAGGGGCTTTGTTAAGCGTAACCCTGAGAAAAAGTCGATGACAGGTAGACTTAGGCTGATCGCTGGCGGCTTTACAAAAAAGGCAGGAAGTGAGCAGTCGGAGTCCAAGACCTGGGATCAGAATATTATTTCGGTGGAGCTGCCACATTTTCGCCAGCTCGTAAAGACCATCCAAAGCGGGCTAGATGCGCTCGGAGTGTCGTCCGAGAAGCTCCAACCCAGCCAAGTTTATTCTATCCTCTTTGATCAATGGAATCCCGGAAACCCGGTCGGCCCCGGAAATTTCAATGAGGAGGACTTTCGTGACGATGTGATTCTGAATGATCTCGTCGTCTCGATGGAAGGCTTCTCAATTGGGTCCGTCAAACACCGCATAATCTCGCTTAAAATCATGCCGGATCATACCTTTGCTTCGATGAGCGAGAGGCTTCGACGTCTGCCCTTCGACTCAAAGCTTATGGTGTCGATCGAGACCTTAAGCCAAGGAAAAGAGACGTTCGCACTAGAAGCGCAGCGTCGAATTGCCTACGCCCTCTACGCAGGGAAAAAGGGGGTATCTGATCTCAATAATCAAGCCAAGCTCAAGGACATCGAAACGCTGCTTGCTCGCCGAGTAAGTGGCGAGGAGAAAATCTTTGAGGCATCGCTCACGATCGTTCTAAGAAACGAAAGCGAGGAAATATTGTCCGACCAAGTCGAGCGTGTGCTCCAAATGATTCGCGAGCTGTCGGGGGCCGAGGGGATGCTGGAAAGTTTAGCAGCTACCCAGGTTTTTATCGAGTCGGCGCTTCCCAATGCTCACTCACGCTCTCGAAGTCGGCGTATGAATACGAGTGTGTTGGCCGACTTTCTGCCGATCCTGGGAGAATGGACCGGACACGCGGAGCCACGCGTTCTCCTTCGCTCTCGCTCGGGCGCTCTTTTGGGATTTGATCCGTTTTCTCCTGAGCTAACGAATTTTAACCAGATCGTTAGCGGTGGAAGTGGAGCAGGAAAGTCATTTCTAACGAACCTGATCATTGCGCACTTGATGAAAGAGGATCCCAAGGTTTTTATCTTGGACATCGGCGGAAGCTACAAGCAGATGACTGAGCACCTGGACGGCCAGTACGTAGCACTCGGTGCAAACTCTGATCTCTCGATGAACCCATTTGACCTGAGCAGCTTGATCAGCGCGAATTCTACGAGCGAAATTGACCCAGATGCATTTGATCAGAAAATCAAGTTCCTAGTCTCTCTCGTCGAGATCATGACGAAGGAAGATAGCGCCGTCAGCATAGGAAAGCTTGAGCGATCCGAAATCGAGCAGCATATCCAGGCGGTTTTCAGTGATGCCCGAGAAAACGGCAAAGAACCATGTTTAAGCGACCTTAGGAGCAGACTTCTGAAAAGTACTGAGCCCGTGGTCGCGAAAATCGGAAAAATCCTGGGCCCTTGGTGCGGTGATTCACCTTACGGAAAATTCGTCGATCGAAAAACGAACCTGGCATTGACCAAGAAGATCGTCTGCTTTGATCTCAAAGGGCTCGAATCCCGGCCCGATCTCCAAGCCGTGTGCCTATTCATCATAACGGATCTGATTTGGCGCGAAGTTCAAAAGGATCGAACCAATATGAAGCTCGTCGTTTTTGACGAGTGTTGGAAGCTTATCGAGAGCGATGCAGGCTCTCGATTTATTGCTGAGGTGTTTCGCACTTTCCGAAAATACCGAGCGTCAGCGGTTGCAATTTCACAAACGCTGGATGACTTCTCAAAATCAAAAGTGGCCTCTGCCATTTTACCCAATGCGTCGGTCAAATGGATGCTGAAACAAACGGGCTGCGACTTTGCGGCGCTACAATCAACGCTGTCACTCAATGAGCGCGAGATGAGGCTTATGGAAAGCGTGACTTCTCGGAAGGGCTATTTTTCGGAAGCGTTCTTAATCGCGGGCGATCATAAGCACGTTGTCGCTATCGAGAGCACGCCGCTTGAGTACTGGCTTGCGACAACGGATCCGAAGGATATCGAAGCGATTGAGACCCAAAAAAGGAACACGCCGGAGGTATCTGATCGCGAAATTCTACGGCTCTTGGCCCGGAAATATCCGCGAGGCGCGTCCAATAATACTGAACAGAAAGGAATCTCATGACGAAAACCTTGCTAGGGTCCATGCTCACGCCCTGGAAAATCGGTCTCGCAGTACTTGCTCTCTCCATAGTGACACCCTGGAGTAATGCTAACGCCGATCTCTTTGGGGGCGATGTAGTCGTGCTTTCCCAGATACTACTCAACGACATCCAGCAGCTTGTTCAACTCAAGGCGATTCTCCAAAACGGAGGAGACACCCTAGGGCTTCTCCAGTCGATCAACCAGGGGATTAACGACTCGCTGATGATGGCGCAAAGTCTAGGTATTCATGTGGATCCCGGTCTCTATGGTCAAGTGGCGTCGGTCAGTCAGGGGTCCGCCCTTGTGACTGGCCTTTTTGGACCCGTAGTCGATTCGCCGTTAGCGCCCGTGCAGAGAAACACGGATCAGGCAGTCGCGGAGTCCATGGCGTTTAATCACGATCTTTACGCCTATACGGATCAACTCGATACCGTTGGGGAGACAATCAAAACGGATTCGCACGCCGTCTCCCCAGGCGGAGCTGCCAAGCTCACTGCCGAATCGATCGGCATTTTGATCCATGTGATGAACGAGCAAATGCGGGCGACCGGACAGGGACTGAAGCTTCAAACCCAGACCTTGGCGCTTGAGAACATGAGGCAAAAACAGCAGACGCAGGAATATCTCCAGGAGGGACAAATCCTTCAGCAACAAATGACATCGGTTAAAGCCGATTTCGAACTTCCGAGGTTTTAAGTCATGGACATGGGATGGTTATCGACTGAAGCGCAAGCGATTCATATGGTCTTTACGAACCTTTTTTACTCCATCGTTTTAACAATGATTCTAGCCGGGGTCGTTCTCAGCTATTTCAAAATGCCGATGGGACAAATGCCAGAATTTATGCAGCTGGTGGGCCGTGCGATTATTGCGGCGTTTTTACTTGCGGCCCTTCCCGAGATTATGAACACGGCGGCGGATTTGACCGATCAGCTTTCAAATCAGATTGGGAGCCTCAATAATTTTAGCCTGGTCTTAGGTCGCCTAGGAGAAAAGGTGGGACAGTTTACCTGGTCTTGGGTCACGGTCAAGGATTCGGCGCTCCTCTTGGTGAGCTATGTCTCATTTTTTCTTCTTTATATCTCAGTCTATATGGCTAATACGCTGTTCGTTTACTCATGGATGCTGCTCTATATTTTCTCGCCCGTACTCATCGCCTGTTTTGTTCTTCCATCGAGCGCTTCCGCTACAAAAGCACTGTTTCAGTCGCTCACGGAAGTCTGTTTATGGAAGATCACGTGGAGCGTGATTGCGGCCCTTCTCTGGAGTTTTGCGTTATCGAATATTAATCAGCCGCAATACGGGGTCGATTTTTTAACGGCGATTCTTTTGAATCTCCTTTTAGCTTTCTCCGTGGTGGTCACGCCAATGATCGTCCGAGGACTTTTTAAGTCTGGAATCCATTCGACCGCAGCGGGCTTGGGAGGTGCCATTCTTGGTGCCGCAGCACTCACGCCGGGCGGGATCACGAGCGTGGCCAAAGGTCGCGCCATTCGCGCCGTGAGTCAGTTCAAGCCTGGCGGCGGTGATGATGACAGCGGATCAAGTGAGACCAAAGACGATAAAAGCGTCAAAAAAGAAGATGGGCGAGCAGGCTTAATCAGGTCCTTCATCTAGTCGACTAGTTTTTCGACTTAGATCAACTCAATCAAAAAATGAAAGGTAGGGTAATAGCGATGAAATTTTCATCGACCGTCGATGCTTTGTCCCGCGAAAACGGAAATCTCAAGAGGCTAGCCATTTTACAGGCGGCTGGAACGCTGGCCTTGGGGATCTTGGCACTTCTTCTCTATGACAAACCCACTGTCGTGATCGAGAGATCCACGCGTGGACTTGAGATCGTATCGACCACTTCGCTTAAGCGAACGGAGGACGATGTCAAACAGGCAATGGTCCTCATGCTCAAAGCCAGGCTCGATGCGAACACTATTGCACCAGAGGTTTTTCTGTCGGAGCGGCAAATGGAGCTGAGAAATGAGGAGCAGCGTGAACTTAAGTCACGAGGGATTGAGCAGTCGATTTTGGTCCGAACGCTTAATTCCGATAATGGACGGGCAACTGCCGAGATCGATCGCGTGGTTCGAGTGGGTGACATTAGGTCAGCCGTGAAAACCAAACTCGCACTCGCTTTTCAAGAGGTCGCGCCCAACGAACTGAACCCCTATGGACTCAGGCTTGCGACTCTTACGCCGATCGATTCTGAAATAAAGCCCGATCAAAGCGCGGGGGTGGACCCTGTCAGCCGCCCTATCCAGTCGCCAGGCACATCAACACGATAACGATGAGGAGTCAGTCAATGAAATGGGTATGGATGTGTATTATTTGGATGTCCTTTATTGCTCTTCTTTGGAGTTCGCGCAGGCAAATCGAAGGAAGTCCCATCTGGATTCCGCTTGCGGAAGCGGCAGGTGAAAGATCGGTGAGTTGTGATGAGAAAGTACCCCAAAGCGTTCGGGTTACTTTCGGTCGAATCACGGTGATTAACTTTCCATTTAAGCCTAGCGACGTGGTGCCGGGTCAAATGAGTTTTGATTTTAAACGAATTAAAAATGACTTGGTCATCAAGGCGATGAAGTCACAGGCGAGAACCAATCTGCTCGTTTACCTTGAAGATCGCCGTTGCGCCTTTGATCTCATTACCGTGCCTAATCGCGGGGACGACATCCTGATTGTCAAAGATCCCAAGGATGATCAAATCGAGGTCAAATTCAATGAATGAGGAAATTCAACCGGGCCGAGTACTCATGGAGCGCGATGGAAAAACGTTACCCTTTGGTGCCGAAGGGTATTTGAAAGCCTGGAACGGACTTAAGTATACGCTCAACTTCCGCGTGATCAAGTCGCTGATCCTTCCGGTGTCTATCATTATAACAGCGGCTATTTTTCTGTCGAACGGAGGAGTGACCCGCGACACGAAAGGGGCACAACTCGATCCACCCAGCATCTCGATCCGCGTTCCGATTGTGGAGAGTAAGATCCTCGTCGATCGCGACTTGGTCAATCATCTGGGACGAGCGCCGGTTGAACAGTCCCTGATGGGAGGGATTCAGGTTTTTAACCTCCGGTCCCTTTCGGATTTGCCAGTAGGCACGGAAGCCAAAGCAATTCTTGTCAGTGGTGCATCAAACGGCATCGTGAAAGCGAAGCTCGCCGAGCCCATGCTAGTCGAAGGCGAACCGGTACTTCCCGAGGGTTCAGTCGTCTTCGGCCACGGCAAATCGACCGAGGAGCGGCTTTTTGTCGAGTTCACGAAAGCCATTTTGCCATCGGGCGAAACGTTTTCGATCATCGCTCAAGCCTTTGACGGCTCAGACAAAATACTAGGGCTCAAGGGAGAGCTCGTTGGCAGTAAGACCAAGAAGCTCGCGATGGGAATGGCGCTTGGGTTCATGGGCGGTATGGCTGATGGCCTCCAAAATACGAGTGCCACGTCGATCTTTAGTATGGAGCAGCGTCCATCCGTTCGAGACGCAGCGCTTTCTGGAACTGCTAAGGCAACGCTTGACCAAAGTCAGATGTATCTCGATCAGGTGAAGAACTCGCCTGACATTATCGAGGTGAACCAGGGGACCGAGTTTTACGTCATCGTGGATGACCCTGGATCCCTAAAAACGAACCCCAACAAAAAGTAGGAGTAAGAATTTATGGAAGAGAATGAAAAGCCGTGGCCTCTCGCCAAGCGAATTGGAAATGTGATCCAATTTGCCTGGAGCGCCACACAAGAGCTTTATCATGGCATCAAAAAGGACCGAGTGCCTGCGCACCGCTGGTGCATCCCAGGTATTGTGATCGCACTCATGGTCGTACTCCACTGGGACGAAGTCATCGCCCGCTCTATGGTAAGTCTATCAATTTACCTGTTTGGATCCGAAGCGTTTAGTCGGATCCACTTGGTCCCGACGCTCAACCTTTCGCCGTATACAGAACGAAAGGTGCGGCACGCTATTGCCTATCTTCTATTGTTCTCGGGCTGGGTTGCCTGGGGGCTTTACCGGGCTTGGCAGAAGAACTCATTCTTAGATCGGCTGACAGATGCCTTGGGTGCCGCTCGCCTTCTTTGTAATGGTCGATACCCTGCGTTTATCGAGGACGTGGAGATCGATGAGCATTCGCGCCGCCTAAGGCTTCGCACCTACGGAGTCACAAAGTCCGAGTTTTTGGCTACCACCGAAAAGTTAGAGGCGCTCCTGAACGTGACAATCGTTCGTATCATTCAGGAAGAAGACAAGGGAATCGTAGATATCGTTTACTCGACGCAAGATCTGCCACGTATCGCTTACTTGGAGCGTGCAGAGCGATTTGATAATGGGAAAGTCCCGATTGGCTTTGGTCACAACGGGGATCTTGCGGTTGACCTTCGCCACGTCGGTCATATCTTGGTAGCGGGCCAAACGGGCGGCGGCAAGTCCAACAGCCTAAAGGTGATGACTTCGACCTTGGCGCAGAACAACCCCAATGCCGAGATCTTCTTCCTCGACTTCAAGGGAGGAATGGAGAGCGCCGATCTTAAAAACGAGGTCGGCAATATGAACTGTAACATTGTCTACCGCGAAGGTTCCGAGGCTTGTGCTAAAAAACTTTCTGACTTGGGGGAAGCATTGAAAGGTCGCCTCGAAGTCTTGGCTAAGGCATCTGCGTCCAATCTCGATGACTATCAGAAAAAGCAGACGGCACTGATTTGCCAAAACGGAGGCGAGGATTTGCGACAAGACACCGAAGTCCTCAAGCGTCAGTTCATCGTCATCGATGAAGCAGCCCAGCTCTATGTGAAGGAGCCGGGACTAGACCGGGACGTGGTGAATAACGCGCGAGTCGCGGTCAATCGCATCGCACGTCAGGGACGCGCCGCTGGCGTTCACTTGATTGTTGCCACACAAAAGCCTGACTCAAGCTCCTTTGATCAAACAGTGAAGGCAAATCTGCCTGCCATCTTGTGTTTTCCGATGGCGACGCAAGCGGCAAGTGTCGCGGCGGTCGGAACCAAACGGGCCTATGAGTTAAATCCCGATATCAAGGGACGCGCAGTCTGGAAGTTTGGCCCCTCCGTCGAGGAGATTCAAACTTATCTATTCAACTAGCAAGGAGACCAAAACATGCTGGATCAGAAACCCCCTTGGCAGATAAACTACGTGCCCACATTCGGTGGGCGCGTGTATCGTCTTTCGCCTCGGGACAATGCCATTCTCGATTTTATCTGGAAGTGGAAGATTCCGTCTACGTCTGCGATTCACGAAGAGGTAGGTCGCCCCAACACGGTCTACTCAACCTATAAGGCGCTCGAACGCTTGGAGCGTTTACAAGATATCGAATGCTTTCAAAATAGGAGGGACGGCTTCAAATACTGGGTTCTGACCGAGCAAGGCTTTGAGTCGATCAAAGAAAGCCTGGGCGAACTCAAGGAGGAAGGCTTTCTATCCGAGAATCCATGTCATGATCGAAACGTGATTGCCTTTCATCTCGGAGAGTGGGCAACTCATCGTTACCCGGTAGTCACGCATTTCAGTGAGCAGGAGCTAAGGCGATATCCGGTAGACGCATACCCTGAATGGTTGCCTAAATCGGGAGACCATCGCGCCGATGGCTATACACGAATCAAAGGCGAAAAGCGGATTTGGCGCTTAGCCTTTGAGGTGGAGCTATCGGCTAAAAAGTCGCATCTCTATAATTCGGTGATTCAGTTCTACCGCCGAATGAAGGAGCTAGACCGCGTGTACTGGTTGATCGGGGACGCCTATATTAAGGAGCAAATATTAGCTGCGAAAGCTAGCGTCAAGGACGAAGAAGACAACTACCATCTCTTCGTAGACAGATCGGATTATGAAAAAATGGGATGGGATGCGCCGGTGACTAACTGCCGGTCACAAACCCTATTCACACTTCGTGGAAACTACGCGGGAATGCTCGGGGAACCCTACGCTGAACTCATAAGAAATTCACGGGGACCTTCCACTGTTTCCGTCCATTACGACCCCAGAAAGGTCGTAGGAAAACCAAGGGCTTAGCAAAACGCGTCCCCGCGCCCTTTACTCTGACTGTATACCCCCCACTCACGCTCTCACTATCACCGTCTCACAGTCCAAATCAGTCGCTTCATTCATCCATCACTCATCTCGACACCCACGCACCCCGCGCGGCGGTGCCGAGATTTTATCCACATCAGGAGGATCTATTGAATACAAGAATAGGCCCGCTCTTATCGCTCATCCTTTGCGGATCACTCACGAGCTGCACCTCGGTGCCCAAGAAAAGTGCCGATGCAGCGTCAAACGCCGACGCCCCAAAGATACTCAAGCCCGAGGTCAAAAAGATCTGGATTCCACCCGAAATCCGAAACAATGGCACGGAATGGGTCGAAGGCCACTACGTCTATAGAATTGAAAAGGAGACAACATGGAGCAGGTAGCCGTAGAAAGTGCCAATGGCACTGATGATGTAACTCCCACAGCACGAAAAAAGAAGGGGCCAAAAAACCAAGAGCGATTCTCACTCTCGGAAGTGGCGCTCTCTAAGCTCGATGGCTGGTGCGCGGTGGCCCGCGACGCATCCAGAGGCTTTTTATCGCTTTCTCGCTCCGATCTCATGAGCTTTTTAATTGGTGAGCACCGTGACGAGCTATCCCCAAGCGAGGTGAAGCGACTTAGGGCGCTCCATTATGACCCGATTAGGCACATCCAGTGGATCACCCCGCAGATCAAAGACGCTCTCACCCAAGGCGACGCAAGCCGAGTGGCAGAGCTTCAAGGGGAGCTTCGAGGAGTCGAGCTTTCGATTCTCCCACCGAGCGGTGTCGGTGCTGCCGCAGTCCTTGTAACTACGGGTGCATCTCTACCTAGAAAATCTAAAAATAAACCCAAGAAGTCAGATCAAAGTAAATCGCTCATCAATTCAGAAAAGGCAGACAGTATAGAGTAAACTGTAAAAAACAGACATCGCATTGATGACGTTTTCGTTGATCACTGGAGTAAAATACGGTATGATCAAAGCATACAAGGCGGAGATTTTTTCGCCTTTGCTCATTGAAAAATTAGCTGAAGAAGGATGGCTATCAAGCACTGACGTAGCGAAACTTCTTTCTGTGACTCCGAACGCAGTCCGCATTATGGTATGTCGGGGAATTCTTCCGGCCTTCCGCTTGAAGGGACGACTTCGGTTTCGCAAAAAAGATTGTGATGCTCTTTTCTACAAGAAAGGAGCCTGACTATGGCAATCACGCCGTATACAATCGAAGGCAAGAAACTCTATGAAGTGTATGTAAATGGATTTGATGCTCGCGGACGCCGTCTGCAATGGCGAAAGCGAGGAATCGAATCGATCCGTAAAGCTGAGGAGATCCAGTTTAATTACGAGCGGGATCTTGCGAAGCTTCGGGAGGAGGGTGTTCCTTATACCTGGGATGAGTGGTTCAAATTAGCACTGGCGAGAATGAAACATACTTTAAAAATATCGACAGTGATGAAGTATGACACTTTTCTTGGAAAGAGGGTCACCCCTCGTTGGAAGGATCGAGACTTAAAATCGATTACCCGAAGTGATGTGTTTGACGTAGTGATGGAGTTCCCTGGTGATGAGATCACTTTGAATTCTAAAAAGTGCCTGCTGAAATGCATCAAACGAGTATTTCAAATGGCCCTTGAGGAAGGAATACTGGACCGCAACCCGGCTATCGGGTTGAAAGTGAATGTCCCGGAAATTGATCAGAAGGTTTTGACTAATGAAGAAGCCAAAACTTTTTTAAAAGAAGCAAAAATCACGCAGCATCGCTTTTATCCGATCTGGGCATTAGCGCTTTTCACCGGGATGCGTTCGGGAGAACTCTTTGAGCTTCGTTGGAACGATATTGATCTTGAAGCGAGAATTATCTCGGTCAAAAGACAATGGACGAGCAAAACGGGGGTCGGACCAACAAAGTCGAAAAGAGCACGGCAGATTCCGATCTCTGATGATTTGCTACTCTTTTTAAAGGAGCAGAAACTCAAGTCGCAAACTGAGCACGTTCTCCCGCGCCTCATTGAGTGGGAGAACGGGGAGCAAGCCCAGATCACCCGTGGGTTTTGTGAGATGCTTGGTCTCACTCCCATTAAGTTCCATGACCTCCGTGCGACATTCATCACAAACCTCTTGGCTCGCGGTGAGTCACTGGCTCGTGTTATGGCGATCGTCGGACATACGCAGATCAAGACCACGAACGTCTATCTGCGGTTGGCCGGTGTGGACGTGAAAGGCGGCACGGACAAGCTGGGGTATCAGATCCCGGCTGATCAAACCGCATCCGTTCTTCAGTTTGTCAGGTAGGGATGCGGCTATGCTACATCTGACTACAGGCACCAGATTTTTAGCTGGGAATACTTGGGCTTATGAACAGCCCAGTTCCCCAGCCATTTTTCTTTTTCAGTCGAATTGACCATCATCGCAAACGGCATTTTGTAATCATACCGAACACTTCCGGTTCTTCGGTTCTTCTGGGCTTGACCCGATTCGGTAGACAGTTTTGTTACGCTGCCTGAGACACCGTGCCTCGGGTTTTGCGTTCGTACTCTGCCGGGCTCACCTAGTCCAGTGAGGAATGCCGGCGTTTCTGGTTATAGAACACCTCGATGTAGTCGAAGAGTTCTTCCTTGGTTTGGGCGAAGCTCTCAAATCGCTCTCCAAGCTCAGACTTCAGTGTCGAAAACCAGCTCTCCATCGCCGCGTTATCGATACAGTTGCCTTTGCGGCTCATGCTGCAAGTGATCTCGCGAGCCAAGAGAACGTTTTGGTAATCTTCGCTCGTGTAAGGAGCACCCCGATCCGAGTGATGGAGCAAGCCCTCGTCTGGGCAGCGCCGCTTTATCGCGTTCTCGAGAGCTCGAATAGCCAGGTGTCGATCGTTCGATACGCTGACCGCCCAGCCGACTACGAACCGTGAGTATAGATCGAGAATCACGGCTAGATACAGCTTGGCACTCGTCCCGATGAGAAGCTCCGTCGCATCGCCGACCCATCTCTGGTTGGGACCTGGAGCCGAGAAATCGCGCGCCAAA
>JARLHE010000056.1 GCA_031292385.1 Oligoflexia bacterium
CCTGGGTGACCACCACCCCAGCCTTCGCCTGGGTGACCACCACCCCAGCCTTCGCCTGGGTGACCACCACCCCAGCCTTCGCCTGGGTGACCACCACCCCAGCCTTCGCCTGGGTGACCACCACCCCAGCCTTCGCCTGGGTGACCGCCGCCCCAGCCTTCGCCTGGGTGACCACCACCCCAACCGCCACCTGGATGGCCGCCACCGCCAAAAGCGGCCTCGTTTTGAATTTCATCGGAAGATTGCTGGATTGCGGAATTTGCCGCATCGATGCTTTCATCTGCGCCAAAAGCCACAGGCGAAAAGCCTGTCAGTGAAGTAACCGCCAGGGTCAGGCTTAATACCGTGGCTAGCGTGATTTTAGTTTTCATTCGTATTTCCCCTTTAGAAAGTGAGCAAGGGTTTACGACAAATCGAGCGGCAATTCAATTTATCAATAGATAAAAAATATTGACGAAAGTCGGTGCGATTCGAGGCGCTATTTTCGGGCGCCAAATAACGCAGTTCCTACGCGGATATGCGTTGCACCTTGCACGATGGCGAGCTCAAAGTCGTGAGACATGCCCATAGAAAGCTGTCCACGGGTGAATGGCCGACATTCTTTCTCGAGTTCTCGGAGTTCGGCGAAGCGCGCCGTAATCTGGTCTTCCGATAGATTCGCTTCCGGTACGCACATCAATCCGAGAAGCTCGACATCCGGAAAATCGGCCGATCTCTCGGTAAGCGGCCGCGCTGCGGATTTCGAAATTCCGCTTTTGCTGGCCTCGTCACCGATATTGATCTCGATGAATATCGGCATCCGCGTGCCGCCTTCGCGTTCGCCTTGCCTTCGCGCGATTTCGCCGAGGAGCTTTTCCGAGTCGACGGAATGGACGCAATAAACATGCGGCAAAAGTGATTTTACCTTCTTCGATTGCAAGTGTCCGATGAAATGCCAGCGGATCTCATCGCAGCCGCGCGCGGCGAGGATATCGGCCTTTTCCAACAGCTCCTGGACGTAATTTTCCCCGAAGTCGCGATGGCCCAAGGCATAGAGTTCTTCGATTCGGTCCGCGGGCTGGGTTTTGCTTACGGCGATCAGGCAAGTCGATCCAGGGTGACGTCCGGCCGCCTTTTCCGCGGCTGCAATTCTTTCGAGGATAGCTCGATAGGCGTCACCGAGCGAAGAAGGGGATGTCAAAGCGCTGCTCCAAATCCGCTAAAAGCTGGGTCATCGGAAGTCCCACGACGTTCGTATAGCTTCCGCGGATGCTTTCGACAAGCGCCATACCCAGGCCTTGCGCGGCGTAAGAGCCCGCTTTGTCCATTGGCTCCCCCGTGCCGATGTAAAACCGAATTTGGGCTTTCGTGAGCTTTCTCATTTTCACTTTGGAAGTCACCACGCGAACCAGCTTTTTGTCGTGGCGCCAAATGCAGTAACCGGTGAGCACCGTATGCCATCGGCCGCTTAGTGCATTGAGCATTTTCTCCGCGTCGCGTGCGCTGGTTGGCTTTCCGAGGATTTGCCGGCCGTTGGGAGCCACGACGATCGTGTCGGCGGCGACGACGATTTCGCTTTTCGAAACCGCCCGATTTTCCGCCGCCGAAAGCGCCTTCGCGAGGCAAAGACGCCGCACCAGGGCCCGCGGCTTTTCCCCGCGAATCGGAGTTTCGTCGGCATCGGGCTTACGAACCTCGACCTTAAGTCCGGCGTTGGACATGAGCTCGATGCGGCGGGGGGAAGTTGAGGCGAGGATAATGGGCATGGTTAAAAATAAAACTGGGTTGAGAAAAAACGAAACTGATTTTTGAATTCGACGAAGCTCTTCGTTCGCCTGAAAAATACGGTGACCTCGGTGCGTTCGCGAACGCAGCTGGAAAAGAAAAAGCTGCCGCCGTTCTGGTAAATTGTCGCAAGCCCGATCCCGGCCCCGGCTTGATGGAGCTTCAGTTTGTAGGTCTCATCCGAGTAGTTTTTGGACACGTGGTTCAACAGGCGCGCCTTGTCGAGGCTGCCGTAATGATCGACGACCGTGATTCCCACGTATTCCCCGTCGAAGCCGACTTGCATTTCAACGGCGCTTTTTCCTTCAAGCTTGAAAATCGTCGAACGCGGAGTGTTGCTGTAAAGGGTCTTGCCGGTGTCGTCGATTGGCGCGTCGAAGATCGCGTTCATCAGAAGCTCGTCCACCGCGTTGCTGATCTGGGTTGCCATTCGAGGTTGAAACTTCGCCTGGTTCAGATAGTTCGTGAGCGCGCCGACTGCGCCTTGCTTTTGATCGCTCGATTTGAGCTGAATCGTCTGGATTTTGGTCCCGGGCCGCAGAAAGTTCTCCAGCCCGAAGGCGCGCTCTTTCGCGGTCGCGGCGAGTACGCGCGCATATACGGGCGCGCATTCGTCGAGCTTGTCGAACTTTCTGAAAATCAAATGTCCGAAAAGCGGGCTTTGGGTCAAATGCGGGATGGAATCCATCGTTTCCGACGAGATAAAGTGAATCATATTGGGCTGGATGAGCTCCGAGAACAATCCAACCGTTTCGTGAATGGCTTCTTCAAATTTTTGATAGGTTTTCGCCGAAGATCCGTCGATAAAAATGAATTTAGGCGATTGGTCGCGGAGCATTTTCGCGCCTTCTTCAGGGCTCTTGGCGTGAATCAGCACGCAGCCGACCGATTTCGCGACCTGGGTCGCGAAGGCATGGTCTTCGGGGATGTCGGAGATGAGTAGCAGCGACGACAAGGTTTTGCCCGGTTATTTCATCAAAAAACCGAGATACTCTTCGGGGATATCGTCAAAAACCGCCTTGCCGCCACATTTGCTGCACTTGAGTTCGGGTAATATGAAATTGAGGCTTTTGAGATCACTCGTTTTAAAGAGGCCGATCAGTTCCTTTTGGCAGCTTTCGCAAGAAAACGGTACATAGATCGATTCAACCACTCCGCCACAGGTGAAATTCGAAATCAGATTGATTTGTTCAACAATGGCCGTCGAACACTCGATGAACGTCAGCTTCCCACCCTTCGCTTGAGCCTGTTGGAAATATCGAATCCAAGCCTTCACTCCGACAGAGTTGATTCTGGGCACGTCCTTGCACGACACAATCAGCTCGGCGGGGGGTGGGCCGAGAAGCTTGTCGAAGTTCGCGCTTTCCTCGATCGCACCGGAAAGCCGGATTAACGTTGCGCTGCCTGCTTGTTCTTTGGTGGCGTTGAGCACGGTGTATGCCCTCACTATATAAAGGTTGAATTCAATAGAAATATTAGTGAAAATTTACAAGTGGAGCAACAGCAATTTAGAATCAGATTTTCGGTCGGTAGCAAGCTGTTGATCATTGTCGGCACCTTTTTGTTCCTGACCATTGTCTTTCTAAGTGTTTCCGCGGTCTTTCTGATGACCGACGACAAACAGGCGTATACGTTTCAGACCAAGTCCATCGAGGCCGAGCTGGCTGGGCGAAATTTCTTGAAAGTCGTCGAACATGATTCGGACAATCTTCGTCTCTCATTGGCTGGAGTCGACCTGAATCAACCCGCCGATCATTTCAAGGAGGGCTCGCAGTACGGAGACGCGCTCAAATCACTGGTTTTGAGTCAGTCGGACCTCTCCGGCGTCGGAATCGGCCAGTTAAACGACCATACCGGAGAAATCAATCTGGTCGCGTTTTCAATTCAACCGGAGTTGACTCAGAAATCATCGGCTCCTGAAAGTCTCGCTGCAGTTAAGGCGGAGCTTACACCAGACTGGATGAATACGGTATTAGCCGATTTGATGCGCACCGGCATCGGCTTCGTGAATTTATCCAAGGCCGGTCGATCTCCGCTGCTGGCTATTCTTATCGTGGACCGGTCAGTTTCGCCTGGTCACTCCGGAGTGCCCTTCGCGGTTGGGCTTTTGCCTCTGGATAAAATTTCTTCCGAATTCGCCGACCTCGATCTGACGATCGCGACTAAAAGCGGCTGGTTGCTTCTCGACTCGAGTCCGGTCGAGCTTTTTGAGCGCCCTAATATCGCGCAGGATCCGCTTTTCCTCGCGGCGCTTTCCAATCCCGTGCAGACTGGCACCCTGGATTATCAATCCGCCAAAGGCCGATTCTTGGGCGGCTATTCCAAGCCGGGCTTTGATCTCGTCGTGCTGACTCGTGCGAACTGGAAACAGGCCATGCGGGCAAGCTATGCCTTGACCGAAAAATTCATACTGCTGGGCTGCATGGCGGTCGGTCTGGGGATTATTTTCGTGATCTTCTTTTCGAAGAGCCTTACCGCGCCCATTAATCGCCTTTACGAGGCCACCCGCGAAGTCGCGGCAGGCAATTTCGATATCGACATCCGGCCTTCCGAACGGGATGAGATCGGGGCGCTGACATCGTCTTTCAACGTGATGTCGTCGAAAGTCCGAGAATTGCTCAAAGACAGCGTGGATAAAGCGATTCTCGAAAAAGAGATCGATATCGCCTCGACCGTGCAGCGAACGCTGATTCCCTCCAATTCCTTCGACGGGAACGGGGTTCAAATTCGCGCGCAATATCAGTCGGCGTCCAGTTGCGGCGGCGATTGGTGGGGGCAGTTTCTCATCGACGGCAAGCTGGTCGTGGGCATCGCGGACGCCACCGGGCACGGGCTTTCGTCCGCTTTGATCACGGCATCCGCCCGAAGCTGTTTCAGCATGATTCAGCGTATGGTCGAGCAGGACCCTACCATCGCCATCTCTCCCGCGACGATGCTCGACTACGCCAACCGGGTGATTTTCGACTGCGCGAACGGCAACATCATGATGACGTTTTTCATGGCGGTGATCGACCTCAATGCCGGACAGATGGTTTACGCGAACGCCGCGCACAATCCTCCTTGGTTGATGAAACGGGGCGAGAGCGGCTACAAGCTGAACAGCCTTGTTTCCACCGGCATGCGATTGGGGGAGGGGCTCGAGATCGCCGAACCGCTGCAGGACAAGTCCATCGATATCGGGGCCGGAGACGTACTGTTTTTATATACGGATGGTTTAACCGAGGGGAAAAACCTGGCCGACGAGATGTTCGGGAAAAAGCGAGTCCGGAAGCTGGTCGAGGCGAACGTCGCCGCCGGGCCCGATTCGGTGATCTCGGCCATTATGGGCGATTTCATGGCGCACAACGAGGGCAAGGCCCTCGATGACGACGTCACGGTCATTGCGATGAGTTTCGGCGGATGAAGACACGCTCTGAGTTCAAATTTTGGGAAATAGCGCTGCTGATTCTGGCGATCCTGCTCTTGCTGGCGTCGGCCGCGGTCTATTTCACGGGCTTTCCGTTGGCTTCCTATATTTTCGGCTTGAGCGACGATAGCCATGGTTATTCCATCGGGCGCGTGGTTCGGCGCGACGGATCCTTGAAACGCGAAAAATCGGGGGCAACGGCGTTCGAGGTCGTGAGCCAGGGCGATACGCTTTATTCGAAAGACATGATCGTCACTGGCAGCGATGCGAAGGCCACGGTTTCGCTCGAAGACGGAAGCACGATCGAACTTGCCCCGAACACCATGATCCGCCTCGAGATGGAGCAGAGGCATGACGTTTCCGGCATCGTTCGTGTCAATCATGTTCAGGTTGTCAGCGGTGAAGTGAAGAGTATCGCTTCTTCCGCTAACGAGAAGTCCAAGCTCATCATCCGCAGCCAGGATAAGGAAATCGAAGGAAGCGGCGTCATTCATGCCAGCACCGCGAAGCCGATGAAGGCGGGAAAGCTCCCGGTCGTCGATAATCGCCCGGTAGCCGAGCCATCCCAGCGCCCGCTACCGGTTCCGTTTCGCCCAAGCCCGACTCCCAGTCCGGCTCCGAGCCCGCGCCCGAGCCCCTCTCCTTCTCCCTCGCCGAAGCCGGAGCCCGCGCAACCCGCGATCGCCATCGTTTCTCCGCAATCTCAATCGGTCATTACGGTGCCAAAGGGAAGCCTCGAGCCCGTGGCCATGGTCGATATCAAGTTGGAGCTTTCGAAGTACGGCCGGAAAATAGCGCGTAAAAATAATCTCAACGCTTCGGTTCGCATTTATCGCGAGGAAGGTCCGCAGCCGGTTGCGCAACAAAATCTAAGCATCGGGGCCACGCCGGTCGGTTTGATCTTCAAAGCGCGTCTGCCGGGACGATATCGGATTGAGGCGCAACGGGGTGATCTGTCAGCGCCATTGCCCGCAAATCTGGTGACGCGCACGAGCTTTACCGTTCCCGCTGAATACGAGGGCATTAAGCTCCATCAGGCGGAATCCAAGTCGGAGAAGATTTCGGACGACGAGCCTCGCCGATTTGTCGGGCATCTCAGTTGGGAGCCTTATCCGGGGGTGTCCGGTTATCATCTGCACCTGTCGCGGCCGAACCGGCCGACCGAAGATATACAGGTATCCGGCACGGATTATAACGTGGTCCGCGAAAGCATCAGCGATCAGGCGCGCACTTATGAGGTTTCAGCCAATCTTCCGAACGGATGGATCGTCAAGTCTCCGGGAGATCGCCTGATGTTTGAATTCATCCCGCCCAGTCCCGTGAGTCCTGCCGATGGGACGCTTCTGGCGGATAAAAACAACCTTTGGGATGAAAGTGGCGTGCTCATTTCCTGGCAAAAAACTGGAATCAGCGAAGCCTATGTATTTGAGATATCCGAGGATCCGGAATTTAAACAAATGATCGTGAACCGGCGCCAAAAAGATAATTTCTTGGTGTTTAAGCCCGCAAATCGGGATGTGATCTATTTCTGGCGAGTCCGGGCGGTTGCCGGGGAATCCGTGAGCAATCCAAGCCAGACGTTTAGGTTTAGGGTTAAGCAGCGAGTTCTGCCGGCGGCGACAGCCACCCCTCATTAAGAGCGCGGAAGTTTGGTATTGTCGTTGTCCGGATCGTCCGAGTCCTTGCCTTCGAGCCCCTTTTTGAAAGCTCCTACTCCCTTGCCGAGGGCATGACCCAGTTCCGGCAAGCGCCGATGGCCAAAAAGAAGGACGACAAAACTCAAAATCAAAATATGCCCTAAGCTTAATCCAAACATCTTGCCCCTTTCTTACAGGTAAAGTTAGGCGCGCGTCAATGGTACCCGCGGCGGGGCCAGGGAAGAAGGCGGGCGGCTCAATGGGTGTCCAATTGCCAGCTCATGAGATCTGCGTTAAGGTGCAGCGCATGGCAGCAACCGAAGTTCTCTGTACCGTTACCCGCTTTAAAATGCTCACGCCCACTGTTTACCAGCTCGCGTTCAGGACGCAGCCCGAAGCGTCATTCGAGGCGGGTCAGTTTATCAGCGTCATCGTGCCGGGGGCAGGCCCCAAGGGGCGCGATTTGCGCCGTGCTTACTCGATCGCTTCCGAGCCCGAACGGAAGGAAATCGAGCTTTGTATCAAGCTTGTGGAGGGCGGCCCAGGCTCAAATTATCTCTATAAAATGAGAGAAGGCGATACATTCCGAGGGCTTATGCCGTACGGTGACTTTACTTACGAGCCCAGGCCCGGGAAACACGCCTTGTTTATCGCTACCGGCACCGGCATCGCGCCGTTTCGCGCTATGGTGCTCTCGAAGGCTTATCATCAAAGCCCAGCCGTCAGCGCCGCATGCCTGATTGGAGTTCGTACCGAGGATGAGTTGCTCTATCAGGAAGATTTCAGTCATGAGCACATTAAAGTGAAGTGGGTTCCGACCGTTTCACAGCCTCAGGGTGAATGGAAGAATTTCCGCGGTCGCGTAACCGATTACCTGCGTCAGATGCAGGATGAGTTTCCCTGGCTCGACACGGAATTCTATCTTTGCGGCAATGGCGCGATGATTACCGAGGTTAAGGCGCTATTGGCGGAAAAGGGCGTCCCGAAAGAGTCGATCCACCAGGAAAAATACTATTAATTCGATGGACAATTCACGCGCTTTGCGAGAATTCCAGGACCCAGAGGTTTTACAATAGTATGAATGTAAAAACCGTCCGCTACGGAACTGATCAGGCAGCTCGTGAATTCACCGAGTCTCTTCGCGAAACGGGTTTTGCGGTCATCACCCACCACCCGATTTCGGCCGAGTTAATCAAAGAGACTTTCGCCGAATGGGGACGGTTTTTCGCCTCCGACTCTAAATTCCAGTACACATTCGACCCCAGCAAGCAGGCTGGTTACTTTCCTTTTCGCAGCGAGAACGCCAAAGACAGCGGCAAGAAGGACCTGAAGGAATTTTATCACTACTATTCGGCTCGCTCCGAGCTGCCCGAAGGGGTTCGACGCTTCACTCCGGAGCTTTTCGGGAAGATGTCGGCTTTGGGAGCCGAACTTTTAAGCTGGATCGAGCAAAACACTCCCGCTGAAGTTCTTCGGAAATTTTCGATGCCTTTGAGCGAGATGATCCGGGGCAGTCAGGATACCTTGCTTCGCCCTATTCATTATCCGCCATTGACCGGAATCGAAGAAGAAGGGGCGGTCCGGGCGGCTGCCCACGAAGATATCAACTTGATCACGCTTCTTCCGGCGGCAACCGCTCCCGGCTTGCAAGTCAAGGATATGGCCGGCAACTGGCACGATGTCCCCTGCGATATCGGAACGATCGTCATTAATTCCGGCGATATGCTGAGAGAAGCCAGTGGGGGATATTATCCTTCGACTACGCATCGCGTGGTGAATCCGCGCGGGCCGGATGCGAAGCTTCCGCGCTATTCCATGCCGCTTTTTCTGCATGCCCGCCAAGAAGTCCGCTTAAGCGATCGTTATACGGCCGGCGCATATCTGCAGCAGCGTTTGCGCGAAATCGGCCTGCTCGCGAAGTAGCCTGGCGCTACGTTTAGTTTGAGGGAAGGTCCGCCACGAAACGGTGAGGGGGTTCTTGCGTCCGAGCGTTCACTCGGGCGCAAGAAGGCCCATGAATGGGTCGGCCTCTTAGTGGAATTGCGCGGCTTCGGTCGATCCTGCGAGCGCGCCCGTCGAGCCCGTTCCGCCGGTCACCGTCATCAGAATTTGGTCGAAGTAGCCGGTGCCCACTTCGCGTTGATGGCGAGTAGCGGTGTAACCGTCTTTTTCGGCGGCGAACTCTTGCCGCTGGAGTTCGACGTAGGCCTTCATGCCTTCGGCCTTGTATCCTTTGGCGAGGTGGAAGGTTTCGTAGTTGATCGAGTGCCAGCCGGCAAGAGTGACGAACTGGTATTTATAACCGAGTTTGCCGAGCTCTTGCTGGAAGGTCGCGATGGTCTTCGCATCGAGATGCTTTTCCCAGTTGAACGAAGGCGAGCAGTTGTACGCCAGGAGCTTGCCAGGGAACTTCTTGTGAATCGCGGCCGCGAACTCACGGGCCTCGTTGAGGTCCGGCGTCGAGGTTTCAAACCAGACGAGGTCCGCGTACGGGCAGTAGGCCAGGCCGCGGGCGATCGTGATTTCCATACCCGATTTAACTTCGTAGTAACCTTCCGGAGTGCGTTTGCCCGTCAGGAATGGGCGATCCGCCGGATCGATATCCGAGGTCATGTAAGTCGCGCTGTGAGCATCGGTACGCGCGATGATCACGGTCGGGATGTCGAGTACGTCTGATGCCAGGCGCGCCGCCGTGAGCGTGCGGATGAATTGCGAGGTCGGGAGCAGAACTTTTCCGCCCAAGTGACCGCATTTCTTTTCGGAAGCGAGCTGGTCTTCGAAGTGGACGCCGCCGGCGCCGGCTTCGACCATGGATTTCATGAGCTCAAACGCGTGAAGAGGGCCACCGAAGCCGGCCTCGGCATCGGCGATGATCGGCGCGTACCAGTAGGTGTCGGTTTTGCCTTCCGAGCGGGTGATCTGATCGGCGCGGGTGAGCGCGTTGTTCAATCGGCGCACGACCGCTGGCACGGAGTTGGATGGATACAGGCTTTGGTCCGGATAGGTGTTGCCCGAAAGATTAGCGTCCGCGGCGACCTGCCAGCCCGAGAGATAGATAGCTTTCAGTCCTGCCTTAACCATCTGTACGGCTTGCGCGCCCGTCAAAGCGCCCAAAGAAGCGACGTAGGGTTCGGTGTGAAGGAGATCCCACAAGCGCGTGGATGCATGGCGGCCGAGGGTGTGTTCAACCAAGAGGGAGGGGCGAAGTTTCACCACCTCTTCAGCGGTGTAATCGCGATTGATGCCTTTCCAGCGGGCGTCCTGAGCCCATGCGGTTTTCAGCTTTTGTACTTGGCTCGCAAAGCTTGCTTGGTGGTCGTCGGCGTGGGTCGAATGGTTCGTCATCGTGTAAATCCTTTCAAAGTCATTGAAGACATTGGTAAGCAGGTAAAGTTAGAAACTCCGTAAACTCCGAACTTAAGATCAAATTATCCAGTAATTCGATTGCCTTGCTGGTTGCCGCGGTACTGCTTTTGTTCCAGCCTAAATTTTCAACTTCTTCACTTAAATATTTTTTGTAACGTTCGCGCGTGAGCGGGGTTCCGTCCGAAAGACGGGCTCCGTGCTTCAGCCATTGCCAGATCTGCGCCCGCGAGATTTCCGCGGTCGCCGCGTCTTCCATCAGATTATGAATGGCGGCGGCTCCGGTTCCGGAGAGCCAGCGCTCCAGATATTGCAACGCTACATTGATATTGATCCGTACGCCGGCTTCCGTGATTTGCCCGCTAGCCACGGTAGGGTCCAGGAGTTGCGAGGCTTTGACGCTGACTTCTTCGCGAAGTCGCTCCTTCTGGTTCGGTCGAGTTCCGAGTTTTTGATTAAAAATCTCGGTGGCGACCGAAACGAGATCGGGATGCGCGACCCAAGTTCCGTCAAAACCGTCGCGGGACTCCCGTTCTTTATCGGCACGGACTTTTTCCAGCGCGTTTCGGGTGACTTCCGGGTCGCGTCGATTCGGAATGAATGCCGCCATGCCGCCAATCGCGTGGGCGCCGCGCGCATGACAGGTTTTGACCAAAAGTTCGGTGTAGGCGCGCATGAAGGGCACCGTCATCGTGAGCTGGGCGCGATCCGGAAGGATCATATCCGCGCGGTTCCGGAACTTTTTGATGAAGCTGAACATATAATCCCAGCGGCCGGCATTGAGTCCCGCCGCGTGATCGCGCAGTTCGTAAAGAATCTCGTCCATTTCAAAGGCGGCCAGAATGGTTTCGATCAGAACGGTCGCTCGGATCGTGCCGCGCGGGATGCCGATGGAATCCTGGGCAAAATTGAACACGTCGTTCCAGAGACGCGCCTCAAGATGGCTCTCCATTTTCGGAAGGTAAAAGTAGGGGCCGCTTTCGCGCTGCAAAAGCTCTTTCGCGTTATGGAAAAAGAAGAGACCGAAGTCGAAAAGACTGCCGCTGATCGGCTCGCCGTCGACAAGGTAGTGTTTTTCTTCCAAGTGCCATCCACGGGGGCGTACCTTGAGGGTCGCTAGTTTTTCGTTGAGACGATACGATTTTCCCTCGGGTCCTTGAAAGGTCAGGGTCCGACGTACGGCTTGCATAAGGCACGCTTGCCCGCCCAGGATGTTCTCCCAGGTTGGCGAGAGCGAATCCTCGAAATCCGCCATGAAAATTTTCGCGCCGCTGTTCAGCGCATTGATGACCATTTTGGGTTCGGCGGGGCCCGTGATTTCGACGCGCCGATCCTGAAGATCGGGAGAGCAGCCGGCTACTTTCCAGCTCCCTTCGCGGATCGACAGGGTCGATGCCAAAAAGTCGGGCCTTTCACCCTGGTCGAGGCGCAGCTGACGAGCGGCGCGTGCGGCCAAGAGTTCTTTGCGACGAGAGTTAAATTTGCGGTGGAGAGAAGAGATGAAGCTCTCAGCTTCCGGGGACATGACCTGTGCCGAGGAAATAGTCATGTTTGGAGTACATGATCTATTTTGCGAAAAGAAGAAAGAGAATTCATAAAAAAATGTGGGCGTGAGTGATATGATCACAGAGGTGATTTCGAGGGGGATTAATATAATCGCGCGGGTTGTCATTCTGCTGCTCGCTGTCGTGCCTGCTTTTGCACCTGCTTTTGCACCTGCTTTTGCAAATGATCACGCGGTCGCGCGCCTGGCGCTTCAAAATGAGCCGACTCAGTTGAACTCGACTCGCGCTTCGGACTCGCAGAGCTTTTTCATTCTTGCGCACCTTTTCGAAGGCTTGACCCGGAATGGCCCGAAGACCGGGGAAATCATTCCTGGAATCGCCGAGAAATGGGAAATCAATGATGCAGGGGCCACCTTCCACCTTCGCAAAAACGCGTTATGGTCGGATGGAAAACCAGTCACCGCGGCGGATTTCGTTTTCGCATGGCGGCTTGTGGTCGATCCGCGAAACGCGTCGGAATACGCGTTCATCATGTATCCGATCAAAAATGCCCGCCTGATTCATGACGGCAAGCTTTCTGCCCAGGAGCTCGGCGTGTCGGCCCCGGACAGCCGTACGTTGAAGGTCGTGTTTGAAAAGCCCTGCGCGTATTTTCTCTATCTGACGGCGTTCGGATCTTATTATCCGGTCCGGGAGGATTTTTATCGCGCCAACCCGAGCGTCTACGGAACCGATGTCGCCCATCTGCTCAGCGACGGGCCGTTTGTTCTTTCGACCTGGGAGCACGGCCGCTCCCTTCTGATGGATAAGAACCCGAAATATTGGAACGTATCCAACATCAAGCTCGATGCGATCGATATCCCCTATATCACTCCGGATAATTCCGCCCTTTTCCAGCTTTTCCAGGAAGGCAAAACGGATCTCGTGGAACGCCTGGGGAAATCCGTTTTTTCCCAGGCTCTCAAGGCTAAAGGCTCGGTTCAGACTTTTGTCGATGGTTCGGTTTGGTTTCTGGAATTCAATTTTCGAAAAGGCCGGCCCACCAGCAATTTGAATTTGCGGCTCGCGATTCGAGCGGCCGTCAGCTTGGTTCAGAAAACCTTCATTTCGAAGGTCGTCGATGTTCCGGAAACGATCATGGCTCAAACGTTGATTCCGGACTGGATGCCCGGGGTGAAGCACCATTTTAGGGAGGATTATCCCTACGCGGTGCCTCAGTACACCTTGGTGGACGCGAAGCGGTTCGTCGCGGCCGCGCAAAAAGAGCTTGGGGGGAAAATTCCGCCCCTGGTCTTGCTGACAAGCAACACGACCTACTCCTCACGCGAGGCCGATTATTTCAAGAGCCTGCTCGCCAATGACCTTGGAATCGATCTTCGGATCGAGCAGCAGAGCCAGAAAAGCATGAGAGCGCGGATGGAGCTCGGCGAATTCGATATTCTTTCGACCGGCTGGGCGCCCGATTATGACGACCCCATGACGTTTGTCGATTTGATGGCGAGCTGGAACGAGAACAATCGCGGGCATTTCTCGGACGTCAATTTGGATTGGCTCATTTTGGAAGCGCAGGGCACGGTCGATCAGGCCAAGCGCATGAAGGCCATGGCCGATGCGGAGCGACTCATTTTGGACCAGGTTGCGGTCATTCCGATCTACCAAAGAGTGGTCGCTTACGTGGTGAATGACAAAAAGCTCAAAGGCGTCGTGCGCCGCTCCGTGGGATCGGATCCGGACTTAATTTGGGCAACCGTGAGTCCGTGACGGGTTGCGCGAGCTCCTCGCCCAGGGAAATCAGAAAATCCCGCATAATCCCGGCCCGTCTTATCGCCTCCCGGCGTCCCGGCTCGGTCGTCATCGTGGCGGGCAATTTCAAAAGCTTCGTGAAAAAGTGATCGACGCTGAAGGCGCGATCATCCAGTTCCCGAGACGTGGCCCAGGGATCCTCGCTTTGAAAGTACTCGGCGCCCATTCTCGCGCCGGTCGAAATGCATCGCATGATCCCGATGCTTCCCAGCGCCTCGAGGCGGTCGGCGTCTTGAAGCGCTTTGGCCAGTGGGCTTTTCGCGGTTTCGCCGCGACTGAAGCTGTGGCAGCGGATCGCTTCCGAAATTCGCGCGATCGCATCCGTTTCGAGTCCGAGCGGAGCCAGGATCTTTTCGGCTTCTTCCGCGCAGAGGCGACTGGCCTCGTTTCGTAGCGGGCTGTTTTTCGGAACCGGCACGACGTCATGAAGAAGCGCGGCGATGACCGCTTCGCGGGGATCGACCCTTTCTGGCAATTCGGAGCCGATATTCAGAGCCCAAAACGCTACTCGCAAAAAATGCGCTAAATCGTGTCCGGGATCGGGCGATTTCTCGCGCGCGAACCGGGCCGCGACGAGCTCGTGAACTTGTCGCAACAGGAAGTCGTTCTCGATGAGCTGATGCAGGTCGGAGATTGTTCTCATCATTCCCCGAAAAGCACCTGCAACAGCGGCAAGGCCAAATCGCTCTTCGGCGCGGGACCCAGATGAATCGGTTCCTCGGCCGATGATCCCGCCTTGATGACCCAGAGCTCATTTTGATCGGACTCGGGGCCGAGGCCCGCGCGCACCGGGTTCGCGACGATCGCATCCACTTCCTTTTGCGCAAGCTTCTTTCGCGCGCGCGCGACGATCTCGGAATCCGTCCCGGCTTCGGCCGCGAAGGCGATGACGCGTTGGTTTGCCCGCGCACGTTTCTTTCCGGCTTGGCCCACGAAGTCGGGCACCGGGCGGTATTGGACCTGGAGCGCTCCACCCGGCAGCGCGCTGCGGTCGATTTTCCCCGCGACGGGGATGGCTTCAAAATCCAAAACGGCGGCGGCCGATAAAAAGGCATCCGCTTCGGGCAACAGCCTCGCCAAGGCCGCGGCATAATCGGTCGGGTTTTCGTAACAGACGCATTCGAATTTCGAGAATTCGCGCGCCATCGAAGGATCGACCGGGCCCAGCAATACTTTGACCCGGGCACCGAGCATTTTCGCCGCGCGCGCAAGCTCGAGTCCCATTTTTCCCGACGAACGGTTCTGGATAAATCGCACGGAGTCGAGAGCCGAGCGCATCGGGCCGGCCGAGATGAGCAGCATTTTTCCGGCAATCGGGCCGGCGCTCCCGGCGGCGAGCCCCAAAGCAAGCTCGGCGCGATTCGCGATTTCCTGAACCTCGGAGATATGTCCTTGGCCGATTTCTCCGCACGCGACTTGCCCGTGAATGGGGCCCACGAAAAGCGCGCCCCGGCGCAGCAGCGTTCTGACATTGTCCTGAACCGATGCGTGTTCCCACATCGCGGGGTTCATCGCCGGTGCGATCAAAACCGGGCTTCGGGTCGCGACCAGTTGCAAGAGCAGGAAGTCGTTCGCGAGACCGGTGGCGTAGCGCGCGATGAAATCGGCGGTAGCGCCGTAAATCACGAAAAGATCCGCCCAGCGCGCCACCGCGATATGGTCGGTGCCCAAGTGGCTGGAGTGAAAAGGATCGGAAGACAGCACGGGGGAGCCGCTGAACGTTTCAAGGGCCCGTTCGGAAACGAATTCGCGCCCGCCCTCGGTGAGGACCACGCGAACCTCGTGGCCGCGCGCGACCAGTTCTTTCACGAAGTCCGGGCTGCGATAAGCAGCGATGCTTCCCGTGATTCCGACGAGGATCTTTTTACCAATTTGATTATCAACAGGGGCCATATGGGCCACACAATAGCACGATTCGGGCGTTCTGTTTATAACGCGGCGTCACCCGAGCTGGCCGGAAGATCGGCAAGCCGCACGTCATCGCTCGCGCCGGAATTGTTTCCGGGCGTTTTTGGCTTCGCCGGCAGATCGGTGTTTTTCGCCTCGAATTCAAAATGGCCTTTATTCATGTACAAGAGCACCGCGCCTTGAAAGTTGCCGTTAATGCTTGTCGAATCGGTGGTGAAGTGGCCGATGAGCGCGATCGATCGAACGCAGAAATCATTCACCTGGGGCAAGATGGCCTGGGTTTTAGGATCTTTTTGAATGCTTCTGCCCGCGAGCACGTAGGCCATATAGGCGAGCTCCGAGGGCTTGATGATCAGTTTGCCGTGAACCGTGCCGTGAAGGCCCGGATCGCTTCCCGTGTTCGAGTCGATTTGCACGAAAAGCTGCGATTCGTTGGATTGGCGGAAGCCGACCTGCGGCGATTGGCTTGTGACCGGGGTTGCCTTCAATACGACCTCACCGACGTCTTGTCCTACCTGGATGCCGGCACTGCTGAGATCACTCGAGTGACCGGCAGCGGTCTGAATGTCTCCGCCAACGACCGTGATGCCGTCCTCATAGGCATCGGAAATGGTGAAATCGATGGGTTGATTGATGGGAAGGCAAGGGCCGCTGATGGAACTCTGGTTTCCCGTGCTGGGTGGGTTGCTCGGGATCGCCGCCGGATTGTTTGGCGCTACCACAAGGTTATTAGGTCCATTATTGGGGTTGGGTGGAAACGACGTGTAGAGCGGAGGGCTCGCGAGGGCCCCGGTTTCAAGGGTGAGCGCGATGATCGAAACGCCGATGAATTTCTTCCGCATAAACTTTTCTCTCCAAGGAGCAGAAAAGCAACGTACGTGCCAGGGTCGGTGTGTCGCCAGAGCCCGGCTAATCCGCGCTTGGGCCGTCGGTGTGTTTAAAAGTTAGACAGTTGAGTCCGGCCTTGCTCAGTGCCTGCTCAGTACCTGGTAAACTTCGTCCAGGGTCTTGGTTGTTTTGACCGCATCAAACCACGGCAAATTTCTTTGTTTGTGCGACATCCGCACCCATTGTTTGATTCGTGCCACCGTGTAGCCTTCACCATGGGCGCCGTCAGAAGCCGCGAGGCTGAGGTCGACAAAACGCCGAATGAGCGGCTGCCAAACCGACGCTTCGATCGGCAAAGGCGCCAAGGTTTCGGGCCCGGAAGAAAGTCCGAGTTCGCGCGCGGCCAGCAGCGGAAGCATCGGGTCGGCCAGCGCCGGTCTTCCCAGCATGAAATGCTGGCAGCCCGTGGCTTCCCGGCAGCGCTTCAGGTCTTCGAGGGTCCAGATGTCGCCGTTGGCGATGACGGGAATTTCCGGTCCCAAGGCGCGGCGAACCTCCCCGATCGGCTTCCAGTGCGCGGGCGGCTGGTAAGCTTGCATGCGGGTGCGCCCGTGAATCGTGATCCAATTTGCGCCTCCGCGCGCGGCGCGCTCGGCGTTTTCATGGATCGCGTCCATAGTGTCCCAACCCAGGCGCAGCTTCGCGGAAACCGGGATTGAGCGCGGCACCGCCTCGCGCACGGCGCGCACGATCGCTTCGATTCGATGGGGGAATTTCAAGAGCGTGGCGCCGCCGTCGTGCCGGTTGACCGTCGGGGCGGGGCAACCAAAGTTGAGGTCAATGGCGCGCGCGCCGCAACGAATCGCCTCCAGCGCTCCCTCGGCGAGCGCGTCGGCGTTGCCGCCGAGAAGTTGAATTTGGACCGGGATTCCCGCGGGGGTTGCGCAGCCGGGCGTACGAAGCTCGGGGATGTGCTTGCGAAAGACTTTGCCAGGCAGCGCCTGGTCGTTGATTCTCAAAAACTCGGCTACGCAATAGTTGAAGCCGCCTCGCTCCGTCAGGAATGCGCGCATGGGCGCATCGGTCACCCCCTCCATCGGGGCGAGAACTAACGCCGGATGGCCGGTTTTGGGTGATGGAAAATCGGACGTCATTCGGGGCGGACTATATGTTACACTTACCCCTATGAGCGAGTCTTTTTTAGCGAGCCTGAAGCGTGATTTTCCGGCCGATTTTCTCAGCCAAAAGCCGGCCGATCTTGAAAAATACGGCAAGGATTGGACGAAGGTCTACGCCCCCAAGCCTTCCATCGTGGTTTTCCCCAGGAATACCGACGAAGTCGTCCGGCTGGTCAAGCTCTGCGCGCAAAACCACATGCCGCTCGTGCCTTCCGGAGGCCGCACGGGTCTTTCGGGCGGGGCGGTGGCAGCAAACGGCGAGGTCGTCCTGAGTTTCGAAAAGATGAACCAGATGGGCCCGGTCGATGTTCTCGCGCAGACGGTGCGGGTGCAGGCGGGAGCGGTCACCGAGGCCGTCCACCAGCATTGCGCTCCTCATGGGTTGACCTGGCCGATTGATTTCGCCTCCAAAGGCTCAAGTCACGTGGGCGGAAATATCGCGACCAACGCCGGCGGCGTCAAAGTGATTCATTACGGCATGACCCGCAATTGGGTTTTGGGCCTTCAGGTCGTCACGATGAACGGAGAGGTGCTCGAGCTCAACGGTTCGCTTGAAAAGAACAATACGGGAGCCGATCTTCGGCAGCTTTTCATCGGAAGCGAGGGGACGCTCGGAATCGTGACCGAAGCCATCCTTAAGCTGACGCGAGTTCCGCGCCAGCTCGACGTTTTTTTCTTCGCGGTCGACGATATGTCATCCGTCCTGAAGCTCTTTTTGGAAGCGCGCCGCGCGCCCTTCACACTCATGGCTTTCGAGACCCTCACGCATAATTGCCTGGAGGCCGTTCAGGACCATTTGAAGCTGAAATCGCCTTTCACCCAGAAATACGGCGCTTATGTTTTGATGGAAGTGGAACGCCCGGATTCGGAAAACGCCCAAACCGTGCTCGATCAGTGGCTCGAGGGGTTGTTTGAAAAAGGATTCGTGCACGACGGAACCCTTGCTCAATCGCCGCGCGAAGCGCGCGATCTTTGGTCTTTGCGCGAGGGCACGCCCGAAAGCATTTATCACCGGGGGCTTCTCCATAAGAACGACATCTCGCTCCCGATTTCCTCGCTTGAGGCGTTTGTGCGCGACATGACCGAGATGTATGCGAGCCAGCACAGCGGGCTTGAGGTTTATCTTTTCGGGCACATCGGCGACGGCAACCTGCACGTCAACACCTTGAAGCCGGCGGAAATGGATCGCGAAGTGTTCCTTGCCCAGTGCGTGGAGGCGGATCGCGCTCTTTATGAGATCATCCGCAAATACCATGGCAGTATTTCGGCCGAGCATGGCATCGGCTTGCTCAAGAAAAAGTGGCTCGATTACACGCGCGCGCCCGCGGAGATCGCGTTGCTGAAGAGCCTGAAGCAGGTATTCGACCCGATGAACCTGCTCAATCCCGGCAAGATCTTCGATTAAAGCGCCTGCTTGAAGGCGGTCACCTGGTCGACAAAAGCCGGCAGCGCGTTCGCCTGCGGCGTGTCGGTATTCGGCAGAGCCGGCAATTTCATCACGTGATAGAGCCGCTCGAGTTTCCAGTTGTACTGCGGATCGACGTTGATCGATTTCAGGAAATCGCGCGTGTCGTTCGCGTCCTGCATGTATTGAGTGTAGGTATCGGTTTCCGCGACCGAGAGATCTTGCAAGTCGGCCGTAAAACCCATCGAGAGGTCCAGGAATTTCGTGACAAAGCCGGCGTACTCAAGGCTTGTGAGCTTCGAGAGGACGAGCATCGGGACTAAGTTGGCGCGAAGCTGCAGGATGTACTCAAGGTCCTTATAGTTCGCGAGCGCCTGCTGCTCATAGGGCTTGAGATCGTTCCAGCTGATTTTTCCCGCTTGCAGAAGCTGGTTTCGGCGCAGTACCGACTCGATCAAGCTGAGCATCGTGGCTTTGGGAATCGAGGGATTTTTTTGGAGCAGCGCGATCTGTTGGGCGTTCTCCATATGGAGCGTGGCCGCGATCGCGTAGAGGTTCATCATCGCGGGGGCGCTTGAAGTAGGGTCGGTGCTTGGCTGCGCGCCCAGGTAGTTGCGCAGGTCTTTGTCGAATTCAATGAAGGCATCGCTGAAAAGAAGGTCGCGTTCTTCCTGGGTATCCGACCCGTCCGCCGACCAGACCTGAAATTCGTAGGCCATCATGTAAACGCCGGCGGCCGAGATTTTGCCTTCGATTGTTTTCGCGCTTTCCATGTCTTGAAGAGAAATCTGCCGCTCTCTCACGGCCTCGACTTGCCGGAGGCCGTTGTAAGTGTCCTGCATCTTGAGTTGGGTTGCTTGGAGGCTGCCGTTGGTCTGGCTGAGCTGATTGCTCATTTGTTGCGTCGTACCCGCCATTTGAGTGGTGGCATTGTGCATGTCGTTGATTTTGGAACAACCACTGACCGCTAAAACCGCTGTAATTATTAATAGTTCCTTCACTTGCCGGGCCTCCAGTTGGGGAGGTTTTGACACATATTGTCAAAACTGACAAGAATAATCTTCTATAGTTGATTAAATTAGTCAGCAATGATAAAAGTGCGCCCGGGAGACGAAAGATGAAAATCAAAAAGTGGTTCGTTGGTTGTGTGATTTTGGCTTTTTCCACTGCTGCTTCGTTTGCAGCGGCCCCCAATGCGACGGTTTCACCCGATCTTTTGGCGGCGTCCGTGGATTTGATCATTACTCCGTTCGTGGTGAATTCAGCCGCCATCCCGGCCGCGTCTCACCTGAACGAATCGCTGCTCGCTGAACGGGAGAATGTCATTCAAGCGGTTGCCAACGACGCGGCCGATAGCCTCAACGAGTACGAGCCGACTCCTCTTTTGAAACAAGTGGAATCGACGATGCGGTCCGAACTTTCGAAACGCGGCAATAAGCACGATTACACCGATTCTGAGCTCGCCCGGATGATTATCAGCCAGGCGATTTATTAGGCTTAAGCGGTTTCTCTTTTTCGCCGCATAGGAGACATTAGGTAAAGACCGATGTCTCGAAAGAAATCAACACAACCCACCGGCGCGTTGCAGAGGGCAAGCCGCTTGATCAAGCTTGCGGGCAATCTGACCCGCCAGGAGTTCGCACGTCGTCTTGGCGATGCGGATGAAGAGGGCTCGACACTCGTTCGTCTCAAGCAAGCGGCTGCGCTCGTGCAAGAGCTGGGGCATATGAAGGGCGCGGCCATGAAGGTCGGCCAGATGCTGGTTCTGGAGGCCCGGGACTATCTTCCGGACGAAGTGGTCCAGGTTCTGGAGCAGCTTCAAAATAAAGCCTCTTTCATGCCGCACGATGAGGTCGCTGCGATCCTTCGCGCGGATCTCGGAAAAAATGCCCGGCGATTGGAGAAACTTTCGCTCGAGCCCATCGCCGCCGCCAGCATCGGCCAAGTGCATCGGGCGGTCTTCGAGGGTCGGGACGTTGCGGTGAAGGTGCAATACCCCGGGGTGCGCGATTCGATCCATTCCGATATGAAGATCCTGGGCGTTCTTCTCAAAGGGCTCGCCACGGTCTTTCGGCGTGAGTTCGAAATAGACGGGCTTCTCGAGGAGTTTTCCGAAGTTTTCATCCAAGAAACCGATTACGTGCAGGAAGCCCAGGCCGCGGTCGATTACCGAAAAGCGGCCGCGACCCTTCCGGGGATTGTCGTGCCCGAAGTTTTCCAGGACGTGAGCTCGTCGCGGGTCCTGACGCTTTCTTTCGAGCCGGGCCTGACGTTGACCGACTGGCTTCGCGATCAACGGCCACGGCGCGAAGCCAGGCAGGCGCTCGCCGCCTTGATTCTCGATCTTTATACCCGCGAGTTCTGCGACTGGGGCTTGGTGCAGACCGATCCCAACCCGGGCAATTTCCTGGTGCGCCCAGCGTCCGGAGAAGCCGCGGGTGTGCCCGAACTGGTTTTGCTCGATTTCGGCGCCACTAAAAGATACTCGCCCGAGTTTCGCGCCCAATATTCGAAGCTGGTCATGGCTATTTTCAGCCAGGATCCTCAGGCCGTGATGGAGGCCGCATTCCGGATGAACCTGATTGATCCGCGCGAGGCGCCCGAGGCCCAGGCTGTTTTCCGGGAAATGGTTTTTGAAAGCATGCGCCCGATTGTCATGCCGCGCTTTGACTTCACCGACGACGAGTATCTGAAGAAGATGCGCGCGCATCTTCAAAAGCTCGTAAAAACGCTTCGTTACTCACCGCCGCCCAAGGAATTGATCTTCCTTCATCGCAAGCTGGGAGGCGTCTTTCAGATGTTACGCCAGCTGGAGGCCGATCTCGAGCTGCGTCCTTACATCGAACGGTTCGATTTCAATAAAGCATCCGGGTCTTGATCGACTCCGGCAAGCCTTCGATCGCTTGCTTCACGTCGAGCGATAGCGCCTTGTTGGTTTCCAGGATCAGGTAGCCGATCTCCGCATCCGTCGCGAGCGTTTGCGCTTCGATGTTCGCGCCGAGATCGGAAACTAATCGGTTGATCTTGCTCAAGACGCCCGGAACGTTGCGATGCACGTTCAAAATACGATGGCGATCGCCGCCGGTCGGGGCGATATCGATGTTCGGGAAGTTCACCGAGCGAACCGTCGAGCCGGTATTGATGAAGCGCATGAGGGTGGTCGGCACTTCTTCGCCGATATTGGATTGGGCTTCTTCGGTCGCGCCCCCGATATGCGGGGTCAGAACAACATTCGGAACACCCTGCAGGACGGTATCAAAGCTTCCGTTGGATTCCGGCTCCTCCGGATAGACGTCGATCGCGGCGCCGGCCAAGTTTCCCGAGCGCAACGCCGTCGCGAGCGCGTCGATATCGACGACGTTTCCGCGGGAGGCATTGATGAGGTAAGCTCCTTTTTTCATGAGTGCAAGCTGGGGGGCCGCGATCATTTTGGCGGTGAGCGCGGTCGCCGGGACGTGGAGCGTGACAAAGTCGGCTTTTTTCAGGACTTCATCCAGCGTATTGCAGCCTTTGGCATTTCCCATCGGAAGCTTGGAAATGACGTCGTAGAAAAGAACCTGCATGCCCATCGCTTCGGCAAGGGTCGAGAGCTGGGAGCCGATATTTCCGTAGCCGACGATGCCCAAGGTTTTGCCCCGGACCTCGAAGCAGCCGTTCGATATTTTTTTCCACGACTTTTGGTGCATTTCCATCGAGCGGTTGCCGAGCTGGCGGGAGAGCATGATGATCTCGCCGATGACCATTTCGGCGACGCTCCGGGTATTGCCGAAGGGCGCATTGAAAACCGGGATACCGCGCTCCTTGGCGGCCATCAGGTCCACCTGGTTGGTGCCGATACAAAAGCAGCCTAAAGTAAGCAGTCGGCGCGCTTCGGCGAGGACCGCAGCCGAGACTTGGGTCTTGCTGCGGATGCCGAGGACGTGCACGTCGCGAATCTTTTCTTTCAGCTGCTCTTCGCCCAGGGCGCCGGCGAGAGTTTCGACCTGGTAGCCCTCTTCGGTGAACAACTCGCGGGCTCGCGCATGGATGTTTTCAAGGAGAAGAACTTTGATCTGATCTTTCGGGAACGAGGTTGGCATGGGCCGACTATAAAGCAAAACCGTACCGGGCGCGAGCCATAGTCGTGTTATACTCGGCTTAAGGCCCTATGGTTCCTAAATTTAAAGGCAATTCGGAAGACTGGCTCGATAACGAGGAAGAAAGCGAGAACGCTTCCCGCAGCACCGGCGCGCGCGCAACTCAAGCCAAGAAGGCGGCTCGTCAGGATCGAGCCAAAATTTTGCCGTTCGAAGAATCCAATGCGGTGGTCGCCGAGGTATTTCCCAATCAGTGCCGGGTTCGAATGATCGGGACCGGCCCGGCGTCGGATCTTCTCTGCAGTTACCGACGTGCCAATGTCATCAAATCGGGATCCGCGGTCCGGGAAAGAAGTCCGGTCGCGGTGGGCGACCGGGTCAAGGTTGAGCGCATCGGGTCCGCAAGCGGGATCGTGGATGCCGTCTGTGAGCGGCGCAATTATCTGAGCCGACCCGCTCCGGGGCGGGAAAATACGAAAATCCAGCACGTGATCGCCGCGAACGTGGATGAGCTCGCGATCGTCGTCTCGGTGAAAGAGCCTGATTTTTCGCCGGGGCTGGTCGATCGCTATTTGGTCGCGGCGGCTTTTGCCCGAATCGAGCCGGTGATCTGCCTGACCAAGCTTGATTTGCTTTTGGAAGGCGCTCCGCGCCCGGCCGATCTCTATCGAAAGCTCGGGTATACGGTTTTCGAAGTGAGCGCCAAGTTGGACTGGGGCTTGGATGCGCTCCGAAAGCGTTTCGAGAACAAAACAGTCGTTTTCAGCGGCCCATCGGGGGTCGGAAAAACATCTTTACTCCGCAAGCTCTTGGGATCGGAAGTCGGGCGCGTGGGCGAGGTGAGTGCGGCGACCGGCAAAGGACGTCACACCACTACCGGCGCGGTTCTCCTGGGTGGGCCGTCCGAGTTGACCGGCCAGTTGACCGGATGCATCGATACGCCCGGCGTGCGCGAATTCGGCTTAGGGGAGATCCCTCCGGCTGACCTCGCATCTCTTTTCGTGGAGTTCCGGAATCTGTCTTGCGACCAGCAAGGTTGCTTGCACCTCGACGAAGAGGGATGCGCGGCCAGGGATTTGGAGCGCTATCCGAGCTATCGCCGCATTCTCGAGTCCTTGCTCGCGGGCGAAAATTAACGCATCCCGGCTTAAGGCTTGCATTACCCATTCCTGGGGGCCGCATGGGTTCGCTGAACGCGGACAGAATTAAACGTCATCTATTTAGATTTGGCGGTTGCTGTGTTTCGGTGAGCGAGACCGGGAAGCCCGATCCCGAACCCAAAAGCGGAAGCGCGATTCTGTTTTTGCATGGCCGTTTCGGGATGGGTTGGCACTGGCAGAAAGTGATCGACCGGCTCGCGGACCGCTATCATTGTTTTGCCCCAGACTTGCCCGGCTTCGGCAGCTCGGTCTTGGAAGAGAGTCGCGCTTTATCCGTTTTCGAGCATGCCCAGCTGGCCCGGAATCTCGTCACTCGGCTCACCGAGAGCTTCGAAGACGTCTTTGTCGTGGGTCATGATATCGGCGGATCCATCGCGCTGATTTGCGCTACGTTTGCTGCCCCGCGGATATCGGGCCTCGTTCTGATCAATTGCGCGGGGCTGGGCGCGCCGGCCAGCGCTTTTCGCACGGGTTGGTTCGGCTTCTCTTCGCGGCGATTATTTTCGCGAGCGGCGTCGGCTTCTCGCCATCTAAGCCCGGTGGATCGCCGCGAACTGATGGCCCCATGGCGCGCCGGAAGTTCACGAAGCGCGATCATTCGGGCGTTTCGCGCGATCGAAAGCTCCTGGCCCGGTCCATTGGGCCAGGAAAGTTGGGAAAGGAAAGTATCGGCCCTACAGATACCCGTTTTGGTCTTGAAGGGCAGCCGGGATCCGGTCAATCGCCGGGAAGTGGATCGAGAGCTGCTTCGTCAGCTGCCAGGCGCGCTTTACTTTGAGGAAGAGTCCTGCGGTCATTGGCCGGCGCTCGAAAGACCGGAGTGGGTCGCGCCGAAGCTTCGGGAGTTCTTTTTCAATTCCCGCAAGTCATATGGCCATATGCAATGAGGGGCCATTCCGGTATAGAGGTGGGTCTAATGAGTATGAAAGCTGGCCCCAAAGCAGGCCCAAAAGGAATACAGGTAGCGAAAGCGTTCGCGGCGGTTTGGGAAAAGCTCTTTCTTTCGCCGGTGCATCTTGATTCGGCGCTCTCCAAGCAGGAAAAAAACATGAAGAGCATCCTTGCCCGGTCCGTGCCGAGCATCCTGCAGCGCCCGGTTTCGCAGGCGGAAGCGCTGGGTATCGGCGTTCCCGAAGGCGAGCCCTGGAGCCTGTCGCCGGAGCAAGCTTCAAAATGGCGCCCGGCAGTGCTCATGGCCGAGCGAATTTACGAGGGTATGGCCAATCGCCCGGTGGACGCTTCCCCGGTGCGGGAAGATTTTCCTCCCTGGATGGTCGAGGAATGGGAGCTGCATTGGGGCCCCGATACCTCGCTCCACCTCATCGAGGCCCTGGGACGCGAGGCGCCGCTATCGCTTCGCGCGGCTCGGTCGGTCGGATCGAAGGAGCTTTTGCGGATCTTGACCGAGGGGAGCCGATTGCCCGTTGCGGCCGCTGAGTCGGATTTCGCGCCCCTGGGGGTTCGCCTTGCGGGATACGCCCCGGTGCTCGGCACCGAGGCCTATGAAAAGGGTTTATTCGAGATTCAGGACGAAGGCTCGCAGGTCATGGCGCTTTTCGCGCTTTGGCCGGAGAAATTTGCCCCGCTTTTGCGATCCGTTCCGGGTCCGGTTGATCTTTCTCATTTCAAGCGCGTGAGCGCCAAGCTTCCGGACGATCCGCCGGCTTTGACCGTTGTTGACGCTTGCGCCGGCGCGGGCGGGAAGAGTCTTGCGCTCGCCGATGCCCTTCGCGGAAAGGGCCGGATTTTCTCTTACGATATTTCGGAGCGCAAGCTTCAGGCGCTGCGCCGCCGGGCGACGCACGCGGGGTACAATAACATCCAGGCGGTGGCGCTCGAGGAGGGTAAGGAAGCCGAGACGCTTCGTAAGTTCCGCCGGACGGCGCAAGTCGTGCTGGTCGATGCGCCATGCACGGGGTGGGGGGTCTTGCGGCGAAATCCGGATATCAAATGGAGGCAATCGCCCGCCGCGCTCGAGCGCCTGCCCCAAGTTCAAGCAAGATTGCTTTCGACTTACTCCGACCTGGTTGCCCCCGGGGGGCGCCTTGTTTTTGGTGTTTGCACGTTCCGTCCCGCGGAAACCAGCAAGATCGTCGACGATTTCGTAGCGGCTCATCCCGATTTCACGCCGCGCCAGGGCGGTTATTTGGGCCCCGGCCCTTGCGACGGTTTTTTCATGCAGGTCTTCGAGAGAGCCCCTAAAGGGGAGAAAAAATGAGTCTTCGCCGCTCCTTGTGGCGTTTGCTGAGGGCGGTTTTATTTCGTTTCGATGCCGAGCGCGCGCATCGAATCACTGTGAGCCTGATCCGCTGGTCTTACCGTTTCGGCGGAGGACATCTACTTCGAATCGCGAGTGGCGCACCCGCCGTTTCTTCGCAATCGGTCGCACCATCGGGGGAATGCGAGGTCTTCGGAATGCGATTCGCCTCCCGCGTGGGTCTCGCGGCGGGTTTTGACAAGGATGCGGAGATTGTTCCGGCGCTTCCCTCCCTGGGCTTCGGCTTTGCCGAGATCGGTACGGTTACCCCGCGTCCGCAGTCCGGAAACGACCGCCCGCGGTTGTTTCGGGATCTTGAGCGCCAATGCGTTTTCAATCGGATGGGATTTAACGGCCTGGGCGCCGCGGTCGTGGCAAAGCGCCTGGAGTCCGTCCGCGATCGCTTGCCATCGGCGTTTCGAGTGGGCGTGAATGTCGGAAAAAACAAAGACACGCCGTTGGAAGAGGCGGCGCGCGACTATGCCGCGGCGGCGGCGGCTTTTAAAAGCCTCGCCGATTACATCGTGATCAACGTAAGCTCGCCCAATACCGCGGGCTTGCGCTCGCTTCAGGCCATCGAGTCCCTCCATCCGATTGTTGACGCCGTGAAAGAGGCTATCCGAGGCGCGAAAAGCCCTCCGTTGCTCCTGAAGCTCGCTCCGGAGGTCGAAAGCGAAGAGCTTGCGCGCATTTTCGCCGCCGCTGATCGTTGGGGCGTCGACGGATGGGTGCTCACGAACACGCTGGCCGGGAATCGAGAAGGGCTTTCGGGAGGATGGAGCGGAAAGGTCCTGACGGAGTTGTCCCGGACGCGATTGGAGCAAGCGCGCGCCGTAACTCGTCTGCCGATCATCTCGGTGGGGGGTATTATGGATGCCGATGAAGCCGAACGCCGCGTTCGGTTGGGAGCGAATCTGGTCCAGATCTATTCGGGCTGGATCTTCGGCGGGCCGTCTTTTCCGGTTGAGATCTCAAACCGGATTTTGATAAAAAACACTGAAATTAAGGGCTAAAAACTAAAAAGCCCCGGGCAACGGCCCAGGGCTTTCAGCAAATCTCGAACCGCGAAGGTTCGCCTAAGAAGTTACTTCTTCTTCTTCTTGGCGGTCTTCTTCTTAGCGGTCTTCTTCTTAGCGGCTTTTTTCTTTGCCATAGTATTATCCTCCGGTTGATTGAGCGCTTCTTCACGAACTTTCATGAAAAATATATCGCTCAAGTAAGATGTTACATCGATCTTGCGCCAGATCAAGAAGAGATCTTCATCATATCAAAAAAATTTCGAAAAAGTTTCGATGAGTGAATGGAGAATCGCGCTTCGTTTGCACTCGGGCGGCGCATGCGACGGCGCGTGCGCAACTCATCGCGAATTATGGTAAGTTCGAAATATGCAGCCAATTTCGGCCTCTAATACACCTCAGCTCGACGTGCGCGAGAGGAGAAAGCGGCGAAGAGAAGGCATTCTCATCGTCCTCCTCTCGTTGTTGTTCGTCATTCTCACGGTCGCCGAATTCCGGCTGACTCGAGCGTCGAGCACCCTTCCGTTCGTCAATTCGATCTTCTTTTTCGGTCTTTTGAACATCAACATCGTCCTTTTGATGGCGATGGTTTGGCTGGTTTTCCGGAATATCGGCAAACTTTACCTCGAACGGCGCCGAAATATCCTGGGATCGAGGCTTAAAACGAAGCTCGTCATCGCCTTTTTGGCTTTTTCCATCATCCCGACCCTGACGCTGTTCGTGATCTCGGCGACCTATATCAATTCGAGCTTCGATAAATGGTTCTCGCTCAAGATCCAGAACACCCTTCAGGCGTCTTTGGAAATCACCCGAACCTACTACCGCAACACCGACCAAACGGCGATGCATTTCGCCGAGCACCTTGCGGAGACCATCGGTGAAAAATTGCCTAGCGTGGTTTCCGTTCCTTCGCCCGAGCTGGAAAGCTTTTTGGCCGGGCAACGGGAGCTTCTGGCGCTCGATGCGGTCGAATTCTACTCCGACCCGCTCGAAGAACGGATTTTGGCTCAGCGTCCTCGTACGCCAGCGGGAGCCGAAGGGCAGGATCCGTCCGCGTTCGCTCTCTCTTATCCACGTCTTCCTCTGGATGTCCTCGATCAGGCCTTCGCGGGAGAGCGCCGTTCGATCATCCAGCATATCGGCAGCGGCGATTTGATCCGTTGCCTGGTTCCCGTCCGGGCGCACGGGGCTCGTTCCGGCAAGTCCATCGGCGTCGTGGTCGTCAGCTCGTACATTCCGGTCAGCCTGGTCAATAAGGTGGACGAGATCGCCAATGTTTTTGACGATTATAAGGAAACGAATCCGCTGAAGTACCCGATGAAGACCACTTATCTGGTCATCCTCGTGATGATCACCTTGGTGATCATCTTCGTCGCGATGTGGATCGGCCTGTATCTGGCCCGCCAGCTGACCGTGCCCGTCGAAAGGCTTGTTTACGGAGCCCAGGCCGTCGGCGCGGGGGATTTGGACGTGTCGATCGTCGCTTCCGGGCACGATGAGATCACCGTTTTGGTCGAGTCCTTCAACAATATGACCCGCGACCTGCGGGAAAGCCGCGCTCGCCTGGTTCAGGCCGGGGCGGATTTGGAACGGCGCCGGCTCCAGCTTGAAGCGGTTCTCGCCAACATCGGTACCGGAGTCGTGGCGATCGACAGCTCGGGCACGATCACGACATTCAATCACTCGGCGGAGCTGCTGCTCGAGATGTCCGCGGCGGAGGCTATCGGCCAGAGTAGCGCCAAGATGTTCGCCGAGCGCGCGGAGCCGTTATTGGCCCTCATGCGGGAGGCGAGGGAGCGCGCGCGCACCGAAGCCAGCCGGATCGAAACGCAGTGGAACTTCCGCGCTTTCGGCGGCGCCCGGACTTTGAAGGCCATCGCCACTTCGCTTCGCGAGAACGATGCGTGGGGCATCGTTCTGGTTATCGACGACATGACCCACCTGATGAAGGGGCAACGCGAGATGGCGTGGCGAGAGGTGGCTCGCCGTATCGCCCATGAGATCAAGAATCCGCTCACTCCGATCAAGCTGTCGGCGCAACGGCTTCAGCGCCGGCTGGGCAATTATCGCGGCCGTGACGGCGAGCTTCTGCAGGAATGCACCGACACGATCATCAAGCACAGCGACGAGCTCAAGGAAATGGTCAATGAGTTTTCCAATTTCGCGCGTTTCCCCGAGATTTCTCCGGCCCCGAACGATCTCAACGCGGCCATCGGGGAGGTGGTCTCGCTCTTCCAGCAGGCGCATGCGCAAATCCACCTCAAAACCCATCTTGAGGCCAAATTGCCGGTCTTCGAGTTCGATCGTGACCAGATCAAGCGCGTCGTCATCAATTTGTTCGATAACGCGGTCGCGGCTTTGGCCGGCAATACGCAGTCCAAGCAATTGACCATTTCGACTCATTATAACGAGCAGCTTCAGATGGCCGTGATCGAAGTCGAGGATAACGGGCCCGGGATGAGCCCGGAGGTTCTCGAGCGCGCGTTCGAGCCCTATTTCTCGACTAAAACCGAAGGAACGGGTCTGGGGCTGGCCATCTGCAAAAGGATCGTCAACGATCACGACGGATTTATCCGGGTTCATTCGGTTTTGGGCAAAGGAACCCGGTTTTTGATCGAATTGCCGAGTAAACGGTGAGATGATGCCATCCATGTCGAAGTTCATTCTCATCATCGACGACGAATCTTCCATCCGGCAGTCCTTGACGGGCGCTTTAACGGACGAAGGCTATCGCGTCGCCGCGGCCACCTCCGGCGGCGAGGGGTTGGAGGCCATCCGTAATGAGCGCCCGGACGCGGTGCTTTTGGACATCTGGATGCCAGAAATGGACGGTTTGGAAGTCCTGAAGCGGATCAAGGCGGAATGGCCCGATCTGATCGTGGTCATGATGTCGGGTCACGGAACGATCGAGACGGCGGTTCGCGCGACGAAGCTCGGCGCCTTCGACTTCGTCGAAAAGCCGCTTTCGCTCGAGCGCATCCTTGTTTTGCTTCAGAACATCTCGAGCGTCCAGGATCTCGCGCGCGAAAACGTCGCGCTTCGCAAACAAATTCAAAAGACTCGCACGCTCGTGGGCCAAAGCGCTCCGATGCGCACGATCCAGGACCTCATCCGCAGGGTGGCTCCCACGACTGGATCGGTGTTGATCACCGGCGAAAACGGCACCGGAAAAGAGCTGGTGGCTCACAGCATTCACGCTCTTTCGCCGCGGTACTATAAGCCGTTTGTCCCGGTGACCTGCGCCGCGATCCCGGAAGAGCTGATCGAGAGCGAGCTTTTCGGCCACGAAAAAGGCTCTTTTACCGGCGCCACGGCTCTTCGGCGGGGCAAGTTCGACTTAGCGAACGGCGGCACCCTGTTCCTCGATGAAATCGGCGACATGTCGCTGAAAACCCAAGCCAAGATTTTGCGCATCTTGCAGGAGCAGAAATTCGAACGGGTCGGCGGCTCGCAGACGATTTCCGTCGATGTCCGCATCGTTGCCGCCACCAACAAGGATTTGAAGCAGGAGATCGGCCGCGGCAATTTTCGTGAAGACCTTTTTTACCGCCTCAACGTCATTCCTTTCCAGATTCCGCGGCTGCGCGACCGCAAAGAGGATATCCCGCTTTTATCGGCGCATTTTTTCCGCGAGTTCGCCACGACTCACGGGAAAAAGGCCCGCGAGGTGACCCCGGAGGCCATGGAAGTGCTGAAGTCCTACAGCTGGCCCGGGAACGTGCGCGAGCTGAAGAATCTCATTGAGCGCATCATGATCCTCACGAGCGAGTCCGAAGACGGTGAGCCGGTGACTGTCGCCACGCTGCTATGCCATCTTCACGATGAGACTTTGAAGGCCGTTCCCGTTGTGGAGCCTGTCGCAAGCTCGGACGATGCGGGAGCCCTTTGCGCCCGCAATTTGAACTTAAGGGATGCCCGTCAGGAGTTCGAAAAGGAATTCATCCTGAAAACCTTGAAGGAAAACGACTGGAACATATCCAAAACCGCTCAAATCCTGGGTGTTGAGCGCAGCCATCTCCATCGCAAGATCAAAAGTTTCGGGATCGATCCGCCCCGCGAATGAACCGCGGGGCAGCCGCTCAAGTCATTCGAGGTTCGCGCCCACGAGAGTCGCGATATAACCCGCGGCTTTTTCCGAGATGTGATTGACCTTGCCAAGCAGGGCCAGGCGTTCGTCGTCTGAAAGACCGCTTTCGCTCAGCGGGCGCAAATCGAAAGCGCCGGCCTGTTCGCGTTGAGTAAGCTCGTTGAGGATTTGGTCGGCGTCGTTCTGGGTATAAACGCCGTTGCTGACCTGCTCTTTCAAGCTTTCCCGGACGTCGAATTTAGGTTCGCTGGAAGGCGAATCGCCCGAGTCCGCGGCGAACGCCATCGTGCAAACGACGGGCGAGGCGTCTCCGGCGCAAGTCAGAGACAGCGGAGCGGCCCCAATCTGATTAAAGTCGGCATGTGCGACATTCACGAATATCGAGAGGGGTATGAGGAGGGTATACAACGATTTCGCTAAATTTCTTTTCATAGCGCAGCAACTCCTTGGATGCACTTATATAATACAGTGCGTCATTTGTAAATTAAGGTAATTTAACGCAGTAGTTTCAATCAGTTATTCTTAGTGAGCTCGAGTGTTCGCGGGCGCGCGCATGGTCGGCGGGGTCGTGCCGCTGTCAGCATCCGCGAAGTTGTTCGGGTCGGCGAAAACCCCGGATAGAGCGATCGTCTCGCCTTTGGGGTTAGCCGCTTCGAAATAAATTTTTTCCCAAGTCGGGTATTTCACTACGGTGATTTTGCCGTCGTTCGTATTCAGCGAAAAATAAACGTCTGTCAGCGTGCCGACTTTCACTCCGTTGGAAAGCAGATCCTGTCCGCTTACGTCGAGCGAAGTCGCCGGCAGATTGTACGAATAGATTCGCTTTGCGTGGATCGAGCAGTGCACGTGTCCCTCGACTTGAATCGTGTTCTTCGAGGAGCCGGCTCTGATTTTCAAGCCGAGATTCGTGCCCGTCTCTTCACGATCGCAGGCCTGGTCGAGCATGCCGCGATTGCTCGAGAAATCCTGCGGCACCGCCAGTTCGCCGTGCCATTCGCCGACAAGAATCGGCGAGGGATTGCGTTCCGCTTTCGTGGAAATCCCCGAACAACCCGATAGGCTCAAAATCGCGATCAAAACAGCCAATTTCACTTGAGACATGGTGGCTCTTCTCCAAAACCCAATATCTCATTTTTGGAATTCGAATTCGATGGGCAAGAAAGGCCGTCCGCTCAGGGAGGCGTCAAAATCAAGACAGCTGGTAGAGCTTGAAATACTCGCCGCCGCTAGCCATGAGCTCGTCGTGCTGTCCGAGCTCGATGATATGGCCTTCCCGCATGACGGCGATCCTATGCGCGTTGCGGATCGTCGAGAGGCGGTGCGCGATGACGAGCGTCGTCCGCGTAACGATCAACTCGTCCAGCACGGCCTGGACGATGCGTTCGGAGTTCGTATCCAAGCTCGAAGTGGCCTCATCCAAAATCAAAATAGGGGAGCCGCGCAAGAACGCGCGCGCAATCGATACGCGCTGGCGCTCGCCGCCCGAGAGCTTATGGCCGCGATCCCCGACGATCGAGCGATAGCCGTCCGGCAGCTTCGCGATGAATTCATCGGCGTGGGCCTTTCGCGCCGCTTCGCGGACCTCCTCGTCCGTCGCGTTCAGCCGCCCGCACCGGATGTTTTCCTCGATCGTGTCGTTGAATAGGAAAACTTCCTGGCTGACGACCGAAATCATGTCGCGCAATTGATGCAATTCGTATTCACGGACGTCGATGCCGTCGATTTCGATCGAGCCGCCGGTCACGTCGAAGAGCCGCGGCAAGAGGCTGGCGATCGAGCTTTTGCCCGAGCCGCTATGGCCCACGAGCGCCACGACTTTCCCGCGGGGGATCTGGAGGTTGATTCCTTTGATGACCTCCCTTTGCGGGCTGTCCGGGTAAGCGAAGCGCACGTCGCGGAAGCGGACGCCCTCTTTCAGTTCGTGGATCGGCTTTGGCGCGGGCGATACGTAAAGTCGGCTCTTCCACGAAAAAATCTCGAAAATGCGCTCGCAGGCGCTATCGGCTTGGTGCAGCTTGATGTTGACCTCGTTCATCGTGCGGATGGGATTGGTCATCAATCCGAAGGTGAGGAAAAAGGCCATCAAGTCGCCGGGAGTGATATGGCCTTTGAGCACCTGCAAGCTTCCGAAAAACAGGATCGAGGCGATGATGAACGCGAAGAGCAGCTCAACCGCGGGATGCGAGGCTTCTTCCATCCGAACGCATTTCAGGATCATATCCGTGAAGGTCTGGAGCTGCCTTTCGAATTTCGATTGAACATAGCCTTCCAGGCTGAACGTCTTCACGATGCGAATGCCGGTGAAAGATTCCTGGAGGGTCGAGATCAGATTCCCGTTTTCAGCGTTGATATTATGGACGTAGCGCTTCAGGTGTTTTCCCGTCACTTTAAAGAGCATCGCGAGCGGGGGAAACAGGATGAATGTCACGGCCGTGAGCTTCCAGTGAAGCTTCAGGGCGTATCCCAGCAAGACCAAGAAGGTCATTGGTTCGCGGATGAGGGTGTTGATCGAAGAAATCGCTCCATCGACGTATGAGGTGTCGTTCGAGACCCGTGAGATCAGCTTGCCCGTGCTCTGGGTGGTGAAATAGTCCGATGACAGGCCGACGATGTGGCGGAAGAGGTCCCCTTTGAGCTTTTCGGCGACACGAGTCGTCACAAGGCGAATGAAATAGTAATGCAGGAATCGAACGATGAAGTTCAATGAGTACAGGACGATCACCAGGATCGGAAAAAAGAAAAGCTTATGGCGGCTATGATCGACCAAAAGGTTATCGATATAGTACTTGATCAGCGGTGCCGGAGCAGCGCGTAGAGCCGATAGCGGAATCGCCAGGAGTCCGCTTGCCACGATGGCCCAGATATGCGGCATGAGATAAGGCTTGAGCTTGAGTAAATTACGCATATTGCCGAATTGCAGTAGTCTACACTATAAGCAAGATCATGGCTGAAAAAATTACCCCTCGCTCCCAGGATTTCTCTCAATGGTACCAGGACATCGTCCTCCAGGCTAAGCTTGCCGATTATAGTCCGGTTAAAGGATGCATGGTCATCCGACCTAACGGCTATTCCATTTGGGAGGCTATCCAGCGCGATCTTGACCGGAGAATCAAGGAAACCGGGGTGCGGAATGCGTATTTTCCGCTCTTTATTCCGGAAAGTTTTTTGAAAAAGGAAGCCGAGCACGTCGAGGGCTTCGCCCCCGAGTGCGCCGTCGTGACCCATGCCGGCGGCAAAAAGCTTGAGGAAGCGCTGGTCGTAAGACCCACGTCCGAAACGATCATCAATTCGATGTTCGCCAAATGGGTGCAATCCTATCGGGATCTCCCGCTTTTGATCAATCAATGGGCCAACCTCGTCCGTTGGGAAATGCGCACCCGTCTCTTCCTGCGCACCACCGAATTCCTCTGGCAAGAAGGCCATACTTGCCATGCGACGCCCGAAGAAGCCGAGCAGGAAACCCGTCTCATGCTCCAGGTTTACAAGGACTTCTCCGAGGAAGTGTTGGCCATGCCGGTGATCGCCGGTCTTAAAACCGACAGCGAAAAATTCGCGGGCGCGCTTCGCACTTATTGCATCGAAGCGATGATGCAGGACAAGAAGGCGCTTCAGGCCGGGACTTCCCATAATCTGGCGTCCAATTTCGCCAAGGCCTTCGACACCAAATTTCTGGACAGCGACGGCAAGCAAAAGCTCGTGCATCAGACGAGCTGGGGGGTGTCAACCCGTCTGATCGGCGGGATGATCATGACCCATTCCGACGATAAGGGCCTCGTCTTGCCTCCGCGCCTCGCGTCCACCCATGTCGCTATTGTTCCGATCATGGCGAAGGCCGAAACCAAGGCCCAAGTCCTGGAAGCGGCCGATAAGCTGGCTGCCGCGATCCGTGAAAAGGGAGCGGTTTCCGGGCTTCCTTATACGGTCAGCGTCAGCGTCGATAAGGACGAAACGAAGCAGCCGGGCTGGAAGTTTTTCGAGTACGAAATGCTCGGTATCCCCGTGCGAATCGAAGTGGGACCGCGCGATCTCGAGAAGGGCCAGGTCGTCATGACCCGCCGGGATATCGGCACCAAGGAATTCGTGCCGCTCGCCGACGCGCCCGCTCGCGTCTGCGCGATGCTCTCCTCGATGCAAAAAGACCTGCTTGAAAAAGCGCGCGCCCATCGTAACGCGAATACGTTTCGCGTCGAAAATTACGAGGAATTTAAGGAGAAAATCGAAGGGGGCGGTTTCTTTATCGCGCCGTTCTGCCCGGACAAGGAAGTCGAAGCCAAGGTGAAAGAAGAAACCAAAGCCACGGTGCGATGCTTGCCGCTAGGCGACGATTTCCTTCCCATCCCTGAGAGTGGTCCTTGCATGGTGACCGGACGCAAAGGCAATAACGTACGGGCGATTTTCGCCCGCAGCTATTGAGGAAAAAAATGACTCACGGACGCACGCTGGTTCAACCTACCGACCTGATTGTCGCTCTTGATTATGCGCGCGCGGATGCGGCGATGGCTTTAGTCGAGAAGCTGGGCGCGCAACCGGTGGTTTACAAGGTCGGCTTCGAGCTTTTCCTTGCCGGCGGGCTCGATCTGGTTCGTGAGCTCGTTCACCGGAAGAAGCGCGTTTTCCTCGACCTCAAGTTCCACGATATTCCCAATACGGTCGCGAAAGCCGCCCAGCAAGCGGCCCGCCTGCATGTGGAGATGTTCACGATCCACCTCGCGGGCGGAAGCCAGATGGTGCGCGCCGTGGCGGACGCCCTCGCCGAAATCGACCAAATTCGCCCTAAAATCCTGGGAGTTTCGGTGTTGACTTCCTTTGATGACGTTCGCTGGGCGGAGGTCACCCAAGCCTTGACCGGACATGCGGTCGACGTCAGTGCAAGCGTCCTGGGGTTGACCGAGCATGCGGTCTTTTGGGGCGCGGACGGGGTTGTTTGCTCCGCCGTCGAATTGCCGCTCATTCGCGAAAGTCATCCGAACCTCTACACCGTGGTTCCCGGAATTCGCCCGGTCGGCTCTCCGGTAAACGATCAAGCCCGCGTCATGACCCCTGCGCAAGCGCGCGAGGCCGGCGCCAATGCGATCGTCGTCGGGCGGCCGATCACCGAGGCGGCCGATCCGCGCGCGGCGGTGGAAAGCATTCTTAAAGAGTTGAGCTCCACAGAGCCTAAGCGAGAAGCGATTCTAAAGACGAAAAACTAGGAATTCGGACGCATTCTCCGAGCGGCTGGCCAAACCCGTAATCCGCGTGGATGTAGTCGACGCCCGCGTCGGTCGCGGACTGGTGATCCCCAGCCGTGTCTCCGACGTAAACCGGTCGTTTCAAGTGGTTTCTCTGCACGATCGCGCTGATATTCCGCGCTTTCGGCAAACCGTTCTCTCCGTAACAGGTCATGTCCTTGAAGTATTTGCCGTAGCCCGACCATTCCAGAAAAGTCGCGAGATAGCCCTGACTGCAATTGCTGACCAGAAAAAGCGGCAGGCGGCCGTGCAGTCGGGGAATCACTCTGTCCACGTCCGGAAAAAAATAACCGCTGCCCGACATCACGATCGATTTGATCTCGGTGTCGAAGTGAGCCCGGATTTCCTTGTGCTGTTCCTCGGGAACGGTGGAAAACGCGATTTGGTAAACCTTGCTCGAGGGCAAACCCATCGTTTTTTGGACGTCCTCGGCGGTGAATGCCGGCACGTCGAGCCCCAGCTTCCGGACGACGTTGTTACGGGCTTGAGCGACCTGGGCCCGTAAATCCCAAAGCGTGCCGTCTAGGTCGAAGATCACCGAATCGAATTTATTCATAATGAAAAACGTAGCTGATTTTGACGTAAAAATCGCGTTATTTCGGCTTTTTTGAATCCTTTTCGTACCCGAGAAGTCTGACCGGGTTGGTCGTTGAACAAGATTCGAATCCAGTTTCCGCGCTGATTTTGAATTACCTCTTAAGCAGAGGGCGGTCAAAATACCGCACGTCAGCTTCGATTGGGTCTTTGCTTTGTCCTCGTGAAACCCGGATTTGCCCCAGCTGCCATCGGTCGATTTCCTTGGAATTGGTCATTCGAAGAGGTTTTCCGCCGTGGGGGCTTTCGGTTCCGATATAGCCGGTCGCCATGAAAGTCCTTTCGTTGGATCTTCTGATGATGCTCTCAGCGCGGATATCGACATCGCCCGGTCGCAGATCGCGACAACGGGTCACGAACTCGGCCAGACGATTGCCGTTGCTTTCGGTCTTTTCGCTCACCGTCGTGATCTCTTGAGAGCCCATGTAGAACGCGGCCGTGAAGCTGGGCGTTGATTGGTGATTCACGACGTTCCGGTACTCGACCGTAGCCGCATCCTGCAGAAACGGAATGGGATACTTGAGCCGCGTGTACGCTTCGCGCATGTGCTGAATGATTCGATTGCGGCTTTCATCCACGCGCAGATATGAGGCCAGGCTGTGTCCCCAAAGATCGCTCGCGTTCACTCCTGGAGACTTGATGTTTCCCGGCAGATTATTCATGACGCCACGGGTTAAATTCGCTATCTGATCGTCTTTGAAGCTGACCCAGGGGGCGCCGTTCACCGTATCGCGCACCGGCGTCGCGATCTGGATGTTGGCGATCATCTGTTCCGTCGCTGGGTAATCCGGGTTCGTCTGATGTCTCTCGTTGATAGTGGGTTGAAGGGCGGCCGAAGCAAAGCCTGGAAGCGATCGAAGTGCCGCGTTGGCGTATAAATTTCCAGCTGAGTGCGAAATGACGATGACCTGGTAGCCCTGAAGAATGATATCCGAATAAAGTTCCAGATGGTCATTCAGTCTCGGCAACACGGTTGCGTTCAGATTTTTCGGATCTGTCACCAGACTACGCACTTCTTCGTCAAACCAGCTCGGGCCTTTTTCCAGGCCGTAGAGCCAAAGCCAGTATCTTTGAAAGTCATCGACGCCTCGTTGCGCCATGGTTTGTGCAAGCTGCAGCGGCGCCAAACGACCTTCGACCCAAGCGAGCTGGTATTTCAGGTTTGGAATGTCCGCGAGTGAAGGCTGGGTGCTCTCTTGGAACTTTTCAAGACTGGCATTTGCCTGGTCCCAATTATTGAAAACTCCATTGACGAAAACGATTACAGTGCCTTTTCCTGCGCATGGATTTAAAGCGTATGCTCTGGGGCCCAAGCAGAAAAGGAAGCTAATTGTAATACAGACGACCCATCTATTGGTTGTCACAAGGCGACTCATATCGGGGATGATCCCCCTCCATTTCTTTGGTCGTGATTTTGTCATTATTTTCCCAGTAGCGTTTAACGCGGCTATAGGTGTTCAATATTTTGGCTTTCAGATACGTCTCTTCCGCATATCCATGCATTTCATCATTAAAGGTCCTGTATATGCACTGAACTGCACGATCGAGAGGCTCTTTTCCTCGTGCTATCAGGTCTGGGTTAAACTCGTCGTTTAAGGAATATTCTTGATAGAAACGAGTCATCTGTCTCAAGGCCATCTGCTTTTTAGGTTCATTGGGAGCGAAGGCGTAGATCCATCTCTGCACGTCATCGCGCACGCCATCGTGATCCGCATCGATACCCTGGATCGTTTTTTTTCCGGCCTCTCCAGGGTCGGCCGGAAAGCCGGGTGGGAAGCGGCTGAAGTGTTTATCGACGTCCAGGATCGGGTTCGGAAGAGCCTGCGGCGAGCCTCCATGTTTGCGCAGCCACCACGCCTGTCCGCCGTAGATCAGTGCCGCGATCACGGCGATCGCAATCAGGACAAGCCAGAATTTTTTTCGCCGGGGCATCTGCTTATTTTCCTTTTATGTCAAAATACATGGTCGTCTTAAAAATAAAAATGATTTATATCGGCTCGTTTTATGGTATATTTCGAATGTCTCGATAGGAATTTATAATTTACTTCCGATTCACGCTGACTGCGGAATATCTCACTCGTCGTGACTCCCCGTCGAAAGAGCAAATCGCGTGAAAAAATCGACTGCAACAGTCGTTAAACAAGATTCGAATCCGGTCCGCGCGCCGCTTCCCGCGGCTGTACTTCATCAAGTGAATCTGAGGGATCAAGGAAGGTGTACCCACGTCACAAACGGAAAAAGATGCAATCAGGCGAGATGGACCGAGATTCATCATAAAATTCCGGTGAGCCAAGGCGGTCCGAACACTCCGGAAAATCTGATCACTCTTTGTTCGACCCATCATCAGCTTCAGCATTTAGAAAAAGATTTCCGCCCGGCCCGTTTCGTCGTAAGGGATGAGGCCTATGGCTCAACAACTCCGTATTCGTAATCCGCATAGCGCGCTTGCCGCGCTTGAAACCCGTCCCAAAGACGTTACCGAAATTCTCATGACTTCGGCGGCCGGTGATGCCTGGGAACAAGTCGCTCGCGCGGCGAAAAGCAAGGGAATCCGGGTCGGATCGGGCGGAGGCTCGAGCGCCTCGACGGATCGGGGGGATCATGGTCGCCGGGGCGAGCGTCCCACGGCGGGCGGGCGTACGAGCGTCGCGGAGGCGGTCATCGCCGAGCGGGCGGGCATTTCGGTCGAAGAGCTCTTCGCGGGTGCTCGTGATCGCGCTGAGGGCAAAGGCCTTTGGCTTGCGCTCGATAGCCTGCAGGATCCGCATAACGTGGGGGCGATTTTCAGAACCGCGGCTTTTTTCGGGGTTGAGGGCATTCTGCTCACTCAAGAGCGCTCGGCTCCTCTGACGGCAACCGTCTATGACGTCGCTTGCGGCGGAATGGAATACATTCCATTTTCAATTCAAACCAATCTGCAGCGGGCCTTCGAAAAGGCGAAAGACGCAGGGCTTTGGATTCTTGGATCGTCTGAGCACGCCAATGACACTCTCGACAGCATTCAGAGGGACCGTCCCTGGCTGTTGGTCATCGGTAACGAGGAGAAGGGCATGCGTCGGCTGACCGAAGAGTCCTGTGACGTCCTATGCCGCATTCCGGCACGGGGTCAGGTGACCTCTCTGAATGCCTCGGTCGCGAGCTCTATTTTGATTTCTAAGCTCTCTGGCGCGCTTTCTTAATCGGATCACCTTACGAAGATCATTGACAATTTGCGCGAAGGATGGAATTTTCCTCGAACTGTACGGTGGCAGAAAGAGCTGTGAGTAACTAATTTATATTTTAAATCAGTTACTTATAGCTGCGGACGGGATTGGGCTGGAGTAGCTCAGTTGGTAGAGCAACGGTTTTGTAAACCGTAGGTCGTGGGTTCAAGTCCCGTCTCCAGCTCCATCCGCCTTGCGTACGGTGCTGAAAAGCTTAAAAAATTTGTACGGGGAGAGATACCCAAGTGGCCAAAGGGATCAGACTGTAAATCTGACGGCGTATGCCTTCGAAGGTTCGAATCCTTCTCTCTCCACCATTCGTTTTGACGGCTAAGTAGGCTTAGATTAAAAAGAAATAGAAGCGTAGCCAACAGCTTCTATGCGTTCGGTGATGGGCGGGAGTAGCTCAGTTGGCTAGAGCATCAGCCTTCCAAGCTGAGGGTCGCGGGTTCGAGTCCCGTCTCCCGCTCCAATACCGAAGGCAAACCGTTAAAAAATATCTCAAGGGGCCGCAAAAACGGCTTAATGGGATATTTTGACTTTTTTGTAGTGGTGTTATGGCCGTTTTTTGAGGTAAGGGAGATTCTCAAAAAACGGTGAGCGTCACGTTTTGCTCTTGTAGCTCAGTGGTAGAGCACTCCCTTGGTAAGGGAGAGGTCACGGGTTCAAGTCCCGTCAAGAGCTCCAGTTTTTTAAAACCGGTTTGCAGGTTCCGGAAAAAAATCTGACCAAACAAACGCTAGAGTTAAAGCTCATTTTTAGGAGGCTAAGGGATATGTCGAAAGAGAAATTTGAACGAAGCAAGCCCCACTGCAATATCGGGACGATCGGTCACGTCGACCATGGTAAGACGACTCTTACCGCGGCCATCACGACCGTTCTTGCGAAAAAAGGCTGGGCGCAAGCTCGTGCATACGACCAAATTGATAACGCTCCGGAAGAAAAAGAGCGCGGTATCACGATCAACACGACTCACGTCGAGTATCAAACCCAGAACCGCCACTACGCGCACGTCGACTGCCCGGGCCACGCCGACTACGTGAAGAACATGATCACCGGCGCTGCTCAAATGGACGGCGCCATTCTCGTGGTTTCCGCTGCGGACGGCCCGATGCCTCAGACCCGTGAGCACATCCTGCTCGCTCGTCAGGTCGGCGTTCCTGCGATCGTCGTTTTCTTGAACAAGTGCGACATGGTTGACGACAAGGAACTTTTGGACCTCGTCGAAATGGAAGTCCGCGAGCTGCTTACTTCCTACAAGTACCCTGGCGACCAGATTCCGGTCATCAAGGGTTCTGCATTGAAGGCGTTGGAAGGCGATCAAGGCGAGCTCGGCGAGCCGGCGATCTTGAAGCTCATGGAAGCTTGCGACAGCTACATTCCGCAGCCTAAGCGCGAAAAAGACAAGCCGTTCTTGATGCCCGTTGAAGACGTGTTCTCGATCTCTGGTCGCGGTACCGTCGTCACCGGCCGCGTCGAGCGCGGTGTGATCAAGGTCGGCGAAGAATGCGAAATCATCGGTCTCCGTCCGACGATCAAGACCGTTGTCACCGGCGTTGAAATGTTCCGCAAGTTGCTCGATCAAGGTGAGGCTGGCGACAACATCGGCGCCCTTCTCCGCGGCACGAAGAAAGAAGAAGTTGAGCGCGGCCAAGTTCTCGCTCACGTGGGCACCGTTACCCCTCATAAGAAGTTCAAGGGTTCGGCCTACATTCTCACGAAGGAAGAAGGCGGACGTCATACTCCGTTCTTCAACGGCTATCGTCCTCAGTTCTACTTCCGTACGACTGACGTGACGGGCGTCGTGAAGCTTCCTGCCAACGTCGAGATGGTCATGCCTGGCGACAACGTTGCCGTTGAGGTTGAGTTGATCACCCCGATCGCAATGGAAAAGGAACTGCGCTTCGCTATCCGCGAAGGCGGCCGTACCGTCGGCGCCGGCGTTGTTGCCGAAATCATCGAGTAATTATTTACTCGTTTTTTGTCCTTTAGAGCTCCGTAGGGGAGGGGGTGAGATTCACCCCCTCCCTGTTTGGAAGTAGAAGTCGGTTAACGACTTGTAATTGATAGAAAGAAGTAGAAGTCATGAGAGTTATCGTAAGTTTGGATTGTACCGAGTGTAAGCGTAAAAACTATTCAACGACCAAGAACAAGCAGAAGACGACCGACAAGCTCGAATTCAAAAAATTCTGCAAGTTCTGCCGCAAGCACACGGGACATCGCGAAGGAAAATAACCTTCTTGTTTGAGTAGGGCAGTAGCTCCAATGGTAGAGCAGCGGATTCCAAATCCGCGTGTTGTGGGTTCGAGTCCCTCCTGCCCTGCCACTAAAGAAATATCGGATTAAGTTAATTCTATGGAACAGAGCCAGCATCAAAAATGGGTCAACCTCAGCTATCTCGCGGTGGCCGCTCTTTTGGGCTATATCGTTTACGCTGCGGGCGCCAAAATCGTTGGCGTGTATGATCTCGAAACCCGCATCCGGGACGTCGATCTTGTTTTGCGCGGATTGTCCGTATTCGCGTTCGCGGCTCTTTTTTTCATTCTTTACAAGAATCACCAGGTCAATCAGTTCATGAACGAAGTCATGGCCGAGTTGTCCCGTGTGACTTGGCCAACGCAAAAAGAAACGACCTCGGCGACCGTGGTTGTGCTGGTCATGGTGGTGGTCTCAGGCATGATCCTGGGACTGATGGATTATTTGCTGACTACCCTGCTAAAATGGGTAATTTAAGGGAGCCTTATGAGCGAGTTATTATCAACTCAGCCTTCAGGAGAAATGGCTTGGTATGTGGTTCATACTTATTCCGGGTATGAGAACAAGGCCAAGTTCGCGCTTGAAGAACGGATTAAATCTGCGAAGAAGGAATCCTTTTTCAACGAAATCATCGTTCCCGAAGAAAACGTCGTTGAGTTAGTCAAAGGCCAAAAGAAGACGACCAAGCGCCGCTTCTTCCCTGGTTACATCCTGGTGAAGATGATTTTGACAGAAGAGACTTGGCACATCGTCAAGGACACCCCGAAGATCACCGGCTTTGTCGGCGATAAGGTTCGGCCGGTCCCGGTCCCTGAAAGCGATGTGCAAAAGATGACTAATCGGATCGCCGAAGGTCAGGTTAAACCCCGTCCACGTATTTCCTTCCATGAGGGAGAGAATGTCCGCGTGATCGACGGGCCGTTTTCCAATTTCAATGGCGTGGTAGAGGACGTCAATCCGGATAAGGGCAAGGTTAAGGTGCTGGTCAGCATTTTTGGCCGCTCAACCCCAGTTGAGCTCGACTTTATTCAGGTTGAAAAAATTTAAAAACAAAAGTGGTAGCACGTTAAGACGTGTGTTAGAGAGAGCCCCTTATGGCAAAGAAAGTTACTGGTCAAATTAAGCTCCAGATCCCTGGTGGACAGGCAAATCCTGCTCCTCCGGTTGGCCCAGCGCTCGGTCAGCGTGGCGTCAACATCATGGAATTCTGCAAAGCGTTTAACGCAAAAACCGCGGACCAAAAGGGCATGGTCATTCCGGTGATCATCACCGTGTATTCGGACCGCTCTTTTACGTTCATTACGAAGACTCCTCCGGCATCCATCTTGTTGCTGAAGGCGGCGAAGATCGAAAAAGGATCGGGCGAGCCGAACAAGACCAAAGTCGGCAAGGTCACGAAAAAGCAAGTTGAAGAGATCGCTAAGCTGAAAATGCCTGATCTGAACGCGGGAAGCGTCGAGGCCGCAATGCGGACTATCGCTGGCACCGCGCGTAGCGCAGGTATTACGGTCACCGATTAATTTTGAGTATTTAGTTTTTCCCTGAGTGGGAGCCGAAGACGTCAGGTCGGCGCTTGAACCACGAGAGGTCATAATGGCTGAAAAGAAGAAAAAAGTAGGGAATCAAGGTAAAAAGTACGCTGAGGCGATAGCTAAGCTTCAAGTGGGCAAGAGATACAGCGTCGCGGAAGGTTTCGATTTGCTCCCGCAAGTCGCTTACGCGAAATTCGACGAAACGGTCGATGTTGCTTTCAGCTTGGGTGTCGACCCGAAGCATTCGGATCAAATGGTTCGTGGAGCCATGGTCCTTCCTCATGGCATTGGCAAGACGTTCCGTGTCGCGGTTCTTGCTAAAGGCGAGAAAGCTCGTGAAGCAGAAGCCGCTGGCGCCGACGTGGTCGGCGCAGACGACCTGATTGAGCGCATTCAGGGCGGCTGGATGGATTTCGACAAGATGATTGCAACCCCGGACATGATGGTCGCGGTCTCTAAGATCGGCAAGATCCTTGGTCCCCGCGGTTTGATGCCGAATCCTAAGCTCGGAACCGTTACTTTCGAAGTAGCCAAGGCGGTGAAGGAGCAGAAGCTTGGTAAGATCGAATACCGTACCGAGAAGGCTGGGATCGTGCACGTTGTGATCGGCAGAAAGTCCTTCGGCGCTCAGAAGCTTCGCGAAAATTTCAGCGCGCTTCTCGCGACGATCGTTAAGGCTAAGCCTCCGACGAGCAAGGGCACCTATCTCAAGAACATCACGATTTCGACGACGATGAGTCCTGGAATCGCGCTCGATACGGCTGATGCAGCGGCTGTCTCGGGTGTTGCCTGATCAATCTTTCGAGAAGAAATAAGGATAACTTATGAATCGCGCAGAAAAAACAGAGCTCGCTACTGAGCTGAAAGATAAATTCAACAAGGCAAGTGTTGCCATTTTTGCCGACTACAAAGGCCTTTCGGCTACGCAGGCGGACAATCTTCGTCGCGCGTTGCGTGCCGAAAAGACTGAAGTGAAGGTTTTGAAGAATAACGTCGCCCGTCTTTTGACCCGCGAGGGTGCGATGGGCGAGGACGCCAAAGCTTTGATGGATGCCATGGTGGGTCCGACCCTCGTTGCGTTTGCTTATGGCGATCCGGCTGCGGCTGCAAAGGTAATTCACAAGTTTGCTCAGGACAATGAAGCTCTTAAGTTGAAAGAGAGCCTCATGGGTGACAAGCGAATCGACGCTTCAGGTGTTGAAGAGCTTGCCAAGCTCCCGAGCAAGGAAGTTCTGGTGGCCAAATTCTTGGGTACGTTGAATGCCCCGATTACGAACTTTGTCGGTGTCTTGGCTGCGGTGCCGCGTAGCATGGTCACCGTCTTGGCTGCGGTGGAAAAGAAGAAGGCGAATCCAGAGTCTTGATTTTGGTTTGAAAAGTCATCCGAACCGGCGCTCAGGAGAGCCGCTGGAAGCACGATGTAGGATGTAAAATGAAGGAGCTTGAAGTCAGGAAGGCTGAGAGCAGATTGACTAACGTAAGTAGAGGTAAGAAAAATGTCAGCAGTTACTAAAGAACAAGTTGTTTCGTTCATTGAGAATATGTCCGTTCTCGATCTCTCCCAATTGGTGAAAGAGCTCGAGACCAAGTTCGGTGTGTCGGCCGCTGCCCCGATGGCTGTGGCTATGCCGGGCGCTGCTGCCGCTGGCCCGGCCGCTGAAGCTAAGACCGAGTTCACGGTTGTGCTTTCGGCTGCTGGCGACAAGAAGATCAATGTGATTAAGGAAGTTCGCGCGATCACCGGTCTCGGTTTGAAAGAAGCGAAGGACCTCGTTGAAGGCGCTCCTAAGACTCTTAAGGAAGGCATCGCCAAGGCTGAAGCCGACGAAATCAAGAAGAAGCTCGAAGCTGAAGGAGCTAAGGTCGAAATCAAGTAATCGGCCTGAACTCTGTCCGCTCGTTTTAAAAAAAATCGTGCCACGCCCTTGCCTTGCCTGAAAAATCAGGTAAGGTGGGCGCGGTATCGATTATATATCATTTATCAGTCCAAGATTATCTGTGGGTTTGGGGCGTAAGCCTCATATCCGAGGGTTCGGATTCTGGCTATACCCGATGAAAACGATGGATCTCAAGGTCCTCGGTTTTTCGGTTATAGGCGGAATCTTCTCGCGCATCGTCGGGCGCTCTCTAGAGCGCTCTTTTAAGTAAGTTAGGAGCAAGCATGGCAGCCCCTTTTTCGGAAAGTCGCCGGGTACGTAAGGATTTCTCCAGAATTTCTTCACCGGTGGAAATTCCGAACCTCATCGAGCTTCAACGAAAGTCATACGAAAAATTCCTACAAGCGGACGTCTCGCCTCAAAAGCGTGAAAGCTACGGCTTGCAGGCGGTTTTCAAGTCCGTTTTCCCAATCGAGGACTTCAATCGGACGGCTTCTCTCGAATTTGAAAGTTATACCCTTGAAAAGCCGAAGTATGATGTCGGTGAGTGCCGCCAGCGCGGCATGACGTTCGCCGCTCCACTCAAGATCACCGTTCGCTTGGTGGTTTATGATGTGGATGAGGAGGCTGGTACCCGCAACATCCGCGATATCAAAGAACAAGAAGTTTACATGGGCGAAATTCCGCTCATGACCGAAGCCGGATCGTTCATCGTAAACGGTACCGAGCGCGTAATCGTCAGCCAATTGCACCGTTCGCCTGGCGTTATTTTCGATCACGATCAAGGAAAGAGCCATTCGAGCGGCAAGATCCTTTACTCCGCCCGAGTGATTCCGCATCGCGGTTCCTGGCTCGATTTCGAATTCGACCATAAGGACATTCTCTATGCCCGCATCGACCGCAAGCGTAAGCTTCCGGCGACGATCGTGCTTCGCGCGATGGGGATGTCGAATTTCGAGATCCTGAACTTTTTCTATAAAGTCGAGCGCATTCATTTCGAAAAGGACGGCAAATTCTACAAGGCTGTTGATCTGGAAATCCTTTCCGGTCAGCGCGCCGAAGAAGATATCGTCGATCCGAAGACCGGCGACTCAATTGTTAAGAAAAATCGCAAGTTCACGAAAGCAGTCATCAAGAAGTTGCAGGACGCCGGCATCAAGCGTCTTGAGGTTCCTCTTGAAGCCGTGCTCGGTCGTGTTGCTTCCGAAGACGTCGTCGATGAAAAGACCGGCGAAGTCCTGCTCGAATGCAATCAAGAGCTGTCGGAATCCAAGATTGAAGACCTTCGTGCCAAGGGCATCAAGGAAGTTAAGGTTATTTTCACCGATAACCTTTCTTACGGGGCTTTCCTGCGTGAAACGCTGACTTTGGACAAGGTTTCCAGCCCTGAAGAAGCTTTGATCGAAATCTACAAGCGTATGCGGCCCGGTGATCCTCCGACGATCGAGGCGGCTCGTCAGCTTTTCGACAACTTGTTCTTCAATGCCGATCGCTACGACCTGTCACGGGTCGGCCGTTTGAAGCTGAACTACAAGTTCCCTGAAAACAAAGCTTCGGCGGAATCCTCGGTTCTGACGAAGGAAGACATTCTCTCGACCCTGTTCTACCTCTGCGAATTGAACAACGGTCGTGGAACGATCGACGATATCGATCACCTCGGCAATCGCCGCGTTCGCGCGGTCGGTGAGTTGATCGAGAACCAATACCGCATCGGCCTCGTTCGCATGGAACGGGCGATCAAGGAACGCATGAGTATTCAGGAAATCGAAACCCTGATGCCGCATGACTTGATCAATCAGAAGCCGGTATCGGCGGTCGTGAAGGAATTCTTCGGATCCAGCCAGCTGTCCCAGTTCATGGATCAGACGAATCCTCTTTCCGAAGTGACTCACAAGCGTCGTCTCTCGGCCCTCGGGCCGGGCGGTCTGACCCGTGAGCGCGCGGGCTTCGAAGTTCGCGACGTTCATAACACTCACTACGGACGTATCTGCCCGATCGAAACGCCTGAAGGTCCAAACATCGGTTTGATCGCCAGCCTTTCGACTTACGCTCGCGTGAACGAGTACGGTTTCATTGAAACTCCGTATCGCGTGATCGATGGTCGCAAAGTCACGGATCAGATCAAGTTCTTCACGGCAACCGAAGAAGAAAACAAGATCATCGCTCAAGTTTCGCCGGATGCTCTTCGCGCCGGTAAGCTTGCCGGCGATTTGCTTGCGGCTCGTCGTAAGGGCGACTTCGCGTTGGTTAACCCGGATGACATCGAGTTGATGGACGTTTCGGCGAACCAGCTCGTGTCGATCGCGGCCTCTTTGATTCCGTTCCTCGAGCACGATGACGCTAACCGCGCATTGATGGGTTCGAACATGCAACGCCAGGCGGTTCCGTTGATCCGTACGGCGGCGCCTCTGGTTGGAACGGGCATCGAGCGGGTTGTGGCTCGTGACTCCGGGCAGATCATCGTCAATCGTCATGATGGCGAAGTCATCATGGTCGACGGAACGAAGATCGTGGTTCGTCGCACGGGTTCGGCGAACGATGAAGTCGGATCCGATGTCGATATTTACAATCTGACGAAGTATCAGCGCTCCAATCAGAACACCTGCGTGACCCAGCGCCCGGTCGCCAAAGTCGGCGACAAGGTGAAGGCCGGCGATGTTCTGGCTGACGGCCCGGGCACCGATGCCGGTGAACTGGCTCTCGGACAGAACGTGCTTGTCGCGTTCATGCCTTGGGGTGGCTATAACTTCGAAGACTCGATCCTGATCTCCGAGCGCTTGATCAAGGAAGACACCTTCACTTCGATTCACATCGAAGAGTTTGAATGCGTCGCCCGCGATACGAAGCTTGGAAAAGAAGAAATCACCCGCGACATTCCGAATGTCGGCGAGGAAGCCCTGAAGGATCTCGACCAGAGCGGCATCATCCGCATTGGCGCCGAGGTGAAGCCGGGCGATATCCTGGTCGGTAAGGTCACGCCGAAGGGCGAGACTCAGCTCTCTCCCGAAGAAAAGCTCCTCCGAGCCATCTTCGGCGAAAAGGCGGGCGATGTTCGCGATACCTCCCTGCGCGTTCCTTCGGGCGTGCAAGGGATCGTCATCAACGCCCAGGTCTTCGCTCGCGAAGGCACCGAGCCGGATGAACGTACCAAGTCCATTCTCGAAGAGCAGATCGCGAAGATTCGTCGCGATGAAAAGATCGAGACGGATGCGATTCGCCAGTCGGCTTTCAACAAGATCGCCAAGATTTTGGATGGCGCCGCCACCACGGGCAAGCTCTTGTCGGAAGACGGTTCCGAAGAGCTTCTCAAGAAGGGTCAAGGCCTCAACCTCGATACTCTCGTGGGCGTTCCTTTCGACCTCTTGGGCTTCATCCCGGTTAAGGACGATCTCGAGCAGGAAGTCACCGCGATCATGAAGACCGCCAAGGAGAAGATCGAAGCCGTTCGCTACGTTTTCAAGGAGAAGACGGACAAGCTGAAGCGCGGCGACGAGCTCGCTCCGGGCGTCATCAAGATGGTGAAGATCCAAATCGCGATCAAGCGCCGTCTCCAAGTCGGTGACAAGATGGCAGGCCGCCACGGGAACAAGGGTGTCATCAGCCGGATTCTTCCGATGGAAGACATGCCGTTCATGGCGAACGGCACTCCGGTCGACATGGTCCTGAACCCGCTGGGCGTTCCTTCGCGTATGAACATCGGGCAATTGCTCGAAGTGACTTTGGGCTGGGCCGCTCGCGGCGTCGGCGAAAAGGTCACCGAGTACCTTGAGCAATTCAACGGAGATAAGCTGCGTAAGGTCCTTAAGGACACTTACCAGAACGCCGAAGTCGACAAGTACGTCGACAAGGCTTCCGATGCCGAGCTCAAGAAGATGGCCTATCACCTGCGTAACGGTGTCCACTTCGCGACGCCCGTCTTCGACGGCGCGAGCGAGAAGGACATCAACAGCATGCTCTCACTCGCGGACCTTCCGGCCCGTGGGCAGACCACGTTGTTCGACGGCGTGACGGGTGACCCGTTCGCCGAAGAGGTGACGGTCGGCATCATGTACATGCTCAAACTCCATCACTTGGTTGAAGAAAAGATCCATGCGCGTAGCATCGGTCCGTACAGCCTCGTGACCCAGCAGCCTCTCGGCGGCAAGGCCCAGTTCGGTGGCCAGCGTCTCGGAGAGATGGAAGTCTGGGCGCTCGAAGCTTACGGAGCGGCGTACGGCCTTCAGGAGTTCCTGACGGTCAAGTCGGACGATGTGACGGGTCGTAACCGAATGTACGAGGCAATTGTTAAGGGTGAACAGCTCCTTGAGCCGGGTCTCCCAGAGTCGTTTAATGTGCTTGTCAAGGAACTCCAAAGTTTGGCGCTCAACGTCGAGCTGATCGAGGAACATGACAAGGACATGGGCGCCAACATTGTTTCCTAAACGGTTTCGTTGCTGAATTTTCACCTGAGGGAAAAAAATGAAAGACCTTCTTAATTTTTTCGATAAACCAAAAGATCCTCTGAGCTTTACCGGGATCCGGATCTCGCTCGCGTCTCCCCAAAAGATTCGAGAGTGGTCGTATGGTGAAGTAAAGAAACCGGAGACGATCAACTATCGTACGTTCAAGCCTGAGCGGGACGGCCTTTTCTGCGCCAAGATTTTCGGCCCAGTCAAGGACTACGAGTGCAACTGCGGCAAGTACAAGCGCATGAAGCATCGTGGCGTCGTCTGCGAAAAGTGCGGCGTCGAAGTCATTCAGTCCAAGGTTCGCCGTGAACGCTTGGGCCATATTGAGCTGGCCACCCCGGTCGCTCACATTTGGTTCCTGCGCTCGTTGCCGTCGCGTATCGGCGCTTTGCTCGATATTACTTTGAAGGATCTCGAAAAGGTCCTTTATTGCGAAGCCTACGTGATGCTCGATCCAGGCTCAAGCGGCTTGGACGAGAACTCGGTCATCAGCGAAGAGAAGTATAATCAGATGATCCGCGAAGGCGTGAGTTTCACCGCCGCCATGGGTGGCGAAGCCATTCGCGACATGCTGAAAAAGGTCGACATTGAAGTTCTCTCTCGGCAGCTCCGTCGTGAACTCAAGCAGACGACCTCGGAAGCCCAGCGCACGAAGCTTTCGAAGCGTCTGAAAGTCGTTGAAGCTTTCAAAGTGAGCGGCTCGAATCGCCCTGAGTGGTTGATGCTGGAAGTGATTCCGGTCATTCCACCCGAACTTCGCCCGCTCGTTCCGCTCGACGGGGGACGTTTCGCGACTTCCGATTTGAACGATCTCTATCGTCGCGTGATCAATCGTAACAACCGTTTGAAGCGCCTGATGGAGCTCAACGCTCCTGAGATCATCATTCGCAACGAAAAGCGCATGCTCCAGGAATCCGTGGACGCGCTCTTCGACAACGGCCGTCGCGGCAAGACCTTCACGGGTCCGAACAAGCGTCCGCTCCGCTCGCTCTCTGACATGCTTAAGGGTAAGCAGGGACGTTTCCGTCAGAACTTGCTCGGTAAACGCGTCGACTATTCGGGTCGTTCGGTTATCGTTGTCGGTCCGGAACTCCGGCTCCATCAATGCGGCCTCCCGAAGGTCATGGCGCTCGAGCTCTTCAAGCCGTTCATCTATAACAAGCTCTCCGAGTACGGCTACGTAACGACCATCAAGTCCGCGAAGAAGATGGTCGAAAAACAACGTCAAGAAGTCTGGGACATCCTTGAAGAAGTCGTCAAGGAACATCCGGTGATGTTGAACCGCGCTCCGACCCTGCATCGCCTCGGCATCCAGGCGTTCGAGCCGGTCTTGATCGAAGGCAAAGCCATTCAGCTCCATCCGCTCGTTTGCGCGGCGTTCAACGCCGACTTCGACGGTGATCAAATGGCCGTGCACGTTCCGCTGTCGATCGAAGCTCAGATCGAAGCTCGCGTGCTCATGATGTCGACGAACAACATTCTTTCGCCGGCGCACGGCAAGCCGATCATCGTGCCGAGCCAGGACATCGTTCTCGGCTTGTACTACATGACTCGCGAACGTCCGTTCTCGAAGGGCGAAGGCAAGTTGTTCAGCTCACCGACGGAAGTGCGTTTCGCGTTCGACGCCGGTGAAGTCGCGCTTCAGGCGAAGGTCCGCTGCCGTATCAACGGAAAGATCTGGGAGACGACCGTCGGCCGAGCATTGCTCTCCGAAGTGGTTCCGATCGAGATTCCGTTCAACGCTTACAATAAAGTGTTGGGCAAGAAGGATCTCGCCGAGTTGATCGACCTTTGCTTCCGCTTGACGGGCAATAAAAAGACCGTTTTGCTGGCCGATCACCTGATGCAGACCGGCTTCAAGCAAGCTATGCGTGCCGGTATTTCGATCTCCATCCATGACATGCTCATGCCTCCGGAAAAGAAGGAATTCTTGGACAAGGCATATGCGCAGGTCCAGGAAATCGAAAACCAATACGTCGAAGGCCTCATCACCGACGGCGAACGTTACAACAAGGTCATCGATATCTGGGCGCAGACCTCGGAGCAGATCGCATCTGCCATGATGAAGCGCCTCTCGGTCCAAACCTTCAAGGCTCCAGTGGGCTGGAAGGGCAAGGAAGTCGAGCACACGGGCCCTGCGTTCAACTCCATCTTCATGATGGCGGACTCCGGAGCCCGCGGTAGTAACGCTCAGATTCGTCAGCTTGCCGGTATGCGCGGCCTTATGGCTAAGCCGTCCGGTGAGATCATCGAAACCCCGATCGTCGCGAATTTCCGCGAAGGTCTTTCGGTTCTTCAGTACTTCGTATCGACCCACGGCGCTCGTAAGGGCTTGGCCGATACCGCGTTGAAGACCGCGAACTCGGGTTACCTGACCCGCCGTCTCGTCGACGTCTCTCAAGACGTGATTGTCACCGAAGTCGATTGCGGAACGCTGGACGGCCTGTACGTCGGCGCTCTCATCGAAGGCGGCGAAGTCATCGAGAAGATGGGCGATCGTATCCTGGGTCGAGTCGTGCTCGACGAAGTGATCGATCCGGTGAACAGCGAAGTGGTCGTGGCCGCGGGCCAGGAGATCACCGAAGACCTGATGAAGAAAGTCGAAGAAGCCGGTATCGACCGCGTTCGTATCCGCTCCGTGCTCACGTGTCAGTCGAAGAAGGGGATCTGCAGCTTTTGCTACGGCCGCGATCTTTCTCGCGGACGCATGGTGAACATCGGTGAAGCGGTCGGTGTCATCGCCGCTCAGTCGATCGGCGAGCCGGGCACGCAGCTCACGATGCGTACGTTCCACATCGGTGGTACGGCTTCCCGTCGCGCTGAACAGTCGAGCCTCGAGGCCAAGACCAAGGGCACGATCCGGTTCTTGAACGTCAATGTCGTCCGAAACAAGGAAGGCTATCTGACGGTCATGAATCGTAACGGCGAACTCGCCGTGATCGACGCCAACGGCCGCGAACGCGAGAAGTATTCGCTCGTGTACGGCGCCAAGCTGTTGGTGAAGGACGGGGATCCGGTTGAGAAGGGCAAGTTGATCGCCGAGTGGGATCCGTATTCCACGCCGATCGTGACCGAAGTCTCCGGTGTCATCCAGTTCGAGGACATCGAAGAAGGCGTCACGATGCAGGAGCAATTCGACAACGTGACCGGTCTTTCCCACAAGGTTATCGTGGAAACGAAGGCGACCGACAAACGGCCGAAGATCCTCATCACCGACGGCAAGGGCAATGTGCTCAAGATCGAAGGTTCCAACCGCATCGCGCGCTATATGCTGCCGGTCGGAGCGAACCTGGTCATCACCGACGGCGAGCAGATCAACGCCGGCGATACGATCGCGAAGATTCACCGCGAAACGACGAAGACCAAGGACATCACCGGCGGTCTTCCGCGCGTCGCTGAACTCTTCGAAGCTCGTAAGCCGAAGGACTCCGCGGTCATCACCGAAATCGACGGTACCGTCTCTTTCGGTAAGGACACGAAGGGTAAGCGCAAGCTCGTGGTTACTCCGGAAACCGGCGAGGCACGCGAGTACCTCATCGGCAAGGGCCGCCACCTTGCGGTGAACGAAGGCGATTACGTGAAGGCTGGCGAGCCGTTGATGGACGGCCCGATCAACCCGCACGACATTCTCCGCGTTCTCGGCGAGAAGGCTCTCGCCAAGTACCTGGTCGATGAAGTCCAAGAGGTCTATCGTCTCCAAGGCGTTAAGATTAACGACAAGCACATCGAGACGGTGGTTCGTCAGATGTTGCGCAAGGTCCGGATCAAGGAAGTGGGCGACACCAACTTCTTGCCGGGTGAGCAGACCGATCGCGCGGTCTTCGAGATCGAAAATCAAAAGGCAATGGCCGCTGGCGGTTCTCCCGCTACGGCAGAGCCTCTGCTTCTCGGTATCACGAAGGCTTCGCTCAGCACGGAAAGCTTCATCTCGGCGGCTTCTTTCCAAGAAACCACCAAGGTGCTTACCGAAGCGAGTATCGCGGGTCGCGTCGACTACTTGCGCGGCTTGAAGGAAAACGTGATCATGGGTCGCTTGATCCCTGCCGGCACCGGCTTGGTCAAGTACAAGAACCTGCGCGCCCGAGTCGTGACCGACGAGGAAGCTGCGGGTGAGACCGGCGAATCGACGGAAGTTTCGGCTTCGACGTTAGCTCGTTAATCGAATAAAAAATTACATCGGGCCTGGTTCGCGATGCGGATCGGGCCCGGTGATCTCATCTTTCTCAGTGCGGGGTTAGCTCAGCGGTAGAGCAGCGTCTTTACACGGCGACGGTCGGGGGTTCAATCCCCTCACCCCGCACCAAAATTTTCAGGAGAAAATTTTTCCGAAGCGCAGCGGGTCCGCAGTGCGGACAAGTCGGGCAGGAGCCCGACTTAGCGAGCATCGGATTGCACCGGCAGTAGGCGTGCCCAGTGGGCACAACGCGAGCGTGAGGCGAGCGTTAGAACTTTTCCCCAAGATATCACGTCTCAAAATGGGTACCGCAGCGTGGGTCCGGCGGACCCAAAATTCGCTTTTCGTTTAATGAGCGACACATGAAGCATCAATTGAAACGAACGACCGAGCGGATTGGCGACATAGAAATTCAGATCGAGTGCTTGGAAGATCTCAATCGCACGATTGATGAGCTCTTCGAGGAATTGGAGCGCACGGGGCGGCCCGAGCTTCTGGAGGAGCTCTGTCCTTATTTCGGCACGGTTTGGCCTTCGGCGCGCGCGCTGGCCGAGGCAATCGTCAAGGCGCGACCAGAGGGAATGAGCATTTTGGAGTTGGGCTGTGGGCTTGCGCTTCCGAGCCTGGCCGCGGCCAAAGCGGGAGCGCGGGTCGTCGCCACGGATTTTCATCCGGAGGTTCCCGAATTCCTGGCACGTAATATAGCGCTCAACTGGGAGCTCGACAGTGTAGCTCGCCCCGCGATCGAGTACATCCGGACGGATTGGTCGAAGGGAAATTTTCCTGGCGGCCCATTCGGCGGGTTCGACCGAGTCATCGGTAGCGACGTGCTCTACGAGAGGCAACAGGTTCCGCTTCTGGCGCGCGCTATTCAGGCGACGCTGGCGGACGGGGGAGAGGCGTGGATCGCGGATCCAGCAAGGCCTTATTTGCAGTCCTTCGTCGATGAAATGCGCGCGAGCGGCTTCGCGCATGAGACCCAGATCCGAGTTGCCGCTGACACGGTCAACGGCTTGCCTGTAAGCAAAGAGATCTTTATCGTGAGACTGTGGAAAAACCCTTATTGATTTTATAAAATGACTTCTAATAATAAATCACTATTAGCCCATTAGCGCCGCCGGACGAAACAGCGCCGCCCGCGCCAGCCCCGGAATTGTCCGAATCACCAGAGTTCCCTGCGGTCGCGCCAGAACCCGCCGTTGTACTTGCGCTACTCAATCCCGCGCCGCCTATGTAACTCGACCCGCCGCCGCCGCCCGCGACGTCCCCGCCATTCCATCCGCTTCCACCGCCGCCATAATAGCCACCGCCACCACCGGCCCCGAAGCTTGCGTTTCCGTCACCGCCTGTAAACTGAGTCCCGGCGGTTCCATTACCAGAGCCGATCCCGGCAGCGCCGCCTGCGCTCTGGGTTCCTCCTTGACCTGCGGTTGCGCTTCCGGTGCCAGCGCTTCCTGTTGTGCCCCCGCCCGCGCCCCCGATTCGAGAGGTTGTACTGGTCCCTCCGCCGCCGCCGCCGCCTGCCGTGAGAAGTTCGGTACCATTCAATTGTACGGCGGAACGTCCGCCGCCGCCGCCTGCATTGTATCCAGCCCCTTGATGGCTGGTTCCGCCGCCGCCGTAGCCACCGGCCCCGCTGATTGATCCGCCTCCTCCAACGATTAGGGTATAACTCTGTCCGCTCGTCACGCTGAGCGTTGCAGTTGCGTAGCCGCCGCCGCCACCTGCGTAATTTGTTGTCGCGGTTCCGGATCCACCCGCACCGCCCGCGCCCCAAACTTTGATAGTAACCGAAGAAATACCGGCGGGCGCGACCCAAGACTGCGCATTGCCCGTGTAGGTTAGGACGGATTTGCCCGAGCCCTCGGTGAAATAAGTGAATCCATTCGTCAATGTGAGCGCGCTATAGCCTGGGATCGTCACTACAACGTTTGCGGCCCCGACTGAGCCGCTGGGGTAGGTGCAAGTCAGTTGACTAGAACTGACAATGTTTACGGACGTGCAGGAATTACCTCCAACAGTCACAGTGGTTCCATTTACAAAGCCAAGACCATTGAGAGTAAGAGTCGTACCACCCGTTGAGGCGCCAGAAGGCGGCGAAACGGAGAATAACTGGGCTCCATAATAAATCACGACTCTGCCGTTCGCTCCGGTTGTTGAAACGGCGCCGCCCCCGCCCGCCCCATTGTTGTCAGAGTCGCTTGAGTTTCCAGCAATAGCACCAGATCCCGCGATCGTGGCTGTGTTGCTTAATCCAGAACCGCCCACATAGCTCGATCCGCCGCCCCCGCCCGCGATGTCCTGCGAATTGTATCCGCTTCCGCCACCACCATAATATCCGCCGCCACCACCAGCCCCGTAACTTCCATTCCCGTTACCGCCCGTAAACTGATTACCTGCGTTTCCGTTGCCATAGCTACCCGCCCCGGCGCCTCCCCCGGCGCTTTGCGTGCCCCCTTGGCCCGCAGTAGTGCTTCCTGCTCCGGCATTTCCTATGGTGCCCCCTGCAGCGCCTCCATATCGAACAACAGAATTACTGTCTCCACCACCACCGCCGCCACCAGCAGTGAGAAGCTCAGTACCGCTAGACTGTATTGCGGAGCGGCCACCTCCAGAGCCACCCTGGTAGCCGCCGCCACCATAGCTCGTGCCTCCGCCGCCGTAACCCCCTGCTCCGCTTAGCGCCCCTCCGCCGCCTACGATCACGGTATAGCTTTGGCCTGCGGTCACGCTCAGCGTACCGGTTGCATAACCACCGCCCCCGCCCGCATAGTCAGTCCCACTAGTTCCGGAGCCCCCACCGCCACCTGCACCCCAAGCTTTGATGTTAATTGCGGTACATCCCGTTGGAACCGTAAACGTCTGAGCTGCCCCGGTATAAGCAAAGACCTGGCTACCCGAAGCGCAAGGTGCGCTCGCGGTGGCGGAGGCTTCGTTTGAGACAGGTGAGGTCCCACCTGTGCCGACTGCCACGACTTCGTAAAAATAGATTTGGGATACCGTTACAGTGGTGTCATTGTAGGTGGTCCCGCTCAAGGCCGTGGCGATCGGGGTTGCCGACTCGCCGCCGCTAATCGTGCCTCGGTAGATGGAATAAGTCAGGGCCCCAAAGCTTCCCGAGGGCGCAGTCCACGAAAGCGCGATGTATCCAGCTTGACCCGTGGCTCCAAGTGAAGTGGGCGCGGTCGGCGCAGGCGGATAGACCGTGATAGTTGCGGGAACCGGTGTGCTCGTCACGGCGCTTCCATTGATCGTCGCTCCCAGAGTGACTGATCCCGCGAGAGATCCCTGGAAGCTTTGACTGTAAACGCCGTTGCCAGCGTTCGTGACGCTCCCGATGTAGCTTCCTGTGCCCGCCGTGTTGGTCGATGTGAACGCAACGCTCGTGATACCGGTAGGATTCGAGTTTCCGTAAGCGTCTTCTGCGGTCAGCGATACCGTAATCGATGACCCGGAGTTTACTGTGGCCAGACTGCTCACGATGCTCTGAGAAAGAGAAAATGCTGCGGGGCCAACTACGACATTGGGGCTTGCTACCGTGTAGCCTAATGTATTTTCAGTCGCCGTGATGGCCAGGGTCTCAGCAACGGTGTAGGTAATGTTACTAAAAGTGGCCACTCCGTTTACGACCGTTTCTGTGAGAGTGCCACCCAAGCTTCCGCTTCCAGTGGTGCGAGATAACGTCACTGTCGTCGAGTTATTGGTGGAGATGACGTTTCCGGCTGCGTCTTTGAGCTCAGCCGAGAAGGTCGTCATCGGGGTCGCGTTGCTCGCCGTATAGCTCGTGGCAGGCGCCACCTTCCAAGCAAGCGATGCGATCGTGCTCGATGGGGTGACCGTGATCGTGGCTGGAACCGGTGTGCTCGTCACGGCGCCTCCGTTGATCGTCGCTCCCAGGGTGACTGAGCCCGCGACCGCTCCCGTGAAGCTTGCCGTGTAGACGCCACCGCCCGCGTTCGTAACCGTGCCGTATGAGCCAGTGCCCCCGATCGTGCTCGAAGTAAACGCGACGTTGGTGGTGCCCGAGGGGTTGGAATTCCCGTAAGCGTCTTTTGTGGTCAAGGTGACGGTTATCGATGAGCCTGAGACAACGGTTGAAGCGCTGCTAACGGCACTGTCCGCAAGAGAGAATGCCCCTGGGCTGACAACAATGCCTGAGCTGGCGACTGTATGATTTGCGGTATTTTCGGTCGCGGTGATTACGAGGGTTTCTGCTGCGGTGTATGTGATGTCGCTAAAGGTTGCCACTCCGTTTACGACAGCTTCTGTGAGAGTGCCACCCAAGCTTCCGCTTCCAGTGGTGCGAGATAACGTCACTGTCGTCGAGTTATTGGTGGAGATGACGTTGCCGGCTGCGTCTTTGAGCTCAGCCGAGAAGGTTGTCATGGGAGTCGAATTGCTTGCAATATAGCCGGTTACTGGTGCTGAAACCCAGGCAATCGAGGCGATCGTGCTCGACGGCGTCACGGCAATCGTTGCTGGGCTTGGCGTGCTGGTTACCATGCCACTATTGATGGCTGCCCCAAGCGTCACTGAGCCCGCAAGCACGCCCTGAAAGCTCTGGGTATAGACGCCTGAGCCAGCGTTGGTGACGCCGCCCGTATAAGTTCCCGTTCCTGTCGTGGTGCTTGAGGTGAAAGCAACGCTCGTGATCCCCGAAGGATTTGCGTTGCCATAGGCATCCTTCGCGGTCAATGTCACGGTGATCTGTGAGCCCGAGGCCACGGTGCTCGGGCTGCTGACTTGGCTTGTAGCGAGAGAGAATGCCGCGGGATTTACGGTGATGTTTGAGCTTGAGACGGCGTGGCTTGCTGTATTTTCGGTCGCCGTGATGACAATCGTCTCGGCCTTGGTATAGGTGATCGTGCTGAAGGTCGCAACTCCATTGACCGCCGTTTCGGTTAGCGTGCCGACCAATGTGCCCGTCCCCGTGTTGAGCGAGAGCGTGACGGCGGTTGAGTTGTTATTGGTGATCGGGTTTCCGTACGGATCTAAAAGCGCGGCCGAAAACGCGGTCATCGGTGTGCTGCTACTTGCCGTATAGGACGTCGCAGGCGCCGCGCTCCAGGCAAGCGAGCCGATCGTGCTTGAAGCATTGACCGTGATGCCGCTCTCGGTCCCAGTAATCGACGAGGTAATCGTATCAGTGGCAGTGATGCTTTGACTTGCTGCCGTTTTAAGTGTCACGCTCAGTTGTTTCACGCCGCTATCACTCGTTTGAAACGTGTAATTGCTGGGTAGAGCTGCATGAGTATCGCTTGACGTGACGGCAATCGTCCCGGTGTAGGAAGTTGCCGTATTGCCGTACGCGTCTTGCGCGGTGATGGTCACGTTGTTTGCTGCGCCCGCGGTTACGGACGTCGGATAGCCGCTCAGAGCCAGAACGTTTGCGCTTGCGGCGTTGATCGTGAACGACGAAGAGGTGGCGGTCAGCGCCCCCACGCCGCCAGAACCCACGGTTGAGACTTTCGTCGCAAGCAGTGTATGCGAGCCCGCCGTGTTGATCTGAAGTCCCTTACCCGTGAAATTGGCAACGCCCGCTATTGCACTCATACTGGTGGTGCCCAGGAGCGCGCCGCTTCCGCTGACAATCGCGAGCGTCACTGTCGCCGTTGCATCGGCTCCCGTCGTAACGACGTTGCCGTTCGCATCTTCGATCGTAACCGTTCCTTGCGTGCCAAAGGGAGAGCCCGCCGTTCCGTTCGAGGGAGAGGTCGTCCACGCGAGCTGGGTGGCCGCGCCATTGGTGAAGATCACCGTGCCGCCTGATTTCGTGACGGGAGTCGTGATCGAAAGCGTTTGGCTTGCCGCAATCGTTGAGGCGAGCGTGCAGGTCGATTGACCGGAGCTATTTGTGCTTGAGCACGCTCCATAGCTGTTGCCCGAGCCTGAAGCCGAGAACGTGGGGGTAACCCCGGAGACCGGATTATTATTGGCATCTTCTAACGTGATCGTGATCGTACTGGTTGAAGTGCCGTTCGCAATGACCGGGCCCGAGCCTGTGATCGTGGAGTTTCCAGCCACGGGGCTTCCGGCCGTAAACGTGATACTTGTGTTGATGCCTGAGAGTGCTGCAGGGCTTGTAATGGAAACCGTCTCCGTTTGCGCAAGCGTTGAGACGATCGAGCCCGCCGTCTGCCCGCTTGAGTTGGTTGAAATTCCAGGTTGGGTCAGCGTGTTGGAGTTACCTGCGGCGGACAGCGTGACACTCTGCCCTGAGATGGGATTGCCGTATTGGTCCTCTACCGTCGCGGTGAGAGCGATGCTCGACGTGCCGTCGGCCGTTGCGCTTGTTGGAGATGCGGCAAGCGTTGAGGTCGAAGCGGAGGGCGAGCCCTCGGTAATCGTAATCGTGCTTGAAGTCGCGGTGAGAGAACTCACGCTTTCAGTCGCCAAAATCGTCTTATTGCCTGCGGCCGTCATATACAGACCATGGCCTGTAAAGTTCGCGACTCCGTTGACCGCCGACATGCTGGTTGTGCCGGACAGGGTTCCCGTGCCGGAAGCTACCGCGAGCGTCACCGTTGATGTAGCGTCGGAGCCAGTGGTAACTACGTTTCCATTGGCGTCCTTAATCGTCAGAACTCCTTGCGGGCTCCACGCCACGCCTGCCGTGCCGCCACTCGGCTGAGTCGTCCATACTAATTGAGTTGCAGGGCCATTGGTGAACGTGACCGATCCGCCTGATTTTGTGACAGGACCTGTGATCTGAAGCGTTTTTATTTCAGCAACAGTCGACGTGAGCGTGCAGGTCGATACCCCGCTTGAATTCGATGATGAGCAAGTTCCGTAGACGTTTGTGTTCCCGGTATTGGTCGCACTAAAGCTGGGTGTAATGCCAGAGACCGGGTTGCTATTGCTGTCTTCAAGCGTGATCGTGATCGTGGAGGTTGCCGTACCGTTGGCAATAACGGAACCCGTGCCCGTGATGCTTGAATTTGCCGCGACAACAGAAGAAGCGATAAATTGCACCGAAATATTGAGCGAGGTCAGCGCCGCAGGCGTCACAACCGTGAGCGTTTTTGTCTGCGCAGCCGTGGAGGCGATCGTACCCGAGGCCTGACCGCTTGAATTCGTTGTACTTGCAGGTTGCGTGAGTATGTTTCCGGATCCCGTGGCCGAAAAACTTGCGTTTTGTCCTGGGATTGCATTTCCGTATTGGTCTTTAACGGTAATGGTCACGGTGATGGTGGTGACGCCATCACCGTTTGCGGTTCCAGAGTTCGCGCTGATTGAAGATTGCGCGACATTAATTGCGGCCGGCGAGATCGTGATCGGGCTTGAATCGACGGTAAGAACTCCAGAGCCAGAAGTGGCTGCTTTCGTGGCGCGGATCGTGGGCGTTCCCGCCACGGTCATGTATAGCCCTGAGCCTGCAAAGTTTGCGACGCCGTTGACCGCCGACAGGCTAGTTGTCCCTGAGATCGTGCCCGATCCACCGCTCACGCTCAGGGAAATCTGTGCCCCGGCATCAGCGCCTGTAGTGACCACGTTTCCGTTTGCGTCTTCAATCGTGACAATGCCTTGCGGGCTCCACGCCACGCCTGCCGTTCCGCCCGAAGGCTGAGTAGTCCATACTAATTGAGTTGCGGGACCGTTCGTAAACGTGACCGTCCCGCCTGTTTTTGAAACCGGGCTTGTGATCGACAGGGTCTTTGCTTCCGCATGGCTAGACGTAAGCGTGCAGGTGGATTGTCCTGACGAATTGGTGGCAGAGCACGCGCCGTAGGAATTGGTGGATCCTGTATCGGTTGCCAGAAACGACGGAACCACTCCCACAACGGGGTTACTGTGCGCGTCTACGAGGGTGATCGTAACCGTGGATGTCGCCGTGCCGTTGGCGACCACTGGGCCCGTGCCCGTGATCGTGGAGTTGGCCGCAACGGCCGCACCCGCATTAAACGTCACGCTCGTTGAGAGGGAGGAAAGAGACGAAGGCGACGCGATGGAAACAGTCTTGACTCCTGAAACGGTTGTACTGATCGTGGCGGTCGTAATCCCTGAAGCGCTTGTGCTGGATGAGGGTCCCGCGAGGGTATTGCCACTACCGGAGGCCGATAAAGCCACGGTTTGAGAAGGGATGGGATTTCCGTACTGATCTTCAACGGTCACCGTCAGCGTCGATTGGCTTGATCCATCGGCAGTCAGACTTGCCGGTGATGCGGCGATACTTGAAGTCGTGCTTGATGGCGAGGCCGGCGTGATCGTCACATTCGTGCTGTTCACGCTGAGCGCTCCCGACCCGCCCGAGCCCGAGAGATCGGCCTTGGATGCTTGAAGCACCTTAGTGCCTGCCGCGGTCATGAATAGGCCCGCGCTTGAGAAGTTGGCGATGCCAGCGACCGCATCGACCGTTATTGTACCTGATAAAGAACCCGTGCCGCTTTGAACCGAGAGCGTGATCGGAGCCGTGGAATCGTCACCCGACGTAACGACGTTGCCGCTGGCGTCCTCGATCTTCACAACGCCTTGAGTGGCCCACGCGCTCCCGGCGGTCCCGCCCCCTGGCTCCGTACTCCAAACAAGCTTGGTCGCGGCGCCTGCTTCAAACACGATCGAGCCGCCCGAGAGGTTTAACGGCGAAGTGAGACTTACGGCATCGACTCCAGAGGTTGTGGCCGTGACCGAGCACGTGGAAACACCCGATCCATTGGTGCTGGAGCAAGCGCCCACCGAGACGTTCGAGCCTGAAACAGAAATCGTGGGAGTAATCCCGGACACGGGGTTGCCGTATTGATCGTCGAGCGTGATCGTGACGATTGCGGCTGAAGTACCGTTGGCAAGCACCGGGCTTGTGGCCGTGACAGTGGAATGGCTGCTTGAAGGGGCGCCAGCGGTGGCAGTTGCGTTAAAGGTGAGGCTAGATGGCGTTCCCGGCAGCGCCTCGCCCGCGCTTTGCACGACGAGAGTCTCAGCTCCGGTCATATGACCCAGCGTCCACGCGGCTTGCGCCTTGCCCGAGCCATTCGTCGCCGTCGTCGCGGAGCTGACCGAACCCGAGCTCGGACTCCACGCGAGAGAGAATCCCGGCACCGGATTGCCAGAAGCGTCCACGACCTCGACTTCAGGCGAAGGAGAAATCGCTGATCCCCCTGCCGCGCTCTCATTATTTCCGGCAATAAGAACTAAGTGATCGGCCAAGCTCGACACAACGGTAACGTCAAGCGATCCAGCGTTCAGCCCGCCACCTGTCACGATAAACAAGTTCGTTTGAACGAGATCTGCGCGGTAATAAAAACCGTACTCGCTGGCCAAAGTGGCCAACGTAAACGAGGAACTCAGCGGTACGACGCACGAGCTGTCGGAATAGAACGCGCCCGATCCCGCCCCGGTAAGTGAAAGCGCGATATCCTCGGGAACGGCGGTTGAATTGCCGCTTGAGTCGAGCACTTCAATTCGATAAGGCCCCGAGCAAGCGGCAACGGTTTCCACGCCAGGCCCCAGGATTTCAAGCGATTGCATCTGCGCGATACCCGGCGCGTAGAGGTTGTTTATCTGGGTTTGGCCCCACCATCCATCACAGCTGGATAGAGCCGTGGCAAGCAGGGTTGTGCCTAAAAAAAACACAAAAGAGCGGATCGCCGCGGAAGAAGCGGTCATAAACCCGCTGGCGGAGGTTGCGGCAATGTTTAATCGTTCCCTGTGCATCATTGATTTTATCTACCTAGTTAGTTTAACGTCCAAAACCACGGAAATCTTGAGGCGTGAACGAATACACGAGGTAGGCAGGTTCTTTGATGAGACGATACGTGCCGCAAGAGCCCCAGGAGTCTCAGGAGTCAACTCATTGGTTCCATTTCATTTTCTCACTCGAAATATTGAATTGGTATTGTGTCAAAATAGGGACGGTCGCCTTTGACACGGGAATGGATGTTTGGGATTGAAATGATTAAGATTTACTTAGTGTTCGGCCGACACGACTGAAGGGTAAGGCTTAAATTCAATGAAAAGGCTGAGAAACAAAAAAACCAATTCCCTTTTGGCGGCTCCCCTCGTTGGCAGTCTCGTGATTCAGCTCGCGACTTGGTCCTTTGCTCCCTTCTCGCGCGGCGAGGAGATCCTCGCCGAAAACTCCCGCAAGCACGTCTACCGGGTCGAGGAAGGCGAAACCTTGGGAGCGATTTTGGAGCATTACGATAATCTTCATCGTCTCTGGGGCACTCATGGCTTGGTCGTGAAAACGTGGAAAATGAACCGCGAATTGGTCAAACACCAGGGGGACTTCATTCTTCCAGGAACCTTGATCCTGCTTCCGGATGAGTTATTCGCGGAGAGTTCACCTAAGGCTTCGCCGCGCGCGCCTGCATCGGAAAGCAAGCCTCTTTCCGATGCTCCGCTTGCGCCGGTTGCAGCGGATCCTCCGTTCGAGCCCGTGGTTTTGACAAGGAATCGCGACGAGAAGTGGGCCGAGGGAAGCCTCACGCTCACGCCGACATTTTCTTACTTCAGGATCACTTCAACGGAGACTTCGAAGGGAGTTTCAGCGGATCTCGTCTCAGAATTGAGCCCAGGATTTGATTTTAAGTGGAGGCAGACGTGGTCGGATTCGACGCAAACGTTTCTAGGGGGAGGCCTGGAATCGACGAAGGTTGGCTCGAGCTTGGTCAATAAAACGATTAGCGGCGAAGATAACACCTTATCGCATGTGGAGCTTGGCGTGGAGCAGTGCCTGGGCGCGAAGCTATCCGTCGTGGGATCGATCGGTGCAGCCCAGGAGTTGACGGTGGCGGCCAGCAGTCTCACCAATGTCCAGGTGGATGAGAATTTTTACCCTAAGCTGGCGGCAGGGCTTTCGTACCGCCTGCTTGAGAAAAACCATACGTCGATTGATTTTTCTGGTGGCGGGTTCATTCTTCTTCCGGTTGCGACCGATATCTATGACGTGAAGCTCGGGAGCGGCTATGATTTAGGGATTGGACTTCGCCAGGACTTGAGCCAGTCCTGGCATCTCGTCGGCGATGCGGTTTATCTCAGCCAAACTCAAAACACCTCGCTGACCACGCAGACACTTTCGGAGATCCGGTTCAGCTTTGGATTTTCTTATAGTTATTGACCGTCGGCGGCCCGGAATACGATCTCTTGCCGCTCCGAATACGCTAGCGCTCTGCTACTCGCCCCGATATCCCACAATCGCCAGGCAATGCTTTTCGGCGGCGGCGATCAGGGTTTCATCGGGTACCACTGGCATTTCATTGAGAAGATTCATCCGGACTCCCATGATGTAGCTCGTGATCAGCTTGGCGGTGAGCGTGACTTCGCTTACGTCGAATTGGCCGGCTTTGACTCCGGCGAGCAGAATTTCAGTAAGGTCGTTGATGACGATTTGCTTGATCTGCCCGTTGCTCGGGCGGAATTTCTCGTCGAAGACGGCGAGAAATGAAAGGGTGAGCAGAATGCGCGCAGGCTCCGCCTCTTTGCGGGCGTTGCCGATCGAAACGCGGACGAAATCGCGAAGCCGATCCGCTGGGCTCGAATCATGGACCACCTCGGTGTTGAGGATGCTTCGCGTGCGCTGTGCGAGGTATTCAATGACGGCGGGAAAGACGTTTTCCTTCTTCTTGAAGTAGTGAACGACAAGCGGTTGGCTGAGCCCGCAGTGGTTGGCGATGCTTTGAAAGGTCGTATTTTGGTACCCCAGGTTGGCAAGACAGTGGATAGCGGATTGGAGGATCTTCTCTTGGGTTCGCACCCCTTTCCTGGGTTTAGGGGTCGAGCTTTTGGGGTCTGATTTGGCCATTAAGCCATTATAACAGCTTGGTATCTATGCACAATTTTAAAAAATTGAGTAACTACTCAATTCTATTGACGTTCGGCGGGGCCCTTGCCTATTCTTAGTTGAATTCTTGGAATGAACCTAAAAAGAAAAGGTAAAACTCAGGTGAAACTAATGAAACAGAATCGTTTGTACGCACAGTTCCTTGCGATGGGGCTTCTTGGTTTTTCGTTTATTGGGGCCGCTCAGGCGGATGATCATCCGGCTCCGACCGCGCCACAGGATGTTTTGGCGGCTTGCCAAAAATCGGATGACGCGTCCCAAGTTTTTCGGATCGTGGGCGATCTCGGCGTATTCACTCAACTGCGTATCGGTTTGGTGAGCGAAGTCGCCAGCGTGGAGCGGGAGTCCGGCGCGGCGATTCTTCCCCAGCAGGTTTTGTTCACGAAGAGCGCGCCATTTACTTATTCGGTATTTAATAACGTGAATGTCGATGGCTCCACCAAGGACGCCGAGCCCACGTTTTCGGGCGGCTCAATGGGCGGTAATCTGATGAGCATCGCGGTATCGACCTCGGACGGCGTGTACGATACGTATAACTGCACGCTCAATCCTAAGCTTTTGGATCTGCCTTAAGTTTAAAGGTATCGGTTCTAATAAAAAAACGCCCCGGCAAAAGAAATTTTGCTGGGGCGTTTTTTTTTTGCGTGCCCTCGGCAGAGGGTACAATCGATTCGACGAGCTTAGTTCGACCGTCCGACGGCGAACTGCGAAAGGAATTGCCAGAGCATCAGCGAGTAGTTAGGTCCTTTCGGATCGGCGAACTGGCCGGATTCCTTAGCTCCGCTCCAGGCGTGTCCCATGCCGCTGACGGTGATCTTTCCGATATGGGTCGTGCCGTTTCCTCCGTAAGTGGAAACCGTATAAGCGTAGCCGCCATTGGGCACTTGTCCTGAGTTGCTCGAAATCACGTTCATGTTCTGAGAATTGTTCGCCTGGCCGTCATCCAGCAAATCGTTGATCGCGGTGAACTGTTCGACGACCTTGTCCTGATTGACTGGGCTGACGAAAGGGTCGGACGAGCCGTGAATGCTCAACACGGCCACAGGGTGAGCCGGACGGCCGGTGCAGCGAATCGCGTCCTGGGCGGTGGTCGGGATGTCCTGATTGGAAGGACCCGAAGACATCACCGTAAACGCATCCATTTGAGAAGTCGCGGCTTCGTAATCCAGGCCGGAAGCGACGCCTCCTCCTGAAAATACGTCGGAATAACAAGCGAGCAGATTTGAAACCAGTCCGCCACCTGCCGAGATGCCGGCGGCGTAAATGCGATTGCCGTCAATCGGCGTCGCGCTTTCAACTTTTTGAATAATGCCCACGACGATCGCAAGCTCGCCGGAGTCGCGTGCCTGGCTGTCGGGTTGGAACCAGTTCCAGCAGCGCATCATGTTGTATTGCGAAGTTTGCTCGGGATAGACGACAACGAAACCGAATTGTTCGGCGATGTCGTTCATTCCGGTTTGGGCCGCGAAACTCTGCGCATCTTCAGAGCAGCCGTGGAGCATGACCAGGAGCGGAAGGGCTGCTTGTCCGTGAGTATTTTTAGGCGTGTAGAGGTAGTAGTCGCGGGAGCCGGTGGATCCTGAAAAGGAATCGTGCGTCCACTGTCCCGGCCAGTTGGAGCTTGCGTTGCCACCGCTGCTGTTGCCGTCGGAGCTGCAAGGCAGTCCCGGAAGGCATCCGATCGATTGCGCGAAGCTCGTTCCGGTCAATAACGTCATGCTTGCGGCAAGGATCGTTATAAGGCCGAGTGTGCATTTCAATTTCCGAGACATCATTAAAATTCCCCAAAAAAATGAGTTATCCGCGCAATCTATCCAGGGGAGTCTTAGCTTAGCAAGCGATATCTTAACCGGAAACTAACGGAGTTCTGACTTTAAATTTTACAGAGTTATAGCGGCGTGTCAAAGCGTCATTGCGCCGATGTTTCCGCGCGCCTTATCCAGATATTTCGAAAACGCGCTGCGCTCCGAGGGGGAGAATGATTTCATCAATTGTGACATCCGGGTGAAATAATCGGGTGCGATCTTCTCCAGTATTTTTACACCTGCGGGGGTGAGTCGCACGATGGTTCCTCGACGGTCCGACGGATCGTTTTCTCTGCGGACGAAACCCTGCTTCTCCAAGCCGTCGATCAGGCCGGTCATCGTAGCGGGCTTTACCCCGAGGACGTCGGCGACTTCGTTCTGTCTGAGGCCGCGACCGGTGTCGCGAAACAAGATCATCATCGCCGAAAATCTGCCCGTGGAAAGACCGTGCCGGGCGAAGAACTTCTCGATGTCGTTGGAGAGCTCGGTTGCTGCGTGGACAAAAAGATGGACGGTCCGGATCGCGGAGGGGTCGACTTCCTTGAAGCGCTTCGCGAGGCGGCTCAGGTTCTCATCGGTTGGAACGGTCAAAATACTCGAAGCCATTTATACTTGCAGCTTAGATCGTTTTCCGGCGACATGCAATTTATAATTTAGGGACCATATTAATAGGCACCTAATAGTTTGGCCGCTATTAAAATAAGATTGGCGAGCTGGGTCGCTCAGCCCCGGCGGAGGTATTTCCAGTATCTGGGGTTGATCGCGTAGGCGCCGGTGCACACGATCGTCGCTATCGCTCCCTGGAGATCTTGGGGATCCCATTCCTCGGCGAGCCCTGGCAATCCCTTCATAAATCGGCATAGGCTCTCGCGCTCGGCGCGCGGTTGGGTGAGGTATCTCAGGATTTCGCCCGGGATCATCCACCGGCAACGGACGCCAGCGGGGTACGTGGGGGGCGGGCCGGCGCTCTCGCCGCTTGCCGCGCGGGCGAAAAGGGCGGGGAAGTCCACTCCGGAGCGGCAGGCAAGCTCCAGGCTTCCCCAGAAGCGCGGGTTGATTTCCATGAGCTTCGGTTGGCCGTCGCGCGGGTCCTCTTTCCACTCCACCATCGCGATTCCTTGCCAGGAAAGGCGTTTCAGGAGCTGGATGCTCCATTGAACCAGCTCGGGCGCGTGAACGCTTTGCCGGTCGGTGCTGGGGCCGCCTGAGTTCGGGTATTGCTGAATACGTTCGTGCGCGAATTCCGCGACGCATTCGCCGTTACGGTCGAAGAGAAGGCTCACGCCTCGACCTCGGCCTTGCGGCGGCACGCGCTCTTGTATCAGCATCGGGCCGAATCGCTCCCAGTGCTTTTTCCAGGCTTCCGTGGGTTGGTATTCGCCATAAGCCACGCCGGCGGAGCCGCTGCCGCTTCTGGGTTTCACGACGAAAGAGCCAGGCTCGAGCGCGCCGACGTGCTTGGCGAACTCGTCCGCGTCCTTCGATTCGAAGCTTCGCGGACAGGGAAGGCCCAGTTGCCGCGCGATTTCCAGGGTGGCGCCTTTGTCCTGCGCGATGCGAAGCGATTCCTCGGGAGGCAGGAGCGTGCGGGCAAGCGAGAGGATTTCATCGCGATGCTCGGATACCCACATCAGGGAGGCGTCTTCCATGGGGAAAAGAATGCGTCCGGGTTTGCGGCGAAGCGCGCTGAGGAGCGCGTGCCCGAATCCCTCGTGGTCGTTCGCGGCGGTCGGGGCGATGATTCGTTCCCGGGTGTAGCGGGACCAGAAGCCGGTGGTGAACCGGGAGTCGCCCATGACCGCCACGTCGAGGCCGGCTTTACCGAGGGAGCGGATCGCGCTCAAGCTTTTCCGCCAAAGGCCGTCCGTTACGAGCGCCGATTCGGCCATCAGCGGCTCCTGATCTTGCGCGCCGGCGAGCCTGCCACGACGGAGTACTCTTCCGTTTCGCCGGAAACGACGGAGTTGGCTCCGACGACCGTTCCGCGCCTTAAATGCGATCCGGCAAGGATGACCGCGCCCGAGCCGATCCAGACATCGTCTTCAATCGTTACCGGCTTGGTTTCCACGGGGCGGGCGAAGACCGGAGGCAGGGGGCCCTCGATCGGATGGATCCCGCTCACGATGGTCACGTTCGTACCGATCAGCACGAAGTCGCCTAGGGTGATTCCGCCAACCGCGTTGATGTAGGAGCCCGAGTTCGCGCTGAAGGTATTGCCCACGCGAAGCTTGTGCGTGTGCAGGAAGCGGACTTGCGGGGAGACCCAGGCCATGGTTCCGAGTTTCTTGAAGAGAAGTTTGTAGAGCCAGAATCGAATGAAAAAGCCGGGGGCGCCTGGGATCCCGATCGCCAGTCCCTGCAGGAAGGCTTCGATCTCGAGATACGCCAGTTCCCGAAGCGAAGCGCCATGAAATTTCTTTCTCACAAACCGGATGATCTCAATCATGCGTCCACGCCGGGATGGCGACTCCTTGCGGATATTCTACCCGTTTGTTAAATTATTGAAATGGTTCTTCGTTCGGAGGTTCGCGACATTCGAGAGATTTCTTTGCACGAGCCGGAGGCGAGGATGCTGGGCCTTTACCTGCTGGGAAAGCGGCCGGATGAGGAATTCGTCCGGCGCTATTGCGAGGCCATGGCCCTGGGTGCTTGCGGCAGGATGAATTCCTGGGATGAAAGGCTGTGGAGGATCGGCCTGCGGTCTCCACGATCGATGAAGCTGATCGATTCCGGTCTCGCCATGCATTCGCCTTTTTCTCCCGTGCGGCAGCGGCTGCTCCTGATGCTGGCGATCCTTGAGGCTTCTCCGGCGAATAGCGATCAGTTTTTACCTAAGAAGTATGGAAAGCTGGATTTCATAAAATTGGCCGGCGTGGTTTTTCGGATGACGTTGGCCGCCGTTTTGGGCTGGCTGGTGGTCGCCTTCCTGCGCTTCAGGTATTCACGATGCTGCACGACTTCCTTGTAATCGGCTCGGGATGCACGGGCGCTCAAGCCGCCCAAACGCTGATCGAATCCGGAGGGCGGGTGGCTCTGCTCGATGTCGGGGAGAAAGACGAGCATTACGCCCCGTTGGTCCCCAAAGAGGATTTTCTTCGCGTGCGGCGGACGGATCCGGAGCAACATCGCTATTTTCTCGGGGATCGTTTCGAGGGCGTTCCCATGGGTTCGGCGAAGGGCGGCGCCCAGCTTACGCCGCCACGTCAATTCGTCACTCGCAACGCTGCCATGCTTGCGCCTTTTCGCGATACGGAATTCAAGCCGGTACAGAGCTTGGCGCGCGGAGGACTGGGGGCGGCTTGGGGTCTTGGCTCGCATGTGTTCTCGGATTCGGAGCTTGCGAATTGCGGTTTGGATCGCGGCGGCATGTTCGAGGCGTATGAAACCGTCAGCCGGAGAGTCGGTGTTTCCGGAGCCCGCGATGACATCGCTCCTTTCAGTTTAGGGGGGCTTCAGTCTTTGCACGAGCCCCTTGCGATCGACGAAAACGCGCGATTCTTGTTGAGCGCTTACGAGAAGCGTCGCCGTCGGTTGAATGAGAGCGGATTTTATCTGGGCCGATGCCCGCTCGCGCTTCTTGGCCAGGATCAGGGGAGTCGGGAAAAAAGCGCGCTACGCGATATGGAGTTCTGGTCCGATCACGGTCGCTCGGCGTATCGGCCATGGATCACGCTCGAAGAGCTTCAGCGCAAGCCCGGTTTCGAATATCTTCCCGGCCGGTTTGCGCTTCGCTTTCACGAGACTCCTGATCATATCGAGGTCACGGTTCGCCGGACCGACACCGGCGAGCGCGAGATCGTGCGCTGCCGCAGGCTTTTGCTGGCCACTGGGGCTTTGGCGACGGCGCGAATTGTCATGCGATCTTTCGATTACAGGCGAACTCGTTTGCCGATGGTCTGTAATCCCTTTTCTTATCTCGCGAGCCTGAATTTGCGGATGCTGGGGAGGGCCGGATCGGAGTTGCGTCACAGCCTGGCGCAGCTGGTTCTTTTTTACGCTCCCGAACCGGCAGCGCCGGATCACGTGATGATCTCGATTTTCAGCTATCGTTCGCTTTTGCTTTTCAGGCTGGCTAAGGATTTTCCGATCAACTATGCCGACGGCAAAGAGTTCTTGCGCTTTCTTCAGAGCGCGCTGGTCCTGGCGACGATCAATCACGCGGATTTCCCGAGCGACGAAAAATTCGTCGAGCTTGTGAGGAATTCCGAAGATCCCGCCGGTGATGCCCTTGAAGGTCATTATCGCCCCAGCGCGGCAGAGAAAGACTTGATTGAGCGCAAAAACCGGCGCATTCAGCGGGCGTTCCTGAAGTTGGGGTGCGTTCCCGCCAAGCGGATCGATCTGGACCCGGGCGCGAGCATCCATTACGGCGGCACGCTCCCTTTCTCTACGGCGGAGAAGGAGTTCCACACGGCGCCGGACGGAAGGCTTTACGGCACGAGCCGCGTTTTCATTGCTGACGGATCGGCTTTTCGCTATCTTCCCGCGAAAGGCCCGACATTGACATTTATGGCCCATGCTCACCGGGTCGCGCGGCATGCGCTTGGGCTGGGTAATTGATGCCAAAAGTCGCCATCACCGGAGCCAACGGTTTTATCGGTTCGAATCTGGTTCGCTATTTCCTGAGCGCCGGATGGGAAGTCGTTGGCCTGGTTCGCCGGCCTGAGTTGGCGAGAAAGTTTTTCGAGCCGCATCCTCGATTGCGCTTCAGCGAATTCAGGATGCCGGGCCCGATCCCCGAGGAGGCGCTGCGGGGCTGCGATTATCTCATTCATTGCGCTCATGTCGCGTATTCGAAGAGCGCTCCGGACGCGGATCAGGTCAATCAGGACAGTACGCGGGCGTTGCTCGATTCGTCGCGGAAGCTCGGAGTTCGCAAGTTCGTGTTCGTTTCGAGTTTATCGGCCCATGAGCGGGCGCTTTCCCACTACTCTTTGCAGAAGCTCAGGCTGGAGAAGCTTTTCGACCCGGAGAAGGATCTGATTATCCGCCCGGGCTTGGTGATCGGTCCGGGCGGATTGTTCGGCAAGATCGCGCGCAATGTATTGAAGAGCCCTTGGACGGTTCTGGTCGGCGGGGGGAGGCAGCTTGTCCACGCGGTTTGGGTCGGCGATCTTTGCCGGGCGAGCTTCAAGCTCCTGGAAAAAGGATATTCGGGCAGTTTTGATTTGGCCGAAACGGAGCCTTGCACCTTGCGGGAGCTTTGCGCGATTTTAAGTCAAGCGACGGGCAGGCCTCCGCGTTTCGTTTCGGTGCCGTTGAGGGTCGTGAGCTTCGCGGTTTGGCTAGCTGAATTTTTGCGTGTTCCGCTGCCCTTTTCGCGCGAGAATTTGCTGGGATTGAAGGCGTTGCAAAGGCTGGATGTCCGGCCGTTGCCAGCGGCGCTGGAAATCAGCCTGATGCCGGCGAGCCAGGCTGCGGCCAGGGTTGGGCGGGCGATCAGTGTTTCGCCGCGGTGACGGGGGGCGATTGGAGCTTGCTTAAGAGAGCTTGGACGAGGGCGTTATTCGGGTCCAGCCGGAGCAGGTCATTGGCGATTTGTTGGGCGTGCTCGCGATTTCCGCCGAGGAGCTCGAGTTCGGCGATCCGCGTTTTTGCTTCGATGAAGGTGCCGTTCGAGAGACGATCAGCCTTCGCGTAGGTTTCGATCGCTTTTGGATAGGCTTTCTGGCTTTCGTAGTATTTGCCTAAAAAGAAGTTCGTCCAGATATTGTCCGGATCGAGGGAGATCGCCCGGTTCAGGCTTTTCTCCGCTTCCACGGCGTTGCCGGTGACCGTGTAGATGATTCCTTTATTGAGCGGGCAGATGTTGTAGCTGGACCAGACTTTTTCGCACCGGTTGAGGAGGTCGAGCGCTTTGTCGTACTGGGCGGAGTGCATGTATACCAGAGCGAGGTTGTTCATGGCGCGTCCGCTGTTCGGGTTCTTTTCGACGGTATCCGCCCAGAGATTTTCGTCGCTCTTCCAGACCGTAATTCGGTTTTCGGTTCCTATCACCAAGCCTAAAATGACTAGCGCGAGGATCGCGCTCGCCGCTTTCGGTGGGAGCCCGGGTTTGAGCGCGGCCTGAAAAAACCAAAGAAGCACGGCAAAGGTCCCGCCGACAAAGCCGAAGTAAGAGACGTACATCCGATGTTCGTTCACGGGTTCGGCGAGCGGGACAATGCTCGATGCGGGCGCGATGGTGAGATAGAACCAGAGTAGGCCGAACAGCAGCGCCGGGAACCGCTTGCGATTCCACCACCCGAAAGCCGCGAGTAAAAGGTTGCCGATCAGCGCCTGAATGACCATGGGGTCCAAGATCGAATGCGAAAAGCCGAAGTCGGTATTGTCCGCGTTAAGATCCCAGGGCCAAAACCAAAGCCGCATGTACCAGAGATAGGCTCTCCATTGAGTGAAGAAATATTCCAGGGGCGGGAGGTTTCCGCGCGATTTGGCCTGAACGGCCGGTATCATCGTTTTGACGATGAACCCGAGTCCTAAACAGGCGATCCAGAGAGGCCAGGTTGCCCGGAGCGCCGCTTTGATGCGATCCGCCGGCTTTCCCGGCTTCAAAAACAATATCAGAAGGGCCGCGGCGGCGGGAAAGGTGATGCCTTCTTCCTTGCTCAGGACGGAGCCCGCGTAAAAGATCGTCGATGCCGCTTGCCAGCCGATCTTGCCGCTGTCCCAGAAGCGCAGAAACGCCCAAGTCGCCAGCAGATAGAACATCGCGCTCTGGAGAGTGGTGTTGGCGCAGATGTAGGTCACGACCTCGGAGCAGGCCGGGTGGATCGCGAACAGGGCGGCGAGCACGAAGGCCGCAAGTTCCGAGTCCATTTCCCAGCCGCGGCTCCCAAAGGGGATCTCGAACTTAAGGCCGGCCTCCGGGAACCAGCTTGGCTCCTTCCAAAGCCTTCGCCAGATGAGGAAGATCATCAGGCAGACTATCGCGTGCATCAATATTTTGACGAGGTGGAATGCCCAGAGTTCGCCGCCGCCCAGTTGCCAGCAGAGCGCATAGACCGTGAAGGTCAGAGGTCGGTAATTGCGGTTGTCGGGGTAAATGGAGGAGGCGGTGGTGTCCGTCCAGATCTCCCCCAGGTGGCTGAGGCCGTGGACCGCCGGATTATCGGCGATGGCATGGGTGTCGTCGAAGTGAAAGGGTACGTTGAGGCTTCTGGCGTAAACCCCCAGAACCAGCGCGAAGAGCAGGCTGAACGCGACTTTCCAGCCTAGGCGGATCGGGCGGGGATGAGCAAGGCTTGGGCTGGTGGCGTCGGTCGAAGCCATTGTATTTTTCCTTTATTTAATTAATCCTAATAACAAGCCCGGTTGATCTCAAGCATTTGTCGCTTTGGTGCCGCAGCTAGGCAGGGTTTGCCTGGTAAAGTTTATTTTCTTGTTAGCCGAATTATATAGCAGAGGTGCTATGTCGTCCCTTTTGCGCTTTCGCTCAGCTCAGGCCGAACCGGCGGCGGTCAAAAAGCTCTGGATTGTCGTTCCCGCTTTTAACGAGGAAGGGAATGTCGGCAAAGTGGTCCAAGAGGTCCAGGACCTTCGGATGCCCGGCTGCAAGGTCGAGATGATCGTCATCGATGACGGGTCCGCGGACCGTACTCGCGAGGTCGCGCTTGGGTGGGGGGCAAAGGTGATTTCCCTTCCTTACAATCTTGGCATCGGTATATCGGTTCAGACCGGTTTTCGTTACGCGATCGAAAGGAGCGCGGACTTTGTCGCGCAAGTCGACGGTGATTGCCAACATGTTCCGTCCGAGCTTCAGGCGCTCCTCGCGCCGATCTTGGAGGGTAAGGCGGACGTCGTAATCGGCTCGAGGTTCAAGCTGGATTCGACCGAGGGAATCCGTAGCACGACCCGCTTGCGATGGCTGATCGGGAGGGCGCTTTCGTTCAATGTCTGGTTGTTGACGGGCGTCCGGGTGACCGATACCACAAGCGGTTTCCGGCTGTACAACCGCGCTGCCGCGGCATATGTCGCGGAGAATTATCCGGACGATTACCCGGAAGTGCAGATTCTTGTTCCGCTGGTTCGTCATGGCTTTCGCGTGATGGAAGTGCCGGTCCGAATGCGCCCGCGAATGGCCGGCAAGAGTTCGATCAACTGGTATCGTTCGCTTTACTATGTTTTCAAGGTGGTCCTGTCGTCGTTGTTCGATCGGGTGAGGTAGGTCGGATGAGGTTGAATTTCCTGTCTCTCAGCCGCACGGACTTCATCGGGATCGCGAGCTGCCTGCTTTTGATCGGCGTGATTTTCGAATTGGTCCGGCGCCGCCGCATCAAGGAGCGCTACTCGCTTCTTTGGTTTTTTACCGGGATTTCCCTATTCGCTCTGGTGATCCGCAAGCAGTGGCTCGGGGCGTTCTCGGAGGCGATTGGTGTTTATTATGCGCCGTCCGCCTTTTTTCTGGTGCTGAGCGGTTTTGTCTTCCTGATGCTGATCCACTTCAGCACGGTGATCAGCCAGCTGCTTACCGAGAACCAGAAGCTCGCCCAGAAGCTCGCTTTGCTCGAGGCCGAGGTCAGGGACGGAGGTCATTCGAAGTCCGAGAAGGTCCGTGATTGTCTCAGCGTCGTCTCGTCGCGGTCGGATCCGGCGGAAGGATCCTGATATGTCCTCGGCCGGCTTGCTCACTCTGGATGTCGAAGATTGGCATCATGCGAATTTTCATCAGCTCGAAGGGAGAGAGGGCGAGTTTCGCGGGCTCGCGGACGAGAAGCGTTACCCCATCGAGCGCAATATCGATCTCTGGATCGAGACCCTGGCTTCATACGGCGCTAAAAGTACTTGCTTCGTCTTGGGCGAGTTCGCCAAAAATCATCCTGCCGCGGTTTTGGCCCTGCAGAGGCAAGGTCATGAAATCGCCTGCCATGGTATGACGCATGATTTGATCTACCGAATGACACAGCCGCAGTTCCGTGAATACCTGAAAGCGGCGATCGGAGCGCTCGGAGAGCTTACGGGCCGCCCGCCGATCGGCTTTCGAGCTCCGAGTTGGTCAGTGGGGGCCCGGACTCCTTGGTTTTGCGATGAGCTCGAGCGGGCTGGCATCCGTTATGATTCCAGCGAGTTTCCGATCAAAACGCCGCTTTACGGAGTGGCCGATGGAAGCCTTAAGCCCTATCGTAGCGGAAAACTCATTCGAATTCCCGTGACGGTCCTCCCGTTTGCCGGAGCCCGAATCCCTTTCTCAAGCGGCTGTTTTTTTCGGCTCGCGCCGAAGGTATTGATTCGAGTCGGGTTGAAAAGGGCATTGGCTGCGGGATTGCCGCCGATGGTCGTATTGCATCCGCGCGAGCTCGATCCTGATCACCCGAGGCTCCCGATTCGAGGTTGGGAGAGCTGGGTGCATTACGCGCGTTTGGATACAACTCTGCCTAAGCTTCATATGGTCCTTAAAATGATGAATTGGGACTCCATCTCAAATCGGCTGGGGCAGATCGAGCATTCGCTCGGGAATTTTTAACTTCTGCCAAACCTTTTCTACGTGTATCGTTTGGTAGCAGAGGCTTCCAGACATGATGAAAAAACAAAGTTTCGATGTTTTGTTCTTCTCTATGATGGTGCTTGCCGTGGTGAGTGTCATGACGAGCGGTTGCAGTCCCAAGCAGGCGGCCGTCGCGCCTGGAGCCGGCGTCCAATCGAAAGCGAGCGATCCCGTTGCGATTGCTGCTCAAGCCTTTGATCACAATCCGACTTTCGAGAATGCGATTAATTTTGGCTTAGCTCTTCATTCCGTGGGCAATCATCAGAAGGCCATGGAGATTTACCAGACGGTGACCATTAACTTTCCCCGCGCGTCACTTGGATTCAATAATCTTTGCGCGGAGTACAATGATCTCCAAAAATACCCCGAGGCGGTGGAAGCTTGTAAGCACGCGCTCGAGCTGCAGCCGAATCTGGATCTCGCGAAAAACAACCTGGCGTTCGCTCAATCGCGCGTGCAGATGCAAAATGCCAGAATCGATCAATTGAGGGAAGAGGCCGCTCACGGCAAAAACAGGGATTCGGCTGCGATCGATCTCGGGCTCGAGTTGTATCAGCGCGGATCGTATGATCAGGCGATCGAGGCTTGGCAGCGAGTTTCCGCCAAGAGCCAATTTTACGCGAAGAGCATGAACAATATCGCTTCAGCTTACATCGTGCTTAAAAAATATGATCTCGCCAAACAGGCGCTGGATCAGGCTCTGAAGCTGGATCCGTCCAACGCTCTCTATCGAAACAATGCTCAGTGGCTTTCCACGGCTTCCGGCGGCAAGGTGACGGCTTCGACTCCCTCCGGCGGTTAGTGCGTGAAGCCCGAGATCACCGATCCGTATACCGTCGAACGACCTGATAGGTAGATGAATGTGACGATGCTTGTCGTGCCGCTGGCTGTAAAGGTCGTCGCGCCAGCACCTAAATCGACCGTGACGGCACTGCCGCCTGTGCAGGTGGCGCCAGTGCCGGTGCTGGCGGCAATCGTGACCGTGCCGGACAGACTGCCGGTAAGGGCGAGGGTGTAAGCGCCGCCGTCTTGCATTCCGCAGACAGTGATCGATGTGCTCGTTGTGCTCGAATACTGCACGTTACCGGTTGCGAAGTTTACCGTTGATGTACTGAGGCTGGTGCTATCGACGGCGAATGAGCCGCCGTGCAGTTCGAGCATCGAGGTCGCGGCGGTCGTCGTTTCGCCGATGACGAATGTATTGCCGCTGCCCACTCCGTAATTGCTTCCGCTAATCACCGAGAACGGTGATGCGCCCGTCGCACCGGTCACGCCCGCAGTGCCGGTAGGGCCTGTTGCGCCGTTGGTACCATTCGAGCCTGTAGGACCGGTTGCACCGGTTGCGCCGGTCGCACCGTTGGTGCCATTTGTCCCGTTGGTTCCGGTAGGACCCGTCGCACCGGTCACGCCCGCTGCACCGGTAGGACCTGTCGCGCCGTTAGTGCCGTTCGTTCCTGTAGGACCCGTAGCGCCGTTAGTGCCGTTCGTTCCTGTAGGACCCGTAGCGCCGTTAGTGCCGTTCGTTCCTGTAGGACCTGTCGCACCGGCAGCACCTGTCGCACCGGCAGCACCTGTCGCACCGGCAGCACCTGTTGCACCGGCAGCACCTGTCGCACCGGCAGCACCTGTCGCACCGGCAGCACCTGTTGCACCGGCAGCACCTGTTGCACCGGCAGCACCTGTTGCGCCATTAGTACCGTTCGTACCTGCTTGGCCTGTAGGACCAGTTACGCCAGTAGCTCCTGTTGCCCCAGTAGCGCCCGTAGCACCGTTCGCTCCATCTGCGCCGCTTGGACCGGTAGCGCCTGTCGCACCGTTGGTACCGTTCGTTCCTGCTAAGCCGGTAGGACCCGTTGCGCCATTAGTACCATTCGTGCCTGTAGGACCTGTCGCACCCGCTGGGCCCGTAGCACCAGCAGCACCTGTCGCGCCATTAGTACCGTTCGTACCTGCTTGGCCTGTAGGACCAGTTACACCAGTAGCGCCAGCAGCTCCTGTTGCCCCAGTAGCACCGGCAGCACCGTTCGCTCCGTCAGCGCCGCTTGGACCGGTAGCACCCGTTGCACCATTTGCACCGTTCGTTCCGGCTGGGCCAGTAGGACCCGTCGCACCAGCAGCACCCGTCGCACCAGCAGCACCCGTCGCACCAGCAGCACCCGTCGCACCAGCAGCGCCCGTCGCACCAGCAGCACCCGTTGCACCCGCAGCGCCCGTTGCACCGGCAGCGCCCGTTGCACCAGCAGCACCCGTTGCACCAGCAGCACCCGTTGCACCAGCAGCACCCGTTGCACCAGCAGCACCCGTTGCACCA